>CAYOMD010000004.1:0-134002 GCA_964404985.1 uncultured Sphingomonadaceae bacterium
CGTAAGTGGTTCTGTTGCCGTTGCCGTCGTTCACCGTCGACACCTGGCCATTCGTCGTGAAGGTCTGGCTCTGGGTGCAATTACGGTGACACGCACATAATTCACTTATTATGGACACCCTGCTGCCTGGTGTCTATAGACCTTGCGATGGCTCGCCTTCCTCGCATGGTGCTTCCCGGACACCCGCATCACATCACGCAACGCGGCAACCGGCGGGAGCGAACCTTCTTCGAAGACGGCGACTATGCGCTTTATCTCGATCTACTGAAAGACGCAGCACGGGCCGCGAAGAGTGAATAATGTGCGTGTCAACGTAATTGGTAATTCGTTCCCGGCTTTCGCAAAGAAGAAAATGGGCTGTTATTTGCTCACTTATGTCCAGCGCTACGAATGAAGCGCGGCTTTCGCAAAGAAGAAGAGAGCGACGAGACTACCAATCCCACAAAACGCGATCAGGAAGTTGACGCTACCTTCATCTACGCCGGAAGATAGCAAGATTATTGAGAAGGATATCGGTAGAAAGAAAGCGGCAATCCCAATCGTTAGACTAAAAGATCGCCGCCGATAGGATTCAGATTTGAAGACAAGCTTCAGACCTTGAACCACAAACACTAGAAGCATCGCAATGCCCAAGAGGATTGTAGCGTATTCCATATTACGGGCACACTTTCGGAACGTTTGTCTGCGGCAGAAACGCCTCGGCAACTTCGCCAGCTAAACCCCCAACAATGTCATCCGCAAATGGCACTACACCAATAATTCCACGTGCAATGAATGTTCCTGCCTGTGGGCGGGCAACTCCGGTTTGAACTCAATTACGGTGACACGCACATAATTCACTTATTATAGACACCCTGCTAACTGGTGTCTATAGACCTTGCGATGGCTCGCCTTCCTCGCATTGTGCTTCCCGGACACCCGCATCACATCACGCAACGCGGCAACCGGCGGGAGCGAACCTTCTTCGAAGACGGGGACTATGCGCTTTATCTCGATCTACTGAAAGACGCAGCACTGGCCGCGAAGAGTGAATAATGTGCGTGTCACCGTAATTCCGCGAAGAGTGAATAATGTGCGTGTCACCGTAATTCGTGTCACCGTAATTCAAGTGAATAATGTGCGTGTCACCGTAATCCAATTCGTAATTCCAATACGACATTATCTACGCATATTTCGGACTGCCAGCGAATATAGTTTGCGAATTGCAAAAAAATACCATACAACCACTGCGTAATCATGTTTAAAATAAAAACTCCTGCAAAAATAGTACCTACGTCATTATTTATTGATTCTGAATCAATAAATAATGTTGCGCAAATGCCAACAATTGATATCCCCATCACAACTAATGATATGTGTATAAATTTCATTATATTTACTTACATATTGGCAATTACGGTGACACGCCATAATTCACTTATCATAGACACCCTGCTACCTGGTGTCTATAGACCTTGCGATGGCTCGCCTTTCTCGCATTGTGCTTCCCGGACACCCGCATCACATCACGCAACGCAGCAACCGGCGGGAGCGAACCTTCTTCGAAGACGGGGACTATGCGCTTTATCTCGATCTACTGAAAGACGCAGCACTAGCCGCGAAGAGTGAATAATGTGCGTGTCACCGTAATTGCGCGTCACCGTAATTGCCGGATGTTCCGTAAACTGGCGCCGTAATTCAAAGGCGACGGGATTTTGTGAATAATGTGCGCGTCACCGTAATTCGTAATTCCAATTCAACTCCTAATACTTACCCCATATTGTGCATGGTATATTTACAGTTTCTATATATTCTTCATTTTTTTTCGCAATGTCATTGTTTTTTATAAGTTTAACTTGTAATTTCAAGTTTTTTATATTAGAATAAAAAGAAGATATAGTTATGTAATCATATTTTATTGCAATATTTTCTCTATCAATCCAAAAAATATTTGTGTTTGTACAATTTGATGTTCTAAAAAAATATCTTTTATACTAAATTCAACTCCTGTTTTTGTCACATATGCGCGCACGACGTCCGAATTAATGCCGCCATATGCGATTGTAACCCAAATAGTATGTTTTTTGTCAGGAGACACTAGTGATGAAATCACCTTTTCTTCAGGTTTATCGCATCCGAAATTAAAAAGCGATATAAATATTAAAATTAAAAAAATTATTGGACGCCGCATGCATAGCCCTCCCGAATAGCATGTTGGAATTACGGTGACACTGAATTACGAAAGTCCGCAATGCCCCATAATCGTCGTCATTCCGGCGAAAGCCGGAATCCAGACGCCTGAAAACGCTGAATTTCTTTTATCCTGGATCCCGGATCAAGTCCGGGATGACGACGTGTCGTGACGGGTAATGCTGTTTTTCAGCCGCCCGCTGAAGTCATCGCAGCCTAAAGCCTGAGCGGCTGAGGGTGAGGCAAGATTGGTTCAATCTGAAATGATCAAGATCTAGCGCCGCACGCGCATGGCGGGCGAGAAGCGCACCACGGTCTCCGGGGCCATGCGCCGCTCGACGATATCGATCTCCAGATCGTCGACCTTGTCGAGCAGGCTGCGCTTGCGGGTCTCTGCCATGCCGGTGGCACGGATTTCCGACTTCAGCCGCACCAGATGCGCCTGTATCGTGCCATGGGCCGCGCCGGTCAGCTCCAGCACACCCTGCCGGTCGCGCTTGGCGCGCTGCACCCGCAGCCGGGCGATGATCGAATCCACCGCCAGCAGGAAACGCTTGAATTCCGCGTTGTAGCTGCCCGACTCGGTGTCGAAGTACAGATCGCCGACGTTCAGCTCCATCGCGATGGCCGTGATCTCGTTCATGTACTGGAAGATCGCATCGTAGGATTCATTGCTGTACTCGCCGCGGATGCTCTCCATCAGGCGGGTGCGGGAAATCCCTTCCAGATGAATGAACGCGTCCGCATCATCCTCCGGCAGATTGAAAAAGTCGCTATCGCGCAAATAACCCATATTTTCCCCGCATATTCAGAAATACGCCTGAAAACGCATGCGTGAGAAGGACGTGAAACACCGTCACCGGGCAGTGGTCTTTTTGACCCAGCCGATGAGACATCTCCATCGTTTGTTCATGAACTGAACTGTTCCCCCCAGACCCCTGACGTTGTGCAGTTTTACTCCCCGAACGGCATTGCTACATTCGTAACGATTAAAAAGCGGTTTACGGTACGGGGAAGGTAGCGCCAGTTCATCGCAAGCAGGCTTGCGGTGTGGATCAGCAATTCCCCTCAGGCCGTCTGCATGCCATGTATCGACCGATCCATCTCCAGGGCGTTGTCCGGCTGTGCGTACTCTTCCCCTCCATGTCAGCGTCTTGGGCCAGCCGGTTGTGCTTGTGGGCTCCGGCCCGGCCGCAGACGCCAAGGCGCGGCTGATACTGGCGGCAGGCGGCATGCCGGTCGCAGACGACGACCCGCGCGCCGCCCACGCCCGTATCGGTTTTGTCGCCGAGGAGGACGATGCAATTGCCGGGGCAACGGCAGCACGGCTGCGCGCACGCGGCCTGCTGGTGAATGTTGTCGACAAACCCGCCCTGTGTGACTTTTCCGTGCCGGCCATCGTTGACCGCGGGACCGTCGTGGTCTCGATCTCGACAGGCGGCGCTTCTGCCTCGCTGGCCAAGGCGCTGCGCGAGCGGCTGGAGATCTGGCTGCCCCCCGGCCTCGGGGCCCTGGCCGATGCGATCTTCGCAGCGCGCGCCTCGGTCACCGCCGTGCACACCACGACGCCTGCCCGCCGCCGCTTCTGGGATGCGCTGCTGCGCCCCGGCGGCGCGCTCGACCCGATGACCCTGCACCCGGACCCGGCTGCGACCATTGCTGATGCGCTACTGGTGGCACCGGTCGCCCCGGCCCGGCATATGCTGACGATTGCCACGGACGACCCGGAGGCGCTGACGCTTGGCCAGTTGCGCCTGCTCCAGCAGGCCGATGTGATCGTCTGCGCACCACCGCAGCCGCAGGGCGTGCTGGCGCTGGCCCGTCGCGATGCGGAAATTCGTGACCGCGCAGTTGACGATGAGGCCGGGTTGGTGGTTGTTCATCTGCAGTTTGGCGGCTAAACCCGAAGCATTGTCGGGACGAACCACGCCGAGGGAGAAACGCCGCGTCATGGCCAATGAAGAGACGCCGCAGGAGAGCCTGATCCCCTATGAGGATTTCGTGCAGGATGCCCTGCGCGATGTCGTGCGCAAGTTGCTGTCGGATGTCGCCATGACCGGTCTGCCGGGCCGGCACCATTTCTTCATCGGCTTTCGCACCAGCTATCCGGGTGTGGTGATGCCGCCGGACCTGCGCGCCCGCTACCCGGACGACATGACCATCGTGCTGCAAAACCGCTACTGGGACCTGAAGGTGGGGGATGACCGCTTCGAGGTCGGCCTGTCCTTCAACCACGTGCCCACCCGGCTGGTCGTGCCGTTCGATGCGCTGGTCAGCTTCGTCGACCCGAGTGTCGATTTCGGCCTGCAATTCCAGCCGCCTGTCTACGCCATGGATGAACCGGCGGCAGCGCCGACCAGCACAGTGTCGGACCCATCTGGCGACGACGATAGTGATGGCGATAATGGCGGCGGCAAGGTCGTCTCGCTTGATCGCTTCCGTAAAAAACCCTGACACCAAGAGGTTCCCATGTCTGCAACCCGCTCAGAGACCGACAGCTTCGGCCCTATTGACGTCTCCGCCGACGTCTATTGGGGTGCCCAGACCCAGCGCTCGATCGGCAACTTCCCGATCGGCGACGAACGCATGCCGGCCCCGCTGGTCCATGCGCTGGGCATCGTCAAGCTGGCGGCAGCGCGGGTCAACGCCCGCCACAACCAGCTCGACGGCAGAATTGCAGACGCTATTGCGGTCGCGGCCCAGGAAGTGATCGCCGGGCAGCACGACACCCAGTTTCCGCTGGTGGTCTGGCAGACCGGCTCCGGCACCCAGTCCAACATGAACGCCAACGAGGTGATCGCCGGTCGCGCCAACGAGATGCTGGCCGGCGTGCGCGGTGGCAAGACGCCGGTGCACCCGAACGACCATGTCAACCGCGGCCAATCCTCCAACGACTCGTTCCCGACCGCGATGCACATCGCTGCCGCGCGCGAGGTGGTGAACCGGCTTATCCCGGCGTGCCGGCACCTGCACGCCGCACTGGATGCCAAGGCTGCCGCCTGGGCGGAGATCATCAAGCTCGGCCGCACCCACCTGCAGGATGCGACACCGATGACGCTCGGCCAGGAGTTCTCCGGCTACGCCGCGCAGATCGCCTATGGCATTGAGCGGCTGGAGGCGGCGCTGCCGCGCGTCTACGCGCTGGCGCAGGGCGGCACGGCGGTCGGCACCGGGCTGAACAGCTTCCAGGGCTTCGCGGAGAGTTTTGCCGCCGAGGTTGCGACGATTACCGGCCAGCCGTTCGTCACCGCGCCGAACAAGTTCGAGGCGCTGGCGACCCACGACGCGCTGGTCGAGCTGTCCGGCGTGCTCAACGTGCTGGCCGTCGGCGTCAACAAGATCGCCAACGACATCCGCCTGCTGGGCTCCGGCCCGCGCTCGGGGCTCGGCGAACTGCTGCTGCCGGAAAACGAGCCCGGCTCCTCCATCATGCCCGGCAAGGTCAACCCGACCCAGGCCGAAAGCCTGACCATGGTGGCCGCGCAAGTGATGGGCAACCATGTGGCAGTGACCATCGCCGGCGCGCAAGGCCACTTCGAGCTGAACGTCTTCAAGCCGGTGATCGCCTATAATGTACTGCAGTCGATCCGCCTGCTGGCCGACGGCATGGTCTCGTTCGCGGACCGCTGCGTCGCAGGGATCGTGCCCAACACCACCCGCCTCACGCAACTGGTCGAGCAGAGCCTGATGCTGGTCACGGCGCTGGCACCCGAGATCGGCTACGACAACGCCGCAACGATCGCCAAGCACGCCCACAAGAAGGGCCAGACCCTGCTGGAGGCCGCGCTGGAGCTGAAGCTGATCGACGAAGCGCGCTTCCAGGCCGTGGTGCGTGCCGAGACCATGCTGGGGCCGGACCCGCTCTGACCATGACCGGGGCCGAACGCCGTGGGCTGATGTTCGTGCTGTCCTCGCCGTCCGGCGCGGGCAAGTCCACGCTGGCGCGCGCCTTGCTGGAGAGCGACCCGGACATCAGCATGTCCGTCTCCGCGACCACCCGGCCGATGCGCGCCGGGGAGATCGAGGGGCGCGACTATTATTTCGTCGACCCGGCACGCTTTGACGCCATGGTGTCAGAAGGGGCCTTCCTCGAGTGGGCCAAGGTGTTCGACAACCGCTACGGCACGCCGCGCGCGCCCGTGGAGGCCGCACTCGACCAGGGTCGCGATGTGCTGTTCGATATCGACTGGCAGGGCACGCAGCAGCTCCATCAGGCCCGGCCGGAGGATCTGGTGTGCGTGTTCATTCTGCCGCCATCGATTGCCGCGCTGCATGCCCGCCTGCAGAGCCGGGCGCAGGACTCAGCGGCGGTGATCGCCGGTCGCATGGCGCGCGCCGCCGGCGAGATCAGCCACTGGGCCGAATACGACTATGTCCTGGTGAACGACGACCTGAGCCTTTGTCTGTCGCGGCTGCGGAGCATCCTGGCGGCGGAGCGCTTGAAGCGCCGGCGCCAGACCGCACTATCGGAACTTGTCCGCACGTTGATGGCGGAGGCATGAAGGGAACACGCCTGATGATGCGTCTTGCACGCAAGGGAGCCATGGCCATGGTCCGCCTGAGCAAAACCACGTTGCTGCTCGCGGCCGGCGTTGTCGCCGGTGCGGCGCTTGCCCTGCATTATTCCAACGACTGGCCGCGGGCACAGACGACCGGGGTGGTCGCCGCCCCTGAAGGGCTGGACCGCGCGGCCCCGGCCAGCAATCAGCAGGTCATGCTGTCCTATGCGCCGGTGGTCGAGCGGGCGTCCCCTGCCGTCGTCAACATCTACACCGCCAAGGTCGTCCGCCAGCGCCGCAATGCGATGCTGAGCGACCCGCTGCTCCAGTTCTTCTTCGGCAACCCCAGCGGCTTGTCACGCGACCGGGTGGAGCGCTCGCTGGGGTCGGGCGTTATCGTCTCGGCCGACGGCCTGATCGTCACCAACCGCCATGTGGTGGGAGATGCCGACCAGATCCGCGTGGTGCTGGCCGACCGGCGCGAGTTCGAGGCGAAACTGATCCTCTCCGACGAGCGCTCTGACCTGGCGCTGATCCGCGTCAGCCCGGGTGCCGAGAGCCTGCCGGTGTTGCCGCTCGGCGACTCGGACCGGATCAAGGTCGGCGATCTGGTGCTGGCGATCGGCAACCCGTTCGGGGTCGGCCAGACCGTGACCCACGGCATTGTCTCGGCGTTGCGCTCCGGCGGCGACGGACCGACCGCCTATCAATATTATATCCAGACGGATGCCGCGATTAACCCCGGCAACTCGGGCGGCGCGCTGGTCGGTATGGATGGCCGCCTGCTCGGCATCAACACCTTCATTTATTCGCAGTCGGGCGGCTCGGTCGGCATCGGCTTTGCGGTGCCGGTCAGCCTGGTGCGCACGGTGATCGCCGGAGCGGCCACCGGCAAGATCGTGCGGCCCTGGATCGGGCTTGAGACCCAGTCCGTCGACTCGGAGCTGGCACGTACGCTGGAGCTGGAACGGCCGATGGGCGTGCTGGTCAACCGTGTCTCGGCAGCCTCGCCAGCGGCCCGGGCCGGGATCGAGGCGGGCGACATCGTGCTGGCGGTCAACGACATCGCCGTCGCGGACCCGGAAGCCCTGCGCTTCCAGATCGCTACCCGTCAGCCGGGGCAAAGCCTGCGGCTGCGGGTGATGAGCAAAGGCAAAATCGCGGTCGTGCCGGTCACGGCGGTGGCCCCGCCGGAAAACCCGCCGCGCGATATCACCGTGCTGGGCGGGCGCACGCCGTTCACCGGCCTCAAGGTCGCCAACCTCTCGCCGGCACTGGCGCAGGAGCTGGCGGTGCCGCAGGAGCGCGGGGTGATCGTGCTTGAGGCCAGCGGCCAGTCGCTTGCCGCCCGGCTCGGGATGGTGCGCCCCGGCGATATCCTGGAGACTGTCGGCGGCACGTCGGTCGATACGGTCAAGGAACTGGCTGAGGCGGCAACGGCCTCCGGTAACGGCATCCGCTTCAGCCTGCTGCGCGGCGGCCAGCGCGGCGCCTGCGTCATCCAGCCGCCGAACCAGGCCTTTTGCCGCTAGCTGTGAGCGTGCTGACTTTAGATTGATCCGGGTCTCCCCTCCCGTTCACGGGAGGGGTGGTGCGTAGCGCCGGGGTGGGTAAGGATACAGAGCATCCACCCCAGCCTATCGGCCGTCCCTCCCTCAGCAAGGGAGGGGAGAGTAATCAATCAAATGTCATCACGCTTTATCAGGCGGCTTTGGGCTGTTCGCCACGCTGGAGTATTGCCAACAGCGCATCATCGTTCTGCGCGCCGCGCAGTTTCTCGCAGAAACCCTGCTGGCGCAGCATGCGCGATACCAGGGCCAACGCCTGCAGATGCGTCGCGCCGGCGTCGCTGGGTGCTAGCAGCATGCAGACGATATCGACAGGTGCGCTGTCGATCGACTGGTAGTCGACCGGTTGTTCCAGGGTAACGAAGACACCCATGAGGCCCTCGATGTCCGGCAGCTTGGCGTGCGGAATCGCGATGCCGTTGCCGACGCCGGTCACACCCAGCTTCTCCCGTTCCAGGACCGCCGCCAGGGCGTGCGACGGATCGACGGAGTAGGCACGGGCCGCGATGTCGGCCAGACTCGCCAGCAGATGTTTTTTTGAGCCTGCGCGCAGGCGCGCGGCAACGGCAGCATGCGAAAACAGCGAAGAAGATTCCATAATTTTCTCAAATCAATGTCTGCGGCGGCAGCACGATCCGGCTGCCTTACCGCAGATTTCTCTCCAATCCATGGAGATGCGATAAATATCGTGTATGCGCGAGGTGAGGGCTCGCGCCGGGTTCTGAAACAGGCCTTGAGGCAGGACGTGCTTTCAGGCCGATGGATTGTCCTTCGGCTCGACCCAAGCCACGTTGCCGTCGTCCCGGCGGTACACCATCGACAAGCGATGGTTTGCAGCATTGCGGAACAAAAGCGCCGGCGTATTGCGCAAGTCCAGCAACATCACCGCGTCGGACACGCTGACCTCGGGAATATCAGATGGCATTTCTGCAATAATCACAGGGCTATGGGTGTCGGGCAATTCATCCTCCGACTCCCGGTCCTGCGACTGGAACACGACGTAGGCAGCCGGCAGGAAATCAAGATTTTCCTGCTCGGTCACGCCGTTGCCGTGGTGATTGGTCAGACGACGCTTATAGCGGCGCAGCTGCTTTTCGATCCGGCTCGACGCGAGATCGAAGGCTGAACGGGCATCCCCGCCATTGCCTTCGGCCTTCAGCAGAATCCCCTGCCGGACGTGAAGTGCGCAATAGGCGTGAAATCCGGTGCCGCCCTCTTCCCGGCTCATGGTGACCTGGGCGCTGAGAGATCGGGAAAAATATTTATCTGTGATTTCGTCCAGACGCATGCGTGCATGCGCGGGAAAGGCATCACCCAGATCTATGTTACGGCCAGAGACGCGGATTTCCATGGGGGACTCCCTTGCTTGAGGGTTTGACGCGGCGTCATTCACGCTTCTTGTTTTTGTAACCTCAGCCTCCTGCGAAGACGTTTCAAGAGGTTATCGCACAGTATTTACCGGTGAGCACCGGTTTGCCAGCTTGCCGATGCAGTGCCGCCATTGGCGATTGTCTTGGCGCGTCGCCGCTCGACACTCGACGGGATGCGCATCGACTCGCGATACTTGGCTACGGTTCGCCGGGCGATATCGAAGCTTTCGCTCTGTAATATTTCCACCAGCTTGTCGTCGGATAGTACGGTCTTGGGGTCTTCTGCGTCAATCAGTTCGCGGATACGCATCTTTACCGCTTCTGCCGAGTGCGCTTCGCCGCCGTCTCCTGCCTGAATGGCAGACGTGAAGAAATATTTCAGCTCGAACAGCCCACGCGGCGAGGACAGATATTTCGCCGTGGTCACCCGAGATACGGTTGACTCATGCATGCCGATTGCTTCTGCAATCATGCGCAGGTTCAGCGGACGCAGGTTGCGCACGCCATGCTCGAAGAAGTCCTGCTGCTGACGGACCAGTTCGGTCGAGACCTTAAGGATGGTGCGCGCCCGCTGATCCAGCGCCTTGGTCAACCAATTGGCGGATTGCAGGCACTCGGAGAGGAAAGCCTTGTCGGTGCGGTTTCCGGCTCGGCTTGCCAGCTCTACATAGTAGCGGCGGTTGATCAGCACGCGCGGCAGGGTCGCGCTGTTCAGCTCGACCCCCCAGCCGCCCTCCGGCGCACGGCGCACCAGAATGTCCGGCACGACCGTTTGCACGCGCTCACCACCGAACGCGAGACCCGGCTTCGGATTATACTGGCGGATTTCCTGGATCATGTCCTGCAGGTCTTCGTCGTCGATCCGGCACAATCGGCGAAGCTGCGCCAGCTCACCACGGCCGAGCAGGTCGAGATGATCGAGGAAGCACGACATTGCCGGGTCCAGCCGGTTCACCTCGCGCGCCTGGATTTTCAAGCATTCCGAAAGATTGCGCGCGCAGACACCACTGGGGTCAAACGTCTGCATTACAGCGAGAACCGTCTCAACCACGGTCTCCGGAATACCGAGGCGCAGCGCAATGTCGGTCAGCGGCTCGCGGATGTAGCCGGCTTCATCGACCAGATCGACGATGTGCGTTGCGACGAAACGCAATTCCGGATCCGCGAAGGTTTCGCCGACCTGCGCGAGCAGGTGGTCTTGCAGCGAGGTTTCCGCCACCAGGGTGGCATTGATGCCCGACGTGTCGTCATAGTCGCCGCCCTCGGCGATGCTGCCGGTTCCGGTAAGGCTGAGGCCCTCCATGCCGCTCATCGCGCCATCGGGCTCGCCGCTGCGGTCGCTTGGCGAGTCATTCTGATAGACGTTGTCCTCAACGGCGATATCGAGTGCGGCCTCCGGCGTCGTGCCTTGCGCGATGTCGTCGCGCATCAGCGCGGTATCGGATGCCGTCAGCGTGTCGCCATCGTCGAAGCCATCGCCGTCACCGCCATCGCTGTCGGTCTCGACCGCTTCACGCTCGCCCTGGTCCTCGCCGACTTCCAGCAGCGGGTTTTTTTCCAGCTCGGCAATGACAAAGCCTTCAAGCTCCAGGTTGCTGAGCGCCAGCAACTTGATCGCCTGCTGCAACTGGGGTGTCATCACCAGCTGCTGGCTTTGTCTGAGGTCGAGGCGTGGTCCTATGGCCATGGGCTCAAGTCTAGTTCAGAGTTGGAAATTTTCGCCTAAATAGACGCGGCGGACTTGTTCATCGGCAACGAGGTCACGTGGGGTGCCCTCAAAGAGCACGCGCCCGTCGTAGATGATGCAGGCGCGGTCCACGATATCCAGGGTCTCACGCACATTGTGGTCGGTGATCAGCACACCGATGCCGCGCTGCTTCAGATGCGTCACAAGAGTGCGGATATCGGAGATCGAGATAGGGTCGATGCCGGCAAACGGCTCGTCTAGCAGCATGATCGAGGGTGCTGCCGCCAGCGCGCGGGCGATTTCAGCGCGCCGGCGCTCCCCGCCTGACAAAGCCATGGCGGAGGACTTGCGCAAGCGGGTCAGGCTGAACTCTTCCAGCAGTTCCTCGAGTCGCGCCATGCGCGTCGCCCGGTCGCCCTCAATAACTTCCAGCACCGAGAGGATGTTATCCTCAACGCTCAGACCGCGAAAAATCGATGTTTCCTGCGGCAGGTAGCCCAAACCACGTGCAGCACGCCGATACATGGGAAGGCCGGTGATATCCTGCCCGTCGAGGAGTATCCGGCCATGGTCCGGCACAACGAGACCCATGACCGAATAGAAACAGGTGGTCTTGCCCGCTCCGTTCGGGCCGAGCAGGCCGACAACCTCACCGCGGCGTACAGACAGCGAGACATCGCGCAACACGGCCCGGCGGTCGTAGCTCTTGCCGATCGCGACAATATCAAGACCCGGGGCGGCAAGGGTGGCCGCAGCAATGAAATCGGCCTCCGGCATCGACGTTGTTTGCTCAGTCATTATCGAAACCTTGTCCAGACTCCTGGGGCTGATCGGTTGCGGTCGGGGGTGCCCCGCGCAACAGAATGCATGAATCAAGCCCCATCAAATGGTTAAGCCATGATTGTTAAAGAATTATAACGGCCACATCGTGTTGGCCCGGTTCATGCATTGTGCATGCATACCGTATCATCGGCGCGGGTCAAAGCCCAAAGGCCGTCGTAGTCCTAGAGCCTTTCCGTTTTTGATTGAACCAGGGGTTCAATCAAAAAACGACAAGAAAGGCTCCAGACACAAGAATAGACCCTTTTTATCCGACCTTTGATGCCATCACGATGTGATTCCATCAAAGTCGGAAAGGGTCTGGCCCAGGTCGAAAGTTCGCTCGTGGTGAGCTGGACGAGCCGCTCAGCCTTCTGTCCAAGCTCAGGGTGAGCGGAGATTTCCAAACTGAGATAGTGCCGCAGAGGTTCACAGTCTGACCGGAACCGCTCAAGGATAGAACAGCGGTATAGTCATCGTGTTCAGGCCGGCTGTGGCGGTGAACTCGGCCTCTGCGGCTTTGGGCTTGCTGTAGATGCGCTTGGTCCGTTTGGGGAAGCCGACGCCATCGGTAAACAGGCTGAACTTGCCGTTCAGGTTGCGGTCGTGCAGCACGGCAAGTGTGTAGCTGCCGGGGCCCGGCAGGCGGATGCAGGAAAAGACCGAACCGCCTTGCGGGGTCGGTGCGTCGACGCGGCGGAAGACCTTGCCGGCTTCCAGCAATTTTGTACCGCTCGCGAGAAACTCATCCGGCGCCGTCGAGTATATCTCGAGTCGCACCTGCCCTTTGCGGTCCTTGAAACCGGTGATCTCAACCCGCAGCGCAGTGTCCTGCGCGCCGGCTGCGCAGGCGCCAGCGTCAGGTCCGATCACCGTCTGGGCCACTGCAGGGGCAGACATAAGCATCAAGGCAAGCGCAAAAAGGCGCGACGACATGGGCAACCTCACGATATAGCTCATACTCTTAGAGATATATTGGCGCGTTCGCACCAGCCCAGTCAGGATGGACTGTGCGTCGATCCCGCCAGATCGCTCAGCGCATTGATCATCGGCGTGAGGTCATAGCCGGCATTGGCAGCGGCAGCGCACAGGCGATCCGGCTCTTCCCCCGCAAGGGCACGTGCAGCCGCCCACACCATGGTCGAGCGTGCACCGGATCGGCAGAATGCCAGCACAGGGCCTTGGCAAACCTCCAGTGCGGCATTGGTCGCCAACAGCACGTCCACTTCCAGCGGTCCGTGGCTCACCGGAATAGCGTAGTAATCGAGACCGTGGTCTTTGGCAGCCTGGCCGACGTCCGCACAGCAGGGCTGTCCGGGCATTTCATCGTCGGGGCGGTTGTTGATGATCGTGCGGAAGCCTGCAGCCGCGATCTCGGCGACATCGTCAGCGTCGATCTGGCCGGCGACGGCAAAATCCGGAGTCAGGTGCAGGGCTCGTAGCATGGCGGCACCCTATGGCCGGACCTGGACCCTTGCAACAGGGTTTGCGGCGTGCGGTAGAGCAACGGGCTTCAAATCCGCATCAGCCGGGCGGCATGCTCAGAGCGGATTTCAAGCCCAAAGTTGCTCTATAAACCCATAAATCTAAAGCATCTTTGCCCCTTAAATGTGACATACCGCTCTATTCCGGATGTGAGTCACATTTAAGGTGCGATGCTTTAAAACCCCGCTGCCTCATCGATGCTGATATCAAGCTCGGCCAGCCGGCGGTACAGGGTCGAGCGGCCGATGCCCAGGCGGCGCGCCACCTCACTCATGCGCCCGCGATAGCGGGAGACGGCAAAGCGGATCGCGTCAGCCTCCAGCTCCTGCAGCGCACGGACATGCCCGCGCGCGTCGGTCAACTGGATGCGATCCGTACTCGCAGCCGCATCGGCGGCGACGGCTGAGGGCAGCGCCGGCGTGGTCCGTTCTGCACGCTGGGCCTGCGCCAGGATCTGCGGAAAGTCGCGCATGCTCAGCCGGTCGCTGTCGCACAGCACAACGGCGCGGAAGATGGCGTTCTGCAACTGGCGGACATTGCCCGGCCAGTCGAAGGCCGTGAGCAGCGTCATCGCCTCGTCCGACACGCCGCGGACATGGATGTTCTCCAGCGCCGCCGTCCGGGCAATGAAATGGTTGATCAGGGCCGGAATATCCTCCCGGCGTTCGCGCAGCGGCGGGATGGTCAACTGCACGACGTTCAGGCGGTAGTAAAGGTCCTCGCGGAACCGCCCCTGCGCGGACTCAACCGCCAGTTCCCGGTTGGTGGCACTGACAATCCGTACATCGACCTTGACCGTGGACCGGCTGCCGACCGGCTCGACCTCGCCCTCCTGCAGCACACGCAAAAGCTTGACCTGCAGGTCCAGCGACAGTTCGCCGATCTCGTCCAGAAACAAGGTGCCGCCATTAGCGTCGAGGAACTTGCCCATGTGGCGGTCCACCGCACCAGTGAATGCCCCCTTTTCGTGGCCGAACAGCAGGCTCTCCGCCAGTTGTGCCGGCAGCGCGCCGCAGTTCACCACGACAAACGGGCCATTGGCGCGCGGGCTGGCGGAGTGGATAGACTGCGCGATCAGTTCCTTGCCGACACCGCTCTCCCCCTCAATCAGCACCGGTGCCGAGGAGTTGGCAGCACGCCGGGCCAGCGAGACGGCGCGCAGGAATTGTGCTGACTGACCCACCAGTTGCTCGAAGGTCAGTTGAGCGCCCAGCTTTTCCGAGAGCGGGCGCAGTTCGCCATCTGCGATGTTTTCGTTGGTCGCGGTAGCCAGGGCGGCGCGGATGCGTTCCGGGCTGGCCGGCTTGGCAATGAAGTCGTTGGCACCGGCGCGCATCGACTCGATGGCGTTATTCAGCGTCGTGTGCGCTGTCAGCACGATGATCGGCAGGCGCGGACGCTGCGGGCGGATGGCTTTCACCAGCTCCAGGCCGCTCATCTTGGGCATTTGCAGGTCAGCCATCAGCGCGCAAATCTGCCCACCGTTCGGCCCCTGGAGGATATCGAGTGCCTGCTGCCCGGTCTCTGCCTCCAGGACCGAAAAACCCGCCCGGCTGGCAATCGCCGCGAGCGCGCGCCGCTGGCTCGGTTCGTCTTCGGCGATCAGGACCGTGTTCATGGGTAAGTTGTTCCAATATTGGACAGCCTGCTGTCTCAATACGGGACAATGGTTAATTATACCTCAACAGCGCGGTAGTGGTTTATCCCTTATCATTGCCGAACCCGCGCAACCGGCCTACCTGTCGGGCATGAGCGATACCTATGACGATACCAACAGCATTTCCGGGCGCTTGTCGCGCTATGCGCGCGTCGGTGCCGCTGTTGGCGGGCTGGGTATTCAGTTCGCCGCCAACCGCGTGTTGGGCTCCAGGCTCGATGCCGAGCGGCATGCCAATGAACTGACAGCCGCGCTGGGCAACCTTAAAGGTCCGGTGATGAAGGTGGCGCAAATCCTCTCCACCATCCCCGAGGCGTTGCCGCCGGAATATGCCCAGAAACTTGCCCAGTTGCAGGCGAATGCGCCCTCCATGGGCTGGCCGTTCGTCAAGCGGCGCATGAAGACCGAGCTTGGGGTCGAGTGGCGCGCAAAGTTCAGCGCATTTGAGGAGACTGCGGCGGCGGCTGCCTCACTTGGGCAGGTCCACCGCGCTGCAGCTCTCGATGGCCGGGCGGTGGCGGTCAAGCTGCAATATCCGGATATGGCATCGGCCATCGAGGCGGACCTGAAGCAACTCGACATGCTGATCGGGTTATACCGGGCCTACGACCGGTCGATCGACCCCAGCGAAATCCGCCACGAGATTGCCGAGCGGCTGCGGGAGGAACTGGATTATGCGCTGGAGGCCAAGCATATGGCCCTCTACCGCCACATGCTGGCGGACGAACCCTGCGTCCATGTGCCGGATGTGGTTGCGGACCTCTCGACCCGGCGCGTGCTGACCATGACCTGGCTCAGCGGCAAGTCGCTGATGACCTACAAGGAGGCCGACCAGGACACGCGCAACCAGCTTGCGGTCAACATGTTCCGCGCCTGGTATGTGCCCTTCCACAAATACGGCGTCATTCACGGCGATCCGCACCTCGGCAACTACACCGCCCGTGACGACCTGACCATCAACCTGCTGGATTATGGCTGCATTCGGGTGTTTCCGGCCAAGTTTGTCGGTGGCGTCATCGATTTGTATCGTGCCGTGCGCGACGGGGACCGCGATCTGGCGGTCCATGCGTACGAGACCTGGGGCTTCGCGGGCCTCAGTACCGAAGTGATCGACACGCTCAACATCTGGGCGGCGTTCCTCTATGCCCCGCTGCTTGAGGATAAACCGCGGCTGATCAACAGCTATGACAAGCCGGGCCAATATGGCCGGGAGCAGGCAGCCAAGGTGCATGCGCGGCTGAAGGAGCTGGGCGGCGTGCGGCCACCGCGCGAGTTCGTGTTCATGGACCGGGCGGCAATCGGGCTCGGCGGCGTATTCATGCACCTGGGCGCTCACGTGAACTGGTACCGGCTATTCCAGGATGTGATCGACGGCTTTTCGGTTGAGGCGCTCGCGGCCCGCCAGGCACAGGCCCTGCAGGTGGCTGAGCTGTCGCCGCAATAAGGCGCATCTCCATTTGAAATCTCGCCGCTCGCCCTGAGCCGGACGAAGGGCTGAGCGGCTCGCGGTTCGACCAGATCACCGCGAGCGGATTTTGCGACCCCAAGACCCTCTTGGCAATCCGGGCCGGCTCGGCTTAAGAGGCGGGCAGACAATGTTGGCGAGGGCATGAGTATGGCCGAACAGAACAGCATGGATTACGCCGAGCACAAGCGCACCTGGCGCGGCTTCGTGGGCTTCGTGAAGTGGGGCATCCCCTGGTCCCTGATTTTGTTCGGGGCGGTGCTCTGGTTCACGACTTGACGGCGGCGCTCCGCTCATAGAGGCTATTCTCCTTAACGCGGGTCAGAACCGCCGGGGGAGAGCGTCGATGAAGATTGCCGTGCTGAGGGAAACCCAGGCGCATGAGCGCCGGGTTGCAGCAACGCCGGAGACCGTCAAGAAATTCATGGGCCTCGGTGCCGAGGTCGCGGTTGAAGTCAGCGCCGGCCTTTCCGCCTCCATCCCTGATTCCGACTATACTGCCGCTGGTGCAACGGTCACGGACCGTGCGGGCGCTCTGGCTGGTGCCGGGCTGGTGCTGAAAGTGCAAAAACCCGCACCGGAGGAAATCGCCGGCCTGCCCAAGGGCTGCGTGCTGGTCTCGACGCTGGAGGCGCTGACCACGCGGGGCCTGATGCAGAACCTCGCGGATGCGGGCGTCACGGCCATGGCCATGGAGCTGATGCCGCGCATCACCCGCGCGCAGTCCATGGATGTCCTCTCCTCCCAATCGAACCTCGCCGGCTACAAGGCGGTGCTGGACGCAGCCTCGGAATATGGTCGCGCCCTGCCGATGATGATGACCGCTGCCGGCACCATTCCGGCAACGCGGGTTTTCATCATGGGCGTGGGCGTCGCCGGGCTGCAGGCGATTGCGACCGCGCGGCGGCTCGGGGCCATTGTCTCCGCAACGGACGTCCGGCTGGCGACCAAAGAACAGATCGAAAGCCTGGGGGCCAAGGCGATCTTCGTCGAGAAGGTCAAGGGCATCGAGGGCGAGGGCACTGGCGGCTACGCGACCGAGATGTCGGACGAATACAAGGCCGCACAGGCCGAGCTGATCGCCAGCCATATCCCCAAGCAGGACATCGTCATCACCACCGCGCTGATCCCCGGGCGGGCCGCCCCGCGTCTGGTGAGTGCCGAGATGGTGGCCGCCATGCGCGCCGGCTCGGTGCTGGTTGACCTGGCGGTCGAGGCCGGCGGCAATGTCGAGGGCTCGGTCCCCGGCGAAGTGGTGACCACGGCCAACGGCGTGAAGATCGTCGGCCACCGCAACGTGCCGTCCCGGCTGGCGGCGGATGCGTCGGCGCTCTATGCCCGCAACCTGTTCACCTTCGTCTCGACCTTCTGGGACAAGGAGGCCAAAGCCCCCGTCTGGCCGGCCGACGACGAGATCGTCGCCGGCGTCACCGTCACCCGCGACGGCCAGATCGTCCATCCAAGGCTGTTGGGATGAGGCGGTTATTCGCCTTTGCAGACCTCCCTGAAAAGGGGAGCAGGCTATGGACGGCATGGCGGGCTGCTGTATGGCCGCGGGAAGGAGGGTCGACGCAATGACGCAACCTCCTGTCGACTGCGGAAAGCCGGATAGCCAAGAATTCAAGGAATATTATTTCGTCCAGGATATCATCTCAAAGTTCAATTCGGACTGTCTGACCATCAAGCAATGGTCGGTCACCAGCGCGTCGGTGGTCGCCGTGGTCGGGCAGGCAGCGTTCCCGGCACTCATCCCGGTGGCGCTGGTGGTGGCAATCCTGGCTTGTTCGTTCTGGGTGACCGAAACGGTGTGGCGGCGCAATCAGTCCGCTTTCATCCACTATGTCCGCGAGCTTGAGACAGCGACGCCCGGCGGCCCGCAGGTGAGCCATAACTGGTCGAAGTTTTACCTCAAAAGTGATGGCAAAACGCTGCCACTTTCATGGCCTGTCGTCATGATTATGCCGCAAACCTGCTTGCCGCATGTTATTATCCTGGCCATTGCCCTGCTCGTCTTGGGCTTGCTTCTCCTCTTTCCAGGGCTCATGCCTGCAAAAGCGAGTGCCGACCCGCTGAAGATTGTGGTCGAGCAGCCGATCCAGTTTCGTGAACATGAGTGAGATGCATTCCATGAAGCGGCTTTATCTTGCCGGCCCGGATGTTTTCCTGCCTGATGCCGACGCCGTCGGTCGGGCGAAAGTTGATCTCTGCGCCCAACATGGTTTCAAGGGGTTGTTTCCGCTGGATCAGCAGATCGACGCGGCTGGGGAAGATCTCGGTCGCGCCATCTACCGCGGCAACCTCGAGCTCATGAAACATTCGGATGCCATTATCGCCAATCTGTCGCCGTTCCGGGGGCCAAGCGCCGATGTCGGCACCGCTTTTGAGCTGGGCTGGTTCGCTGGTCGCAACCTGCCCATTTTTGCCTATTCCAATGATGAGAGAGAGTTCGCAGCGCGGACGCGCCTTCTGCTCGATCTCGCACCGGATGCGGCGCGTGATCGGCAGGGACTTGGGATCGAGCCCTTCGGCCTGGCCGACAATTTAATGCTTCCAGGTGCGGTAGGCGCGGCTGGCGGTGTTTTGGTGTGTCATCAGAGCGATGGGTTGGAGGCCATGTCCGCCTTCAAGCGCTGCCTGGACGAAGTCTCAGCCTATTTCACCCGCCTTGAGCAGGCGAAGTATAATCGCCGGACGGCTTGAAGGAGCAAGACTGATGGAATTTCTGAACCAACTGTCGATCTTCGTGATGGCGATCTTCGTCGGCTACTATGTCGTGTGGTCGGTGACGCCGGCACTGCACACGCCGCTGATGGCGGTGACCAACGCCATCTCGTCCGTGATCATCGTTGGCGCCTTGATCGCCGGCGCAGCCGAGGGTGCGCCCATCGCCAAATATCTCGGCCTGCTGGCCGTTGTGATGGCGGCGGTCAATATCTTCGGCGGTTTTGCGGTCACCCGGCGCATGCTCGGCATGTACAAGAAAAAAGAGAAAAAGGCCTGACAGGGGACACGCACATGGAACATACAGCCGCGCCCGCCTGGGCCATACTTGCCTATCTGATCTCCGGCGTTCTGTTCATTCTGGCGCTGCGAGGCCTCTCCAGCCCGGAGAGCAGCCGGCAGGGCAATCTGTTCGGCATGGTCGGCATGCTGCTGGCCGTGGTGACGACGCTGGTCACCCATGGCCTGGCCAACATAGTGGAGATACTGGTCGCCCTCGCGATCGGAGGCGGCATCGGCTATGTGCTGGCGCAGCGCATCGCCATGACCCAGATGCCGCAGCTGGTCGCAGGCTTCCACAGTCTGGTCGGCATGGCGGCGGTGCTGGTGGGTGCGGCAGCGTTCCTCAACCCGGAAGCCTTCGGCATCGTCGATGCGACCGGTAACATCCTGCCGGTCAGCCGGGTCGAGATGGGGCTGGGCATTGCGATCGGGGCCATCACCTTCTCCGGTTCCGTCATCGCCTTCCTGAAGCTGAACGGCAACATGTCTGGCGCGCCGATCCTGCTGCCGGCGCGGCATGTCATCAACATCGGTACATTGATTGCCATTGTGGTGCTGGTCGCGAGCTTTGCGCACTCACCGGCGGCAGCGCAGGGCGACGGCACGCTGCTTTGGCTGCTGATGGCCTTGAGCTTCCTGATCGGCTTCCTGCTGATCATCCCGATCGGCGGCGCGGACATGCCGGTCGTGGTGTCGATGCTGAACAGCTATTCCGGTTGGGCAGCGGCGGCCATGGGCTTCACCTTGCACAACTCCGCCATGATCATCACCGGTGCTCTTGTCGGCTCGTCTGGGGCGATCCTGAGTTACATCATGTGCAAGGCCATGAACCGCTCTTTCATCAGCGTCATCGCCGGCGGCTTCGGCGCCGAGAGCGGGGCTGCGGCGGCCAGCGGCCCGAAGGTGGACCGGCCCTTCAAGCGCGGCTCGGCAGACGATGCCGCCTTCATCATGAAGAACGCCGAGAAGGTCATCATCGTGCCCGGCTACGGCATGGCGGTGGCGCAAGCGCAGCACGTGCTGCGCGAGATGGGCGATCTCTTGAAGAAAGAGGGCGTCGAGGTGAAATACGCCATCCACCCGGTCGCCGGGCGCATGCCGGGGCACATGAACGTCCTGCTGGCAGAGGCGAACGTGCCCTACGACGAGGTGTTTGAACTGGAAGACATCAACACCGACTTCGGCCAGGCGGATGTCGCCTATGTGATCGGCGCGAACGACGTGACCAACCCGGCCGCCAAGACCGACAAGACCTCCCCGATCTACGGCATGCCGGTGCTGGACGTGGAAAAGGCCAAGACCGTGCTGTTCATCAAGCGCTCGATGGGCGGCGCGGGGTACGCCGGGGTCGAGAACGAACTGTTCTTCCGCGACAACACCATGATGCTGCTCGCCGACGCCAAGAAGATGACCGAGGAGATCGTCAAGGCGCTGGCGCACTAAGGCCTGATGGGTCTCTACACTCACCGCTCGTGTCGAGCCAGGTCGAGACACGTAAGCTGAGTTATACGGCCGCCCCTCGACCATGCTCGGGGCGAACGGTTCAAGGGAAAGCCTGATACGCTCGAACTACCGGTGATCGATAACCGGTTCCCAATTGTTGCCGTGATGCTTTAGATGCGGGCAATGGACAACGATATCCTCCACCCCGCGCCGCCGCCCTTCGCACCCCCACGCCCCTGCGGCTACGAGGACGTGGTGACCCTGTCGCCGCTCGTGCGCCGGCTGACCGCCAAAAACCCCAGCCCGTTCACGGCGACCGGCACCGGCACCTACATCGTCGGGCGCGGCACGGTCGCCGTGATCGACCCCGGCCCCGATGACCCCGAGCATATCAACGCCATCGGCTGCGCGCTGCTGGGGGAGCGGGTCAGCCACATCGTCGTCACCCACACCCACCGAGATCATTCGCCCGGCTCAAGGCCGCTAAAGGCCTTGACCGGTGCACCGATTGTCGGCTGCGCGCCGCTGTCGTTCCCGGACGAAGGCCCCAAGGTCGAAGAGTCGTTCGATGCCGACTATCTACCAGACCGGGTGATGGGAGACGGCGAGACGGTGGCCGGCCCCGGCTGGACCTTGGCAGCGCTCGCCACCCCCGGTCATACCTCCAACCACCTGTGCTTTGCGCTGCCGGAGGAACAGGCGCTGTTCACCGGCGACCATGTGATGGGCTGGTCGACCACCGTTATCGTCCCCCCGGACGGCGACATGACCCAGTATCTGGCATCCCTGCGCCGCCTGCTGGAGCGTGATGATGCGATCTATTACCCGACCCACGGCGACCCGGTCCTGAAGCCGCAGGCGCTGGTGCGCGGGCTGCTGACCCACCGGCGCATGCGCGAGGCGCAGATTCTTCAATTGCTGGGCGAGGGCGTGACCGCCATCAGTGAGATGGTGGAGCGACTCTATGCGCAGACGCCGCCTATCCTGCATCCGGCGGCCAGTCGCTCGGTCCTTGCGCATCTGATCGCGCTGGAGCAGCAGGGCCGTGTGCGGCAGGATACAGGCGGCTGGCGCGCGCTGGCGTAAGCCCGCCCTGCTGCCTATATAAGCTTCATGACGACATTTGATGATTTCAAGGCGGACCTGGCCCTGTTTGACGACTGGGAGGACCGCTACCGGGCGCTGATCGACCTCGGGCGCATGCTTGAGCCTCTGCCAGAGTTGGCCCGCACGGAGGCCAACAAGGTCCGTGGCTGCTCCAGCCAGGTCTGGTTGACCGCGCAGCACACCCCGGATGGCGCGCTGCACTTCACGGGCGACAGCGACGCGCACATCGTACGCGGCCTCGTGGCGCTGCTGTTCCTGCTCTACCAGGACCGGACGCCCGCGGCGATCCACGCGATCGATGCTCGCGCCCGGCTGCAGGAACTCGGGCTGGCGGGGCATCTCTCGCCCACCCGCACCAACGGGCTGTATTCCATGGTCGAGCGTATTCGGGCTATGGCGGCGGAGGCGATGGCATGACCCTGTTTCTGGCAATCGACGGCACGCGCCGCACCGGCAGCGGACGGCAGACCCACACGGTCATCAACCCGGCGACCGGAGCCGCCATAGGCGACCTGCCGCTGGCCGGGCAGCACGACATGGACGACGCGCTGGCCGCCAGTGCGCGCGGCTTCGCGCGCTGGCGGCGCACGGACCCGCTGGAACGCGCTGCCGTGCTGAAGCGTGCCGCCACCCTGATGCGGGCGCGCATCGACGAGATCGCCGCCGCCACCACGCAGGAAGAAGGCAAGCCGCTGGCCGAGGCGCGCGCGGAGATTAGCTATGCCGCCAATCTGCTGGAGTTTTTCGGCGAGGAAGCGCGGCGCGTCACCGGCAAGGTACTGGCCCGCCCCTATGGCCGGCAGTCGCTGGTACTCAAGGAGCCGATTGGCCCTGTCGCCGCGTTCGCGCCCTGGAACTTCCCGGTCAGCACACCGGTGCGCAAGCTGGGGGCAGCGATTGCCGCCGGCTGTTCGTGCATCCTTAAGCCGCCGCTGGAGGCGCCGGCGTCCGCGCTCGCTGTGCTGGATGCGCTCTGGGATGCCGGCGTGCCGGGCGATGTGGCGCAGGTCGTCTTCGGGGTGCCGGCAGAGGTGTCCGCGCATCTGCTCGGCTCGACGGTCATCCGCAAGATGTCGTTCACCGGCTCGACGGCGATCGGCAAGCAACTGATGCGACTGGCGGCGGACAACATGATCCGCACGACCATGGAGCTGGGTGGCCATGCGCCGGTGCTGGTGTTCGCGGATGCTGATATCGATGCCGCACTCGACGCGCTGGCCCCGGCCAAGGCGCGCAATGCCGGGCAGGTGTGCACATCGCCCACCCGCTTCTTCGTGGAAGCGCCAGTCTATGCCCGCTTTGCCGAGGGGTTGCGCGCGCGGATGGCCGCACTCCGGGTCGGCGACGGAATGGACACCGACACCCAGATGGGGCCGCTCGCCAATCCGCGCCGGCTGGATGCCATGGCGGCGCTGATCGCCGATGCCCAGAGTCACGGGGCAACACGGATGACCGGCGGCGAGCGGATCGGCAATCAGGGCTATTTCTGGGCACCGACCGTGTTGCGCGATGTGCCGGCGGACGCACGCATCATGAATGAGGAGCCGTTTGGCCCGGTTGCGGTGTTATCCCCGTTCGAGGGGCTGGAGGCCGCACTTGAAAGCGCCAACCGGCTCCCGTTCGGGCTGGCATCTTATGTGTTCACCGGGTCTGCCCGGACAGCGCTGCTCGCCAGCCAGGGGATCGAGGCCGGGATGGTCGGGCTCAATCAGGTCGTGGTCGCGCAGGTGGACTCTCCGTTCGGCGGCGTCAAGGACAGTGGCCACGGTTCAGAGGACGGCCCGGAAGGTCTGGAGGCCTATCTGGTCACGAAGGCTGTGCACCAATAGTCCCTGACTTTGAAAACCAGTTTTAGCAGGTTGCTGAAAAACTTGTTTTCCCTCGTCATCCCGGCGAAAGCCGGGATCTTCTGGTCAAAGGCAACATTGAAAAGATTGCGTTTTTTCTGCCAAAGATTCCGGCTTTCGCCGGAATGACGCAAGTTTTCTCAGTGCTCAGTCGTTTTTCATCAGCCTGCTAGACCAGCTTGATCAGCCGGCGCTCGAGCAGCTTTATGATCGGCTCCAGGTCATGGCCGCGCTTCAGGATACCGCCAGTCTGGCCTACCAGCATCCAGGCCCCCTGACGGCGGGCGAGCGCCGGCGACTTGATGATCTGCACCTCCGCGCGTTCGCTGGCGCGCTTGTAGGCGCTGAACACCGCCCGGTCAGCCGCAAATTCCATCGCATAGTCCCGCCACAGGCCGGCCACCACCATGCGTCCGTAGAGCCCGAGGATGGCGTTCAACTCCGGCCGGTCGAACCCGACCTGATGCGGCGTACGATGGGATGGACTGGAAGGCGCCGGGAACAGCGGGGTGATATTGTCCATGGCCGAAGGTTAGCGCAAGTTCCGGGCAGTGCAAGCGCTTGTGCAGACTCAGCTGCCGGTGCGGCGCGGTGTCTCCCGTTGCTCGGACTCCAGCCCGGCCAGTCGCGCCTGCAGCTTTTCCATTTCGCAGCGAATGATTTCCAGGCGCTGGCTCTGCGGGTCATAGCGCTCGTCGCAGGGGGTGCCGTACGCGAGGAATTCCCGCGAGAAGTTGACGGCGTCCATCAGGATCGGCTTGGCCGGGATGCCGACGACGGTCGCAGCCGGCATGACATCGCGGGTGACGACGGCATTGGCCCCGACCCTGGCATTGGTGCCGACCGTAATCGGCCCCAGAATCTGTGCGCCCGAGCCGATGATAACGCCGCTGGCAATAGTCGGGTGACGCTTTCCGCCCACGCCGCTCGCCGGGTCAACGCCGCCAAGGGTCACGCCGTGATACATGGTGACATCGTCACCGATTTCCGCCGTCTCGCCAATCACCACGCCCATGCCATGGTCGATAAAGAAACGCTTGCCGATATTGGCGCCGGGGTGGATTTCAATGCCGGTGAGCAGGCGACCGATCTGAGACAGCAGGCGCGCCAGCCAATAGAATTCCAGCGTGTAGAACCAGTGGGCAACCCGGTGCCAGACCAACGCCCAGACACCGGCATAAAGCAGGATTTCCCAGCGGCTGCGCGCGGAGGGATCGCGCGCCTTGAGAGAGTCGAGATAACCGATCAGATTCTGCAGCATAGTTTAGACTCCGGCTACAGCGCTGTTTACAGGGGAACCTTCGAGACTGCCATAGGGCGGCCCCGACACAGATTGTTGCCATTGCGCGGACAATTCAGGCTGATGAGTCGGCTGCGTGCTCATCTTTCTCCGGCCCGAGCGCGCCTTCCCACTTCGCGACCACGGCGGTGGCGACCGAGTTGCCAAGCACGTTGGTCGCACTACGGGCCATATCGAGGAACTGGTCGATCGCCAGAATCAGCAGCAGCCCGGCCTCGGGGATGTTGAAAAATCCGAGCGTTGCCGCGATCACCACCAGCGAGGCACGCGGCACACCTGCCATGCCCTTGGAGGTGACCATAAGCAGCAGCAGCATGGTCACCTGCTGGCCGATCGTGAGGTCGATCCCATAGGCTTGCGCGATGAACAGCGTCGCGAACGTGCAGTACATCATCGAGCCGTCGAGGTTGAACGAATAGCCCAGCGGCAGCACAAAGCTGGCGATGCGCTTGGGCACGCCGAAGTTCTGCAACTGCTCCAGCGTGCGGGGATAGGCGGCCTCCGAGCTGGCGGTCGAGAAGGCGAGCAGGATCGGCGTGCGAATCATCGAGGACAGCCGCCCGACCCGCCGCCCGATGACCAGGTACCCCGCCAGTACCAGCAGGCCCCAGAGTACGGCGAGCGACAGGTAGAAGCCGCCGATGAACTTGCCGTACGTGATGAGGATGCCGAGCCCGCGTGTGGTGACGGTGGCGGCGACAGCGGCGAACACGGCTAGCGGCGCAAACAGCATCACATAGCCGGTCACCCGCAGCATCACTTGCGCGCCTTCCTCGATCAGGTGGGCAAGGCTCTTGGCCTTCTCGCCCACTGCGGCCAGCGCCGCGCCGAAAAACAGCGAGAACACTACGATCTGCAGGATTTCATTATCCGCCATCGCCTTGACGACGGAGGTCGGCACCAGGTGGGTCAGGAAGCCCTTCAGCGTGAATTCCTGAGTCGCGAGTCCGGCCGACGCCGTGGCCTCCGGCAACGCGAGGCCCAAGCCCACACCCGGCTGCAGCAGCGACACCATGATAATCCCGACCAGGAGCGACAGAGCGGATGCACCGAGGAACCAGGCCATGGTGCGCAGACCGATGCGGCCAAGCGCGCTCGAGTCGCCCATGTGGGCAATGCCGGAGACCAGCGTGGTGAACACCAGCGGGGCGATGATCATCTTGATCATGCGCAGGAACACGTCCGTGACGGTCGTCAGAGCGTCCGCAATCGATTTGAGCTGCTCAGCGTCAGCGATCTGCGCATGGAAAACCGCCCCGGTCACGATGCCGATGATCATCGCAACAAGGATGATGAAGGTGAATCGCTTGGCCATGCCGTTGTATATTCCCTGCAAAACGGCACGATATCTGTGCGCTTACGCCCATGCCGTCCCATGTCGTCGACACTAGGCCAGATGCACACCGCGGATGCAACCCGTGCCAGCCCACACAGCGCGTAAAGTATTTTCTTTGTTGAACAGGTGGATGCAGCTTGCCACAGAGTTGGGCATGGACTTCGTGACGAGCCCCGAGTTCTTGTTGTTTGCCGTCGTGGGCTTCCTCGCGCAGCTGTGCGACGGTGCGCTCGGCATGGGTTTCGGCGTCATCAGCTCGACTGTCCTTGCCTCTATGGGGGTTGAGCCGAAGGTCGTCAGCGCCAGCGTGAATACCGCCAAAATCGTGACCGGCGGCGCCGCGACCGTGTCGCACATCCTGTATCGCAACATCGACCGGACACTGCTGCTGAGCCTCGCAATCGGCGGGGTCATTGGGGCAACCATCGGGGTGCTGGTCCTTACCCAGTTGCCAACCAAGTGGGTTCAGACCACCGTCAGCTGCTATCTCATCTGTGTCGGATTCATCATCCTGTCGCGTTTTTTCCGCAAGGTTGAGCTCACCGAGCGCCCGGCCAACCCGATGGCGATCGGCGTGGCGGGCGGCGTGCTGGAATCCGTTGCCGGGGTGTGGGGCCCGCTGGTGACGACAAGTCTGGTCGAGCGCGGGATATCCCCGCGTCTGGTGGTCGGGTCGGTGAGTGTCGCGGAGACGATAGTTGCCGTTGCCGTCTCGATGCTGCTCATTTCGCACATGGGGTTCGACTCTTTGAGCCAGAATGTCCTGGGGCTGATGGCCGGTGCGCTTGTCGCGGCACCCCTGGGCGCCCGCCTGACGCGCCGCATGCCGGCACGGCTGCTGATGGCCGGTGTCGGCATCATGGTCATCACCAGCAGTCTGGTGCGCCTTTCCAAGCTCT
Organism: uncultured Sphingomonadaceae bacterium; assembly: GCA_964404985.1. GTDB lineage: Bacteria > Pseudomonadota > Alphaproteobacteria > Sphingomonadales > Sphingomonadaceae > Hankyongella. The sequence continues at coordinate 27,655 of CAYOMD010000004.1, forward strand.
ACTTGTAGCGAAGTGCCCGCTTGCATCGCGATACCTGCGATGGAATACAGAGCCTGTCGCAAGGGTGCCCTGTATGTTCCTGCCATCCATCAAGCAATTGCAATATCTTATCGCCTTGCAGCAGCATAACCACTTCGGGCGGGCGGCAGACGCCTGTTTTGTCACCCAGTCCACGCTTTCTGCGGGCCTGCGGGAGCTGGAGACTGGTCTGAACGCAATCCTGGTCGAGCGTACAAAGCGAGTCGTGTCTTTTACGGCCCTCGGGGAGCAGGTCGTGCGCAAGGCCTATGTGGTGCTGCGCGAGGCGACCGATATAGCGCAGATGGCGCAGGCATCCGGCAGGCCGCTCAGTGGCGAGCTGCGCCTGGCGGTGATCCCGACCATTGCGCCATTCTTCCTGCCCAAGGCGCTGCCGGCACTGCGGGCGACATACCCGGATCTCAAGCTGTTCCTGCGAGAGGAGATGAGCCACGCAGCCTGCGAGGAGTTGCTGCGCGGCCAGATCGACTGTGTCCTGCTGGCGCTACCTTATGACTGCGGCGAGGTTGAAGTCGCAGAATTGTTCGAGGACTCGTTCTCGGTCGCCTTCCATGAGCAGGAATTCGCGCCGGCACCATCCTCCTTCGCACCGGACGAGATCGAGGGCGATCGGTTGCTGCTGCTGGAGGACGGGCATTGCCTGCGCGATCAGGCCTTGATTGCGTGCGAGCGCCCGGCGTTGCGGATCAACCGCGCTATCCTCGGCACCTCGCTGCACACCATGGTACAGATGGTGGACAACCGGCTGGGCCTCACCCTGCTGCCGCAAATGGCGATCAACAGCGGCATCCTGAACAATACCAATGTCCTTGCGCGCCCGTTGAGCGGGCCGCGGGCACGGCGGACCATTGCACTGGCCTGGCGGCGCAGTTCTCCGCGCGAGAAAGAATTGCAGTTGTTGGCCGAATATTTGCGCAATGCCGCTAAGGCCCAAAGATAACTTTGGCCATGGGGAACAAGACATGAAATCGCTCGTATGTGATGCCTTCGGCCCGCAGGGTGGCCTCGTGATGCGGGAGGTCCTGACGCCGGACGTCGGACCCGGCGAGGTGCGCATCCGGGTGATGGCGGCGGGCGTCAGTGCGAACGATCAACTTCTGGTGCAGGGGGTCACCATCCCGAAGCCGTCGTTGCCGTTTACGCCGGGCTCGGAAGTGGCAGGGGTAGTTGATGCCGTGGGGCAAGGGGTGCAGGGTATTGCGGTGGGCGATCATGTCATTGCGCTCACGAATTCCGGCGGCTTTGCCGAATTCGCCGTGGTGCCGCATGATGCGGTGGTGCAGATTCCCGATGGTATGGCGTATGCGACCGCCGCCGGGTTCATCCTCACCTATGCGCCGGCACATCACGCGCTGAAGCAGCGGGCTGTCCTGAAAGCCGGCGAGACGGTGCTGGTGCTGGGGGCGGCCGGTGCCGGCGGCCTTGCCGCGATCGAGGTCGCCAAGATGCTGGGCGCGCGGGTGATCGCCGCAGCCTCGACCGACGAGAAGCTGCAACTCGCCAAGCGTTTCGGGGCAGACCACCGGATCAACTACACTGACATCGATATGCGCGAAGCGCTCAAAGTGCTGACCGATGGTGAGGGTGTCGACGTCGTCTACGATCCTGTGGGCGGGGAGGAGGCAGAGTCAGCCCTGCGGTCGCTGGCGCTCGGTGGTCGTCACCTGATCATGGGGTTTGCCGCCGGGCCGGCTGCACCGGTCTCGCCGAATGCGCTGCACGCGCGCGGGGCAGCACTGATCGGGGTGCAGTGGAGCGCCTATGCACGCCGCCATCCGGATGTGCAGGCGGACAACCTGGAAGAGCTGGTGGCCTGGTACCATGCCGGCAAGCTGAAGCCTGCTGTCGGCCAGGTGTTTGCGTTTGCCCAGGGTGCAGAGGCGATCCGCGCCGCTGCAGACCGTGGCACGATGGGTCGGGTCGTACTGGATGTCGGTGGCCGCGAACCCACGCTCAGTGACATCATAGGACCCGGCGAGCCCTGCTGACCCAGATATCAGCGCGTGATTACTTTACATTAACCCGCCCGCCCCGAGCCTGGTCGAGGGGCGGCTCCAGCATCATCTGGACGTGTCTCGACTTGCGCGACACGAACGGTGAGGGTCTTGATTCTGCGTAAAGTCATAAGACTCTAGCCCCAACGATAGTTGACGCTGACGCTGATGCGGTCCTCGTCTGCAAGGTTGGGCGGCACCTCGTGGCGCAACCAGCTCTCCCAGAGCAGCAGATCGCCGGGCCGGGCGGGCATGCTGACAAAGGGTTGCTGGTCAGGGGGGGCGTTCTTCTTGCGTGCCGGTGCCGCCATCATCATCGGCAGGCGCGGATCCTCGAAGCGCAGGGCGCTGGTGCCTGCCGGCATCGCCACATAATAGGTGCCGCTGATCACCGAATGCGGGTGGATGTGGCCGCTGTGACCGGCACCGGTCGGCAGAATATTGATCCACAGGCTGTCGAGGCTGAGCGGCTTGCCCGCCAGGTCGAAGCCCAGCGCTTTGGCAAACGCCCTGGCGTGGGGCTCCAGCGCCTTGGCCAGCCGCTTGAACTCGGGGAAGCGCCAGGGCAAGTCGTTGAGCGACGCATAGGAAGTGTAGCCGAGATAGCCATTCTTTGCGCACCAGCGTTGGCCGGCGGTGTCGTCCTCAGCGATCGAGCGGCACGCCACTGCCAGCGCCGGGCTCCATGCCCCGTCCAGCGCCGCGCGATAGACGGGAGTCGCGAACAAGCGGGTAAGCTCACCCGGCATAGGCATCGAGGTCGACGTCGCCGATAAAGGCGGTGGCAACCCCGCCGGTCATCAGCAGCCGGTCGTCGGCGGTCCATTCGATGGTCAGCGGGCCACCGGGCAGGTGGACGGTGACACGCCGGTCGGTCAGGCCGCGGCGCATGGCGGCGGCCGCCGTCGCGCAGGCCCCGGTGCCGCAGGCCAGCGTCAGGCCTGCCCCCCGCTCCCAGACACGCAGCAGGATGGTCTGCCGGTCCTGGACCAGGGCGACGTCCACATTCACACGCTCCGGGAACAGCAGGTCGTGCTCGATGCGGGGGCCAAGCGTATGCAGGTCGCTGGCCGCCAGATCGCTGACAAAGAACACCACGTGCGGATTGCCGACATTGACACCGGACGGGCTTTCGAGCCCCTCCCACGCCACCGGCATGGCGAGCGTATCCATCGGGTAGGCAAGCGGAATCTCATCCCAGCCGAAGCGCGGCACCCCCATATCGACCGTTGCGCTGCTGGCACCGTCCGGCGTTGCGCTCAGCAGACCGCCCCGCGTCTCGATCGTGCAGGCGTGGCCGACCAGGGTGGCGACGCAGCGGCTGGCATTGCCGCAGGCCCCGACCTCACCGCCGTCCTGATTGTAGATGCGCATGAACACGTCGGCGCGGTTGGATGGCTCCATGACAATCAGCTGGTCGCAGCCGATGCCAGTCAGCCGGTTGGAGACGCGGCGCACCACGTCGTAGTTGAGGCGCAGCGGCTGGGTGCGGGCATCGAAGATCACGAAGTCGTTGCCGAGCCCGTGCATCTTCAGGAACGGGCGGCGGCCGAGCGGCGGCAGTTTGGCCATGGATGGATACTCTGGGTTGTTGGTGCCCTACTTCGTGGTCGGCGCATCGTCCTTGAAGATGAAGGTCTGCGGCGATTGGCCGGCAACCAGAACACCGCGATACATGCCCGGCGTGTTCATGGCAAAGGCATGGTTGCCCTCTGCGTCAAGCGCGATCAGCCCGCCATCGCCGCCGATGCTGCCGATGTGGGCGATGGTTGCCTCCGCCGCATCCTTCACCCCCTGCCTGCCGAACGCCATGCGCGCACAGACCGAGCGGGCAGCGGTCGCGCGGATGAAATACTCGCCCGAGCCGGTGGCGGAGACGCCACAACTGGCGTTATCGGCATAGGTACCGGCCCCGATAATCGGCGAATCGCCGACCCGCCCGAAGCGCTTGTTGGCGATGCCGCCGGTCGAGGTGCCTGCCGCCAGGTTGCCGGACCGGTCCAGCACCACCACGCCGACCGTACCGTATTTGTCGATCTTGAAGGCGGCTTTCTCGCTCTGGGCTTCTTCCAGCTGTTTCACCCGTTCCGGCGTGATGAAATAGTCGTTGGGCACCAGGTCCAGCTTCTGTGCCGCAGCAAAGGCGTCAGCGCCGGCACCCTGCATCATCACGTGGCGACCATCCACCATCACGGCACGCGCCAGGCTGATCGGGTTGCGCACGGTGGTGACACCGGCGACGGCCCCCGCAGCAAGGCTTGCGCCGTCCATGATCGCTGCATCGAGCTCGGCTCTGCCCTCATGGGTCAAGGCGGCCCCGCGTCCGGCGTTGAACAGCGGCGAGTCCTCCAGCGGCTTGATTGCCGCTTCCACCGCGTCGACGGCTGTGCCGCCAGCCTTGAGGCGGGACTCCGCCGCCAGCAACGCATGGCGCAGCGCTGCATGATAGGCGGCTCGCTTTTCGTCCGGGAAATCCTTGGCCTCAAACACGCCTGCGCCGCCATGCAGCACGATCACATACTCGGGGCGGGCAGCAGCAGGCGCAGTCATAAGCAGAAGGCTCCCCAGGAGTGCAAGAATGCGGGTCATAGTCGCTCCGATACGCGGATGGCCAGGCGGCACCCGGCACGGATCATGGCAGACATCAGCGGATACGCAACCGCCTGTTCTGCGCCGCGGTCGCGCGCGGTCGCCTTGTGCTCCAGTTCCTCGGCCTGAAACTGCGCAATCGTCTCCCGCAGGGCCGGTTCGGCCACACCGAGCTGGTCGATCTGGGCCGCGTAATGGCGGTCGATCTCGGTCTCGACGGCGACCGTGCAGGCCATCGCCGCCTTCGGGCCGATCAGCGCGGTCGCTGCCCCCAGCGCATAACCGGCCACATGCCAGAACGGTTGCAGCAGGGTCGGGCGGACGCGCCGGGCGGGAATCATGGCATCGAACGCGGCCTTGTGTGCTGCTTCCTGAGCGGCCATGTGGCGGATGTCCGCGGCGAAGGGGTGCCGGTCCCCCATGACTGCAAGCTGCCCGGCGTAAATCCGCACCGCGCCATATTCCCCGGCCTGATTGACCCGGATCATGCGGGCCACAGTACCGTCGGTCAGCGCGGGGTTCGAATGAGCCATAACACACCTGCAGCAGCAAGAAACGACATCAGCAGATTGTAGCCCGCCATCGATACGCCGAACAGGGACCATGCGATTTCGTCGCAGCGGATCGCCGGCGTCGCGATCAGCTGCTCCAGCATGTCCGCTGTCGACCCGACAACTCCCTGAGCCGCACAATCCGTCGGGCCATCCCACCATGCCTGCTCCACGCCGACATGCATAAAACCGATGCCGCCCGTTATCAGCAGTGCGAGTGCCGCCAGCGCGGTCAAGGCCCGGCCGCCCCCCGGGCTTCGCCTGCCGACCATCATGGCCGCGAGGCCAAGCGCAATCGCGACGGCATGCGGATAGCGCTGCCAGAGGCACATTTCGCAGGGAAACAGGCCGCCGATGTACTGGAATGCCAGCGCCCCGCCGAGCAGCAGTGCCGAGGTTGCAGCCGCCAGCATGGGTGCCAGAATTTGGCGGTGCAGGGTCAACGCGCGGCCACAGCGCGCGGGTGCGTGTACCGCGCGATCATGCTGGGCGAGACGAGATTGACCCCTTCTGCCTCCAGCCCGGCGACCAGCGTCTGGACGGTTTTCACCGCACGGGGTGAGGCCTCAACGAACGCGATGGTGTAACCGCGCTGACGGGCCTGTGTCGCCAGTATGGAGATATCAGCGACCGAGGGCGTCGCCTCGATGTAGCGGTCGTTGGAGGCAACCGGCACGTCCAGTCTTTCGCCGAGATCTTTGGACACGGTATCAGCGGCGGCCCGCGCATCGAGGAACATCAGGCTGCTGCCCTTGAGGTGGCGCAGAACCTGCGTCATCACCACCGTATCGCGGGTCACGGCTGACCCCATGATGTTATAAGCCCCTACGGCGCCGGGGGCCTGCGCCAGCGCCCAGGACAGGTTCTCGGCATTCTCGTCGGGGCTGACCTGCAAGCGAATGGTATGCGGGCCGGGATCGTTGCGCGGATAGCTGAGCGGCTGCATCGGGATCCCTGCCCACACTTCATGCCCTTTGCGGACAGCGGCAGCCGCCATTTCGCGACTCCCCTTGCCGCCCGGCGCGATGCCGATTGCCACAGACATCGGCAATGCCGCGATGATCGATTTGCCGAGCGCCGCATTGCCACCGACTTCGGTGACGACAATCGCTGCCCAGGGCCTTGGCGGCGCACCCGCCGGCGCAACCGCCTGCAACGCTGCCATTTGTTCCGGCGCAAGGTTTGTTTGCGACTGCTGGTCCGGCACCAGCCGCAAGGGTGTACCCGCATCTGCAGGCGCGGCATTGGTTGGCGTCTCCTGCCGGGTTTGCGCCGGAGTCCCGCTCTGTTCCATGAGTGGGTCGGACTTTGCGCGCGCATTGTCATGCTGTGGTGGTGCTTTGCCGGGTGGACGATCGGCAGGCATCCCCACATCCTCCCCGCTTTCCGCCAGACCCTTTTCCTTGGCGGCGACCGCCATTTCCTGGTCACGCTTCCAGTTTTTCATCATCGGCTGGAGAATGCGGGAAAACGCGCCAGCCATCGCGCTGAGCAGCAGCACGGCGACGCCAGCCATCATGACCATCTGGATGAGACCGACCCGGTTGCGGCGACGCCCCCCCCGTGTCTCGGCCAGACGTGCCGCACCACTGGACAGGATGATCTTCGCCGCCGCTTCCCAGTCAGGTGCGGGGCTGGATCGGCCGTCATCGTTGCGGCCGCGTTCCGTCTGGATGTCTTGATCCGCGCTTGTCATGCAGCCTCAATGTCAACGGGCTGCAGATGCCACCTTAGCCGGAGTCTTTTCAAGACGCTTCAGGACCTTGATCGCATAGTCCAGCTGAAAGTCGTCGATTTTCAGTTTTTTCAGCGCCTCGGCGGTCGCGCTGAAGCGAGGATCCTGCTTGTCGTCGACTTCCTCGGTCCGGCTTTCGCCGCTCTTGTTGTTGATGAGGTGGTTGCGCAGATCCGCCTCGCGCAGTCGTGGCCGGGTGTTGAGGTCCGGGTCCGAGAGTTGCGGCACGAGGATATCCGGCTGGACGCCGAGCTCCTGGACCGAACGCCCGGACGGCGTGTAGTAGCGCGCAGTGGTCAGACGCAGCGCGGTGTCCTCGGACAGCGGGATCAGCGTCTGGACCGACCCCTTGCCGAAGGTCCGCTGGCCGAGCACGAGGGCGCGGCGATGGTCCTGCAGGGCACCGGCGACAATCTCGGATGCGGATGCGCTCGATTCGTCGACGAGCACGATAATCGGCTTGCCGTTGGTCTGGTCGCCCGGGCGTGCATAGTAGCGCTGGATATCGTCCTTGCGGCGACCGCGCTGGGAGGCGATCTCGCCCCGCTCCAGGAACACGTCGCTGACCTCGATCGCCTGATCGAGCAGACCGCCCGGATTGCGTCGCAGATCAATAACATAGCCGGTGATCTTCTTGTCGCCGATCTTCTGCTGCAGGTCCGATACCGCGGTACGTGTCGAGGCTCCGACGTTCTTGTTGAACTGCGAGACCCGGATGTAGCCGATGGTGCCGGCCTTCACCTCACTGCGGACGCGGTTCAGGGTGATGGTCTCACGGACCAGCACGATATCGCGGGTCTTGTCTTCGCCTTCGCGGGCAATGGTCAAGGTGATGGACGTCTTGGGCGGGCCTTTCATCTTGGTGATGGCGTCCTGCAGGCTGAAGCCAAAAATCGATTCTTTGTTGATGTGGGTAATATAGTCGCCCGCCTTGATGCCCGCGCGGGACGCCGGCGTCTCATCAATCGGGGAGACGACCTTCACGACACCGTTTTCCTGGGTGACCTCGATCCCCAGCCCGCCATACTCGCCTTCGGTCTGCTGGCGCATCTGCTCGAAGTCGCGCGAATCCAGGAAGCTCGAATGCGGGTCGAGCGACGCCAGCATCCCGTTGATCGCGCCTTCCAGAAGCTTCTTGTCGTCCACCTTCTCGACATACTCGGCGCGCACGCGCTCGAAGACGTCCATCAACTGGTCGAGCTGGCGATAGGTCTCGGCATCGTTCGCCGCAGCGTGCGCTGCCGGCGCAGACATGGCCAGGAAACCGGCGACCGCCAGCATCGGGGTGATTTGGAGAAATCGCTTTGTGCCACGCATCATATGTTCCGCCTTGTTATCCGCATTATGCACCAGGTTAGGGTCCATACGCCACCAAACAGTTACCGATCACCCGCTCTGTGCATTCGCCGCCTTGGAGCTTGATCGCCGCAGCCATGCGGCAGGGTTGATCGGCTGCCCGTCCCTGCGTACCTCCAGATAGAGCTCCGGCGCCGAGTCTCCAGGCATCACGCCGACAGGCTCGCCAACCCGGACCGGTTCGCCGACCGCAACGTCGATGCGCGCGAATCCCGCCAGTAGACTATGATAGCCGTTGCTGTGCGCCACAATCACCAACAGGCCGTAGCCCCTGAACTCGCCCGCAAAAAGCACACGGCCGGACGCAGCCGCCGTCACCTGCGCGCCTGAGCGGGTCTGGATGGTCACGCCGCGCGAGGACACCCCGGCTTCTGTATTTGCGCCGAACGCCGTCACGATCCGCCCGGATGCCGGCATGGCGAAGTTCGGCGCCTGGCGCGGATCGGGTGCCGATGCGACCGCCTGCGACGGGGTCGTCTCAGGTGCCGCCCTGTCGTCCGTTGATTTATCGTCCGTAGGTTTTTCGGCGGCTGCTTTATCCGATTGAGGTGAGGCCTGCTCCCTTACCAGATCCGCCGGGCGGAACCGGTGTCCCGGCAAGGACGCCAGTTGCTCGCTCCGGGTGTTTGCCGCATCCAGCTTTTGCAGCAGATCCCGCAGATTGGTCGACTCCTGGGCCAATTCCGCCAATCGCTCGGCAGTCTGGGCACTGGCCTGCACCACCTGGCTGCGTGACCGCTCCCGGTCCAGGCGTAGCCGCGCGATTGATCGCCGGCTGCGCTCCAGATCCGCCAGTTCCCGGGCATAGCGCGCGCGCTCCGCAATCTGCTGGCTCCGGACGCGCCGCAATTCCCCGGTCTGGTCGCGCAGGTCCTGGGCACGCGCACGCAGTTCTGCCACCATGACCTGCATCATGCCCGCCGTGCGCGCCGTCTCAAGCGCACTGCGCGGACGCGCCAGCACCAGCGCTGGCGGCCGACGCGACAGGCGCTGGAACGCCGCCAGCAGGTTGGCAAGTTCATCCTGACGACTCCCCAGATCGGCCAGTGCGCGCTGCTGCAGCGTGTCGAGTCGACTGAGGGACGTCTCCAGCGCCGTCAGTCGGCGCTCGTGCGACTGGATGGCCCGGGCCAGCGCCACCATTTGCGACGTGGTGATCTCGAGTTGCCGGTCGAGCGCTTGCGCCTGTGTTGCCAGTGCGTCCTGCCGGGCGCGGCTGTCGCGGGCTTGCCGGTCAAGGGTTTGCACCTGCTCGCGCGCACTCACCGCGCTCTCCTGCGCACTGGCAGGGGCGGCAAGGCACAGGAGCAGGCAGGTGCAGGCGAGTCTCATCCTGCGCGATGATAGGGATGACCGGCGTGAATGGCGAGCGCGCGATACAGTTGCTCGGCCAGCATCGCGCGCACCATCATGTGGGGCCAGGTCATTGGCCCGAACGACAGCAGCACATCGGCGTCCGCACGGGCAGGCTCCTCGTGGCCGTCCGCCCCGCCGATCAGCAGGCGCACCTCGCGCACGCCGTCGTCCCGCCATTGCGCAAGCAGCGTGGAAAAACCAAGGCTATCAAAGGTCTTGCCGCGTTCATCAAGAGCGATGGTCCGGTACGGCGTCAGGGGTGCCGGCCATTTCGGTGGACGGCCGTCCGGGCTTTCGGTCACGCGCACCGGCCAGGGGATCCGCGCCAGATACCGGTCGACGAGGTCCGCCTCCGGGCACCGGCCGATCTTGCCGATCGCCAGAATGTGCAGGAGCATGCGCTGCTGTCAGCCGGCGTGAGCGGCCGGCACCTCGATCGACCACATCTTCTCCAGGCCGTAGAAGCTGCGAACTTCCGGGCGGAACAGATGGACGATGGCGTCGCCGGCATCAATCAGCACCCAATCCGCTGTTTGCAGGCCCTCGATGCGCACCGGCACACCATGGTCGCGCTTCAGCCGTTCGGCGAGGTTCTGGGCCATGGCCGCCACCTGCCGGGTCGACCGGCCGCTGGCGATCACCATGTAATCGGCAATGGTCGATTTGCCCGCGAGCGGGATCGACACGACCTCTTCGGCCTTGTCGTCATCGAGCGATTGCAAAATGGCCTTGTGGAGAAGACTGCTGTCCGGGTCGGACGCGCCGCCCATCATGGGCGGGACAGAGGGGGCGCTGCCGGGGGCAGCCTGGGGAACGGGCAAGCCGATACTCTCCTGTGTTGCGACGCTGCGCCCCAATTGGCGCAGACTCGCGGGTTGTGTGACCGGGCCGCTGAATGCTGCCGCCCAATCCGGTTCATGCTGGCGAATGGCCGTCGCCGACGCGCTGTGCAGCGGGTGATCCAGCAACACAACCGCCGGCAATGTCCAGTCCGGCCAGCATCTGGCGGTTGTCTGACGATGCATGAAACGCCGCAACCGGGACAGGGCTGGAGCCGTCCAACGAAGCACATGATAACCCGGACGGGCGAAAACGGCAATCGGCACCATGCGCAGGATATCAGTCCAGCGATCCCACAGATGGAAACGCAGCAGATTATCCTCGCCCATCAGCCAGATGAACTGCGTATGCGGATGCAGCCGCTTGAGAGCCTGCAAGGTGTCGGCGGTGTAGGCGGTCTGTAAATCCGTCTCGATGGTGGTGGGCACGATACGCGGATGCCGCTCGGCTGCGCGCGCTGCGGCCAGCCGCGCATCGATGGGTGCCATGCCGGCACGCGCCTTCAGCGGGTTCTGCGGCGAGACCAGCCACCACACGGCGTCCAGCTGAAGCCGCGCCAGCGCCTGGACACTGATATGCACATGCCCTGCATGGGCGGGGTTGAACGAGCCACCGAGCAAGCCAACCCGCTGCCCACGCCAGCGCGGGGCATTGCGCACGAGGATCGCCTGAGCCGCCGGATCAATACAGTCCAATAGTCTAGGCCACTTCGGTCATGGCATCGACGTACTGCGCTAGCGACTCCGCCTCGTCCTCGGTGCCCGTCTCCCCCTTGAGGGCGGCGCTCAGGCGGCGCTCCAGGCTGCGCAGGCGGTTGGCGTTGACGATCTTCTCGTTGGTCAGATCGGTGATGTAGAACACGTCGATCGCCCGCTCGCCATAGGTCGCCACATGGGCCGAGTGGACGGTCACTTTCGCCTGATAGAGCGCGTAGGTCAGCGCGAACAGCAGCGCCGGCCGGTCGGCGGCGTTGACCTCGACCACCGTGAACCGGTTGGAGGCCTTGTTGTCGATCAGCACGCGCGGCTCGACCCTGAACACATTGGCCCTCGGGCGAACCGGCAGTTTGCCGGCCAGTCGGTCATGCAGCTTGATCTTGCCGGCGATCGACTGCTTGATGGTCTCGCGCATGCGCTCCAGTCGCTCCGGATCGTCGAACAACTCGCCGTTCGGGCACTGAATGACCACATTGTCCAATGCCATGCCCTGCCGGGTCGTGTGGATGCGCGCGCCAACGATATTGGCACCGGCCAGCGAGATCGCGCCGGCCAGCCGGAAGAACAGCCCCGGATGGTCAGCCCCATAGACCGAGATCAGCGTGGCGCCGGAATCCATATCGATGACGGTCGCGACAGAGAGCACGTGACCGGTCTTCTCTGCGATCCGCACCTGCTCGGCGTTGAGGTAGAGAACGTCCTGCGGCTCTGCGACCCAATAGGCGTCGAAGAACTGGTTGCAATGCCGCTCCACGTCTGCCTTGGGCCAACCGAGTTGCTCGCCCATCCGCTGCTGCTTGACCTCGATCCGCTCCCGGCGACCGCGCGCGGCATGGCCGAGCAGCAGAACCTCCTCGGCCGCTTCATAGAGCTGGCGCAGCAACTGCCCCTTCCAGCCGTTCCAGGTGCCCGGGCCCACCGCGCGGATGTCGACCACGGTCAGGATCAACAGCAGCCTCAGTCGCTCGGGGCTTTGAACCTCGGTCGCAAAGTCCAGAACCGTCTTGAAGTCGGACAGGTCGCGCTTGAACGCGGTTGCGGACATCAGCAGGTGGTAGCGGACCAGCCAGGCGACCGTCTCCGTCTCCTCAGGCGTCAAACCCAGGCGCGGGCACAGCCGTTCTGCCACCTCTGCACCCAATGTAGAATGGTCGCCGCGCCGGCCTTTGGCGATATCGTGCAGCAGCACAGCCACATACAGCACGCGGCGGGAGTGGATTTTCGGCATCAGCTCGGTGGAGAGCGGGTGCTCGCCTGCCAGCTCCCCCTTCTCGATCCGTGCCAGAAGCCCGATCGCGCGGATGGTATGCTCATCCACCGTGTAGTGGTGGTACATGTCATACTGCATCTGGGCGACCACGCGGCCAAAGTCCGGCACGAAGCGCCCGAACACGCCGGCCTCGTTCATGACGCGCAGGGTCGACTCCGGGTCATGACGCGACGTCAGTACATCGAGAAACACGGCGTTTGCCTCCGGGTTTTCCCGCAGCGCCGCGGAAATGCACCCGGCATCCTGATTGGCCTGACGCATGGTGGTCGGGTGAATTTCCAGGCCATGGCGGTCAGCGACCTGGAACATCGTCAGCAACCGCATCGGGTCCTTGCGGAAATAATCCGTCTGCGGAATGGCCAGCCGGTTCGACTGCAGGACAAAGCCCTCCAGGTTGCGCGGCCGGCGCTTCAGGCTGGGCAACTGGATGAACGGCTTCTTGCGGCTGGCATCGGCAATATGCGCCAGAAACACCGCTGTCAGGTCGCCGACCTGCTTGGCAGTCCAGAAATAATGCTTCATGAACCGCTCGACTGCGGCAACGCCAACCCGCTCCCGGTACTGGAGGCGCTCTGCGAGTTCGCGCTGGACATCGAACGTCAGCCGCTCCTCCGGCCGGTTGGTGAGAGCATGCAGGTGGCACCGCAGCGCCCACAAATAGCCCTCCGCGCGCTGGAACAGCCGCAGCTCGGCCGCGGTGAACAACCCGACTCGCACCAGATCGGCGACATCGTCCACCCGGTGCATGAACTTGCCAATCCAGAACAGCGTATGCAGGTCGCGCAGACCGCCGATCCCCTCCTTCAGGTTTGGCTCCACGACGTAGCGGCTGTCACCCATACGCTTGTGACGGGCGTCGCGCTCGGCCAGCTTGTCCGCGATGAACTGGCGCTCCCGCCCCGCCACAACCTGATCATAATAGGCACGCGACGCCTGCTTGTAGAGATCTTCGTCCCCGGCCAGATAGCGCCCTTCGAGCACGGCGGTCGCAATCGTCAGATCCTGGCGGCAGGCGGCAACCATCTCGTCAACCGAACGGCTGGCATGGCCGACCTTCAGGCGCAAATCCCACAGCGAGTATAAGACGGTCTCGATCACCTGCTCGCACCAGGCCGTCTGCTTGAACGGGATCAGGAACATGATGTCGACATCGGAGTGCAGCGCCATCTCGGCGCGCCCGAAGCCACCGACAGACAGCAGGGTCAGGCGCTCGCCCTGGGTTCGGCTGGCGGTGGGATAAAGTTTGGTAGTCGCCGCATCGAACAGCAGCCTTACGACCTGCTCCATCAGGAAGGCATAGCCTCCGGCCAGTTGCCGGCCATGCTGCCGGCCCTGGCTCAGGCGCGCGGCCATCTCGGCACGGCCGGCGGCCAACGCATCACGCAGCACCGCAACTGTTGCAGCCCTTGCAGCGCCCGCACCCTCGGTCTGTGCAATGGCATGCGCGATCTGGTCGCCGACGACACGTCGGTCGATGATGGCACGCCGCTGCGGCACATGCGCGAACAGGTCTTTCATAGCCGCATATTAGCGCAGTTCCGACGATTGCCAAACTATTCGCCGGAGGGGTGACAGGCCTGTTTGAAAATCCCCGCTCGTGGTGAGCTTAGACTGAACCACGGCCCGGGCTACCCTTCGTCAAGCTCAGGGTGAACGGGGCTTTAAACTGACCCACTACTGTCAGAGTTTTGGGCCAGTGCCGCCAGTTCGTAAACGAGATCGAGTGCGCCGCGCGGGCTGAGCTGGTCCGGCGGCACCGCCAGCAGTGCGGCGCGCAGCGGGTCCACGGTCGGCTCAGGCGCTGCCGTAGTCGCGAACAGCGGCAGATCGGCAAGCAGCTGGGGGGCCGCCTGGCGGATGCCGCTGTCCTCCAGGCGCTTCAGGATCGCCTCTGCCCGGCGGATCACCGGGTCCGGCACGCCGGCGAGCCTCGCGACCGCCAGCCCGTAGGAGCGATCCGCCCGGCCCGGCATGATCTCGTGCAGGAACACCAGCTGCCCCCGCCATTCCTTGACCGCCACGGTGTAAAGCCTCAGCGCTTTCAGACGCTCCGCCAGAGCCGTCAGTTCATGGTAGTGAGTCGCAAACAGGCAGCGACAGCCGATCTCGTCATGAATGCGCTCCAGCACCGCCCAGGCAATCGCCAGACCATCATAGGTCGCGGTGCCACGCCCTACCTCGTCCAGGATGACCAGCGAGCGCGCCGTCGCACGGTTCAGGATCGCCGCCGTCTCAACCATCTCGACCATGAAGGTCGATTGCCCTTGCGCCAGATTGTCGGACGCGCCGACCCGGCTGAACAAGCGATCGACAACACCGATGTGCGCCTGCCGCGCCGGGACATAGCTGCCCATCTGCGCCAACACGGCAATGAGCGCATTCTGCCGCAGAAACGTGGACTTGCCTGCCATGTTCGGCCCGGTCAGCAACCAGACCCGCCCCTCCCCGTCACTCAGGTGGCAGCGGTTGGCGACAAACGGCTGGCCGAGCTTGGCGCGTGCGGCCTCAACCACCGGATGCCGCCCGGCCTCGACATGGAACACACGGCTCATGTCGACCACCGGGCGCACCCAGCCCAGGCGCGCGGCCAACTCCGCGAGTGCGGCCCGCACATCGATGCGTGCCAGCGCGTTCGCCGCATCGCTCAAGCTGCCTGCGCGTGCCAGCACCGCGGACTGCAAGTGCCGGACGTGGTCCTGCTCCAGCGCCAGCGCACGCTCGCCCGCCTGCGCAAGCTTCTGCGCAAGCTCAACGAGCGCTGCCGTCGTGAAGCGGACCGCATTCACCATGGTCTGCCGGTGGATAAAGCCGGACTCCGGCCTCAGCAGGGAGTCCGCCTTGTTCGCAGGAACCTCCAGATGATAGCCGATCAGATTGTTGTGGCGGATCTTCAATTGCGTGAGGCCGGTCTGTTTGCGGTACGCATCTTCCAGTGCAGAGATCGCCTTCAGCCCATCGGTCGCGAGTGCGCGCAGGTCATCCAGTGCGGGGTCATAGCCGCTGCGGATCATGCCGCCGTCGGCCGCGCTCAGCGGCAACTCGTCTGCCAGGGCCCGGGTCAGCAGGTCATGCAGCGCGGTCTCCGGCGCGATGGCCTGAAGCAGGGCATCAAGCGGCGCGCAGCGATCGATACTGCGGTGCTGCAGGTCCTCAAGCGCCAGCCGTACAGCCTGACCAGTCGCAATCGCGGTGCGCACTCCGCCCAGGTCACGCGGGGTACCGCGATCGAGACTGAGCCGGCTGAGCGCGCGCTCCAGGTCCGGCAGTTCCTTCAGCATCCCGCGCACCCGCGTGCGCTCGACCGTTTGCCCGTGAAACAGGCTCACCACATCCAGACGGGCCTGGATGCGTGCCGGGTCGGTCAACGGACCACCCAGGTCCTGCGCCAGTTGCCGGGCACCGGCAGCCGTCTGGGTCAGGTCGATGGCCTCCAGCAAAGCGCCGCGCCGGTCTCCCCCGAGTGTGCGGGTCAACTCAAGGCTGGCGCGGGTGGCAGCATCGATGGCCATGCCGCCAGCACCTGCCACTCCCTGCGGCGCGGCCAGCCGGGGCATCGCACCGCGCTGGGTATGATCCAGATAGTGCAGGATCGCACCCAGGGCCGCAACGGACGCCCTGCTGTGGTCGTGCGCGGCCTCCGGGAACAGCGTCGCCAGCCGTGTGGCGGCTGCAGCGGGATCGAAAGCGTCCACGGGCAGGCGGGTGACGACGGCTGAAATCGGATCGGGCGATGACTGCCCGTCCGCGAGCAGCAGCTCGGCAGGGGCGAGCCGTGAAAGCTCCGCCGGAATATCTGCGGATTTCAGGTCCTGCGCTGCCAGATGCCCGGTCGATACGTCTGCCCAGGCCAGCGCACACTGATCCCCGAGGATGGCCAGGGCAGCCAGATAGTTGTTGGCCCGCGCCTCCAGCAGCCCTTCCTCGGTCAGGGTGCCGGCCGTCACCACGCGCACAACATCGCGTGCGACCACGGACTTGGCACCGCGCTTTCTGGCCTCTGCCGGGTCTTCGGTCTGCTCGGCGATCGCGACCTTGAACCCGGCACGGATGAGCTTCGGCAGGTAGCTCTCGGCAGCATGGACCGGTACGCCGCACATCGGAATCGGCACACCCTGGTGCTCGCCGCGCTGGGTCAGCACGATGTCGAGTGCTGCTGCGGCCTTGGCTGCATCGTCGAGGAACAGTTCGTAGAAGTCACCCATCCGGTAGAACAGCAAGCAATCCGGGTAGCGCACCTTGATGCCCAGATATTGGGCCATCATGGGTGTCGCGCCGACAATGTCGGGCGTTTGAGGTGTGTCGGGGGTGTCGGCCATTTCCCTTCCTTAACCGCCACAGGCGACAGCAGGGAAGGGGGATCGGCTAAAGCATCTTTGGACTTTAAATCCGCTTTGAGCATGCCCACCGGCTGATGCGGGTATAAAGCCCGTTGCTACATGGCGCGGACGGATGCGTCCACGATCAGCGCCTTGACCGGATGCTTTGCGTAAAGCTGGTTCGTCGCCCGCTGAATCGCCTGGTGGATCAGGGTGACCTTCAACGGCTGGCGCGGATTGATGTAGAGGTCCGCCACTTCCGCCAAAGCCAGACGAAATGCGTTCACATAACGCGGCCGGTCTGACTCTATGGCCTGCTTGTCTTCCGGTGTACCCACCTTCAAGTTGACGGTCACCGAGACCAGGCCCGAGACCCGCGCGGTATCGAACACCGGGATGATGATCGGCTCGAACCGGACGTAGATCACCGCATCCGTGCCGTCGCCGCCACCTGCGGCCCAAGCCGGAATCGGTGCGAGCATGAGCACGAGCGCTACGACCAGACGATGCAGCATCAGAACAGGCCCCCGCTGCTGCCCGTGCTGCCGGTCAGGCGGAACAGCGCATCCTGATAGCTGGCAAGCTGCCTGGTCAGGAAAGCCGGGACGGCACCCTGACTGGCCTGGCTGCGTTCCAGGCGCGCCGCGGTCGCATCGTAATAGAGGGAACGGTACGCCCGCTGGACCTGCTCGATTGCACTATCGAGCTGGCTGGCCACGTATTTTGCGGCCTTCTTATCGGTCAGAGCCAGCGGCTGTGAGAGATTCAAGGCGAAGATGCCGCCCGGCGTCTGCTCGGTTACGCCAGACTTGCTGTCCGTTTCCGTGATTTCGAACAGCCGTTTGGCCGGGATCAGATTGGCCGGCTCGATCCCCAGCTTACCCAGTGCGTCACGCCCGGTATCGCCAGCGATGATGGCAACCTCATTGTCGCCGCTCTGTCGCAGGGTCAGGTTCCGGCCGCCGACGGCGAAGCTGGCTGACGCGCTCAGGGCCCGGCCCGACACCTGGGTCAGCTTGCGCGCCAGCCGGTCCAGCGTTTCGCCGGCCTCGATGGTGATCTTGCGTTTGGCGCCCCCGTTTACGGAGATATAGAAGAAATCACCCTCGCGCAGGCTGGTGGCGGCAAGCAGGTTGGTGTTCTGGGTCGGGTTGAACACGCCGGCGCGCAGGCCGAGCTTCTTGAGCGTGGCTGAGGTTGCCTCCCCGACAGCGAGGCCGCGCACTTCGAAGCTGTCCCCTGCGCTGCCGTTGGACGTGACCGACTCAACGGTGCCAGTCGCCTCGTCAATACGGGCAAGGAAGCTGTCGACCTTGCCTTTCTGGCTGACCAGAAAGCCGCTGTTCGACTGCCCGGCGACATAAATCTTTCCATCACGCACGGCAACGCCTGCCAGCTTGTCAGCCGCCGTCCCGCCCAGATAGGTCACGCCGCTGACAGTCAGGCCGGAGTCTAGCCGGGCGACAAAGCCGTCGGTATCGCCGGAGAAGCTGCCGGTCTGCGTCGCACCCCCGCCCAGCCCGCCAACGCGGGTCGAGCCTGCGGCGATGATAGCCCCCGTGTCCTTGTCAACTGCCAGGCCGGTGAGGGCCCCGCCGGCCAGAGCGCCGAGGTCGATGCGGCCACCGGCTGCCGCCAGGTCTGCGGCATCGAGGCTGCGCACGATGGCGCGCCCGTCCTCCGTGCCGCCGACGAGCAGCCGACCGCTGGTGTCGAACGCCAGCGCGCCGACCGAGTCGCTGCCTGCGGTGCCGAGCTGCACCACCTGCTCGATGCGGCTGGTCAAGCCCTCGACCGTGCGTGGACCGCCATCGATCCGCGCGACGTAGATGTCCTGCCCGCCCGCTGCCGACAAGCCGGGCCGCACGGAGCCCAGGCTCACCGCGCCGGCGACATAGATATCGCCGTTGGCGTCGGTCGTGAGCGCACTCGGCGTATCGATACCGATGCCGTCCAGCTGCGCTGTGAAGATTTCAGCGCCGTCCGAGGCGTACTTCGAGACGAAACTGTCCTGCCCGGCGAATACATCGCGGCTGTCGAGCTTTGCTGTCGTCGTGCCGGCAATGATGACATTGTCGTCCTTGTCGATGGCAATTGCATACCCATCCGCCTTGTCGGAGACCCCGACATAACGGGAGAACACGAGCTTGCCGTCCGAGGTGTATTTGTTGAGGACGATGTCACTCTCATTGGGGTTCTGGAACGCACCCTGCTCGCCACTGGCCCGCCCTACCGTATAGACAAAGCCCTGGCTGTCCGTCGCGATTGCACGGGCCTGGGTCTCTGCATCCACATTCCCTGGTGCGACCGGCGCCGGTGCTCCCTTGGCGCGGCTTTCCGTCTGGGTCTGGGTTTCAAAGACTTTCTGGGCGAGCGCCGTCGCCTCGGTATCGACCCCGGCAACCTTGGTCGTCGACCCCACGGTCGGGCTGCCGGCAGGCGTATCGAAGCGGACAATCTGCCCGGTCGAGACAGACCCGCTTTTGCTCGTCTGCCCCAGCACATACACCGAAGGCTCGACATCGGGCGCGCCGATGGTGATGCGCTCGGACGACGTGTTGCTGAACCGCAGGCCGAAATCGCCGTTCCGGTCCGTGAAGACCTCGGCACGGCTGAAATAGAGCGGCTTGCCGTCGGTACCGACCACCGCCTCGATCTTCTGGTTGATGAGCTTGACGATGTTGTTGAGGTTGGCCGGGCCGTCCAGTTCGGAGAGATCGATGGTCAGGGCCGCCGGTGCCGTCGTCGAGCTGGAACCGGTCTTTCTTAGATCGATGGTGAACACCTCGTCGCCGGTCAGTCCGGGGACGACGTCCAGGCGCTCGCCTGTCTGCACGACGGAATTCGCGATGGACGGGCTGCCGGTCGGGACCACGACCGATCGCAGGGACGTCACTTTCTCACCGGCCAGCAGACCAAGCTGATCCGTCTTCGCCGTGCCGATGTAGTTGCGAATTTCCGCCAGCCCGGCATCGAACTTGGCGCTCAGCGACGCAAATTTGGACAGCGGGCTTTTGTCATCTCCGGCATAGGCCGCGATCGCCTGGAGGTTGCGCAGCCCCTGGTAGAGCGCGAAGGTCGCTTTCAGGTCCGGGTTGCTGCCGGCGCGGGTCACGGTCGGATCGCTGGTGTTCACGAACCGGCTGAGGGACAGCGCGGTCTCGGCACGCGATTGCAGGGACCGCTCGGTCGAATCCAGCTGCCAGGGTGCCGCCACGACAGCCGTCGTAAACGTTTTGGGAGCAATATCGATCACGTCGAAGGTATTGAAGCTGCCGGTCGCCAGCACGGACACATCGAGTTGCAGCGGCGTAAACACGCTGCTGCCGATCCCGCCACTCGCCAGGATGGTGCTGCCAGCAATGGAATTGATCAGACTGGGCACGACACAGAGTCCTCGACACCTCGACACGAAATCATAGCGTTGCTGAAGTTGAGACTCCGTTAAGACCCTTGGCCTTGTTCCGCGCGGCTGCTGTGGCTAGATACTCTGAAACCAGCTGGAACTCTCCATGACCCCCATCCTGCAATTTGTGTACTTCCTCGCCGACACCGGGCTTGAACTGCTGACCTGGGCGGTTTTCATCACCGTCATCGCGAGCTGGCTGATCGCGTTCAACGTGATCAACCCCTACAATCCGTTTGTCGGCCAGATCCTCAACACCCTCAACCGCATCATCGAGCCGCTGTGCCGGCCGATCCGGCGCATCCTGCCCGATCTCGGCGGCATCGACCTTGCGCCCATGGTGCTGGTTATCGTGATTATCGGGGTCCGCAATTTTCTCCTGCCTGGACTGTTCAACGGGTTGGCCGGCGTCCTCTGAGCGTGGCCGACGGCCTGCGCCTCGCGCTTAAAGTAACACCACGCGCGGGGCGAGACGGGATCGACGGCGCAGCCCGGGACGCACAGGGGCGTCCCATCCTCAGGCTCAAGGTGCGCGCCGCCCCTGCGGATGGCGAGGCAAACGCTGCTGTGTTGCGGCTGGTCGCCGATGCCATGGGGGTTGCGCCCTCTGCGGTGGCGCTGGTACGCGGGTCCACCAGCCGGGACAAGCTGGTCGATATCTCCGGCGATCCGGCGCAACTGGCCGGACGCCTTGCCAAAATCTTGGGGGCCGCATGACCGCTAGCCTGATTGACGGGAAAGCCATTGCCGCAGCACTGCGCGCCGATGTTGCGGTCGCTGCAGCCAAACTGTGCGGCCCGCTCGGCAGAGTTCCCGGCCTGGCGGTCGTGCTGGTCGGCGAGGATCCGGCAAGCCAGGTCTATGTGCGCAGCAAGGAAAAACTGACGGCTGATGCTGGCATGGCATCGTTCGCGCACCGCCTGCCCGCCGATACCAGCGCCGAGTCCTTGCTGGCACTCGTCCGCACGCTGAACGCGGACCCGCGCGTCGACGGCATCCTCGTGCAACTGCCGCTCCCGCCGCACATTCCCGAAAGTGTCGTCATCAATGCCATCGACCCCGCCAAGGACGTCGATGGCTTTCATGTGGTCAACGCCGGGCTGCTGGCGACCGGGCAGGAGGGCATTGTGCCCTGCACCCCGCTCGGCGCATTGCTGCTGCTGCGTGCCACTGTGCCGGTGCTGGCCGGGCGGAGCGCCATCGTCATCGGCCGCTCGAACATCGTCGGCAAGCCGATGGCGCAACTGCTGCTGCGTGAGAGCTGCACAGTCACCGTCGCCCACAGCCGCAGCCGGGACCTGCCCGCGCTGGTGCGCGCTGCAGAGATCGTGGTCGCGGCGGTCGGGCGACCGGAGATGGTGCGCGGCGACTGGCTGATGCCTGGCGCTATCGTCATTGATGTCGGCATCAACCGCGTGCCGGCGGACGATCCGGGCAAGACCAGGCTGGTCGGTGATGTCGCGTTCGAGGAAGCGGTGCAGGTCGCGGGGGCCATCACCCCGGTGCCGGGCGGAGTAGGCCCGATGACTATTGCCTGCCTGCTGCGCAATACGGTCGAGGCTGCGGCCCGGCGCGCCGGATTGCCATCTCCACTGGAGACCAGCCATGTGGCTTGATATTTTTGTCCCCGCCTTTGTCACCTTGCTGGTGATCATTGACCCGCCGGGGTGTGCCCCGATCTTTGCCGGGCTGACGCAGAATGCCTCCGTGCGTCACCGTCGGGTGATGGCGGTCCGCTCTGTCCTGGTTGCTGCGTGTATCCTGCTGCTGTTTGCGCTGGCGGGGGAGCCGTTTCTGGCCGCGCTTGGCATCAGCCTGGATGCGTTCCGCATCGCTGGCGGCCTGCTGCTGTTTGCAATCGCTATCGACATGGTGTTCGAGCGACGCAGCGAGCGCCGCGAGGAGCGCGCCGAGCAGGTCGCGCGCGCGGCAGAGGCACACCATCAGCGGGTCGAGGAGGAGGATGTCTCCGTCTTCCCGATGGGGATGCCGATGATCGCCGGGCCCGGCTCCATCGCCTCGATCATGCTGTTGACCTCCAGGCAGGCCGGGGACTGGCTTGGCCTGTCCGCCGTGATGGCTGCACTGGGCGCAGTTCTTCTCATCACGCTGCTGGCCCTGCTGGCGGCTGGGCCGTTGATGCGGCGCATGGGCAAGACCATGACCACCGTGATCACCCGGTTGCTGGGTGTGGTGCTGTGTGCACTCGCCACTCAGTTCGTGATTGATGGCGTTCGCAACGTCTTCGGATTGACCGCGTAAAGCACGCCCCCATCGTTCAGCGGCATCGCCGGGACGAGCCAATCCGGCACCCGGCCTCCGGCGATCTGCGCCAGCAAGCCCGCAGGTGCGCCCTCCGCCATGATCATGAACATCGGATCCTCCGGACAATAGAGCAGATAATCCGGCGATAGCTGCCCCAGCATGGTGCGGGCGGCCCCAGGCGGCGCCGTCAGCCACTGGATCATCCAGAGATTGACGGCGGCATTGCGATGGTAGGTCGCGACCAGCAACCGATGCGGCGTGTTGGCAATCAGCAACGGCGAGAGGTTCATGCCCGCCGCGATGCTGCTTGCCGGCAGGCGCTGAAGCTTGGCCAGCAGCCGGTCATCCAGGCAATACTGGCTGAAGACACTCGCCCCAGCCGCCACATACTGGCGCTCAACAGGGCGCGCCGCCGCCTCCGGCACCGCCGCATCGAGCTTGTAGCCCAGTAGTGCATAACCGGTGGGCATCAACAACACCCACGCCCCCAGCCGCCTGACCATGCTTGGGTTGGCCTGACACCGCGCCAGCATCACAGCCAGCAACGGGATGATCAGGGTCGCCATCTGCGGCAGGGCACGCACCTGATACAGGGTGAGAGCCCCTGCCATCAGGATGGCCGCAAGCAGCAGGGCGATCGCCGGGACCGGCAGCTTGCCCGCCCGGACCAGGTGCACCGCCCCCAGAAGGGCGACCAGGACCGGCCCATAGAGGCTGATGAGCCGGAACGGGTTTTCCAGCGCAAAGTCAACGACGGAGCGGTTCTCGTTGATCTCGTTCATCCAATATTGCCACAGCAGGGGATGATCGAGCGGGATCGGGCTGCGGCAGGCCGGAAACGCCAGCAAGAGCAGCGCCCCCGCGCCGAGCCCGAGCCCGGCGGCGACGACAAAGCGCAAGCGCGCGCCCGGCAAACAGCCAAGCCCGCTGGCGAACACCAGCCAGAGCCCGCCAAAGGTGACAAAGAACGCGGCCATCGGCGGGGTCAGGGAGTCGCACTGCTGCACGGTCCAGGGATGCTGGGTGAACGCCAGCGTCGCTAGCGCCACCAGCAGGGCCGTGCTGAGCCCGAATGCGCGCAGAAACGGCGCATACTCGTCCGGCTTGCGCGCCCAGAGCAGCACCAGCGCAGCCCCGAGGGCCATCACCACTGGTGCTGCATCAATGCCGACGGCGATCCCGAGTGCGACACCGGCACCGGCCAGCATGCCGTCACGCCGCGAGCGCGCTCCGGTCATCCCGCTGACGACCATCATCAGCGCCAGGAGCTGAAGATTGTGGTGGTCGATGTTGCCGGGCTGGAAGTGGATCAGCGCGGCCGGCGACAGCAGCACGACCAGCACCGCCGCCACCGGGACTCCCGGAGTCTTGGGATCCAGATTGCGTGCCGACTGCACGACCAGGGCAAGGAACGGCAAAAACAACAGCATCGGATAAAGCGCTGCAGCCCAGATTTCCGCCTGCACACCCCCCAGGAACGGCCGAAATGCGTGGATTAACGCCGCAAGGCCAAGGTCGGGGGCCCGAGTCCAGTGCATGGACGCACCGCCCGGCCCGCCCAGGCGCGCCTGATGCAGATCGAACCACCCCTGACCGGCCAGCCAGTCGCGCACCTGCTGCAGGCGCATCAGGGAGTCGCTGTCAAAGTCCAGATACCAGCGCGGGCTGAAGAACGCCGCATTAATGGCATTCAGAAGCCCATAAGCGAGCCAGCCGGCCAGAACCGCATAAAGCGCACGGGGATAGGCCCGAGCATGCCCGTGCGCCGCAGGAAGAGACGCGGCCACCATGGTCAGGCCCGCTGGAAGACCAACCGGCGGCGCAACAGGTACAGCGTGCAGAAATTGACCGGGATGATCACCAGTTTGGCGAACACCGGCGGCAGCCCGAGCGCGACCAGCGCCTGCACGCCGGCACTGGTCAAGACCAGTCCGAAGACACCGGTCGAGACGAACCCGGCCAGCTCGCGCAGTTGTGCCGTTCCGCGCCGCGCGGAGGCGAAGGCCCTGCGGGAGAGCAGATAATGCAGCAGCAGGCCCGACGCATAGCCGATGGCCGCCGCCACGCCGGCCGCCGCTCCCTGCCCGACCCAGAGCTGGAACAACGCAACATCCAGCAGGGTCGCGGCCAGGCTGGCGCTGAAGTAGCGCGCGCCGAGCCGGACCTCCTGCAAAAGTCGCTCCGGCAATCCTGCCGATGTGCGGATCATGCGGCCTTCACCCGCTGCGGCGTCAGCCGGACGCTGTTGAGCGCAGCCTGCGTGCCCTCCTGGCCTGCCTCATGGTATTCAGCATCTTCGTTGACGCCCCAGAGATCATAGACCGGCGCCCCCGCCTGGATGTTCCGCACGGCCAGCATGGCGGTCATCATGGCGTGATCCTGATTGTTGTATTTGTGCATGCCGTTACGGCCGACCATGTGCAGCGTCGGGTAGTTCTCCAGCAGATCGTTGCGCACGGCGTCGACCTGCTCGCGGTAGTGGTCGTCGTAGACCGGGTAGGCTTTCTCCTGCCGGACCACGCAGCCATCTGCCACCATGTCCGGTTTGGCGAGGCCCAGATAGACCAGTTCCTGCGTTGCCAGGCGAATGAGGTCCTGGTCGTCCATCGACCACAGACCGTCGCCGGCAAAGCAAAAATATTCCAGCCCGACGCAGGCCATGGTCTGGTCCGGTACCATTTCCGGGGACCAGGAACGGAAGTTCTGAATCCGGCCGACTTTCACCTTGGGGTCGTGGATGTAAATCCAGTTGTCCGGGAACAGGTCTTCGGCGCGGATCATCAGCGCGACGGTCAGGAAGTCGCGGTAGCGCAGCGCCAGCGCATTACCCAGAGACGCTGGAACCGGATGAATTCGGCCAGTCAGTTCGCGCAGCGGTGCCGAGCTGATGACGTGGGCAGCATTGACCAGCATCAGATTGCCTTGTGCATCGCGCGCAGTCACCGTCCAGCGGCCGGTTGCATCGTTGAGGCGCAGTTGCTCGACCGTATGGCCCATGACAACGGTTCCCCCTTGCGCGACCGTCTTGTCGCGCGCGGCATCCCACATCATGCCGGGGCCCTGACGCGGATACCGGAAGGACTCCAGCAGGCTCTTGACCGCCATGCCGTCGTTCTTGCGCCCACGCCCAAACGACAGCGAGCGCCGCGCCGCATCGAGGATGGCCCCGCCCAGGCTCAGGCCCTTGATGCGCTGGGCCGCCCAGTCGGCCGAGATTTCATCGCAGCGCATGCCCCAGACCTTCTCGGTATAGGTCTTGAAGAAAATCCCGAACAGGCGCGCGCCGAACTGGTTGGTGACCCATTGCTCGAAGGTTTTAACATCCTGGTGCGGCCACAGTTTCCACTTGGCATAGGACAGCATGCACAGTGCCGAGCGAAACACCCCAAGGTTGAACAGCGCCTCGAAGGCCTTCAACGGATAGCTGTAGAACTTGCCGTCGTAGAAAATGCGCGACATGCGCGGGCGCTCGATAAAATCATCCGGCAGCAGCTCGTTCCACAGATCGACCACTTCTTTCGACTTCGAGAAGAAGCGGTGCCCGCCGATGTCAAAACGATAGCCGTTATACTGGACCGTCCGGCTGATACCGCCGACGTAGGTCGGGTCCTTCTCGATAACGACGACCGAGTAGCCCGCCTTGGTGAGCAGATAGCTGGCGGTCAGCCCGGCCGGGCCGGCCCCGATGATGGCGACATCAACCGCACCCGGGCTCGAAGGATACGCTTTCATAAATCCTGGCTCCAAAACTCTTTGGAACCGGTTTGGCCGAACAGTTCTTCAAATCCTGTTAAATGAGCAGGATTTTACCAAGTTTTTTATATGGTTAACAAATTGCTGCCGCCAGAGAAGCGCGGGGAGAAGGATGCGGGATACTTGCTGAAGTAGGCGTGGTTTCGTCTCATAATGCACGATTTGGCCGATTGATCAGGATACCACCACTGGCGCTCTGGCTGATCATGCGGTATTTTTTTCATGATGTTTGCGCCGTCCGGCGTTGAGTTGCAGGCCGCCTGCAGGTCAGGGAATCGACTTCTTACCCATGCTTCAGGCCGACGCCGTGAAAACATGCAGTATACAGGACTTCATGAGCAAAGGACGAAATAGATGGATGCAATAACTCCCGGCTGCCCGATCGATCATGCCGGTAAAGGCCCCGGCAAACCCCGCAGTCTTCTGGGCCGCACCAACAAGGATTGGTGGCCCGCACAATTGCCTGTCGATATTCTCCACCAGCACGGCAAATCGGGCAACCCGATGGGCCGGGAGTTCGATTACCGCAAGGCCTTCTCCGAAATTGATTATGCCGGTTTGAAGCGCGACCTGACCGCACTGATGACCGACAGCCAGCTCTGGTGGCCTGCAGACTATGGCCATTATGGCCCCTTGTTCATTCGCATGGCATGGCACGCGGCAGGGACTTACCGTGTAACGGATGGACGTGGTGGTGCCAACTCTGGCCAGCAGCGTTTCGCCCCGCTCAATTCCTGGCCGGATAATGGCAATCTGGACAAGGCGCGCCGGCTGCTCTGGCCGATAAAGCAGAAATACGGCATGCGGATCAGCTGGGCTGATTTGTTCATTCTGGCCGGGAACGTCGCCATTGAAAGCATGGGCGGGCCCGTCTTCGGCTTCAGCGGCGGTCGGGAAGATGTCTATGAGCCGGAACGCGACACCTATTGGGGTGTTGAGGATCTCTGGGTCAGCGAAGGCGCGCAGACGCGCATCCAGCCTGACAAACAGATGGACCTCGAGTCCCCGCTTGCGGCGATCCAGATGGGTCTGATCTACGTCAATCCTGAAGGCCCGGGCGGCAACCCCGATCCGCTGCTTTCGGCACGTGACATGCGCATAACATTCGCGCGCATGGCCATGAACGACGAGGAAACGGTGGCACTCACCGCCGGGGGGCATACTTTCGGCAAGGCGCACGGAGCAGGCGATGCGAGCCTTGTTGGGCCTCCTCCCGAGGATTCGGAAATTGCGCTTCAGGGACTTGGCTGGCGCAGCGATTACAAGAGTGGTGTCGGCCCTGATGCGATCACCAGCGGTCTTGAGGGCGCCTGGGTGAATACCCCGACACAATGGAGCGAGAATTATTTCCGCCTGCTGCTCGATTACGACTATGAACTGGTCCGCTCGCCGGCCGGGGCCCAGCAGTGGCAGCCGGTCAACCAGAAGCCTGAGGATATGGCACCCGATGCCCATGACCCGACACGGCGTGTGCCCACGATGATGTCGACGGCAGACATGGCCCTGAAGGTTGACCCGGATTATCGCCGTATTTCTGAGACCTTCCGCCAGGACCATGCCGCGTTCAAGGATGCATTTGCCCGCGCCTGGTTCAAGCTGACCCACCGCGACATGGGTCCGAAGCGGCGCTACATCGGGCCGGAAGCCCCGTCCGAGGACCTGATCTGGCAGGACCCTGTCCCGGCCGGACAGCTCCCGGCGGACAGTGAGGTTGCAGCCTTCAAGGCCGCTATCCTGTCCAGCGGATTAGACGTCGGCGATCTTGTAAAGGTCGCATGGGCATCCGCATCAACCTATCGCTGCAGTGACTACCGTGGCGGTGCCAACGGCGCACGTCTGCGACTGGCCCCGCAAAAAGACTGGGCAGTCAACGAGCCGGAACACCTTGCGGCTGTAATGGCAACAATCGATGCGAAGCGCGGCTCGCTCTCCATGGCCGATGCCATCGTGCTGGCAGGGTCAGCGGCGGTTGAAAAGGCCGCCCGTGACGCCGGTTTCGATTGTATCGTCCCATTTGCTGGCGGTCGTGGCGATGCAACGCAGGACTGGACTGACGTCGAGAGCTTCAATCACATGGAGCCAAAGGCGGACGGTTTCCGGAATTATCTGTCGGCCAAATCCAATGTTGCGACCGAAGAACTCCTGATTGATCGCGCACAGTTACTGGGGCTCAATGCTCCAGAAATGGCTGTGCTGGTCGCCGGATTGCGCGTGATGGGTGCCAATCATGGCGATGCGCCTCATGGTGTTTTCACAAACCGTAAAGGCGTGCTCACCAACGACTTCTTCATCAACCTGCTCGACATGAATGTGCGGTGGAGTCCGATCCACGACTCAGGGGAGGAGCTGTTCGAGGGTGTCGACCTTGCGACTGGAGCCACTCGTTGGACTGCCACGCGGGCTGACTTGGTATTCGGTTCGCACGCCCAGTTGCGCGCGATTGCCGAAGTCTATGCCGGTTCAGATGCGGCAGAGAAGTTTGTGCGCGATTTCATCGCAGCCTGGGTCAAGGTGATGAACGCTGACCGGTTTGATCTGCACACCGCATAAAGTGACCTGAGCACGTGTCGAATTTGGAATCGAAGTTCGCTCCAGTGCCCGAAATCATTCTGTGGCGGACTTCGATTTCACGACGGCGGTGACTGTATCAGGCTTCAGGACCGCCCGAGAGCGTTTCATTCTGCCGGACTACGCGTTACCCGTCGCGGCGGCCGAGCAGGCGCAGGCGCAGGGCGTTGAGCTTGATGAAGCCGGCGGCGTCCTTCTGGTCGTAGGCACCGGCGTCATCCTCGAAGGTCACATGGCGCATCGAGTAAAGTGATTTTGCTGACTTGCGGCCGATGACGTACACGCCGCCCTTGTAGAGCTTCAGGCGCACCGTGCCTTCCACATGGGTCTGGCTGTGGTCGATTGCGGCCTGGAGCATCTCCCGCTCCGGCGCGAACCAGAAGCCGTTATACACCAGCTCCGCATAGCGCGGCATCAGCTCGTCCTTCAGGTGCGCCGCCCCGCGGTCCAGCGTGATCTGCTCGATGCCCCGGTGTGCGGCGTGCAGGATTGTCCCGCCCGGCGTCTCGTACATCCCGCGCGACTTCATGCCGACGAAGCGGTTCTCCACCAGGTCGAGCCGCCCGATACCATGGGTGCGGCCCAGATCGTTCAAGTGCGCGAGCAGGGTCGCCGGCGACATGGCCTGACCATCGACTGCCACCGGGTCCCCGCGCACGAAATCCACGGTGACGATCTGCGGTTCGTCCGGCGCATCCTCCGGGTGGTTGGTGCGCGAGTAGACGTAATCCGGCACGCTCTCCCACGGGTCTTCCAGCACTTTGCCCTCGGACGAGGTGTGCAGAATATTGGCGTCGGTCGAGAAGGGGGCCTCGCCGCGCTTGTCCTTCGCGATGGGAATCTGGTTGGCCTCAGCGAACTCGATCAGCTTTTCGCGGCTGGTCAGGTCCCACTCCCGCCACGGCGCGATCACCCGGACATCGGGCTTAAGGCCGTAATAGCCGAGCTCGAAGCGCACCTGGTCGTTGCCCTTGCCGGTGGCGCCGTGCGCTACCGCGTCCGCGCCCACTGCGTTGGCGATCTCAATCTGCTTCTTCGCGATCAGCGGCCGGGCAATCGAGGTGCCGAGCAGATATTGCCCCTCGTAGAGTGCGTTGGCGCGCATCATGGGGAACACATAGTCGCGCACGAATTCCTCGCGCAGGTCCTCGATGAAGATATTCTCAGGACGGATGCCGAGCAGCAGCGCCTTCTGGCGCGCCGGCTCCAGTTCCTCGCCCTGGCCCAGGTCAGCGGTGAACGTCACCACCTCGCAGCCGTAGGTCGTCTGCAACCACTTCAGGATGACCGAGGTGTCCAGACCGCCCGAATAGGCGAGCACGACTTTACGCACAGGGTTAGGCGCGGGAGAACTCATAAGGGACAACTCGGCTAGGGTTGACGATTAACTCGGCTTATCGCAGGGGACTAGGCTTGCCAAGCGCAACCACCATGGACTCCCGCAATGACCGATACGCCTGAAGACCAACCTGCCCTTGTCGCGGCACCTGCCACGGAGGCATCGCCAGACGTCTCCCTGCCCGACCGGCTTTCGCTGGACCCTGGCAGCCCGTTTCACGATGCAGACCTGCTGATGAAAGGGGTCGGCATCCGCTTCAACGGGACCGAGCGCTTCAATGTCGAGGAATATTGCGTGTCCGAGGGCTGGATTCGCGTGTCAGCCGGCAAGTCGCTCGACCGGCGCGGCCGACCGATGACCATGAAGCTGAAAGGCTTGGTTGAGCCGTTCCTGCGCGCCAGCGAATAGAGCCTGATGACTTTAGACTGAACCGTTCGCCCCGAGCCCGGTCGAGGGGCGGCTCCAACATCATCTGGACGTGTCTCGACTTGGCTCGACACGAACGGTGAGGGCCTTGATTCTGCGTAAAGTATTAAGATTGTAGCCCTTTATCGCCAGTCCGCCAGCCAGTCCTCGATTTCCGGCGCCACCGCCTGTCTTGCCTCCTCAGGCTCCAGGCCGTGCTGGCTCCAGAGCTGGTCGTAGTCGGTCAACTGGTGGCGGATGACCGCCCGCGCCATCTCCAGCACGGCATCCCGCTCCCGCTTGGGTGTCAGCGACCGCCCGACCAGCCGGCGCACAATCTCCTCGCGGTACAGGCCGGGGCACCGGGGCAGCATCTGCTGGACAAGCAGGGACAGGGCATCACGATCCATACGGACTAGCTGCCCTTCCGCCGATCAAAGGTCCAGCGTGATGCCCTCCCGGTTGAGGCTGCCATCATCCAGAAGCGGACCGGCATGCGGCCGGCCGACACAGATCAGCGCTTCCCCTTCACCAATTTCGTGAACCGGTGGTTCGGCATAATCAACCGTGCCCTTGATCACGCGCGTCACGCAGGTGCCGCACGCCCCGGAGCGGCAGCCATGCAGGGCGTCAATCCCCTGAGCCTCGGCGAACTCGAGCAGGGAGCCGGCCTTGGGCCGCCAAACGGCGGTCTTGCCGCTCTTGACGAATTCAACCACCACGCCTTCGCTGGTGTCTGTACTGATTTCCCTTTTGCGGGTGACCGACGCCGGGCCGAAGCTCTCGAAATGAATGCGCCCGTCGCGCACGCCAAGCGAGAGCAGCGCGTCGTACACCGCCTGCATGAAGCCCGGCGGGCCGCAGAGATAGACCTCATAGTCGTCCAGCGGCAGCAGCTTTTGCAGCAATGCACGATCGACCCTGCCGGTGCTGTGATGCGTCTCGCCCAGGCGATCATCCGGGCCGGGATTGCTATAGACGACATGCAGCGACAGGTTGGAATGCAGCGCTGCCTTTGTCCGCAGGTGCTCACCGAACGCCTGGCGCGCGCCGTCGATTGCTGCGTGCACGAAATGGATCGGCTTGTGCAGACGGGTGCGCCCATTGTTAACGAGCTGGCTGTTCAGCATCGCGATCATCGGTGTGATCCCGACGCCGGCAGATAGGAGAACCACGGGCCGTTGCGCGTGCTCGTCAAACGTGAAGCTGCCGCGCGGGCTTAGGGTCTCCAGGGTATCGCCAACCTGCAAGGTATCGTGCAGCCAGTCGGAGACGCCGCCGTTGCCCTCGCGCTTGACGCTGATGCGGTAGCTGCGGCCATTGGGTGCGTCCGACAGCGTGTAGGTCCGGGTTACCGGTTCTGCCCAGCCTGTCGGTTGCAGGCGGATCGGCAGGTGCTGGCCTGGCTGATAGCCGGCAAGACCGCTGCCGTCTGCCGGCTCGAAGGTAAACGAGCGGACGACGCTGCTTTCATCCTCGATGTGCACCAGCCGAAACGGCCGCCAGACCGTGTTAAGGCGCTCCGCCGCGAGCGCGCCGGCCACGTCGTCCCAGTGGCCGGTGCGCTCAAGCAACGGTGAATACTCTGGCGCCGAGAACCGCGCGGGCAGGCTGGCCTCAACGCGGATGACCTGTGTGATCCGGTAGCGCACCAGTCGCTCCGCGCCGACGAACGCCTTGATCTCAGGGCTGTCCCAGATCACCTCGGCTCGGGCCGCAATGTACAGCAGATCGCCGCTGTCAAAATCCAGGAACAGGAGCCCGGCGCGGTCGTCGAACTGCCAGTTGCCCAGCGTGTTGAACACAAAATTGCCGACGAATTCGGGCGCAGTCAGCGTCTGTGCATCGTCGACGCGCACAAATCCTGGCCGGCCGCCGCGATGGCTGACATCAGCCCCGCGCAGGATACCATGATCAGCGCGCGGATTGGCCGAGGCGATGAAATAGGTGTCTGCCCTGGCAATGATGGCGCGCGCCGCATCGTCCAGGGTGCCCATGCGGTGAACCGGGTGTGCGACTTGCGCCTTCGGGTCTGCATGGAACTCCGGATCTCGGCCCTGAATATACTGCGGGCACAGGCCCATGGTCTGGCGCACCTGGAGCTGGAAGCCCTCCGCGCCGACCTCCGCTACCGTGCCGATCGCGCGGTTGCGCCGACGCGTATGCAACTGCGCGCCGAGCAGCGCCAGCTCCGCACCGTCCCGCAAGGTCTCGTTGAGCGGATCGCCGAACAAGGGCCGGGCGCGCACATCCAACGTGTTTTCATCCGGCGCGGTGACAAAACCGGGTTCTCCCATCAGAATCGAGGCCCAGGGCTGACCGCTGTCATCGACCGAGCCAATGAACACATAGGGCAGCATCGGGAAGAATTCGCGGTGCTGGTCTGTAAGGTAGCGGCGGTTGGCGCGGCGGCCCTGCTGGTCGATCTTGTCGCGCACACCCAGCCGTTCCTGGATCGCAAGCTCTCCCTCGTGAAAGGGTGACTCCACAAGATCCCAACCGGTGGACGGAGGTGTCGAGGCCATCAGCGTTCTCCAGACAGAGGGCGCGGCAGACGTCGCCGCGCCCCATGTTCGTTATGCCGTCATCTGCAGGCCGACCGCCGTGCGCTGCATCGGTACGAAGCCGGGCAGCGCCTCAATACGGTCCAGCCAGCTACGGATGTTGGCGTAGGCTACCAGATCAATATCACCTTCCGGGGCGTGGGCAATATAGGTGTAGTTTGCGACATCAGCGATCGTCGGTGTGTCCCCGAGCACATATGAACGATTTTCCAAGTGCCTGTCCAGCATCGGGAAGAACTTGGCCGCGACACGCTGGGTGGTGCCACGATCAATGCTGGTTGCGCCGAAAACGTTGATCAGGCGTGCATCCGCTGCACTGAACTCGACCGGACCGGCCGCGAACGACAGGAAGCGCACGACATCCGCCAGTCCGGTCGGGTCAGTCGGCAGCCAGGCGCGTGCCGCGTCATACTTGGTGGCGAGGTAGGTCAGGATGGCATTCGAGTCGAAGACGATTGTCCCGTTGTCGTCGATAGCTGGCAGTTGGCCATTCGGGTTCAGGGCCAGGAATTCCGGCTTCTTGTGTTCGCCCTGCTTCAGGTGGATTTGCTTGATCTCGAACGGCAGTCCGGTGAGCGACAAAAACAGTTGTACACGGTGGGAATGGCCTGAAAGCGTGTCCCAGTACAGGATAATCGGTTTGGTCGGGGTCGACATGGCTATCTCCATTGGCTTGGGTTCGGCCTCTCTGGCCGCACAGACGTCATAGACCCATCCTTATACAGATAGAATTAGCGATTATTGCCATTCTTTATTGCGAAACATGCAACAATAGCCGGGCTGTCAGGCAAAGCAGCGTGCTGCACAGTAGTCGCGCGCGGCGTCGATAAAGACCCGCACATTCGGCGTGCGGCGGCGACTGCCTTGAAAGACCAGGTTGATCGGCAGACTGGCCGGTTCCTGGTCTTCGAGGAGGTATCTCAGTCGGCCGGCCCGGACGTGCTCGGCGACCTGATAGGACAGAGCCCTGGCAATGCCGAGCCCGGCGCGGGCCGCCTCGATCGCCGCCTCAATATCGTTCATCGCCAGCCGAGGCTCGACCCGAATGGCGGTCCTGCCTGTTTCGGTGAACCGCCATTCCCGGTTTTGTGCCAGATTCTCGAACAAAATGAGGTCATGGTCGTGCAGATGCGCGACCTCGGATGGAATGCCGCGTCGCGCGAGATAGTCCGGGCTGGCGACCAGAACGCGCCGAACCTGCGCAATCCGCACGGCATGCAGCGCACTGTCAGATAAATCGGCGATGCGGACAGCGACGTCGATGCCCTCCTCGACCAAGCGCACCACACGGTCATTCAGAGCCAGTTGAACGGTCAGGTCAGCGTAGGTGGACAGCAAGGTGCTGACGATGGGCATGATGTGCATCCGCCCGAAGACGACAGGTGCCGCGAGCAGCAGGGTGCCATGCGGTTCTGCATTGACGCCACGGACCACCCGGTCGGCATCTTCAAGGTCTGCCAGAATATGCCGGCATCGCGCCAGATAGGCCTCGCCCTCCGGCGTTAACCCGACGGAACGCGTGGTTCGACGCAGCAGCATCGCGCCAAGTTCGTCTTCCAGCGCCGCAATGCCCCTGCTTGCCGCAGTGGGCGAAATACGCAGACCACGCGCCGCCTCGGCAAAGCTGCGTTTGTCGGCGACAGCCATGAAGATACGCAGGGCGGTCAGGCGATCCATGATGCGTATTCCGCAATACTATCGAGCCAATAGTTCAGATTATTCGCACAGCCGCTAATATCAATACGCATTGCGGGTACTGTGCCAAGACAGGCTCAATTCGTGCAGCGGCACGGCGGGACAGTTCATCTCTGGGTGGTGCGATTGAGCGACGCTAAGTCGAACCCGTGCGATGGGTTGGCAGGCGGCATCGCGCCTGTAGAAATGGTGCGGGCGGTCGGGCTCGAACCGACACTCCTTGCGGAACCGGATTTTGAGTCCGGCGCGTCTACCAATTCCACCACGCCCGCGCGCGGCAACGCTTAGCCAGCCTGTTCGCCTAGGTCAACGCGGCTGTGCTTCACGGCCACACGGTTGAGCTCGGCGATGGCCGCGACAATGTGGTAGAAGCTGCTGGCTGGTGCCGGTTCATCCAGGAACGTGCCGTCTGCTGCCATCTTGTCCCGCCACAAGCCGCGCACCGGGGTGTCGAGATAGCGCGCCAACCCCTCGGCGGCAGCCACAGCTTGTGCCCAATAGCGATCCTCGCCGGTCATCAAGCCGGCCGCGCAGTTGGCCTTCAGCCGCTCGGTCTGGGGCCACAGACGCGCGCCGGCATCATGGGGCGAGCCATCGTCCAGATGCGCATTGATGGCAACACCGCGCACCGGGTCGACCCCGTGCGTCTCGCCGATCTCGATCAGGCGCAAGGCCACCGCTGGCGCAGGCTGCCCGGTCAGGTCCGCCCAGCGCAGCAACAGCCAGGCCCATTCATACTGGTGGCCGGGCTCGACGATGCGCCCCGGCGTGCCTGCGGCAGGTGCCCAGTCGCCATCGAAGAACTCTCGCAGCATGCCGCTGTGCGCATCAATGAAGCGGGCCTGTGCGAGGGCCGCGATCGCATCCGCCTCCTGACGCCAGCGTGAATGCTCGCGCCGCTCGATCCAGGCGATAAACGCCTCGAACAGGTGCATGTGCGGGTTCGAGGCCAGCGGCAGGCTGCGCGGGCTGCTCTCCTCAAAGCCGGCAACCGGATGGCGCAGCGTGGCGGACAGCCGGTCAAGGGTTGCATGAGCGAGCCCGGTCATCGCCTCGTCCGGACCGACGACCGTCTGCATGGTCGCGCAGGCAAGGATCGCGAAGGCCTGATCATAGACCACCATGCGGTCATCCAGCGGCGTGCCGTCGGCATCCGCCAGCGTCCGGAACAACCCGTCGGGCCGCTGATAACAGGCAAGGTAGTTTTTGAGGCCGCGCCGCAACAGCGTGTGGACCGGGCCGTCCCAGCCGAGAGACGCCGCCAGGCTGAATGCATAGAGCTGGCGGGGCTGCACGCGGGCACGGCGCGGCTCGCGGAGCGGCGCGCCGGTCTGGTCCAGCCGCTCGACAAATCCGCCTGACTCAGGATCGACACCGGCTGAGGCCCAGAGCGGGGCGGCATCCGCGATCAGCCAGCCGGTCAGGCTTGCGCCATGGGCCAGGAGTTCAGTCCAGTGGTTCGTCATCCGCAGTCCCCCGTCCGGACGCACGGGAGGCCCGCGCGGTCAAAGCATCTCGCTTTATATGCAACCAGCGAGCAGGATCGAGCACCGTCTCGCATTCAAGGAGCAAAAGTGCTTTAGCTGTTCCAGTTGCGCCGGGGCGGCAAAGGCAGCGGTGCCACCGGAATTCCGTCGTCGGCAAGCGCCCTTACTTCATCCAGGCTAGCTACGCCATAGATGCCGCGCGCCGGGGCGTCACCCTCCGCGATGGCGCGCGCTTCAGACGCGAAATTGGCCCCCACATCCTCGAAGGTCGCCTCGACCTTGGCCTGAACCGCCAGCAGGGCGGCCATGAGCGCTTTGGCGTCCTGCGACTCACCGACAGCAACGGTTGCCGGGGCTTCTATACGCTGGTTGCTCTTGGCATTCAGGCGCGGCGCGCTCAACACCCGCTCGACCAAGCTGCTGTTACAATAGGGACAGGCGACCAGGGCTTGCGCCCTTTGTTCCGCAAAGGCGGCAGCATCGGCAAACCAGCCCTCGAAAACATGCCCGCCCTGGCAGCGCAGATCGAACACGATCACGCCGTGATGTCCTGTACTGCCGGTAATTCGCGCGCCTGGGCCAGCGCCGGGATGCGCGCACGCGTCTGCGCCACCTGTTCAAGATCGAGCGTCGCCATGATAGTGCCCGGCTCGACCCCGGCGTCGGCCATCACGCGCCCCCATGGGTCGACGATCAGGCTGTGGCCATAGGTGGTGCGCCCGTCCTCGTGCGTGCCGGTCTGGGCCGGAGCCACGACATAGCAGCCGGTCTCGATCGCACGCGCGCGCAGCAGGACATGCCAGTGGGCCGCTCCGGTGATGGCCGTGAAGGCCGCAGGCACCAGCAAGATTTCAGCACCAGCACGCGCCAGCGCGGCATAGAGCGCGCCGAACCGGAGATCGTAGCAGATGGACAGGCCCAGACGGCCCACCCCGGTCGAGACCAGGACCGGAACGGCACCGGCATCATAGAGGGCTGATTCGCGGTAACTCTCGCCGCCGGGGAGATCGACATCGAACCTGTGGATCTTGTCATAGGTGGCGACAGTCTGCCCAGCCGGCGAGACCAGAAATTGCCGATTCAGCAGGCGCTGCGCGCCGGCCTGCGTCAGGACCGGGCTGGAGCCGACAAGAACCCAGACGGACAATTCGCGGGCCAGCCGACACGCCAAAGCCAGTGTCGGGTCACTGTCTTGTGTCCGGGCCTCCGCAAGCAGACGCGTCCGGTTGCGGTCCAGCGCACCGGTCATCTCGGGAGTCGCGATCAGCTGTGCGCCTTGCGCCGCCAGACTGCGGATGCCGCGCTCAAGCATCTCCGCATTGCCCGCGTGCGAAATGCCGGATGTGGTTTGTATACAGCCGACGTTCAGCGTTCGACTCATGCCGTGAGAAGCGTATCAAGCTCTCCACGCGCATCCAGGGCATGAAGGTCATCGCAGCCACCGATGTGCCGGCCATCAATGAAGATCTGGGGGACGCTGGTGCGCCCGCCCGCCCGCGCACGCATCTGCGAGCGGTTGCCGGGATCGAAGGTCACGTCGATCTCCTGGAACTCTGCGCTCTTCTTGCGCAGCAATTGCTTCGCGCGCGCACAATAACCACAGAATTCAGAAGTATAGATGACAATCTCCGCCACGTTTCGAACGCCTCTCCTGCAGCTGCACCATGGTCGCACCATGCGGCCATGCCTGTAAATTTATGAATATAATAGCGACTCAACGCTCACAAGAGAAGTTGATTAAAGTCGCACATATAATCGACTGTTTCACTTTTTAGCGCTTTTCATCGAGGACCCGCGCGATAGTCAAAACCCGCACATCGCGAACGCCTGCCTGCAGGAGCGCCCGGCAGCAGGCATCAACGGTCGCGCCTGTTGTAAATACGTCATCGACCAGAACCACGGACGCCTCGGCCAACTTGCCCCGTCGCGCCGGGTTGACGACAAAGGCGCGGGCGACATTGCGGGCGCGCGCCTGCTTGTTCAGCCCCTGCTGGCTGGCCGTCGCCCGCTTGCGCTGCAAGGCATCGAGCACCGCCGGCCGGCCCGCCATCCTTGCGATCACACGGGCCAGAAGTGCTGCCTGATTGTAGCCGCGCTGCCAGAGGCGTCGCCAATGCAGCGGCACGGGCACCACGCAGGTGTCCTGCGGCGCCAGAAGCTCCGCGCCGACGCGCAGCATGTGCCGCGCCAGTGCCTGGGCATGTTCCATGCGATCCGCATGCTTGAAGGCGATGATCGCGGCTGCCGCCGCATCCCCGTAATGCCAGCAGGCGCGCGCCGCCGTATAGGGTGGCGGGCTGGCAAGGCAAGGCGCGCAGCGCAATCCCGGTGCCACCTCGTGCGGGAACGGCGTGCCGCACTGCGGGCATTGCGGCTTGCCGATGAAGTGCAGTTGCGCCCAGCACTTAGGGCAGAACGTCCCCGGATCGCGAACCTGCTCGCGGCAGCCGAGGCAGAGCGGCGGCAGCACGAGATCTAGTGCTGTGCGCGCGTAAGAGCGAAAAAGCGTGTCCAGCCTCATCTGCGGCCTTATCCCCTGTTGGCATCCCAGCTTTTGCGCGCGATGGAGGAGCCATGATGACATTCAGCCAGGCACGACGCCAGCGTCTGCGCGCCCGTGCACTTCACTCCCGCGAGAGCCTCGATATCCTCTGGGATCGACTGTGCGACGATGTCTGTGAGCGACTGGCGGTCGTCAACCGGCGTTTCGCCCGCATTCTCTGTCTGGGCAGCGGCGCGGGCAGACTGGCGGCACATCTTCAGCCGGACCTGCTTGTTGCTGCCGATCTTGTCTCGAGAGAGCCCGGTCTCTCTGTGGTCTGTTCGGAGGACCTACTGCCGTTCGCCGATGCCAGCTTCGACCTGGCGATCAGCCTCTTCGGCCTGCAGACAATCGACGATCTGCCGGGCAGTCTGATCCAGATCCGGCGCGTACTGAAACCCGACGGGTTATTCATGGCGGCGATTCCAGGCGGCAACAGCCTCCAGGAGCTGAGAGAAAGCCTGCTGCGCGCAGAGGCCGAGGCAACCGGCGCCGTAGCCCAGAGGGTGGGGCCCATGCTTGATCTGCAACAGGCGGCCGCTCTGCTCCAGCGAGCCGGTTTCGCCATGCCGGTCGCCGATCTCGATGCGCTGACACTCTCCTACACCGACCCGGTGACGCTGCTCGCCGATATCCGCACCCTTGGAGAGAGCAACCCGATCCGGCACGCCAGACCGTTGCGGCGTGACAGTCTGGCTGCAGCACTGCTTGACTATCAAACGCGCCATGCGGGCCCGGATGGGCGCATCCCGGCGACCCTTGAGTTCGTGCATCTCGCCGGATGGGCACCTGGGCCCGATCAGCCGCAACCAAAGGCCAGAGGGTCCGCCACCGTCAGTATGGCAGATGCACTGCGCAATCCACGGCAGATAACGAATAAATAAAGCGTAAAGCTACGTTTAACTTTGTGCATTAAACACTGTGCAATTCCATTTCATTACAAGGCTGAATATTGGTGCCAGAAATAGACACAACGTGCCAATCGTCACAGATGCCAATGAGGAGAGACTAAATGCTTTTTCGTAAGCTGTTTAAGAATGAAGACGGTGCGACCGCCATTGAATACGGTCTGATCGCCGCACTGGTCGCCATTGCCGCCATCTCGGCTATGGACCTGCTGGGCGAGGAAGTCAGCAACACCTTCACCAAGGTTCAAACGAACCTGGAGACGGCCAACAAGGCGGCTGACGCCAAGTAAGCTTCTCGCGACAGGAAATGTTGCAGATGCCATCAGGCGGCGGGCCACACCCCGCCGCCTGAACCATTTCTAAAGCATCGCGCCTTAAATGTGACCCACATCCGGGATAGAGTGGTTTGTCACATTTAAGGGGCAAAGATGCTTTAGATTTATGGGTTTATAGAGCAACTTTGGACTTTAAATCCGCGTTGAGCATGCCATCAGGCTGATGCGGATTTAAAGCCCGTTGCTCTAGAGCAACGCCTGCAGTATTCCGACCAGCGGGACATCGGCAGGCGGCATGGGCATCTGATAGAGCTCGGGCAGCCGGACCCAACGGATGGCCTGCCCCTCCGCGGGCCGTACCTGGCCGGCCCATTTACGGCAGGCATACATCAGCATGATCAAATGAAAATCCGGATAGGCATGACTGGCAAACGTGAGCGGGGCCAGGCAGGCAACGCTCGTGTCGATGCCGAGTTCTTCCTGCATCTCGCGCACCAAAGCTGTCTCCGGTGCCTCTCCGGGTTCGATCTTGCCACCAGGAAATTCCCACAGACCTGCCAGTGACTTACCCTCTGGCCGTTGCGCCACCAGAATACGGCCATCAGCATCGATCAAGGCCACCGCCACCACCCAGACCTGCCGTAGCCCCGGCGCACCAATCATTGTCTCCGGGCAGTCCTCGCGCATGAACATGACTTCCAGTTGTTAGGGAAACACCCGCATCGTTTATTAATAGTCTAAATCTAATCTAGCGTCACACTCTGCTATAGGGATTACCATGACCGCAGCGAACCGGATACGCCGATCTCTCCTGCGCTGTGAGCAGGGCGCGACCGCAATCGAATACGTGTTCCTGCTGTCGCTTCTGGCTCTGGCGATCATCGTGTCTGTGCAGTCCATGGGCCAGGAAGTGGTGAACCTGCATACGAAGGTGGTCACATCCTGGCAGAATGCCGCAAAAAAATAGCTTTGCGACCAAATGTTAAATCAGCCGGCAAATTAACCTAATGCTTTTAGAAAACCCTAACCGCTGAATATTAAGTTTGCACTCGATGGCATCCCGCCGGGAAAGCGAAGCCAAATAAGCCATCGTACACAAGGAGACGGTTATGTTCATTCGCAAGTTGTTTAAGAACGAAGAAGGTGCGACCGCAATCGAATACGGTCTGATCGCCGCACTGGTCGCCATTGCCGCCATCTCGGCCATGGACCTGCTGGGCGAAGAAGTCAGCAACACTTTCACCAAGGTTCAAACGAACCTGGAGACGGCCAACAAGGCGGCTGACGCCAAGTAAGCCGTTCGCGATAGCCACTATCGCAGCGACATCAGGCGGTGGGCTTTGCTCACCGCCTTTTTCGTATCAGGATGACGCCTCGACAATCAGCTTGACCCGCTTGCGCGCCTTGAGATCGGCCGGGCTAGCCAGCGCATTGAGCACGGTAAAGCGCTGCTGCTGGTAATCGGGGTAGGCCATACGCCGGGACAACGACTCGATTGTATCGTTCGGCCCGACTGTCACCACTTTGATCCGTCTCGCCGTGATGCCCTTCACCTCGTCGTCAGAGAGGCGTTTCAGCGAGTTCACCATCGGCTCGAACGCGCCCGATTGCCCCCCCTTTGAGACCGTGATGAAGTGGTAGGCCCGGTCGCTCGACCAGCGGTACGCCACGATCTGCACATCGACAGGACCGCTCTGACCATTGAGCCGGCCACTGGCACGCGCTGCGGGCAGGCCGGCTATGGTCGTGCTCATGGGTGGTGGGGCGGCAGCACCGGTCAGGGACGACCAGAGCGCACCGACATAGCCGCTGAGCGTATCTCCCGGCTTCAGCGCTCCCCCTGCGAATTGCGCCTGTCCCGATGCCCCCTGGATCACCACAGCCTGGGGGCTGTTCTGCAGCTTGAAACCATCCGGTGCCTGAAAGCTCAAGCGCAGAGCGGGGTGGAGAAAACGGGTTCCCTTGATGACACCCTGCGCCGGATCGTCATCGACTAGCAGACCATCAATTGCATCGAGAAAGGCGTCGCTCTTGGTCGGCCGCGAACCCGGGGCAACCTGGGTGGCGTCCGCCGTGCGGCCGGCGCGCGTCACCCTGTCAGCAGACAGCGGGTGGGTGCGCGCCCAGGAAGGAACCTGCTGCTGGCCCTTGCCGGCAATGCGCGTATCCAGGTCGGTTCCAGCGCCCAGGCTGTTGAGCATGGCCGCGGCCGCATAGGGGTCGTAGCCCCCGCGCGTGATATAACGGATGCCGAGATCGTCAGCCTGAAACTCCTGATCGCGGGAGTAGGAGAGAGTGGCGAGCTGCGAGACCTGGCTGGCCACCTGCGCGACCTGCTGGGACCCAAGCGCGATGCCGAGGCCGACTGCCGCCAGGTTGCTGAAGACCTGCTGATTGTAGCGCTTGGCCGAATGGCGCGCCGTCACATGGCCGACTTCGTGGCCGAGCACAGACGCCAGTTCCGCCTCGCTATTCATCAGCGCCAGCAGTTGACGCGAGATATAGACATACCCCCCCGGCAAAGCGAAGGCGTTGATGACCTGCGAATTCAGCAGCGTGAAGGTAAAACCGAGGTTCGGCAGTTCGGAGTTTGCCGCCATCTGCGCGCCAACTTGCGCGACATACCCACTGATCTTGGGGTCCGGGTAGGCACCGCCGAACTCCGCCAGCAGCTTGGGATGTTCCTGCACCCCGAGCGCCCGCTCCTGTGCTGGCGACATCAATGGGGTGAAGTCCTTCTGGCCGGTCGCCGGGTTGGTCACGCAGCTGGTGAGCAGACTCAAGCCCGAGCAGGCAACGAGCAGAGCGCGGAGCGTGCGGTTTTGCATGGTCAGATCCTCCCGACTACAGGGTAGCGGAAGCCCCGGCCACCTGCCAACCTAAAGGAACATCGACACACTGTTGAGCACGATATCCATCTCGGACGCGACCTCGTGCGTGCCTTCCCAGATCATACGCCCGGCAACGAAGACAATGACGGCCAGACCGACATAGGCAATCCAGCGATAACGCTCGATATATTTGGCGATAATGTTGGCCGCCAGACCCATCAGGGCGACCGAGAGGATAAGCCCAAGAACCAGAATGCCGGGGTGATCACGCGCGGCACCGGCTACTGCCAGTACGTTGTCGAGGCTCATGCTGACATCGGCAACTGCGACGGCCCAGGCCGCACTCGCGAAGCTCTTTGTGGACTTCGGGCCCTCGATCTCAGGCGTATCCGGGTCGTCGACCAGCACGGTTTTGGGTGCCGGGTGCAGCTCGCGCCACATTTTCCAGCACACCCAGAGCAGCAGCAGACCACCAGCCAGCACCAGCCCGACGATCTGCAGCAGCTGTGTCACGACCAGCGCAAAGCCGATGCGCAGGACCAGTGCTGCAATGATACCGATCAGGATCACCTTCTGGCGGTCCTTGGGCGGCAGGCCGGCGGCCAGCGCGCCGACGACAATGGCATTATCCCCGGCCAACACCAGGTCGATCATCAGGACCTGAAAGAAGGCGGCCGCCGCAGAAGGCGTCGTGATATTCGAGAAGTCGGCCATTATCGCCGCCCAGATTTCCGCGGGCGACCCCAAACCGCTAGCAGCGGCTGATACACTGATAAACCCGATATCCATAGCTACTGATTCATGGCGTCAAAGAAGTCCTCGTTGGACTTGGAAGACTTCAGCTTGTCAATGAGGAATTCCATGGCGTCGACCGTCCCCATCTGCATGAGGATCCTACGCAGCACCCACATCTTGGAGAGCGTTGCCTTATCGGCCAGCAGTTCTTCCTTGCGGGTGCCTGATTTGCCGACATCAAGGGCCGGGAAGATGCGCTTGTCCGCCACCTTGCGGTCGAGAA
This sequence comes from uncultured Sphingomonadaceae bacterium, assembly GCA_964404985.1. GTDB lineage: Bacteria > Pseudomonadota > Alphaproteobacteria > Sphingomonadales > Sphingomonadaceae > Hankyongella. Next base: position 71,473 of record CAYOMD010000004.1, read on the forward strand.
CGATTTCCGAGTTGCCGGTGCCCTTGAACTCTTCGAAAATCACTTCATCCATCCGCGAGCCGGTATCGATCAGCGCGGTCGCGATGATGGTCAGCGAGCCACCTTCCTCGATGTTGCGGGCGGCCCCGAAAAAGCGCTTGGGCCGCTGGAGCGCATTCGCATCGACACCGCCGGTCAGTACTTTACCCGACGATGGCACCACGGTGTTGTAGGCACGACCGAGCCGGGTGATCGAATCAAGCAGGATCACCACATCCTTCTTGTGCTCAACCAGCCGCTTGGCCTTCTCGATGACCATTTCCGCCACCTGCACGTGACGGGATGCCGGCTCATCGAAGGTCGAGGAAATAACCTCGCCCTTGACCGAGCGCTGCATGTCCGTGACTTCCTCCGGTCGCTCGTCAATCAGCAGCACGATCAGGAAAACTTCCGGGTGGTTGGTGGTGATGGCGCGGGCAATGTTTTGCAGCAGCACGGTTTTCCCGACGCGCGGCGGTGCCACGATCAGCGCACGCTGGCCTTTACCCTGCGGCGATACGATATCGATGATGCGGGCCGACAGATCCCGGATCGTCGGGTCCCGCATGTCGAGGTTCAGCTTCTCATCCGGGTACAGCGGGGTCAGGTTATCGAAATTGACCCGGTGTCGAACGACATCCGGATCGTCAAAATTGATCGTGTTGACACGGGTCAGGGCGAAATAGCGCTCGCCATCCTTGGGTGCGCGGATTTCCCCTTCAACCGTATCGCCTGTCCGCAGGTTGAACCGCCGGACCTGGCTTGGGCTGACGTAGATGTCGTCCGGCCCTGCAAGATAATTGGCCTCCGGGGAACGAAGAAACCCGAAACCATCCTGCAGAACCTCGATCACGCCGACGCCGATGATCGTCTCGCCTTCCTCAGCTTTTTCTTTGAGGATCGAGAACATCAGATCCTGCTTGCGCAGAGTGGATGCGCCCTCGACGCCATGGTCTTCGGCCATAGCAACTAGCTCTGCGGGCGATTTCCGCTTTAATTCAACGAGATACATGAGTGCTTCAACATGGTAGGAGGGTGCAGGCAGGGGGCTGTTCGCCCAAGCGACCGCCTGCGATGCAGGACGCGGTATAATTGCTATGCAGAATGGCGGCTGAAGTCAACCCATCAGCCAAAACTGTGCCCTGTCAGAACGGTTTCACGATGACGAGAATCACAATTGGAATGGTAGAAAGTGTCGGTATTTCATTCGCGATCCGGTAGAAACGACTGCTGCGTTTGTTGGCCCCTCTGGCAAAGTCCTTGCGCCAGCGCGCCAGCATCCCGTGATAGCCAGACAGCAGGAAAACCATCACCAGCTTGAGATGCAGCCAGCCGTTGCCGGCAAATCCCAGATGAAACGCCAGCGCCAAACCGAACAGCCAGGTCAGTATCATTGAAGGATTGATGATGATCCGTAGCAGCCGGCTTTCCCGCTCTCGCCAGCTAAGGTCTTCCGGTGAACCGAAAGCACATTCGCTGTGGTAGGCGAAGTAGCGTGGCAGGATGAACAGGCCCGCCATCCAGAAGATGACGAAGATGACATGCAGTGCCTTGATCCAGAGGTAACTCTCACCGAGCCATCCCGGTTCCAGCATTATCAATCCTTTCAGCGGATATTCTGGCGGACCCGCGCCAGCAACTGTTCGACATGCGCGATCGGCACATCCGGCGTGATGCCATGGCCAAGATTGAGGATATGCGGCCGGGACGCAAATCCCGCAAGACATGCGTCAATTGCCGCATCCAGCGACGGGCCCCCAGCCCGCAAAGCCACCGGGTCAACATTGCCCTGAACCGGAAAACCCGCTGGCAACACAGTATCCAGCCAGACCGGATCGATAGTTTCATCAACACCAAGGGCATCAACACCTGTTTGTGCCGCATAGGGGATCACCATGACCCCAGCCCCGCGTGGGAACCCGATGATTGGAACTGTCGGATGACGCCGTTTCAGCGCCTGCACGATCTGCCGGGTCGGGGCGATGACCAAGGTCTCGAACAGCGCCGGGGCAAGCACACCGGACCAACTGTCGAAAAGCTGGACCACCTGTACCCCGGCGAGAATCTGCTGATCGAGATAGTGGATGGTGCAATCGACAATCGCCTCCAGAATGGCGTTCATCCGTACCGGCTCCCGGTACGCCAATAGCCGCGCGTCGGCATGGTCACGGCTGCCCTTGCCGTTGATCATGTAGGTCGCAACCGTCCAGGGACTGCCGGCAAAGCCGATCAGCGGCACATCTGCGGGCAGGCTCTCCCGCAATAGTCTGACTGTCTCATAGACGGGGGAGAGACGGGCATAGTCCGGCGTCAGGGCTGTCAGGTCTGCGTCCTTGAGCGCAGGCGCCATCTGCGGACCTTCGCCTTCGTTGAACCAGAGATCCTGACCCAGGGCATGGGCGACCACCAGAATATCACTGAACAAGATGGCCGCATCGAACCCGAAGCGGCGGATCGGCTGGAGCGTGACCTCCGTGGCAAAAGCCGGATTGTATACAAGGTCCAGAAAACCGCCGGCTTGCGCACGGCTGTTCCGGTATTCCGGCAGATAGCGCCCAGCCTGACGCATGAGCCATACCGGTGGCGGGTCAACCCTGTGGCCGCCAAGTACGTCGAGAAATCCGGTCATCCAGTCCGTCCAAAATGATTCTATATTAAGAATCTTTAAACCTTAGTTGTATCTTTAGAGCGCTGAGTCACGGGGATATCTTGTTTCATCCCCAGGGTCCAAGCGGCATTTCCCGTGAGCAGGCCCCATGTGCCGGTGAGTCGCAGGGTGTACTCCCCATAATTCACATGCGTCCGATACTGTTATCCTGCTGCGGATGATTGCGGGCAATCAAACCCTGAACCATGCCCTCCCTGTGGCTGCGCATTTCATCCCCAGGTGCATGATCGATACTGTCCACGAGTCGTCCCCAGAGCTGGCCACAGGGGTATCTTTGCGTGCGGCTCAAAGTCGTTTAGGCACGTAGTATGAATGAAAGCCTGATCCTGGCCTCTACCAGTTCGAGCCGCCGCGCCATGCTGACCGCAGCGGGGCTCACGTTTGAGGCTATCTCTCCCGGTGTTGATGAGGCGGCTATCAAGTACGCGATGCCCGGCACAACCGGTGCGACCCTTGCCGATGCCCTCGCACAGACCAAAGCGCTGCAGGTGTCCCGCCGCCGGGACGCCGCGCTGGTCCTGGGCGCTGACCAAGTCTTAGAAACTGAGGATGGAACCCTGTTTGACAAACCGGCGACACTGGATGAAGCCATGGATCATCTCCACAGGTTGTCCGGCAAGACGCACACCCTGATCTCGGCAGCGGTTGTGGCGCAAGGCGGGCACCCGGTATGGCGCGCGACCACGCAGGCACGGTTGACAATGCGCGCACTCAGCGATGCCTTCATTGCGAATTATTTCGCACAGGAGGGGGAGGCGATATTGTCCAGTGTTGGCTGCTACCGGATTGAAGGCCGGGGTGCCCAGCTCTTCGAGCGGATTGAGGGTGATCATTTCACCATCATGGGACTGCCGCTGTTGCCGTTGCTGCAGTTCCTGCGCCTGCGGGAATTCATACCGTCATGACGTCATCGGCCAGAATACCCCCGGTTGCGGGTGTTATGGGTGATCCGGTCATCCATTCTCTCTCGCCGCGCATCCACGGGGAGTGGTTGCGACAGACAGGCATTGACGGTCACTACGTCCGCCTGCCGGTGCGGGGGGCCGAATTATCGCAGGCCCTCAGCGCATTACCGGCGCTGGGCTTTTGTGGTGTCAATCTGACCCTGCCGCACAAGGAACACGCATTGCGCCTGGTTGACGATATTGCCGGACCGGCGGTAGCCGTCGGCGCGCTGAATGTGGTGGTTGTTGGCGCAGATGGTCGACTGACTGGCCACAACACCGATGTGGCGGGTGTTTTATCGCCGCTCGACAAGGCTGATCTGGCCGGAAAACCGGTCTGCGTACTGGGGGCAGGCGGTGCGGCGCGGGCCGTGCTCAAAGCCATGTCAATTTTGCAGGTGGGTGAAGTCCGGCTGGTCAATCGTTCAGTGGTTCGCGGGCAGGAGTTGCTGGAGCATTTCGGGCACCAGGGTTCGGTCGGTGACTGGGCGACGGTCAGTCAGGCCTATAAGGGCGCGGCACTGGTCATCAACGCATCGAGCCTTGGCATGGTCGGGCAACCGCCGCTGCCGGCAGAGGCACTCCAGTTTGGTGCGGTGGCGCAGAACACCATTGTGTTCGATATAGTCTACAAGCCTCTGGAGACGGCGTTGTTGTCGGCAGCGCGTGCGCAGGGTCTAGCGGCTATCGATGGCCTGGCCATGCTGTTGGCGCAGGCAGCCCCGGCGTTCGAGCTGTTCTACGGTGTGCCGGCCCCTGCAGACCATGCGGCCCTCAGGTCGATGCTGACAGCATGATTGTCATCGGTCTGACCGGCTCGGTCGGCATGGGCAAATCCACGACGGCCGCCATGTTCGCAGAGCTTGGCATCCCGGTGCTGGATGCCGATGCAGTGGTGCACCGGCTGCAAGGCCCGCGGGGCCGGGCGTTGCCCGCGATCGAACAGCGTTTTCCCGGCACCACGGGAGTACAAGGCCTTGACCGTGCCGCCATGGGCCGGATTGCCTTCGATGATCCACAGGCGCGCCGTGCCCTGCAAGACATCATGTTTCCGCTGGTGGCAAGCGAGCGAACGCGGTGGATGGCACAGCAGCGCCGTGCCGGTGCCAGCATTGTCCTGCTCGATATTCCGTTGCTATTCGAGTCCGGGATGGACCGGCACTGTGATGTAACTTGCGTGGTATGGAGTCCGCCATTTTTGCAGGCGCAGCGGGTCTTGCGCCGCCCCGGTATGACGGCAGAGCGGTTGCGCGCCATTCGCTCTGCCCAGATGCCGGTACACGACAAACGCCGCCGCGCCGACATCAGCATCCCGACCGGGCTCGGTCGGGCGATCACACGGCGCCATGTGCGCAAACTCCTGGCTTGTCTGCGCCGTCGGCCTTTGTCAGGGTGCCCGCATGCGTGAGATTATCCTTGATACCGAGACGACCGGCCTTGACCCTGCCAACGGGGACCGGGTTGTCGAGATCGGCTGCCTCGTGCTGATCAACCGGGTGCCGACCGGGGAGTTCTTTCACGAGTACCTTAATCCTGAGCGGTCGATGCCGGCAGGGGCTGAGCGCGTTCACGGGCTGAGCGATGCGTTTCTGGCGGACAAGCCGCTGTTCTCTGCGGTGGCCGATGCCTTTCTGGCGTTTGTCGGCGACGATCCCATTGTTGCCCACAATGCGCCATTCGACTTCGGATTCCTCAACGCGGAGCTGGTGCGGATTGGTCACAGCCCGCTCGCGCGCGAGCGCATGATCGACACACGCGAGATCGCCAAGCAGCGATTCCCTGGTGCCAAGGCGTCCCTTGATGCCTTGTGCACGCGGTTCAATATCGATCGATCGGCCCGGGTGAAGCACGGGGCCTTGCTGGACGCTGAACTGCTGGCCGCCGTCTATCTGGAGCTGACTGGCGGGCGTCAGCAAGCGCTCGATCTTGCCGCCGACACAGAGGACCCGCAATTCGGGCAAACTGCCGCCATGACGTCAGCGCGAGCGGCCAGAATCCCAAGGACTTTTGCACCCACCCCGGAAGAACGGGACGCCCATGGCGTGTTTATCGCCACCATGCAGAACCCGATCTGGACACGCGCATGAACTTGCTGGACGACCTTTACGCCACCATTCTGGCGCGGCGCAGCGGTGACCCTTCATCCAGCTATGTTGCGGCACTGACACGCAAAGGCCGCAGCAAAATCGCCCAGAAGGTCGGCGAAGAGGCCGTCGAGACCGCACTGGCTGCCGTGAGCGGTGATCAAGCGCAAGTGGCAGCGGAATCAGCCGACCTGCTGTTTCATCTCTGCGTGCTCTGGGCCGATTGTGGGCTGACACCGCAGGATGTCTATGCGGTGCTCGAACAGCGCCAGGGGCAATCCGGCCTGGCGGAAAAAGCCGCCCGCCCATCCTCATGAGGGACATTATGGTTGTACATGCCCGCCAACCCTATGACGACAGCAACATCTTCGCCCGGATCCTGCGCGGGGAGATTCCCTGCCGCAAGGTCTATGAGGATGCGTTCGCGCTCGCCTTCCACGACATCAACCCGCAGGCCGATGTGCATGTGCTGGTGATCCCGAAAGGGCCGTATGTCTCGTACGCCGATTTTTGTGATGATGGCTCAGACGCGCTGGTAACCGGGTTTTTCCGCGCGGTTGCCAAGGTCGCGCAGGACCTGGGCCTGGTTGAGAGTGGCTACCGGATGCTGGCCAATGCCGGTGCCAACGCGCATCAGGAGGTTCCGCATTTTCACGTGCACCTGTTCGGGGGTCATGCGCTGGGGCCGATGCTGGTCAAGCGCAATTCTCACTGAGCGCATTTTCCCTCTCCCGCGAAGCTTCTGAAGCGACTAGGCTCACAAAATTGCGCTTGAGACATGAGAGCCCTCAGGGTCCATCAAGCGGGGCAGTACAGGGAGTCATCGGATGATATTTTGGCGCGTTAAGTCGTTGGATTCTATTCTGGCGAATGCCGAGAAGAAGAGTCTGCACCGGTCGCTGGGGGCGTTCCAGCTCACCTTGCTCGGGATCGGCGCCATCATCGGAACCGGGATTTTCGTCCTGACGGCGGAAGCGGCCCAGAAGGCAGGGCCGGGCATGATGATCAGCTTCATCATTGCCGGTGCCGTCTGTGCGGTCGCCGCACTGTGTTACTCAGAGCTTGCCTCCATGGTGCCGGTCTCCGGGTCTGCCTACACCTACTCTTATGCCGTGCTGGGCGAGGTCGTCGCCTGGATCGTCGGTTGGGCGCTGATCCTGGAATACGCGATTGCGGCCAGTGCCGTGTCGGTCGGCTGGTCCGGCTATCTGGTCGGGATCGTGCAGAACGGCATGGGCATCGATTTGCCCGAAGCCTTGACCAAGGGCTATTTCGCCGGCGGGTTTATCAACATCCCGGCCATGTTCATTGCCCTGGCCGTGACCACTCTGCTGGTGGTCGGCACCAAGGAGAGCGCCAACGTCAACGCCGTCCTGGTCGTCATCAAGGTTGCGGCCCTCATCATGTTCTGCGTGCTGGCCGTGCCGGTCATGAAGATGGAAAACTTCCAGCCGTTCCAGCCGCTTGGCTTCAGCGGGGTGGCGGCTGCCGCGGCCTCTATCTTCTTCGCCTATGTTGGCTTTGATGCCGTCTCCACCGCGGCCGAGGAAACCAAGAACCCGCAACGCAACCTGCCGATCGCCCTGATCGGCTCGCTCATTGTCTGCACGATTTTCTACCTGGTGGTCGCAGCAGGAGCCATCGGCTCGGTCGGGGCGCAGCCGGTTACCGATGCTGCCGGGAATGCCTTGAATGCCGGCAGCCTGGAACTCGCCAACCGCTGCAAGGAACTGACCGCGCTGGGCACCGAGCCATTGGCCTGCTCGAACGAGGCGCTTGCGCATGTGCTGCGTGTGATCGGGTGGGACAAGCTGGCAAATCTGATCGGCCTGGCAGCGTTCATCGCCCTGCCTTCGGTCATCTTGGCGATGCTGTTCGGCCAGACCCGGATTTTCTTCGTGATGAGCCGGGACGGTCTGCTCCCGGAAGTGCTCTCGACTGTGCACCCGAAGTTCAAGACGCCTTATATCGTGACGCTGATCACCGGCGCGTTCGTGACCCTGGCGGCTGCGTTCTTCCCCGTCGGTCAGCTGGCGGACATTTCCAACTCCGGCACCTTGTTTGCCTTCATGGTGGTCTCGTTCGCGGTGATCGTGCTGCGCAAGACCGAGCCCAACCGTCCGCGCCCGTTCCGTACTCCGCTGATCTGGCTGGTCGGCCCGCTCTCGATACTCGGCTGCGCCTACCTGTTCTTCAACCTCTCCGGGATGACGGAACTTGTGTTCCTCGGCTGGGCTGCCATCGGCCTCGTGGTTTATTATTTATACGGCTACCGCAAGAGTCACGTCGCCCGGGGTATTTAGCCCTCTCAGGCCTGGAGCGTGGACTGGCCGGTTGCCTGCGTGACGAAGAAGTTCTTCAGCATGCTTGATCGGCCAACCAGACCCAGACCGATGCGGCGCAATGACGGCAGCATGGGCAACCGGTTGGAAAACAGCCGGTTGATGCCGTCGGTTGCGATACACATGGCGGTGTTGTCCGGCCGGCGCAGGCGCTCGTAGCGGCGCAGCACCTGCACATCGCCAAGGTCCAGCCCGAGCCGGACGGCCTCGCCGAGCAGTTCGGCCAGCACGGCAACATCGCGCAGTGCCAGGTTCAGGCCTTGCCCGGCAATCGGGTGAATGCCGTGCGCTGCATCTCCCACCAGCAGGACACGCGCAGCGCCGTAAGCATCCGCGTGGTTGAAATTGAGCGGATAGGCCCAGCGGCGCGCCACCACCTGCATCGGGCCGAGCACACCGGCTGCCCGCTCCGTTAGCAATGCCGACAGCCGCGCATCCGGCATGTCGAGGGCACCCCGGAGCTGGCCGCGGTCGATCGACCAGACCACGGACGCGCGGTTGCCGGACAGCGGCAGCAAAGCCAGCGGCCCGTCCGGCAGGAAGATTTCGTGGGCGACCCCGTTGTGGGGGCGCTCATGCGCGACGGTGGTCACCACGCCGGTCTGCGGGTACTCCCAGGAGGCGCAGCGAATGCCCAGGCGAGCGCGGATAGCCGATTGCCGGCCGTCAGCCGCCAGCAGGAGCGGCGCGCTTAACACGGAGCCGGTCTGGAGCGTGGCGGTCACCCGCCCCGGCTCTGCCGACCAGTCGACGAGTTCTGCCGGCGCATGGATGCGGATCGCGGCACAATCGTCGAGTGCCTGGGCCAGCAGATGGCGGATTACACGGTTTTCCAGCATGTGCCCGAACGAGTCATCCGGTGCGGCATGGAATTGCAAATCCGGGCCGCGATTGTCGTCCACGACGCGGATGGAGCGGATCGGTTCACCATGCGTCGCAATCGGCAGCCCCAGGCGTTCAAACAGGCCCCGGCTGGCGGCCGCGATGGCCGTGGCGCGGCCGTCATGTGCTGGCGCAAGGCGCACAGTCGTCGGCTCGCGGTCGATCAGGTCGACCTCCAGCCCCTGCTGCGCCAGTGCCAGTGCCATGGTCGCACCGACCATGCCGCAGCCCAGAATGATGACATCTGCCATGGCAGTCTCCTTTACAGGAGAGATAAACCGGCGCATCACCCGGCGCCAGCGCCGCCTTGCCGCACGGCTTGCTTGACGGGCAGACTCCTGCCGCGCGATATGTACGAATCGCGAACGTATGAGGTCCGCCATGGCTGTCGCCCAGTTTGCTCCCCCACGCCTTGGTACCGGTGCACCCCGGTTCCGTGCCGCCCTGCGCGCGGCACTGCTGTTTGCGCCTGGCGTGCTGCTGCTTGCCGCGCTGCTGAGCTACAACCCGATTGATCCCTCCTGGAGTCAGGCATCCGCACACGCGCCGACCAATCTCCTCGGCCTCCCCGGTGCGTATCTTGCCGATATTCTGGCACAGTTTCTCGGGTTGCTGGCGGTCAGCGTGCCGACTCTGGCGCTGGTGTGGGGCTGGGTGATTGTGCGCAACGGCAAGCTCGCGCGGTGGCGGCTGCGTCTTGTTGCTGCGGCCTTGGCTATTCTGCTCGCCGGCATGGCCGCCGGCTGTGTTATGCCCGGTCTTGCCTGGCCGGTCTCCTCGGGTCCGGGCGGTCTGGTCGGCTGGCTGGCGGCACAGGGGGCATCCGGCGTGCTGACACCCTATGCTGTTCCGGTGTGGAGTGTTGCGATCGCACTTGGGTTGATCGCCCTGCCGCTGCTTGTCTGGAGTTCGGATTGGCCGCGCCCGGTACGCGCTGCCGCCCCTGAGAATGCACCAGTACCCGCAGCGGACGCCCCCGCGCGCCGCCCGCGCAAGGAACCGGATGTCGCACCGATGCCGCGCCAGACTATGGAGCGCTCACGCGTCTCTGCCCCGACGGCGGCGACGCGATCCGGCGAGCGGGCAACACAGGAGAAGCAGCGGACCCTGGAACTGGGGGACACCTACATGCTGCCCCCGCTGAGCCTGCTCAGTGGACCTGCCCGCCCGGAACGCACGGCCATCGACACCGTGGCGCTGGAGCATAACGCGCGCCTGCTCGAGACCATCCTCGACGATTACGGCGTCAAAGGGGAGATCATGCAGGTTCGCCCCGGCCCGGTGGTCACGCTGTATGAGCTGGAGCCGGCGCCTGGTGTCAAATCCTCGCGCGTGATCGGCCTGACCGATGATATCGCCCGCTCCATGAGCGCCATTTCCGCGCGCGTTGCCGTTGTGCCGGGCCGCAACGTCATCGGGATCGAGCTGCCGAACGCCAGGCGGGACGGCGTCTCGCTGCGGGAGCTCCTCGGTTCCGAGGCGTTTGAGGGCGGCAAGCGCGCCCTGCCGCTGGTCCTGGGCAAGGATATCGCGGGTGAACCGGTCGTCGTCGATCTGGCCCCGATGCCGCACCTGCTGATTGCCGGGACTACCGGCTCGGGCAAGTCGGTCGGCCTGAATGCCATGATCCTGTCGCTGCTGTACCGCCTGACGCCGGCGCAGTGCCGTTTCATCATGATCGATCCGAAGATGCTGGAACTCAGCGTCTATGACGGTATCCCGCATCTGCTCTCACCCGTCGTCACCGACCCGAAGCAGTCGATCACCGCTCTGCGCTGGGCCGTGCGGGAGATGGAGTCGCGCTACCAGAAAATGTCTGCCGTGAATGCCAAGTCGCTGGCCGGCTTCAACGAAAAGGTGCGCGATGCCAAGGCGCAGGGCAAGCCGTTGATCCGCCGGGTGCTGACCGGCTACGATGACGACCGCCAGCCGATCTACGAAGAACAGAGCTTCAACTTCGAGCCGATGCCGATGATCGTCGTCGTGGTCGACGAACTCGCGGACCTGATGATCGTCGCCGGCAAAGAGGTCGAGGTGCAGATCCAGCGGCTGGCGCAGAAGGCGCGTGCAGCCGGTATCCACCTGATCATGGCGACGCAGCGCCCCTCGGTTGATGTCATCACCGGTGTGATCAAGGCCAACCTGCCGACGCGCATTTCCTTCCAGGTGACCTCCAAGATCGACAGCCGCACCATCCTCGGCGAGCAGGGGGCAGAGCAACTGCTGGGCAAGGGCGACATGCTGTTCATGGCATCCGGCAAGCAGCCGGTGCGGGTCCACGGGCCATTCGTCAGCGAGGAGGAGGTGGAGCACGTCGCCGATCACTGGCGAACCCAGGGCCAGCCCGATTATGTGCCGGATGTGACTCAGGAGAGCGACGATGCGCTCGCCGAGGACGATGCGCCGATCATGGCCGCCTGGGGTGAGCCGGAAGGCAAGACGGAGGACGACCTGTACCGCAGGGCGATACAGATCGTGGCCGAGTCCCAGAAGGCCTCGACCAGTTATGTGCAGCGCCAGCTCCGGCTAGGCTACAACGGGGCAGCCCGCCTGATCGAGCGGATGGAAAAAGACGGGCTTGTGAGCCCTGCCGATCATGTCGGTCGACGCCAGCTCTTCATCGACAAGGAAGGCAATCGCCTGTGAACGTGCGCATTCTGGCCATCTGCCTCGGGCTCTTGTTCGCGGTACCGGCGCAGGCCGCCCTGCCGGATGGGCGCAATGCCCTGCTAGACCAGGTTGAGCGCCATTTCGCGCAGGTTAAGACCATGACAGCAAACTTCGTCCAGACCGGCCCGGACGGGCGGCAGACTCGCGGCGTCATGACCCTGGCGCGCCCCGGCAAGGTGCGCTTCCAGTACGAACCGACGATCCCGTTCCTTGTGGTCGCAGACGGGCGGCAGGTCTCGCTCATCGATTATGAGGTCGCTCAGGTACAGCGCTATCCGATCCGGGAGACGCCGCTTGCCGCTCTGCTGGGTCCGGCGGGTGGCCTGCGGCAATACGCCGCGGCTGTGGATGTCTCGGTTCAATCCGGCATCCAGATACTCACAGTTGGGGCGCAGGACAAACGTCGGCCGGAATACGGCAAGCTGACGCTATATTTCCAGGATGCACCAGGCGCTCCCGCCGGATTACTGCCGATCGGCTGGACCGTGGTCGACAATCAGGGGCAGACCACGCAGGTGCAATTGACCGGCGTGAAGTTCAATCCGCCGGTCAGCGAGGGTGCTTTTCGCTTCCGTGATCCGCGCGGTGCGGGCACAGGCCCGCGTAGCCGCTGACTCATGCTGCGTCCGGCGGAGCGCGCGGCAAGACGAAAAACACTACAGCGCACGTTAATATACCGGCCCGTTTATTGAAACTCTGCCGAATAGAGAGTATATGTTGTGGGTGGTGGTAAACCGTAGCTGGTGTCTACCCCCTGTACCCCAGTGACCGCCACTTGCGTGACGAGCGCAGACTGAACCCCGCCTCATGCCCCCGAGGCGGGGTTCTTACATGTTAAAGGCATCGATTTTGGCTGCACCAGCCTGATTTTCGCACGCGCCCGATGCGAAAAGTGCTTTTCACGGACGAATCCAGTACAGCATTTTGGGAATGACGATTCGTATCGCGACCTGGAACATAAACTCTGTCCGCGCCCGCATGGAGCTGGTGCGCCGCTTCTGTGCCGAATATGCGCCGGATATCCTGTGCCTGCAGGAAACCAAGGTTGACGACGGCAGTTTCCCCCGCTCCTCCCTTGCTGCACTTGGCTACTCAGACATTCGTGTGCGCGGCCAGCGGATGCATCACGGGGTGGCCATCCTCTCGAAGCTGCCGCTTGCCGATGTCAGCAGCGAGGACTGGCAGGCCAATGGCGAGGCTCGCCATCTCGGAGTCATGCTGCCGTGCGGTATACGTCTGGAGAATGTCTATGTGCCGGCAGGCGGCGATGTGCCGGACCGCACAGCGAACCCCAAATTCGGACAGAAGCTGGATTTCCTGTCGCGCATGACAGAGTGGGCCGGCCGGTTGACTACGCCGAGCATCCTGCTGGGTGATTTCAATGTGGCACCCTTGCCATCCGATGTCTGGAACCATAACGCCTTGCTCACTGTGGTCAGCCATACGCCTGTTGAGGTGGCGGCCCTGGATGCGCTGGCGGCAAGCCACGGCTGGATCGACACCGGCCGGCACTTCGCGCCGGCACCAGCACGGCTCTACACCTGGTGGAGTTACCGGGCGAGTGACTGGCGCGCGTCTGACCGTGGACGCCGGCTTGATCATGTCTGGGCCAGCCCGGTGCTCGCCCCCCAGTTGCAGGGGTGCACCACGATCGAGGATGCCCGCGGCTGGGAAAAGCCGTCTGACCATGCTCCCATGATCCTCGAGCTGGCGCTTTGATCGAGGCCGTCGAGCTTGCCGTGGACCGCCTGCGCCGTGGCCGGCCAGTAGCTATCGGTCCGCTTGTGTGCCTGTCGCTGGAACTTGCCGGCGATGGCAGCCTTTCAGACTTTGATCGCGATAAGCCGGCGGATCTGGTCGTTGCCGCCCGGCGTGCCACATTCCTGCGGCTGGGCAACGCGCGGGCCGCCGCAGGTATGCAGGCGACACGCATTGTGCGGGAGGGCTGGCACACTCTGCCCGAACTGCTGGCGCTTGCCGATCCACTTATGGATATGGCCGCCCCGCTCAAGTCCCCGCTGCGGGCGCGCGACATGGCGCCCGCCGTTGCGCACGCTGCTGCTGCAGCCCTCGAGCTCTGCCGGCTTGCTGGCCTGTTGCCGGCGGTCATGGTCCGCGAGTCGGAGCAGGCGGACGCGCTGAATGCGGACGCCATACTGGCCTATGACGCGACCGCCGCGGCAGCGTTGACACGGGTTGCAACGGCACGCGTGCCGCTCTTTGATGCCGAGGATTGCCGCATTCATGCGTTCCGCGCGGGCGCGGGTGCCGCCGATCATCTGGCGATCGAAGTCGGGGTGCCACCGCGCAGCACCCCGGTGCTGGCGCGCATCCACTCGGAATGCTTCACCGGCGACCTGCTCGCGTCGCTCAAGTGTGATTGCGGGCCGCAACTGCGCGGTGCCATTCAGGTCATGCGGGTGAACGCGCAAGGCGGCGTCGTACTTTATCTCGGGCAGGAAGGGCGCGGCATCGGCCTGATCAACAAGCTGCGCGCCTATGCCTTGCAGGATCAGGGCTTCGATACGGTGGATGCCAATCTGCGCCTCGGCTTTCCGGAAGACGCGCGCGACTTTGCCCCGGCGGCACGCATGCTCGGCTTGCTGGGCTTTTCCAGCGTCCGGCTCCTCACCAACAACCCGGACAAGGTTGCCGGACTCACGACGGCGGGCATGCCGGTCGTTGAGCGTGTGCCGCACCAGTTGGGCGAAAACCCCCACAACAGTCGCTATCTACAGACCAAGCGCGATAAATCCGGGCATTGGTTGCCTGAGTAGTCGTCTCAGACGACTATAGTCTGTCTCCAAACAGGGCGGTGCCGACACGGATCTCGGTTGCACCCAATTCTATGGCAGCCTCGAAATCTGCGGTCATGCCCATCGACAGCCGCGGCAAGGCGTGCCTTCGTGCGAGTTCTGCCAGCAAAGCGAAATAGGGCGCAGGGTTCTGCCCGAGCGGGGGGACACACATCAGCCCGACGATGGGGAGTCCTTGGGACTGCGCGGCCACCAGCAAGGCAGGCAATTCCGGGACCGGACAGCCACCTTTTTGCGGCTCGTCCGCAATGCTGACCTGCAAAAAACAGTCGGGCCTGCGGTCGAGTTTCGCCATGCTCTTGCCCAGAGCTTGCACCAGCGACAGCCGGTCGACGCTGTGGATTGCATCGAACAATTGGGTGGCCTCATCGGCCTTGTTGGACTGTAACTGCCCGATGAGGTGCAACTCGGTCCCGGGGTATTCCGCGCGCAGCGATGGCCATTTGGCGTGGGCTTCCTGGACACGGTTTTCGCCATAGCATCCAAGGCCGGCAGCGAGCATCGAGCGTATCGCGTCTGCCTCGATCGTCTTGGAGACGCCGATGAGGCGGATATCTGCGCTGGCACGGCCAGCGCGTTTTGCGGCGCGGTCGATACGTGCCTGAATGTCAGTGAGCCGCTGCGCGGCGCCGGGTGGTGGCGCAATCATGGCCACCTGCTATAGCCTCGCGTCATGCTGCGCAATCATGCTCCCTTGCCCCGGCTCTGGTTCTTCACCGATGACCGGCTCACGCTTGAGGCTATTGCGACGGCCTGCCGTACACTCCCGCGCGGCAGCGGCGTTGTGCTGCGCAGCCGGGATTCGGCGCGGATGCTGGCGATGCTGCGTATCGCTCGGCCACTGGCGCGTGCCGGCTGTATCGTGCCTGTGATCAGCGGTGCGGCGGCCACGCCCGGAATAGGCCGCCACCTCGGCAGGAAAGGGCGCGGGCTGCCCGCACCCGGATTGACCACGGCCAGCGCCCATGCGGTGCCGGAGCTGCGCCGCGCCGAGCGCGCAGGGGCCATGCTGGTGTTCGTGTCTCCGGTGTTTGCAACACGCTCTCACCCCGGTGCGCGAACATTGGGACCGCTTCGTCTGGCCGCCCTGGTCCGCGCATCACGCCTGCCGGTAGTGGCGCTTGGCGGAATGACCCACAGAAATTGGCGCAGGGTGCGCGCGACTGGCGCCCACGGATGGGCGGCAATTGACGGTCTGGTGCAGGGTTAGAAGTCGATGGCGGTCCCGAGATAGACCGACGAATTGGTCTGCTCTGCGCCCTTGGCGGCGCGGCTGGCGTCCGACTGGTAGGACAGGGAATATTTCACACCGCCTGACAGGCTGACGCTGGGGGTCAAATGGTAGGCACCACCAACGTCAACGCTGTACTTGCGCTCGTTGAGAATTGCCGATGTACCGCGACCGATGGTATTTTCTTCGGCGAGTCGGAAGGTTGTCCGCCAATTTTCGCTCTTGTAGCTGACACCAAGGTTCATGCCCTCGGTCAGGCTCAGCGGGCGATCCTGAGCCCGGCCAAACTGCGCGTCCAGAATGAAACCGCGGTAGCCGACACCGGCTCCGACTCCGTAACTGTTGGACTCGCTGAAATTCAGGCCGCTCTCTGCGGTGCTGCGCGTCACTATGCCGACGTTCACGCCTTTCGGGTCCGATAAGGCGCTTGCCGGTGTGAAGGCATAGCCGCGCTCGATGGCCTTCGGTTTGGCTGGCACGACGGCCTTGCGCGCGACTGGCTTTTGGGCGTTCTTGGCGGGTTTGGGGGCAACGTGATCCGGCAGGTTGCGGAAATAGAGGAAACCGTCCCCGTTGGCACGGTCAGCCGCCATCGCCCCGGCATTCACGCCGAAAGCGAAAAACAAGGCTGTTGCGATCATGATCGCAGAACGCGGCACGGACTCACTCCTTTGCGTGAAATCTATATAAGCGTGCTGTTAAAGAAATGTAAGTGAAAGCAGATTTCTTTATCATACTATTGGAATCTTTGTGCGGATTGTGTCCCGAACCCAACACCTTTGCGCCCTTGCTGCCATACTCTCCATGCGATGGTGCTTGGCCTGAGGGCATGCGGATGCTTATAACGACGTCTGTTTTTCGCTGCACCCGAGTCGCACATCTATGGTCAGAATTTCCTCTATCGCCCTCCTGCTGCTTGCGGCCTGTTCCAGCGGGGCCCAAAAGCCTGCGGAACTGGCACCCACCAAGCTGTCGACCCTTTCGGTCAACACCTATCTCTGGCGCGCGGCGCTGGAGACGATCGCCTTCATGCCGATCACGCAGGCTGACTCCGGCAACGGGGTGATCCTCACGGACTGGTATGCCAACCCCCAGACTCCGATGGAACGCGTGAAGGTCAGTATCTTCATTCTGGACAAGGACCTGCGTGCCGATGCGCTGACCGTCTCTGCAAACCGTCAGGAAAACCGCGGCGGTGCCTGGGTCGATGCGCCGCTGCGCGCCGATACGGTCCAGAAGCTTGAAGAGGCGATTCTGGAGCGCGCACGCACCATCCGGCAATCGGTCGTCGCCGAACGGTGATCCATGAGCCGGTATAACCCGAAAAGTGCCGAACCACACTGGCAAGCCGTCTGGCGTGCGCGCAATACATTCACGGCCAGCAATGCTCCCGTGGACGCACCGTCCTGCTACGTTTTGGAGATGTTCCCGTACCCCTCCGGGCGCATCCACATGGGCCATGTGCGCAACTACACGATGGGCGACGTCATCGCCCGCTACAAGCGCGCATGCGGGTTTGCCGTGCTGCACCCCATGGGGTGGGACGCGTTCGGGATGCCGGCGGAAAACGCCGCCTTTGAGCGCAACGTCCACCCGCGTGCCTGGACGCTGAACAACATCGCGGCCATGCGCACCCAGCTGCAGCAACTGGGTCTGGCCATTGACTGGAGCCGGGAGCTGGCCACCTGCGAGCCCGATTACTACGGCCAGGAGCAAGCGCTGTTTCTCGACCTGCTAGAGGCGGGGCTGGTCTATCGCAAGGAGTCCGCCGTCAACTGGGACCCGGTCGACATGACCGTGCTGGCCAACGAGCAGGTGATCGATGGGCGTGGCTGGCGCTCGGGCGCGCTGGTTGAACGGCGCAAGCTCTCCCAGTGGTTCTTCCGCATCACGGACTTTGCCGAGGACTTGCTGACCGGCCTCGAGACACAGGATCGCTGGCCGGAGAAGGTCAAGCTGATGCAGGCGAACTGGATCGGCCGGTCCACGGGCATGCGCCTCTCGTTCAAGCTGTCCACCGGCGGTGCGCTCACCGTGTTCACCACCCGGCCAGACACGCTGTTCGGCGCCAGCTTCTGTGCGATCGCCGCCGACCATCCGCTCGCCGAGGCGCTGGCGGCAGAGAATGCGGACCTCGCGGCCTTTGTCGCGCAATGCCGGCAAAGCGGGACCGCGACGGCTGACCTGGAGACCGCAGACAAGCTGGGTTTCGATACCGGCCTGACGGTCGAGCACCCGCTGTCGCCGGGCTGGCGGCTGCCGGTCTATGTCGCCAACTTCGTGCTGATGGAGTACGGGACCGGCGCGATCTTCGGCTGCCCCGCGCACGACCAGCGCGATCTGGACTTTGCCCGCAAATACGGTCTGCCGGTGAAAGCCGTCGTGGTGCCGGACGGTGTGGAAGACTTCACCATCGCCGACGAGGCCTACACCGGGCCCGGGCGGCTGGCGAACTCCGACTTTCTGGACGGCCTGAGCGTCGAGGATGCCAAGGCGGCGGTCCTCACCCGGGCAACGTCCGAGGGCTGGGGCACCGCACAGACCACCTACCGTCTGCGCGACTGGGGCGTCTCGCGCCAGCGCTACTGGGGTACGCCGATCCCGGTGGTGCATTGCCCAAGCTGTGGTGTGGTGCCGGTGCCGCGGCATGAACTGCCGGTCACCCTGCCGGAGGACGTGACCTTCGATGTGCCCGGCAACCCGCTCGACCGGCATCCGACCTGGCGCAACAGGCCCTGCCCCAAGTGTCACGGCCCGGCGCAGCGGGAGACCGATACGCTCGACACCTTTGTCGATTCGTCCTGGTATTTCATCCGCTTCGCTTCCCAGCCGGGGGACAGGCCTTTTGACAGCGCCGAGGCGGCACGCTGGTTGCCGGTCGACCAGTATATCGGCGGTGTCGAGCATGCGATTTTGCACCTGCTCTACGCCCGCTTCTTCACCCGCGCGCTGCAGCGGATCGGCAAGATCGACTGCGCCGAGCCGTTCTCCGGCCTGTTCACCCAGGGGATGGTATGCCACGAGACCTACAAGGCACTGGATGGTCGCTGGGTTGAGCCGGCCGCCGTCGACCGGATCGAGGACGGAGATGCGGTGGAGCGGGAGACCGGGCTTGCAGTCGTCGTCGGCCGCGCCGAGAAGATGAGCAAGTCCAAGAAAAACACGGTCGATCCCAGCGCCATCATCGAGCAATATGGCGCGGATGCTGCGCGCTGGTTCATTCTTTCGGACTCGCCGCCGGATCGTGACCTGTTGTGGTCGGACGCCGGGATCGAAGGCGCCTGGCGGTTCACCCAGCGCGTCTGGCGGATCATTGCCGAGACCTGGCCACGTGTTGCAGAAGCCGACGCCGGGACAAGCGACATTGTTTTGCGCCGTCACACCCATAAGGCCATCGCCACGGTCACCGCCGATATCGAGGCGCTGCACTTCAACAAGGCGGTGGCGCACCTGTATGAGTTTGTCAGCGCACTGGCCGATGCGGCTGGCCGCCCGGCGTGCGATGCGGCGCTGCGGGAGGCGCTGCCGGTGCTTGCGCAGCTGGTCGCGCCGATGATGCCGCACCTGGCGGAAGAGGCATGGGCGCTCATGGGGCAGAGCGGACTCATCGCGGATGCGCCGTGGCCGGTCGCAGACGATGCGCTGTTGCAGGACCAGCAGGTTACGATTGCGGTGCAGGTCAATGGCAAGCTGCGCGATACCCTTGATGTCTCCCCGGGTCTTGACAAGGCGGCACTGGAGTCGCTGGCGCTGCAGTCCGAGAAGGTGCAACGCCTGCTGGGGGACAGTGCGCCCAAGCGGGTGATCGTGGTGCCGAACCGTCTGGTGAACCTGGTGTTATGAGGATACGGGCCGCACTTCTGCTGCTGGCGCTTGCAGGATGCGGCCTGCAACCGGTTTACTCCGGCGGTCGGTCCGGTGTGGTCAGCACGGCCTTGTCCGGCATTATCGTCTCGCCGATCCCGGACCGCGCAGGGCAAGTGATGCGCGAGGCATTGGAGCGCACCATGGCCAGCCAGGGTGCGCCGCGTTACCGGCTGGATGTGACGATCCGGGAAGATACAAGAGGCTTCGGGGTACGCGGCGACGAATCAATCACCCGGGAGCGACTGAGCTTGAATGCGCGCTACCGCCTGATTGATCTCGCCAGCAACACAGCGATCCTTGATGATGTCGCGCGGTCCGAAATCGCCATCGATGTGGTGCGCAACAACGAGTATTCCGTGGTCAGCGCCGAGGGGACAGCCAGCGAGCGCAATGCCCAGCAGGTGGCGCGACAGATTCTCGACCGGCTGGGGGTCTTCTTCCAGGCGAAGCAATGAAGCCGACCCCGCAGCAACTGAGTGCGTTGCTGAAGTCCCTCGACCCCACGACCATTGCGGTCCTGTGTTTCGGGCCGGATGAAGGCCTAGTGCGGGACCGCGCCGGCAGCTTCGCGCAGCAGGTGGCCGCAGACCTCACTGACCCTTTCAGCGTCGTCGATTTAAGCGCCGGGACGCTGGCAGACGACCCGGCGCGGCTGAGCGATGAGGCCAGTGCCATCGGCCTGATGACGCCGCGCAAGCTGATCCGTATCGCCGATGCCACAGACGCCATGACGCCAGCATTCGAAGCCTGCCTGGAAAACCCCTCGGCTGCCAATCTCGTGGTGCTGCAGGCGGGTGAATTGCCCGCGACCTCCAAGCTGCGCAAGCTGGCGGAGGCGCACCCGCGGGCGCTGGCAGTGGCGTGCTACCCGGAGGAGGGCGCGCGGCTGGAGCTATGGCTGGAGGCCGCCGCCGCGGAGCGCGGCCTGCGGCTGGAGCGTGCCGCGCGGGACGCTCTGCTGGCCTATGGTGGCGCGGCCCGGGACATTTTGCGCTCGGAGCTGGACAAGCTCGATCTTTACACCGGTGGCGGCAGTGTGACCCGCGACGATGTCGAGGCGGTCTGCGCGGATCGTGGCGAGGCGGCCTTCGACACCCTGGTGAATGCGGTCGCCAGTGGCCGTCTGGCTGAGACTACAGCGCAGCTTCATCGTCTGCTGGCAGAAGGGGAGGCCGGGATCGCCCTGCTGCGCGCCATCCTGCGCCGGATCTGGCAGTTGCGTGAGGTGCGCATCAGCATGGCGCGGGGTGCCAGTGCAGAGGCTGCGGTGAAGGCCCTGCGCCCGCCGGTTTTCTGGAAAGATGTCTCCGTGGTTACGGCACAGGCCTGCGCCTGGACCACAGACAAGCTGGACCGGGCCTGCCAGCTGCTGCTGGAGACGGAGCGCGCGATCAAGCAGTCCGGCTCGGCTGGCGACGTGCTGGCAGAACATCTCGTGCTGGTCCTCGCTCGCCACGCGCGGCGCTGAGGGTGGCAGCGTCGCGTAGAGAGTTGGCTATCCACGCGGAGTCATGAGGCTTCACAAATGCCGCTCACCCTGAGCGTGACGAAGGGTGATACCAAGCCCCAGTGATAACAGCCGATCCCCTTCCATAATCGTCATCGCGAGGGGCGCAGCCCCGTGGCGATCCAGGAAACGCAAAGGCTGGATTGCTTCACAAGCCATAGGCCCGCTCGCAATGACGGATAGGTTTCTATCAATGAGATTTGGTATGAGCCGCTCATGGTTCGTCAAGCTCACCATGAGCGGGTTGTAGAGCCTGTCCCGGCGGAAGCTGGGGTGGCGATCCAGAATATCACCCTGAAGTCAGCTGATAGAGCGTGATGACTTTACATCAACCCGTTCGCCCCGAGCCCGGTCGAGGGGCGGGTCCAGCATCATCTAGACGTGTCTCGACTTGGCTCGACACGAACGGTACGGGGCGTGATTCTGCGTAAAGTCATCAGACTCTAGAACCCGATCGCCGGGCCGGAAAGCCGGCGGCACAGCCAATCGAGCTCGTCCAGACTGGCGTAGCGAATGGAGACGACGCCCCGGCCACCGCCATCGCTGATGTCGACCGGCAGGCCGACGGCGGCGGTCAAGTCGCGCTCCAGCGCGGCCGTATCGGCATCCTTGACGGGTACAGTGCGCACGCGCGGTTTGCCGGTGGTGCCCTTTTCCTCGCGCGCCAGTGCCTCCACCTGCCGGACGGAGAGGCCCTTGCTGGCCGCGAGCTGCGCCAGTTGCACCGGGTTCGCACTGGTCAGCACGGCGCGTGCGTGGCCGGCACTCAGATGGCCCTCAATCAACAGGGTGCGCACCGGTGCGGGCAGGTCCAGCAAACGCATGAGGTTGGCGATGTGGCTGCGGCTCTTGCCGACCAGGCGGGAGACCTCTTCCTGCGTGTGGCCGAACTCCTGGATCAGGCGGTAATAGCCGTCTGCCTCGTCGATGGCGTTCAAGTCCTGCCGCTGGATGTTCTCGATCAGGCCGATCTCGAGCACCTGGGAGTCGGTGAGGTCACGCACCAGCACCGGCGCATCGTGCAGCTGCGCGAGCTGCGCCGCCCGCCAGCGCCGCTCGCCGGCGATAATCTGGAAGCGCCCGGGGCTGCTGGGGTCCGGGCGCACGAGCAGTGGCTGCAGGATGCCCTGGCTAAGCAGCGAGTCGGCAAGCTCGTTCAGTGCATCCTTGTCGAAATGCCGGCGCGGCTGGCGCGGGTTGGGGACCAGCGCTGCGATCGGCAGCCGCTGCGGTCCTGCCCCGCTTTGCCCACTGCTGCTGGACTGGGCAACCGGTGTCTCTAGGTCGCCAAGAAGTGCGGAGAGGCCGCGCCCCAGACCCTGGGGCCGCTTGCGTTCGGTGGGTTCGGCCATCAGGCTGCTCGTGCTGCTTGGGTGGTGCGTTTCAGAAGTTCGCCGGCAAGCTTCATGTAGGCTTGGCTGCCAGGACTGCGGATATCATAGATCAGCGCCGGCTTGCCGTGGGACGGCGCTTCCGACAACCGCACGTTGCGGGGAATGACTGTATCGAACACCACATTGCCGAGGCAGGCGCGCACATCATCTGCCACCTGATCCGAGAGTTTGTTGCGGCGGTCGTACATGGTGAGGACCACGCCCATGATGGACAATGTGGGGTTGTACGCCCCGCGAACCCGCTCAACTGTTTGAAGAAGTTGGCTTAACCCTTCGAGCGCAAAAAACTCGCATTGCAGCGGTACCAGCACGGCATGTGCCGCCACCAGGGCATTGAGGGTCAGCAGCCCGAGCGACGGCGGGCAGTCGATCAGCACATGGTCGTAATGCACGTCCGCATCGCCCAGGGCATCGCGCAGGCGGTTCATGCGCCGGTCCATATCGACCAGTTCAATCTCCGCGCCGGAGAGATCAACGGTTGCCGGTACCAGAAACAGGCCGGGGACCAATGTTGGTGCTGCTGCACTCACGACGTCGGTCTCGCCCAGCAGCACCTCATAGCTGGTCCTGGTGCGGTCCGCCCGCGCCAGCCCGAAACCCGTGGAGGCGTTGCCTTGCGGGTCGAGGTCGATCACCAGCACACGCCGACCGGTGGCAGCCAGCCCGGTCGCCAGGTTGATGGTGGTGGTGGTCTTGCCGACGCCGCCTTTCTGGTTGGCGACGGCGATGACGTTGCGTTTCATCTCTTTCCTATCAAGAGCAACGGACTTTAAATCCGCATCAGCCTGATGGCATGCTCAGCGCGGATTTTAAGTCCAAAGTTGCTCTACAAACTCCAAAATCTAAAGCATCTTTGCCCCCTTAAATGCGACAACCCGCTCGATCCCCAACCTGGGTCGCATTTAAGGGGCGATGCTTTAGCCGCCATGCCTGGCAGCGGTTGCCGGCATGACGTTCCAGGCCTCGACGATCCGCCCGCGTGGATCAGTCATGCTCTCGTGCTGGCGGTATGTGAAGTGCCAATCACGATCAGCCTCCGCCAACTCCTGCGCCACGCTTTCTCCCTTGGGCAATATCCACTGGGTCGAGTCTGCCGCGAATCGGTGGCCCCAGTCAAACAGTTGTGCAAGGCTGGCGCAGGCGCGGGCGGTTATCGTGCTGAAGTGTTGCTGCGGCAACGCCTCGATCCGCGCATTGCAGATCGTGACCCGCGACTTGAGGTCCAGCGCCTCGGTAACCGCCGCCAGAAACCTGGTCTTTTTGGCAACCGAATCGACGAGCGTGACATGGCCGGCCCCGAGCACCGCCAGCACCAGGCCGGGAAACCCGGCTCCACTGCCTATGTCGAGGATGGTCGCCGGGTTGCTGATCAACCGCCAGAGCTGGGTCGAGTCGAGCATGTGACGCTTCCAGACATCCGGCAGGGTCGCCGGGCCGACCAGGTTCATGCGCGACTGCCAGTCCGCCAGCATCTCGGCATAAAGCGCAAGCTTGTCTGCTGTTTCACGTGAAACACCCGAATCCGCCATGAATTGCGTCTGGTCGTAGAGCACTCAGGCCGCCTTGCGCTTGACGTGCGCAAGCAGTGCGGTCACTGCGGCGGGAGTGACCCCGGGGATGCGGGCAGCGGCGCCCAAAGTCGTGGGGCGCGCTTGTGCCAGCCGCTCGCGCACTTCATTTGACAGACCAGCGATACGGCTGAAATCCAGGTCGTGCGGCAGGGCGAGCTGATCATCCCGGCGCAGGGCGGCGATATCGTCGTCCTGACGGACCAGATAGCTGGCGTACAGCGCATCGATGGCAATCTGATCACGAATCGCCGGCGCGATGGCTCCAAGCTCGGGCCAGATTGCCTGCAATTGCCCCCAGCTAATGTTGGGATAGCGCAGCAAATCGAAGGCGGAGCGCACAATGCCGTCCTGATTGATCGCAATGCCATGGGCAGCGGCTTGCGGAGGCGTCATGCGCAGGCGCTCGGTCGTGGCACGCGCTGTTGTCATGGCCTCATGCTTGGCTGCGAAGGCCTCGGCGCGGGGGCGATGCACCAGGCCCAACGACACCCCAAGCGGTGTCAGGCGCTGGTCCGCGTTGTCTGCGCGCAGCCGCAGGCGATATTCTGCGCGGGAAGTGAACATGCGATAGGGCTCACGCGCGCCCTGGGTCGTCAGATCGTCGAGCATCACCCCGATGTAAGACGATGCCCGGTCGAGGACGAAGGGGGTGTCTGCTCCACCGGCATAGTGTGCAGCGTTGACGCCGGCGACCAGCCCTTGCGCTGCCGCTTCCTCATAGCCGGTGGTGCCGTTGATCTGCCCGGCCAGGTACAGGCCGGCGATGCCCTTGAGCGCCAGGGCCGGGGTCAGGGCACGTGGATCGATGTAGTCATATTCGATGGCATAGCCTGGCTGCACGATGTGGGCGCGCTCCAGCCCGGGAATCGTCTTCAGGAAGGCCGCCTGGACAGGAACCGGCAGCGACGTCGATATCCCGTTCGGGTAGATGGTCGGATCGTCCAGTCCCTCAGGCTCCAGGAATATCTGGTGGTCATCCCGGTCACCGAACCGCATGATCTTGTCTTCAACCGAGGGGCAATAGCGTGGGCCAACCCCTTCGATTCGCCCGGCATACATAGGCGCCCGGTGGATATTATCCCGGATGATGGCATGCGTCGCCAGCGTCGTGCGTGTGGCGTAGCAGGGCACCTGCGGCAGCGTCGCGCGGCCCGAGAGGAAGGAGAACAGGGCCGGCGTGTCATCACCGGGCTGCAGTTCGAGTGCCGCCCAGTCGATGGTGCGACCATCCAGCCGCGCCGGGGTGCCGGTCTTCAGGCGGCCCATGGGCAGCCCAAGGCTGCGCAGGAAGTGCGAAAGTTTGAGTGCCGGGGGCTCGCCAACCCGGCCGGCGGGGGTCTGTTCCTCGCCGCGATGGATCACGCCGGCGAGAAACGTGCCGGTGGTCAACACGACGGCACCGGCGCGCAGGAGACGGCCATCCGCCAGCAGTGCGCCCCGGATTTGGGTATCGGACATCTCCAGTGATTCTACGGCCCCGCCAAGGATCGTCAGGTTCCGGGTCTCGGCCAGAGCCTGCTGGATGGCGGCAGCATAGCGCTTGCGGTCCGCCTGCGCACGCGGGCCCTGTACGGCGGGTCCTTTGCGCCGGTTGAGTAGGCGAAACTGGATACCGGCGGCATCTGCAGCCCGGCCCATGAGGCCATCGAGCGCATCAATCTCGCGCACGAGATGCCCTTTGCCGAGCCCGCCGATGGCCGGATTGCACGACATCGCGCCAATCGTTGCCGGATTATGGGTCACCAGCGCCGTGCGTGCCCCCATGCGGGCGCTGGCGGCAGCCGCCTCGCACCCGGCGTGGCCGCCACCGATCACCAGTACATCAAAGGTCTCCATGGCTCATCTGCTAACGATTCGCGGTCTGCAAGTCCAGTCAGGCTGCGTGTTTCACGTGAAACAGGCGGGTTATTTGCCGATGCAGAAGTCCCGGAAAATCACATCCAGCAGGTCCTCGACGTCAACGCGCCCGGTGAGTGCGCCGAGTGCCTGCGCGGCGCGGCGCAGATGCTCGGCCAATAGAACCGGGTCCCCGGTTCGGGCCTGCGCGCTCTGCAACGCGGTGCAGCAGGCGTCCAGATGATGGCGGTGCCGGGCGCGGGTGAGGACGGGCGCGTCACCTGCGGCCATCTGGCTCGCGGCATAGGCGGTCAGGCGGGCGACGAAACGCTCAAGCCCCGTGCCGACTGCAACAGACAAGGCATCACCCGAATCGGCACCCGGCAGGTCAGCCTTGCTGGTGTACTGCCAGACCGGCGCGGCACTTTCGGGCAGTGGCCCGGAGTTGATATCCGGGGCAACGAGATGGACCACCAGGTCAGCGGCCGCGGCGCGGGCGCGGGCGCGGGCGATGCCCTCTGCCTCAATGGGATCGCTGGTTTCGCGCAGGCCCGCCGTATCAATGACCGTGACCGGATAGCCACCCAGATTGAGGTGCACCTCAATTGCATCCCGGGTGGTGCCGGCGTGCGGCGAGACGATTGCGACATCACGCCCGGCCAGCCAGTTGACCAGGCTGGATTTGCCGGCGTTTGGTGCGCCGGTGATCGCCACAACCAGACCCTGGCGCAGGCGCTCGCCGCGACCGGAGTCGCTCAGATGCGCCTCGATAGCGCGGGTCAGGTCGATCAGGTCCTGGTGTATGATCTCCGGCAGGCCTGCGGGTACATCATCCTCGCCCTCGGCAAAGTCGAGGTCGGCGGCCACATACGCCATGATGCGGATCAGCCGGGCGCGCCAGCCCTCATAGAGTGTCTCCAGCCTGCCGCCCAGTTGTGCCAGGGCCTGACGGCGCTGGGCCGGGGTTTCGGCCGCCAGAAGATCCCCGAGACCCTCGACGCGGGTGAGGTCGAGCGTGCCGTTCTCGAACGCGCGGCGGGTAAAGGCGCCCGGCTCGGCAGGGCTTAGTCCCGGCAGGGTGCCGAGGGCCTCCAGGACGCTCTCGATAACGGCGAGCCCGCCGTGCACGTGAAATTCGGCCATGTCCTCGCCGGTGGCGCTGCCGGGGCCGGGCAGCCAGAGCACCAGGGCCTGATCGAGCGGATCGGTGGTCTCGGGATGCCGCAAGGTCCGCAACACCGCCTTCCGGGGCGGTGGCAGGGCTTTGCCGGTCAGGCGTTCAATCGCGGCGCTGCTTGCCGGCCCGGACAGGCGTATGACCGCGATGCCGGCGACGCCACGGCCGCTCGAGAGTGCGTAAACGGTCTCACGCGGCATCAGGATTTGTTGGATTGTCCGGTTGCTGCGTTCCAGAAGGCGCGCTGCATGCTCTCGAAGCTGTCCGTCATCATCGGCATCCACTGCTTGACGATGCGGTCGACGTCTGCGGTGGAGACGCCGTCGCGGATCAGCGCTTCCATCCTGTCGATGTAAATGGCGTGCAGCGGCGCCAGGTCCGGCAGGCCCATGAAGGAGCGAGCCTCCTGCGGCGTGCAGTCGATATCGATGCTGATTTTCACCCAAAACCTCCCGGGATTGCCGCGCTCGAATGGCGTCACTACACTGTCATGCAAAGTGCACCGTGCGCAAGGTAAAGGAAGAGGACATGCCTGTCCGTTCGATACACACACCGTTTGGCGACATGACGGTTGCGCAGGAGGGGGAGGCACTGGTCTCGGTCGATTGGGGCTGGGGCCGCGACCAGGACGATACCCCGCTGCTGCGTGAGGCACTCGCTCAGCTCGATGCTTATTTCTCCGGCAAGCTCAAGGTGTTCGACCTGCCGATCTCTGTCGAGGGCACCCCGTTTCAGCGGCGGGTCTGGGAGATCATGCTGCGTATTCCTTATGGGGAGTCGCGCACGTATCGTGAGGTTGCGCAGGACTTGAACAGCGCAGCGCGCGCGGTGGGTGGCGCTTGTGGTGCCAACCGGCTGCCGATCCTCATTCCTTGCCACCGCATTTTGGCCGTCAACGGCTTGGGCGGCTACTCCGGCGGCGAAGGCCCCGCGACCAAACGACAGATCCTCGACCTGGAGGCGATGGCAGCGAACCGCATTTTGTGATAACCACAAGTAAATACTATGAAAATGGAGTTTTATCATGACGTCTGGTATATTGGATATTGCCGCCAGTGATGGTTCGGGCGTGTTCGGTGGGTATCTGGCGTTGCCCCGCTCGACCCCTGCGCCGGCAGTCCTTGTGCTGCAGGAGATTTTCGGCGTGAACCCACATGTGCGCGCCGTTTGTGACTGGTTGGCGGCAAGCGGCTTTGTCGCCTACGCGCCCGACCTGTTCTGGCGCCTGGAGCCGGGGCTTTCGCTGTCCTCTGAAGACCCGCAAGAACGCGCCAAGGGGTTTGCGCTGTTTCCCCGGTTCGATGTTGCCAAAGGGCTTGAGGATATCGCTGCGGCTATAGCGGCGCTGCGACGTCACCCTGCGGCCAGCGGCAAGGTCGGTGCCGTCGGCTACTGCCTCGGCGGCTTGCTGGCCTATTTGACTGCGGCGCACACCGATGTCGATGCCAGCGTCGGCTATTATGGTGTCGGCATTCAGGGCAAGCTGGAGGTGGCCAGCGGTATCCGGCGGCCATTGATGCTGCACATCGCAGAGACCGACGAGTTTGTGCCGCCAGACGCCCAGCAGAAAATTCATGAGGGGCTTGGGTCCCATCCGCATGTCACGCTTCATGCCTATCCGGGCATGAGTCATGCGTTCGCGCGCATCAACGGCGATCACTACGACGCAGCCAGCGCGATGCTGGCAGATGAACGCACCCTGGCGTTCCTGTGCGGCGCGCTGAAATAGCCCTGCTGCTCCTGCTTGCGGCGTGCACGCCACAGGCGGGTACGGCGCAGGAGGCGGCCAGCGGGGTCGCGCCTGTCGCACAGGCGCTAGATTGTCTGCGCGTCCAGCAGCGCGGTCTGGCCAGTGCGCATCGTGGCGGCCCCGGGCCTGGCTTGCCGGAGAATGCGCTGGAGACGCTGTCTGCAGGCTATACAGCAGGGGTCCGCCTGTTCGAGATCGATGTGCGCCGCACCCGCGACGGCACACTGGTGCTAATGCATGACGAGACACTGGAGCGCACGACAACAGGCTTCGGCCCTGTAGAGCAGCGCAGCCTGCAGGATCTTCAGTCCGTCCGTCTCCGGGACGATGACGGGCAGCTGACACAGGCCCGGATACCAACGCTGGCCGCAGCTTTGGCCTGGGCGGTAGAGCGGGGGGCCTATCTCCAGCTCGATGTCAAGCCGGAGGTCCGGTTCGAAGAGGTTGTGGCCGCCGTGCGGCAAGCCAATGCCGTCGGCTCGGTGATCTTGATTGTCTACAGCCGCGGTGCCGCCCGCAAGCTTTCGACTCTTGCGCCTGAGATGGTTATTTCTGCGCCTGCGGAGTCACGGGAGGACCTGCGGAGCAGCGGCGTTGCCCCTGAGCGACTTGCCGCCTGGACCGGGCTCGCGCCGAAGCCGCCTGCCGCGTATGCTGCGCTGCGCTCCTTGGGGGTCGAGCCGATCCTCGGCACGCTCGGCAGGCCAGGGAGTCGTCTGGACGATCGCTACGCTGCCGATGGAGACTTATCCGAATATGCCGACCGGGTGCGCGATGGGGTGGTCATTCTGGCGAGCGATGCCGCAGCATCGGCCATGGCGGCGCTGAATGATGCCGGGCGCGGACCAGGCGAATGTCTGCGGGAAATTGCGCAATAAGGGGTTGCACGGGCGAATCCCATCGCTAAGCTTTACCGAATAACAAAAGAGGGAGGCTGTCTATGAAGTACGAAGTGTACAAGGACAAAAAGGGGGAGTTCCGCTGGCGGCTCAAGCACAATAACGGTAATATCCTTGCAAAGTCCTCGGAAGGCTACAAGGCCAAGGCCGATTGCATGAAGTGCATCGAGAATACGCAGAATTCCGGTTCGGCGACGATCAGCGAAGTTTAAGCCATCATCTGGTTGGCGTGGCCTCGGTAAGAGTTCGCTTGCGCCGCCAATCGCTACATGCGCTTTATGACACGGTCAGGACTGTACCGTGCTGTGCAGCCTGTTTATGTTTTTGCGCTGGTTGACGACTTCATAGGCCAGAACTGCCGTGGCGATGGCGACATTCAGGCTGTCTGCCTTGCCAAGCATCGGCAACTTCACCAGCGCGTCGCAAGCGCCCTCATAGTCCTCCGGCAGGCCAGACTGCTCATTGCCCATCAGCAGAAATGTCGGTTCGGGGTAACGTATCGCCTGATAATCGTCGGATGTATTCAGGCTGGCACCGGCAAGAAAGCCAGGGCCCTCGCGCAGCCACGACAGAAAATCCGGCCATGCCGCCTCAGTGACCGTCTGGGTGAAGATCGCTCCCATCGACCCCCGCACCGCCTCGACGCTGAACGGGTCGCACCCCTGATCCAGCAGAATGACACCGCCAGCCCCCACGGCATCGGCGGTCCGCAATATCGTGCCCAGGTTCCCAGGGTCTTTGATTGCCTCCAGCACGAACCATAAGGGTGCACGCGCGCGATTGATTTTGCTCAAGGGTGTCAGGCATTGGCGGAAGACCCCCACCACATTTTGTGGGTTATCCTTGCGTGTCAGCCGCATCAGGAGATCTGGCGTCATTTCTGTCATCTGGGTGACGTCATGACGACATATATTGATCACACGACGTAAGGCTGGGTGATCTGCTATACCCTGCGCGAGAATCAGCAATTCAGGTATATGGCCTGAGTCGACGGCTTCAACGACGATTCGCATACCTTCGGCAAGGAACAGACCCTCGCGGGAGCGAAATTTCTTTTCGTGTAACGCATTGACACGCTTGAAGAGTGGGTTCGCCGCGCTGGTTACCGTTTTATACATTTACACTCCTTTAAGTGCCTAGGGGTGATTTCGGGTGCACCATAAACAAAAACTAGGCGGTGTCAGATGAGGATTAAAAAGGAAGGCGCGGAATCTATAGTAAACGCGCCATCAATCATGCAGAAAGATTGGTCACGCCGGACGGTTGTCAGCGGGATTGGCCTTGCCACTGCAAGCGGTATTGCAACAGAAGTTCTTGCGCAATCGAGTTCTTTCTCGAATATTAACATTACCAAAGGATCAGCTCCCAGTGTCCGTCCGACATCACCACGCCGGACACACTACTCTGTCGCACAGCCCAAGGCTGTGCCGGAGACGTTACCAGATAATGTAATCGTTGAAGTCGCCGGCAGAACCTACATGGCGAAATTTTCGCAAGGCCTGCAGGATTTCAACCCGAACATGCCGGACCGCGATCCGTATCTTCTTGCGGTGACGCCACCGATGATGGCGGGACTCTTTCCGAAAATCGACAGCGTAACCTTTCTGCGGGTCTATTCCCCCAGCGTCGATCACTGGGAAGTGCTGATGCTGGTCGACGCCAACCCGTGCGGTGACTACCCGACCTGGGACAAGCATCCGAAGATTCCAGCCTCGGTTGTTCGCTTCCTGGATAAAAACAGCAATCCGGTCGAGGTGCTCTACCCGGATGCCACAAAACCCATGACGTCGGTCGATGTCCCAGCCTGCTCGCGCTTCCAGATTCCCTATTTCGAGAACAAGCGACCACCGCTGCGTAAAAATCTGCGAGACCTCATTCTCTCGACCGATGAAAACGCGAGCTTCGGTCAAAAGAAGTATTTTGTGGCACCGGATGCGGTGCTGCCGAATACGCGGTTCAACAGTTCGCACTGGAGCCGAGCTCCGGCCAGTTACTACAATATCACCGGACCGCTGCAGGCGAGTCTTTGGCAGAAACCGGACTGGGCGCGCGGCGGAGAAGCTGCAGAAATCGGCCTCTACCCGGATGAACTGGCGTATTGGCTGGCACGGGCTACCAAGCAGGGCGCTGACCCGCAACCCTATGAGCGCGCCTGGCGCAACAAGGCAGACGCTACATTCAGCCAGCCGCTGTTTTACCGCAAGGGCCGCCTCTCGGCGCCCCTGACGGCAGCCAACGAGTTCAAGAATGTCACGCTGGCCTATACTTCTGATGGTCGCCCATATTTTTACCCGGGCAGCGGCATCGATTCGCCGGTCGGGCACCTCTCGGTCGGCAACATACCGGTCAATTCTCCCGACTATCCCTACGCCAAGGGTGCTGTCTGGGGCTTGGACAGCAACCATACGCCGAACTATGTCTACGGGGCGTATGTCCTGACTGGCTCCCTTCGCTACCTGCTGGCGATGCAAGCGCTGGCGTTCATGCACGTCTTCAACAGTACGCCGTTCGGTCGCCAGGGGCCGCGCATGCTGGCATCGGAAGTGCAGAACCGAGGCATTGCCTGGACTCTGCGCGATATCTACTTCGCGCAGAAGGCGCCATGGGCCGACCATGAACTCCTGGCGCCGCGCAGACTCCTGACTCAGATGTTCGAAGACCACTATCTGTTCCATACAAAAGAATGGAAGATCCCCGACAATCCCGACAGCAAGTGGTCGCAGACGAATTTCGGTGTGGAAGCCACTTACTGGACCGCGACATGGTCTGCCGTACCGGAATTCAACGACAAGCCGGCCTTGATCAGCGACACCTACTGGGCGCAAGCGTTTATCGGCTCTGTCATCGGTATGGTGGTCCTGCTCGGCGATAAGCGCGACTGGACCCCCCTTGCCGACCGCGGCATGCGCCAGGGTATCAATCAGGTGCGCTATCTGATGCCGCATCTGATCCAGCACCTGGTGATCAAGTCGAGCGTTGACGCTGGTCCGGGAGACCTCTCGGCCAAACCCTATGTCCAGAACCCTGGTTGGCAGCCCTTGCCGCAGAGCTGGCAGGATATCCGCACCAAGACCTACAAGCTGACCGGCTCACCGGAGAACGACCATCTTGTCGACTGGACCAGCCAGTCCTCAGGGCCGGCAATCCTGCTTGGTGCGTTGAATATTCTGCGTCGTGCCGGGTACAATCTGGATTATGCGGCGCGTGCGGCAGAGCGTCTGCTCGCTGACCGCACGACCGCTTACAATCAGAACCCCGGCCTGCTCGCCAACGACAAGGCCAGCTATACCTTCAGCGGCCCGTCGCTGTAGGCAGCCACGAACAGCAAAATCATATTGCGCCGCTCTCCTCGGGAGGGCGGCGCAAGCAATTTCATGCCCAATGCGCCAGCAGGGTATGGGCGAGCGCGATCGACGGCGGAACCTTGAGCGGGCCTGCGCCACGCAAGGCGTCGGCGACTTCGGCGCGGCTGAACCAGCGCGCATCCTCCAGCTCGTGAGGGTCGATCGTCAGGTCACGCGTGCGTGCCTCGGCGATACAGCCGATCATCAGCGAGGATACGAATGGCCACGGCTGGGAGGCCACATAGCGCACGGTGGTGACCGCGACGCCGGCTTCCTCGGCGACTTCGCGAGCGACCGCCTCCTCAATGGATTCGCCCGGCTCGACAAAGCCGGCGAGTGCGGAATACATCCCTTGAGGGAATTGCGCCTGCCGACCGAGCAGGCAGCCATCCCCGTCCACCACCAGCATAAGGACCACAGGGTCCACACGGGGAAAATGCTGCGCAGCACAGGCGGCGTTGCTGCACTGGCGCATGGCACCGCCGCGCACAAGATGGCTGGAGGTACCGCAGCGGGCACAAAACCGGTGCTGCGCATGCCAACCGAGCAGCGCGCGCGCATGGCCGATGATGGCGGCCCGGCTATCGCCGAACATCTGCGCTGCTGAGCGCGCATTCACGGCCTGGCCTTCCAGCCCATCCCCAGCAGGAACCGCGCCTGCAAAATGGGCAACACCGGTGGAATCAAGACCGAGCAGCACGAGATCGCTCTCGACTGGTGACCCGACAAGCGGCACCCAGCCGATGTCGTTACCGCGCAGCACAGGATCAAGCCCGACGAATGGCAATAACCGGCTGGCGGGGTGTTGTGCCAGCAGGGCGAGTGCCGCCTCGTCCCGCCGCAGGGCCTCGGCGCGGTCTAGCGTATTTCCGGTGAAGCCGATCATCAGCGCCTCGTGACATAGCAACACCAGAAAGTCACGCCGGACATGGTGCCATGGGGCTGCATGACTTGCGTTTTCGCCGGGCCTGTGAAAAGGAACATATGGGAGTCGGGCCGGGCAGGTACCTCGCCAACCCGGTCAGGTCCGGAAGGAAGCAGCCGTAACGAATTCGGCCTGGGTCGCGCCCGGCTCCCACATTCCTCCTCATATTCAGACATTTTCCCGGCAATGGTTGCGGCAACCCCCGCAAGCCGCCATTGTTGAGCTATGACCATGGATGCACTGCCGCCTTACCGTGTGCTGGCCCGCAAGTACCGGCCCGCCACCTTCTCGACCTTGATCGGGCAGGATGCGCTGGTGCGCACCCTCTCCAACGCCATTGATCGCGGGCGGCTGGCGCATGCCTTCCTGCTCACAGGGGTGCGCGGGGTCGGCAAGACCTCCACGGCCCGCCTGCTGGCCAAGGCGCTCAACTGTGTGGGGCCGGATGGTTCGGGCGGCCCGACCATCGCGCCGTGCGGTGTGTGTGAACCATGCCGGGCGATCGCAGAGTCGCGCCACCTCGATGTGATCGAGATGGACGCCGCGTCCCGCACCGGGGTGGACGATGTACGCGAGATCATTGAAGCGGTGCGCTACGCCGCCGTCTCCGCCCGCTACAAAATCTACATCATCGACGAAGTGCACATGCTCTCGAAGAGTGCGTTCAACGCGCTTTTGAAGACTCTCGAGGAGCCGCCGCCGCACGTGAAGTTCATCTTTGCGACCACGGAGGTGCGCAAGCTGCCGGTGACCGTGCTGTCGCGGTGCCAGCGCTTCGACTTGAAGCGCATCCCGGTGGTCCTGCTCGCCGAGCACTTCACCGGCATCCTGGCGCAGGAGGGGGCCAGCGCGGAGCCGGAGGCGGTCAACCTGATCGCCCGCGCCGCCGACGGGTCGGTGCGTGACGGCCTGTCGATGCTGGATCAGGCGCTGGCGCATGGCGGCGGACAGGTAACGGCAGCGCAAGTGCGCGAAATGCTCGGGCTTGCTGACCGGTCCTCTGTGCTCGATCTTTTTGCGGTGGCGCTTGAGGGCGATGCCGCAGACGCGCTGATACGCCTGCGCGGGCTTTACGATGCCGGTGCCGACCCTCTGGCGGTCTGGAATGATCTGCTGGCACTGACTCACGGGATCATGGAAGCAAAGCTGGTTCCCGCAATTGACCCCGGCGTGCCCGAAGAGGAGCGCCAGCGCCGCCAGGCGTGGGCGGAGCGCCTCTCCCATGCACAGGTGCATCGATTGTGGCAGATGCTGCTCAAGGGTCTGGCGGAAATCCAGTCTGCACCGTCCGTCTTGCAGGCGGCGGAGATGGCGCTGCTGCGGGTGATCCATGCTGCCGATCTGCCGGACCCCGGTGCATTGCTGAAGCGGCTGGCCGCAAGCGAGGCCGGGGAGCCGCAAGCGGACAAGGCACCAGCGCCGCAGCGTACCGCCGATCCGGTTGCCGTGCTACCGATCTCTGCCCCGAGCGTGGCTGTGCCGGTGCCGGCAAAGGTTGCGGATTTCCGTGCTGTGGTCGACCTGTGTGACGCCCGGCATGAAGGGCTGATGGCCAAGGCGCTGCGCGACGATGTCCATCTTGTGCGCTTTCAGGCCGGGCACATCGAACTGCGGCTCGGCGAGCGCGCGCCGCGCGACCTGCCGACCCGGCTGGCCCGCCTGCTTGAAGCTGAGACCGGGGGGCGCTGGCTGGTCAGCCTCGCGCAGACCGGCGGGGAGGCCACGCTGCGGGAACAGGCACACGCGGAAATGGCGATCCTGCGGGAGGCTGCGCTGCGCGATCCACTGGTTCAGGCCACGTTGCAGGCGTTTCCCGGTGCGGAGCTCGCCCATGTAACGCCGCTCATGCCGGATGCCGCCGATACACTTCAACCCCAGGAACACCGCAAGGAGGGACGATGAATCTCCAGAAAATCATGGAAGCCGCGCAAGGCATGCAGACCAAGATGGCCGAGGCGCAGGGCAAACTCGACAGCCTGGAAGTGCAGGGGCAGTCGGGTGGCGGGCTGATTGCCGTGACGGCGACTGCGCGCGGCAAAATCGTGCGCATCAGCATCGACCCGAGCCTGGTGGTTCCCGATGACCGGGAAGTGCTGGAGGATCTGCTGGTTGCCGCCATCAATGACGCCCGCACCAAAGGCGAGGAACTGGCGCAGACGGAAATGGCCAAGCTCACGCAAGGCCTGCCGCTGCCGCCGGGCATGAAGTTTCCCTTTTAGTAGAGCATCATGGCTGGAGCGACGACACACGGTGGCGCATTATACGATACCGTCGTCTATCTGGCGGCGGCGCTTGTTTGCGTCCCTTTGTTTGCGCGTCTCAAGATCGGGGCAATCATCGGCTATATTGCAGCCGGCCTGCTGATCGGGCCGCACGTCCTCGGCGTAGTCGCGGACACGGAAGCAATCTCAAGCCTGGCCGAACTCGGCGTTGTGATGGTCATGTTCGTGATCGGGCTGGAACTGCGCCCGGCGCGCCTCTGGGCGCTGCGCCGGGATATCTTCGGCCTCGGCACAGCGCAGGTGGTCTTGACCGGCCTTATTCTGGTGCCGGTTGCAACAGCCGCCCTGGATTTGAACTGGCGGTCCGCGATCATCGTCGGCTTCAGTCTGGCGCTGTCGTCAACGGCATTTGCCCTGCAACTCTACAAGGAACGCGGGACCCTCAACACGCCGGGGGGCGAACGCGCCTTTGCCATCCTGCTGTTGCAGGACATGGCTTTGGTGCCGCTGCTGGCACTGGTCTCGCTGCTGGCAGGTGCACCATCCCCTGATGCTGCGGCCGGCTGGCAAACCGGGCTGGTGACGCTTGGTGCTGTCGGCGGGGTGGTACTCGTCGGGCGCTACGGCCTGCCATGGCTGTTCGATTTCATTGTCGCCAGCGGTGTGCGGGAGCTGTTGACGGCAGCGGCGCTGTTCATTGTTGTCGGCACGGCAGCGCTCATGGCCTCTATCGGCCTCTCGATGGCGCTGGGCGCGTTCATCGCCGGGGTGGTGCTGGCAGACTCCGAGTTCCGCCATCAACTGGAGGCGGATATCGAGCCGTTCCGGGGGCTGCTGCTCGGTTTGTTTTTCATCTCCGTCGGGTCTGGCTTGACCCTGCCAGTGCTCATGACCCAGCCGGTCCAGATCGCCAGCGTCACACTCGCTCTGCTGTTTTTCAAGATTGCTGTGCTCTACGCGCTGACGCGGGTCACCGGCTCCAAGGTAGGGGACGCGCGCGAGATCGCCACCTCGCTGGCGCAGTCCGGGGAGTTCGGGTTCGTCCTGTTTGCGGCGGCGCAAGCTGGCGGCCTCCTGAAGCCGGCAGAGTCGAGCGTGCTTGGTGCCTGCATCACGTTGTCGATGCTGCTGACGCCCCTGTTGTCGCGGGCAGTCCAGATCATGGGGCGCAAGACCGAGGATGGCGCGGAGGTTGGCCCGTCGCTACTGGACCGCGAGCGCAAGGGCCGCATCATTCTCTCCGGCTATGGCCGGTTTGGTCAGGTGGTGGCGCAGATGCTGCTGGCGCGCGGTCTGGAAGTCACGCTTATCGACAGCGACCCGGCGCGTATTCGTCTCACCCGACAATTCGGCCAGACCGTGTATTTCGGCAATGGCTGGCGTGTCGACGTCCTGCGTGCCGCCGGTGCCGAGTCTGCACAGATGCTCATCCTGTGCGGCTCAAAGGACCGCACGACAGCGGAGCAGATCCAGCGCATCAAGCGGGAATTCCCCTCCCTCGAAGTGCTGGTCAGGGTCAAGGACCGCGCGGAACAGATGGAACTGATGAAGTCCGATGCCGACTTCCTGATCCGAGAGCTTTTCGAATCCGCGCTTGCCATGGGGCGTGAGGCGTTGAGGCGGATTGGCCTTGATGCCTCGACCATCGAGACGATCGAGACGGAATTCCGCATCCGGGACGAAACCCGCCTGACCATGCAGGCAGAGACCGGGGATTTGTTCCAAGGGCGGGAACTGATCTTCCGGGCGGACAACCCGCTGGCAAGTACCGTCTTCGATATCGGCCCGACCGATGAGGCCGACGATCAGATTGCAGCCGCCAAGGCGGCCGCGCCCGTCACCCGCCGCAAGTCGGCCAAGGTCGTCCGCGAGATGACCGAGGATGATGGTATCGATCAGACCGGCTGGTCTTAAGCGATTTCTTATTCAATGAACCCATTCGATCCCGAACCTGGATCGCCATCCCGGCTTAGCAATCCGCTCGTCATCGCGAGGCCACTGAGTGGCCGCGGCGATCCAGCTAACAATATTAGAGCATCTGGATTGCCGCGTCGCCTGCGGCTCCTCGCAATGACGGTTCAATCTAAAGTCATCAGAGTATAAAGCGCGATGCTTTAGGGCAAACGCAAATCGAGCGCCGCCGACAAGATGGCCCAGGCCTCGTCTGCGGTCTCGACAAACTGGAACAGGGAGAGGTCCTCGAAGGATATCACGCCTTCCTCCGCCAGGGCCTCGAAGTTCACGATGCGACGCCAGAAAGCCTCGCCGAACAGCAGAACCGGTATCGGTTTGATCTTGCGGGTCTGAATCAGGGTCAGCACCTCGAACAACTCGTCAAGCGTGCCGAATCCACCCGGAAAGACGCATAGTGCGCGCGCGCGCATGAGGAAGTGCATCTTGCGGATCGCGAAATAATGGAACTGAAAGCTCAGTGCCGGCGTCACGAACAGATTCGGGGCCTGCTCATGCTCCAGGACGATGTTGAGGCCAATGCTGGGTGCACCCGCATCGGCAGCGCCGCGATTGGCCGCTTCCATGATCGAGGGGCCACCGCCCGAGGTCACCACGAAATGGCGCTCGTCCGGCACTGGTTGGACGATGCTGGAGATTCGCGCGGCCAGCGTGCGCGCCTCGACGTAGTATTTTGCTTTTGCTGCCAGATTAGCCGCGACAGCCTGGTCGCGTGCCGTTTGGGCAGCGGCTGCGCGGGCACCGGCTGCACCCGGCTCGGGAATCCTGGCAGAGCCATAGAAGACGATGGTGGATGCGATCCGAAATTCCTGCAGCACCATCTCGGGCTTCAGCAGCTCGAGTTGCAGGCGCAGCGGCCGAAGCTCCTCCCGGAGCATGAAATCGACGTCGGTGAAAGCCAGCCGGTAGTGGGGATGCACAGTCTGCGGCGTGGGGGTTACCTGGCAGGAGAACGCGACATCCTGCTCGGCGGTCGGGAAGATGCGTTCGGTCCCATCCGGGTTGGTCATCACAGGCTCCGCAAGGCGTTATGTGCCGGGCCTTCTTGCCCGTGCGCCAATGACCCGGCATAGCATGTGTTCATGAAAAGTCTGGCAAATACTTCCGCGTTCGCGTTTCGCGACTTCCGATTTTACTGGTTCATGCGGTTGTTCAATACGCTCGCAATCCAGATGCTGAGCGTGGCGATCGGCTGGCAGGTCTATGATGTGGCGCGCCAGACCCGGTCGGTCGAGGAGTCCGCATTTCTGCTCGGCATGATCGGCCTTGCCCAGTTTCTGCCGCTGTTTTTCCTGACCCTGATCGCAGGCTATGCCGCTGACCGGCTGGACCGCCGCTGGATTGGCCGTGCCGCGATTACTCTTGAAGTGACCGGGGTGGCCCTGCTGCTGATCGAGTCGCTGAGTGCCACGATCAGCCTGCCGGTGGTGTTCGTCGTTGCGGCCATGCTGGGGGCGGCCCGCGCGCTGGCCGCACCGGCGTTTCAGGCACTGGCCCCGAACCTGGTCAGCAAGGAGGTGCTGCCGTCTGCCATTGCGCTCAGTTCGCTGGCCTGGCAGGGGGCGAGCGTCGTTGGCCCGGCGATTGGTGGTTATGTCTATGTGGCGGGAGCCTCTGCGGCTTATGCCGTGTGCCTGGGTTTGCTGCTGATGTCGCTTGGCCTGGCCTTCATGCTGCGTCCAGTCCCGCGCCCGCCGGTATCTACGCTCACACCTTGGCAGTCGGTCAAGGAGGGTCTGGCCTATGTACGTACCAACCGGGTGGTCTTCGGGGCCGTGACGCTCGATCTCTTTGCGGTTCTGCTTGGGGGTGCTACGGCATTGCTGCCGGTCTTTGCCCGCGATGTGCTGCACGTCGGGCCGGAGGGCCTTGGCCATCTGCGGGCGGCACCGGCGGCTGGTGCGGTGGTGATCGCCGTGCTGCTTTCCGTCTGGCCGCTGCGTCGCCGCATGGGGCTGGTCATGTTCTGGAGTGTCGGTGTTTTTGGGGTCCTGACGGCGCTGTTCGGGCTTTCGACGAACTTCACCTTGTCGCTCTGCCTGCTGGCCATGCTTGGCGCGGTCGACATGATCAGCGTTTACGTGCGTCAATCCATCGTGCAGATTTTCGTGCCGGATGCGATGCGCGGTCGGGTCGCCTCGGTCAGCACCTTGTGTATCTCCGCCTCCAATGAGTTGGGCGAGTTCGAGTCCGGGGTGGCGGCCCGTTTTCTGGGTGCGGTCGGTGCCGTAGTGTTCGGGGGCGTGGGCGCGATTTCGATCACGGCACTCTGGGCCTGGAAGTTCCCCGAGTTGCGTCGCACGGACCGGCTTGACTCGCCACCCGTATGACGCAGGCTGACAGCATATCCTAAAACACAAAAAGGACACACCCGATGAAAGCCCAGTCCATACTGCAGACGATCGGCAATACGCCGCATATTCGCATGTACCGGCTGTTTCCGGATCATGAGGTCTGGATCAAGTCGGAGCGCAGCAATCCCGGCGGCTCGATCAAGGACCGGATTGCGCTGGCAATGGTCGAGGCGGCGGAGGCCAGCGGGCAGCTTCAGGCAGGCGGCACGATTGTCGAGCCGACGTCCGGCAACACCGGGATCGGGCTGGCGATGGTGGCGGCAGTCAAGGGCTACCAGCTGGTTCTGGTCATGCCGGAGTCCATGTCGATCGAGCGACGCCGGCTGATGCTGGCCTATGGGGCCAAGTTCGTCCTGACCCCGCGGGAGCGCGGGATGAAAGGGGCGGTCGAGCGCGCGCAGGAGCTCGTTGCGGCGACCCCGGGGGCCTGGATGCCCCAGCAGTTCGGGAACCCGGCCAATGTGGCGGTGCATGTGCGCACCACCGCCCAGGAAATTCTGGAGGATTTCCCGGACGGTCTGGATGCCCTCATCACCGGTGTGGGCACCGGCGGCCACCTCACCGGCGTGGCCCAGGTACTCAAGGGCAAGTTTCCGGCGCTCAAGGCGTTTGCTGTCGAGCCGGCGGCATCCCCGGTTATCTCCGGCGGCCAACCGGGGCCGCATCCGATTCAGGGGATTGGTGCCGGCTTTATCCCCGGGAACCTGCACACCCGGTTGCTGGACGGTGTCGTGACGGTGGAGGCGGAAGCCGCCAAGGACATGGCGCGCCGCGCGGCAACGCAGGAGGGCATGCTGGTGGGGATTTCCTCCGGCGCGACCCTGGCCGCCATCGCGCAGACCCTGCCAACGCTGCCGGCGGGCAGTCGTGTTCTCGGCTTCAATTACGATACCGGCGAGCGCTATCTCTCGGTACCCGAATTCCTGCCGAGCGGAGACTGAGCTGCAGAGGTGAGTTGTTTTTATAATAAATAAGAAAAAAGCTTTCGTCAGCCACAAAAAACTCATGTTGTGGCATCGAGGTTCGCTTAATTGAAGGATATAGAGCGCGGTGCAAAATTCTAGTCCACGACACGATTGCGTAAATACAAGCAGAGTTTTCATTATGCCGAAATTTATGAGTTCAGTGGGTTTTCTCGCCGTCGGTATCGTCATTATGATGCAAATCGTACATCCTGCCTATGCTCAGAGTGAGGGTGGCGGGTCGAGTCAATGGTTCGCAGATATTCCACGTTGTAGTAAGAATATTGGAGTAGTTTCGATCGTAGAATCCGAGAAAAAGTGGTGGAAAAAGATCGATAGCAACCTTGGTTCGCCAGAAGCTTTGATCCGTATTTTCGTGCAGAAATCCGAATGTTTCACGCTGGCAAGCGCTAGTCCGGCACCTGATGCGGTACAATCCTCCTCGACACTGCCGATAGATGAAGTCAAGCCTGATAAACAACTGGATCAAATGGCAGAGTATTATATTATACCTGACCTTATTGCAGGCAACGAGGGCAGCAGCGGTAGCAGCGTGGGCAATGTTTTGGCCCGCACCCTGCTTTTCGGCGCGGTTGGTTTGGCCACGGCTAACATCAACATGAAGAAACCTTCACGAAAGGTCATTCTCTACCTTAGGGACGTCCAGACATCAGAAGAGATTGCTGCAATTGAAGGGCATGTTCTGAAAAACGACATCAAGGGGAGCGAGCGTGGCGACTTGTTTACAGGCGGGTATCTCGTCGAAGGTGGTGCAGGCAGCTATGCGAAGACGACGCAAGGCAAGATGCTGGCTTTAGCCTATCTCCGTGCATTTACCCAAATGGTTAACGAGTTGGGAGGCATGCCTAGCGGCAAATAGCCGGAATGTTATGAGCACTCTCGTGTGGCCCGTTGGTAAGATCTGTAGTATCGAGTGAGCGCTTCTGCTTACGAACGTCAAATTAAAACCAGGGGGGAAACAACGTGTCGAAAATGCTGAATAGGTGGAGCCTGTTGGTCGCCAGCACAGCGATAGTGATGCAAGTCGCCACGCCGGTCTATGCCAAGAGCGCGGAGGAAAAGCGTGACGAAAAGTCTGCCGATATTCCGCGCTGCAGCAAGAAGATCGGCACGGCGTCCATCGTCGAGCCTGAAAACAAGTGGTGGCGGGAGATCGAGGGTGGCCTCGGCTCACCTGAAGCCTTGATCCGGATCTACGTACGGCAGTCCGGGTGCTTCACGCTCGTCAACCGCGGCCGCGGCTTCGATGTGGCCATGCAGGAGCGTGATCTGGCTTCCTCCGGTCAACTTCGTGGCGGCTCCAACCTTGGCAAAGGTCAAATCAAGACCGCCGATTACATCATTGTCCCGGATATCGTCACCCGTAACAGCAACAAGGGTGGCACCAATGTCGGCGGCATCATCGGCGGCCTGTTTGGCGGCACAGCTGGCGCTATCCTGGGTGGGATCAGCCTGAAGAAAAGCTCAGCCAACGTGATTCTCTACGTCACCGACACACGTTCATCTGAGGAAGTTGCCGCCAGTGAAGGCCGGGCCGAGAAGCGCGACCTTGGCTGGGGTGCGGGTGGTGGCCTGTTTACCGGCGGCTTCCTGGGGGCGGGCGGTGCCAGCGGCTACGCCAACACGGAAATCGGCCAGGTCGTGGCGCTTGCGTACCTTGATGCGTACACCAAGATGGTCGGCGAGCTCGGTGGCCTGCCGGATAGCGCGTCTGCCGCCAACGCCGTGCAGGCAGTCTCGCTCAAGAAACCTGGAAAGCTCTATGCGAGCTCGTCCATCAAGAGCAAAGTGATCGTCCCGCTCGACGTCGGCCAACTGCTGTATCCGACCGGCAACAAGACCGACCAGTTCTGGGAAGTCGAGGATGAACTGGGCAATAAAGGGTGGATTTCCATGGCCCTGATCGAGCTTGCCAAATAGGGCGTTAAGCATAAATGGCGCGTAATCAAATATCTACGCGCCTTTATTGCTAACTGACACATAACCGTAATATTATTGGCGTAAGCATTTGGCTTCGTTCCGCCTTCAGAGAGGGGCAGTCGCGTGCCGCGCGCCGTTGTTACCGGGGCTTCAGGTTTCCTGGGCCACCACATTGTGCAATCCCTGCTTCAGCGGGGCTGGTCTGTCACGGCGATTGTCCGGCAGGGCAGCTATGTCGCGGCTCTGCGGCGCTGGGGCGTGACGCTCGTCGGCGCGGACTTCAGCCACCGTTGTTCCGTAACCAAGGCGATGCCGGCGATGGCTGATGTCGTCATCCATGCAGCCGCCGAGCCGCCGAGTTCGCCACTGAATCCGGAAGTCCTCGAAGATCGCAACGTTGCCGCGACACGCGCGGTACTGGCTGCAGCACAGATCGCCGATGCCGGACGAGTCGTGTGCATATCCGATTCCTGCGTCTACAACTGGTATGGGGTGGGAGAAGTCAGCGAGATGACTCCGCGCCTGCCGGATGCGCCTGCCGGCTATATCCGCTCCAAGCTGCGTTGTGAGGAACAGGCCAGGCGCGCGATGACGCGTGGCATGGATATCATGATCGTACAGCCCAACCCGATGTTCGGGCCATTCCAGACGCACGGTTTGGCCTTCCAGGCGTTCGCCAGCGCGCTCGGCCAGAAGATCAACCCGATTTCCGACGGTGCGACTTGCCTTGCCCATCCGCAGGCTGTCGCAGATGCCATCGTGACGGCGGCAGAGAGCG
Source organism: uncultured Sphingomonadaceae bacterium (assembly GCA_964404985.1). GTDB lineage: Bacteria > Pseudomonadota > Alphaproteobacteria > Sphingomonadales > Sphingomonadaceae > Hankyongella. Next base: position 115,626 of record CAYOMD010000004.1, read on the forward strand.
GCGTTGCCGGGCAATCCTACCTGCTTGGCGGCGAGCTGATCGATTTCCGCACCTTCACGAGTCTGATCGCACAGGCCACAGGGGGTGCTGCCGCCATGAATACAGGTTGGCCATACTTGCGGGTCGCGAGCGATGCTGTGAGAATGCTGGCGTCGCGTGTCGCAAAGGCTCCGTTTTGTTCGAGTGTCATCTGGCGCGAATGGCTTGAGAATGCTCCCAGGGTCGATGACCGGCTGGCTCGTGCGGCCCTCTCCTATCGCCCGTTGGACATGACGACCGCCGTGCGCGATATGGTCCATTGGATGCAGGCGATCGGCATCCTGGAGCCGCTTCCGCTGCAAGGGCGTGCAGTGGAGCCCGGCTTTGAGTCCGGACGGTCGCAGACGGGTGCCCGGCGCCCGCTTGCGACGACCCGCCCTCCACTGAAGATTATCCGCGGTGACGCGAAAATCCTTCATGAAGCTGCCGAGTAATCCCGTCGGTTAGTCGCACACGCGTTGGCGATACACGCGATGTTAAGCACCTGTGTGGTCTAAGGGAGTGCCATTCACCGGGGGCACGCGCTTGAGTCATCTTATTGCCGATATGGAGCTCGCCTCGGGCCGCCGGTTTGACGGGGTCACGGAGTTTCCCACCCAGCAGGTGATCGGGGAAGTGCTGAGCGTCACCAACGGTGCTTGCCACTGCCGGTTGTCGGGCGATGTCCAAGCGGCACGCACGGCAGCCCACGTCGGTGCGCACCTGAAAATCCCTGCGGATGGCCGCTGGATTCTGGTCATGGTCTATGCAGTCAAGCCCGCAATGGGGCAGAGTCTCGATCTCGAGGCCAGCTTCCTGGGCGAAGCGGAAGCAGATGCCCTGGGCGGGTTGATTTCCTTCGTGCGCGGCATATCGCGCTATCCAGGGCCCGGCGAGCCGGTTTGTGCGGTCTCTGAGAAGGAATTGGCGCTGGTTTATGGCGCCGGACGCGCCAAAAGCATCGAGATCGGCGGGGTGCACTCAACCGGTACTATCCGGGCGCACCTCAAGATTGATGCGCTACTGGCCAAGCACTTTGCCATTCTTGGGTCCAGCGGAACCGGAAAATCGACCACGACAGCGCTGGTGTTGCACCGTCTGCTCGATCAGTTGCCGCACGCCCACATGCTGATGCTGGATCCGCATGGCGAGTATAAGCGCGCGTTCGGTACGCGCGGTCATGCGCTGGACGTCTCGACGCTTGAACTGCCGTATTGGGTAATGAGTCTTCAGGAGCATTGCGAGATACTGGTCTCGCGGGATGACGACAGCGCGGTACAGGCGGATATTCTTGCGCGTTGCCTGCTCACGGCGCGCTCCAAAAGCCGTGCCGCGCTGGATGCAGGTCGCGTGACGGTCGATTCGCCGGTGCCGTACCTGATGTCGGATTTGCTGGGCGCGCTGCAGACCATGGTGGGTAAGCTCGACAAGCCCGAAAAGGCCTCCCCCTTTCTCAAGCTTAAGGCGCGCATCGAGGAACTGAAGAACGACCCGCGTTACAGCTTCATGTTCTCCGGCATGCTGGTCTCCGACTCGTTCATCGAGGTCCTGAACCGGTTCTTCCGCCTGCGGGACGACGGCAAGCCGATCGCCATCGTCGATCTCTCCGGGGTGCCGTCTGACATCGTCAAGCTGGTCGTGGGTGTGCTGTGCCGGCTTGCGTTCGATTTCGCGCAGTGGTCGATGAATGTCGGCCGTCCGCCGCTGGTGATCGTCTGCGAGGAGGCGCACCGCTATGTGCCTGCCATGCACCTTGATGACAACAATGTCACCCGTCACATCCTGGAGCGAATCGCCAAAGAAGGCCGGAAATATGGCGTTTGCCTCGGGCTGGTGTCGCAACGCCCCTCGGATCTGTCCGAATCGGTCCTGTCGCAATGCGGCACGGTGATCTCCATGCGTATGAACAACGAGCGCGATCAGAACTTCGTCCGCGCGGCCATGCCAGAAGGCGGCAAAATCTTTCTCGACGCGATTGCCGCCCTGCGCAACCGGGAATGCATCGTCTCCGGCGAAGGGGCATCGGTGCCGATGCGGGTCGCGCTGGATACGCTGGAGCCGGAACGCCGCCCGACATCGGACGATCCGGTGTTTACGGACAGCTGGAGCCAGCCGGCAACGCTGGACACAGAAATGACCGAGATCGTGCGCCGCTGGCGCAGTCAATCCCGCGAATAGCCCTCATACCAAATCTCATTGATACAAACCTATCCGTCATTGCGAGCGGGCCTATGGCTTGCGAAGCAATCCAGCCTTTGCGTTTCCTGGATCGCCACGGGGCTGCGCCCCTCGCGATGACGATTATGGAAGCGGATCGGTTGTCATCGCTGGGACTTGGTATCAGGCAGCTTTGTCGTGATACCCGCAGACAAAAAAGGCCGCACAAAAGTGCGGCCTTTTCGATTACGGTGCAGTGCAACTATTCCGCAGCGATCGCCTGCGCGTTGTCGTTGGCAGCAGGCACAATGCTCACATAGGAGCGGCCAAGCTTGCCGACGTGGAACTTCACATGGCCTTCGGTCAGGGCGAACAGCGTGTGGTCGACACCGATACCGACGTTGGTGCCGGGATAGAATTTGGTGCCGCGCTGGCGCACGAGGATGTTGCCGGCCAGGACGAACTGACCACCGAAGCGCTTCACGCCAAGCCGGCGACCCGCTGAGTCGCGGCCGTTGCGAGAGGAGCCGCCTGCCTTTTTATGTGCCATGACGTAAACCCTTTACAGCGAAGCGTTGATGCCGACGATCTTGATCAGCGTCATGTTCTGACGGTGGCCAGCCTTGCGGCGATAGTTGTGACGACGCTTCTTCTTGAAGACGATGACCTTGTCGGTCTTGAACTGCTCGACGATTTCGGCGGCAACCGAAGCGCCGTTTGCCAGCGATATCGAGGTGCCATCGCCGACCATCAGAACGTCCTGAAAGGTCAGGGCGTCGCCGGGTTCGCCTTCCAGCTTCTCGACAGCGAGTACATCGTCTGCCGAAACCCGGTATTGCTTCCCGCCAGTGCGAACCACTGCGTACATCGTCTTGATCCCTAAACCGACACCCGCTCGAAAACGGGCAAAAAATGCTCACCCCGCACGCGCGGGCCAAAAAGCGAAGCCGCGTCTCTAGACGCAAATTTGCCCGAATGTCAACGGCTGTTGCAGTTGCTGGATGCTTGCGGACAGCGGTTGCTTTTGCGTAGCCGTGCCCGTTCAGGCCGCAGCGGCCTCGGCCTCCATCTCGGCTGCTTTTTGCTCGACCAGCGCAACGATGTGATCCACCATCTTTGCATCGTCGATATGGTGGTCGGTCACGCCGCTCAGATACACCATGTGCTTGCCGGCGCCCCCGCCGGTCAGGCCGATATCGGTCTCGCGGGCCTCGCCCGGCCCGTTGACCACGCAGCCGAGCACGGACAAGGAGATCGGCGTGCGAATGTGCTGCAGCCGCTCTTCCAGCTTCTCGACCGTACGGATCACGTCGAAGCCCTGACGGGCGCAACTGGGGCAAGAGACAATCCGCACGCCGCGGGTCCGCAGGCCCAGTGACTTGAGGATGTCGAAGCCGACCCGCACTTCCTGTTCCGGCTCGGCCGAGAGCGAGACGCGAATCGTGTCGCCGATTCCGGCCCACAGCAGCGAGCCCAGCCCGATCGCGCTCTTGACTGTGCCGGTGATCATGGCGCCGGCCTCGGTGATGCCCAGATGCAGCGGGCAGTCGACCGCGTCGGCGAGCTGCTGGTAGGCAGCGACGGCCAGGAACACGTCGCTGGCCTTCACCGCGACCTTGAATTCATGGAAATCATGGTCCTGCAGCAGCCGGATGTGGTCAAGGGCGCTCTCGACCAGGGCCTCGGGGCACGGCTCGCCGTACTTCTCCAGCAAGTCCTTCTCCAGACTGCCGGCGTTGACACCGATCCGGATGGCGCAGCCGTTCGCCTTGGCGGCGCGCACGACTTCCGCCACGCGCTCCGCCGAGCCGATGTTGCCGGGGTTGATGCGCAGGCAGGCGGCACCCGCGTCCGCAGCTTCCAGCGCGCGTTTGTAATGAAAGTGAATGTCGGCCACCAGGGGCACGCGGGCAGCGCGGGCGATCTGCCGGAACGCAGCCGTCGACTCCTCATCCGGACAGGATACGCGGACAATGTCCGCCCCGGCCTCTTCACAGCGGCGGATCTGATCGATGGTCGCCCGGGCGTCCGTCGTCGGCGTATTCGTCATGGTCTGGACCGTAATCGGCGCATCGCCGCCGACGGGGACGGCACCGACCATGATCTGGCGGCTCTTGCGCCGCATGATATCGCGCCAGGGACGCACGCTCATTCGATGACTCCTACAGTATCTACGCCGTGCTTATAGGCATGGAAGTCGAGCGAGAAAAGGCCAACACGCCAGAAGGGGGCGATTAGAGCACCAGACATTAAATTTGCCTCAGCCTGTTAGCGTGCCGGGGTGTTACGGGCAGCAAGCGCTGTCGCTGTCAGCTCGATGTCACGAACGACATCGTTCGGCCCGCCAAGCGGCGGAAGGGCCGCCCCGCCGACAGTTACGTCCAGCGCACCGGCACGGCCGGTCCACAACAGCTGTCGCGATCCGGACGGTACGACATACTGGTCGCCGGCACTCAGAATACGCTGGAGCACCGTCTTCCCGGTTGCCGCCTCCGTGATCTTGACCCAGGCATCCTCCCGGGCGGTCAGGATCACCACGCTGGACGGATCGACCGCCGTCGGCGCCGCCTGCTCCGGTGTCGAAGGGGTGGCCTCGGTAGGGACCGTTGGTACTGCTGCGGCAGAGGGCGGTGGTGTGGGGCTTGCGAGGGGCGGCAGGGCGGCTTGTGCGGTCTGGTCCGGTATGGTGATGGACTCCTGCGGCTTTGGGGCGCTGGAGGCAACGCTCGGGAAGAGTTGCGATACCGTCTGCATCAGGTCGCCCTGGCGCACGAGGCTGGCGACGATGACCACGGCGCCAACGCCGAGTATTGACAGCACAATAAGCCGCATGGACGGCGCTTTGCGCTCATCGAGCGGCGTAAGTTCTGTCACCCGTCTCGGGGTCAGGTGGTGTGCGGCCTCCGCCTTGAACTGTTCGGCAACCATGTCCGGCGACAGGCCAAGCCAGCGCGCATAGGCCTTCACGAAGCCGACGGCGTAGGTAAGGCCCGGCAGCTCGGCCATCACGCCGTCTTCCAGCGCGACCAGATAGCGGGTCGGGATCCGGGTTTCTTTGGCGATTTCCTCGATCGGTGCCCCACGCTCTTCACGGCGCCGGCGCAGCAGATGCCCGACTGTAAACCCGCTATGCCCGGCTTTCTCGGCTGCATCGGTCATGGTCGTCACCCAGCTCCTCCCTGCTACTTCTCACCATATCCTCGGGCGCGATACTACAGGGATTATGAGTAACTGGGCAATTTTATGCGGGAAAGCCGTGCTTCAGTGGTTTTATCCGGGGGTGCAGATAGCGCGCAGGGCCTCAAAGCGGGATGCCGTGTTCCGTGCTGAAGTCCTGCAGCCGGCGGCGGACGTCGGTCGCCGGCTCAGCGAGCCAGGCTGCCATCGAGGCCTGCAGTGTGGCAAGCGGCGTGGCGCGCACCATGGCCTTGATCGGCCCGATGGCGGCAGGGGTGATGGAAAGCCTCTTGAGACCGATACCCAGCAAGGCCAGGCATTCCAGCGGGCGACCGCCCATCTCGCCGCAGCAGGTGACCGGCTTGCCGGCAGTGTCCGCCGCCTCAATGATCCGGCGCAGGAACCGCAGGATCGAGGGCGACACCCAGTCATACCGGTCAGCAAGCTTGGGGTGCGACCGGTCGGCAGCGAACAGAAACTGGATGAGATCGTTGGTGCCGATCGACAGGAAGTCTGCCGCGCGCAACAGGACATCGAGCTGGAACGCGAGCGCCGGGACTTCGACCATGGCGCCGTAATGGACGGCCTGCGGTGTGGCTTCATTCCGGGCGATCATCGCGGCACGTTGCTCCTCGACAACGGCACGCGCGGCATCGAACTCCCAGGGCTCGGTCACCATGGGGAACATCAGCCGGAGCTCCTTGCCGGCGGTCGCCTCCAGCAGCGCGCGCGCCTGCACCTTCAGCAGGCCACGGCGCTCGAGTGCCAGCCGCAGGGCACGCCAGCCCATGGCCGGGTTCTCTTCCTCGATTTCGGCACCCTTCATGTAGGGCAGGGATTTGTCGCCGCCGATATCGACGCTGCGGAACACCACCGGCCGGTCGCCGGCCACGGCCAGCACCTGCCGGTACAGATGCGCCTGCGATTGCCGACGCGGCAGTTTGGCCGAGACCATGAACTGAAATTCGGTGCGGAACAGGCCGATGCCGTCGGCATTGGTGAGGTCGAGCCCCGGGAGGTCCACAATCAAGCCGGCATTGATGTTGAGGGAAATGCGTGTGCCATCGGTCGTGACAGCGGGCAGGTCGCGCAACTTGGCGAATTCTGCCTGCCGTTTCTCGCGCAGCGCGACGTGCGCCTCGAACTGGCGCACGACTGTCGGCGACGGGCGGATGAACGCAGCCTCGCTGCCGGTATCGATCAGGATGGGGTCGCCCTCTGCGACGGTCTCGCGCAGCCCGCGCACCCGCCCGAGCATCGGCACGCCCATGGCGCGCGAGACGATGACGACATGCGCCGTCGGTGAGCCTTCCTCAAGAATGACCCCCTTCAGCCAGCGACGATCATATTCCAGCAACTCGGCTGGTCCCAGCGCCTTGGCGATCAGGATGATGTCCTGATTAAGCTCAAGGTCTGCGGCGGTGCCGGATTTGCCGGAGACGATGCGTATCAACCGGTTGGAGAGATCTTCCAGGTCATGCAGGCGCTCGCGGAACAACGGGTCCTTGGTTTTCATCAGCGCAGCACGCGTGCGCTGCTGCACCCGCTCGATGGCAGCCTCCGCTGTCAGGCCGCTGTCGATGGCCGCATTGATGCGCCGGGACCAGCCTTCATCGAAGGCGAACATCCGGTAGGTCTCCAGAACATCCTTGTGCTCGCCGGAGCTGGAGAATTCGGCCTGGGTCAGCATGCGGTCGATCTGCACGCGCATGGCCGCGAAGGCGTCATAGACGCGCTTGCGCTCCGTCTCGATGTCGTCTGCGACCGTATGCTCGATGACGATGCTGGGCTGGTGGAACACGGCGATGCCGCGCCCCAGCCCCTCGACCAGCCGGAGCCCGGCGAGGCGGTGCGATCCGCTGGTCTGAGCCCGGTTGCTGGCGATGGTGGCATCATCGATCACCCCGGCACTGGCAATCAGCTCGGAGACGACCATGGCGACCGTCTGCAGGAGTTCGATCTCTTCCTCGCCATATTCGCGCGGGTCGACATGCTGGACGCAAACAACGCCGGTCGCCTGCTCCCGGCGCAGGATCGGCACGCCGGCAAAACTGTGGAACAGTTCCTCGCCGGTCTCCGGGCGATAGGCAAAATTGGGGTGCTGGCGCGCCTCCGCCAGGTTGAGGACGGCGCGGGTCTGGGCGATGGTGCCGACAAGACCCTCCCCCATCGCCAGTTGCGTCACATGCACGGCGGACTGAGCAAGGCCGGTCGTCGCATAAAGCTCGAGCCTGCCGTCCCGCTGGACGTAAATCGAGCAGACTTCGCTGCTAAGCCCTTCGGCGATGACTGCCGTGACCTGGTTCAGCTTGATCTGTGCGGACCGGCTCGCCGCCATGATCTCATGCAGGCGTCTGACAACGTCGCGCGGCGAACTGATGGGATCGTGGCTGTTGGGAAGCGCCATGAACCGTGTTTAGGGCGTGTTTGCCCGCACGTCCATGCCGCTGTCTTTCTTATGCGATCAAATTGCTGTGGTCAGATCGATCAGCCATTGCGGGCTGTAGTCCAGGGCAAGCGCCTCCAGCTGCTTGTCGAGCCCGCTCAGGACCAGCACCCCGGCGACCAGCATGCCAAAACCAAGCAGTTGTTTGCCCAGCTTGCTGGCATTGCCGAGCTTGCCGCGCATTTTGAGCAGTGTCTGCCGCCCGATGGTGCCGATCAAAAGCAGCGGCAAGGACGCCCCGATCCCGAACAGACCCATGGCCAGCGCAACCGCGCCGAGTTCCTTGCCCTGGCTTGCTAGGATGCTCGCTGCACCAAGCGTCGGGCCCACACACGGGCTCCAGACGGCACCGAGCAAGGTCCCCAGACCAAACTGACCCAGCCAGCCGTGGCTGGGCATAGTGGATGTGCGTTGTGCCGCCCAGTCCCCGACCGGTTGCAGGGCGGACTGAAACGCCCGCTGCGCGAACGGAATAGCCAGAACCGCACCGAGCGCCACCAGCAGCGCACCGGAAATAGACCGGAAGACATCGGCATCCAGGCCGATACTGAAGCCGATTGTCGCGACAAACAGGCCGACTGCGGTGAAGGATATCGCCAGCCCTGCTGCCAGTGCCAGCGGCCCGAGGCGATGTTCATTGGCCGCAGAGCCGAACACGATCGGCAGGATCGGCAAGACGCATGGGTTTAGGACGGTCAGCAGGCCCGCCAGAAAGGCAGCACCCAAGGTCAGAATATCCATTCATGCAACTCCGTATGCACGCCAGACCAGACCGGCGCACCCGCTGGCGCGCCGGGCCTTGCGGTTACTTGGCGAGTGCCGAGCTTGCGAGTGCGCGGATTTCCTTCGCGTTGGTCGAGCCGACCGAACGGGCGGTTTCCTTGGCACCGGCATATGCGATCAATGTGCTTTGGCGGGTGGCCTGGAAGGAGCGCACATCATCTTTCTGCTTGTCGAAATTGACCTTGAAGATGGTCAGGCCCGCAAATTCCGGGTCGGTAGCGATGGCGGCCAGAGTCGTGCCCTGCGCCTTGCACACCGGGCACCAGTCAGCATAAATATCAATCAGGATCGGCCTGCCATCCTTTTGGGCGGCGGCAAACGCTTCCTTGGTGTAAGCTTGCAGAGTGCCGGCAACTGCAGCCTGCGCAAATGCAACGCTGGCAGCCAGTGCGAGGAACGCGTGACGTATCATACCATTCTCCCTTGTGATTTGTAGTCGACGTCTCATGTTCGGTCAGCGTATGCAGCAAGTTACAGCTATTGTGAAGAATATGCAGGCAGTCACGCCACTGTCTTTGATTTGTGGCAACAGGTTTTGATTTAAAGGTGGTGGCTTAGGACGCCTGATTATGCCGAAACGCACACGCAAGGACGATTGGGGTTTCCCCCGCTGGCGCGCCTATGGTCAGGCCCGCGAGGCGGCCAGCGTGCGCCTTTGCGACCGGGAAGGCTGCGGCAAGCCCGGGGATTGCCCGGCCCCGAAATCCGCCTGGACTGCCGAGCGCTGGTGGTTCTGCCAGGACCATGCGGCGGAGTATAACCGGCAATGGAACTACTTCGAGGGGCTGGGCGACGAGGCTGCGCAAGCACGCGCCGAGGCTGAAGCGCGCACCGCCAGCGGGTACCGGCGTGCGTCCCACTGGGCCTGGACCGAAGACGGGGAAGATGGCCTGAGCCGGGCCGAGCGCGATGCGCTTGCGGTGCTTGAACTTGATGCCGCGGCAAACAGCGCTGATATCAAGGCGGCGTTTCGCCGGCTCGCCAAACAATATCACCCGGATGTCGCCGGCCCGGGCGAGGACGCCGCCACCCGCTTCCAGGCGGTAGCCGCGGCCTATGACATCCTCAGCCGCCGGGTGACGAGCGACAAAAGCGTCTGATCCCGCGGGTGAGCGTAGGATAAATTAGCGCAGGGCCATGTCTGCGATATCAGCGCGCAGTTCCGGTACGCCCCAGCCCTTCTCGCTGCTGGTGGTCACGATGACCGGATAGGCCGCCGGTCGTCTTGCGGTTTGGCTCATCACCAGGTCCTGCATCGCGCAGCCGCCATCGGGCAGCTTGTCGGCCTTGGTGAGCACAATCTGGTAGTTCACCGCTGCCCGTTCCAACTGGTCGAACATCTCAAGGTCGTTCGGCTTCAAGCCGTGACGCGCATCGATCAGAACCATCACGCGCTTCAGGTTCATGCGCCCGGCCAGATAGGTGTTGACCAGCTTGCGCCAGGATGCGGCCACACTCTTGGGCGCATTGGCAAAGCCATAGCCCGGCATGTCGACGAGGCGCATACAGGCAGGCTGGCCCAGCGCAAACAGGTTCAGCATCTGGGTGCGCCCCGGCGTCACCGAAGCACGCGCGAGGGTCTTGCGGCCGGTCAGCGCGTTGATCAGCGAGGACTTGCCGACATTGGAGCGCCCGGCAAACGCAACCTCGGGCAGGTCAGCGGCGGGCAACTGGCGCAGGTCAGCAACCGAGAGCAGGAACTCGACCGGCGCGGCAAAGAGCCGGCGGCCAACCTCGATCCGGGCCGCATCGGATTGCGCCTCCTCGTCCTGCACGTCAGGCCTGGGGTGCCGGCGTTGTGCCGTGCTGGAGCATCAGCCAGCGCTGCTGCGCAATGGAGAGCAGATTGTTGGTCGTCCAGTAGAGTACCAGCCCGGCCGAGAACGGTGCCATTACGAAGGTCATGAACAGCGGCATGAAGGCGAAGACCTTGGCCTGGATCGGGTCGGTCGGCTGCGGGTTCAGCTTCATCTGGATGTACATGGTGATGCCCATCAGGATCGGCAGGACGCCGATGGCGATGAACGATGGCGGCGCGAACGGCAGCAGCCCGAACAGATTGACCGGTGTCAGGGGGTCAGGGACCGACAAGTCCTTGATCCAGGCTATGAACGGCTGGTGTCGCATCTCCAGCGAGACGAACAGCACTTTGTACAGCGCGAAGAATACCGGCATCTGCACCAGCAGCGGCAGACAGCCGCCCAGCGGGCTGATCTTTTCCTTCTGGTAGATGGCGATCAGCGCCTTCTGCATGTCCTGCGGATTGTCCTTGTAACGCTCCTGCAGCTCCTTGATCCGCGGCTGCAACTCTTTCAGCTTGTTCATGCTGGCATAGGATTTGTTGGCCAGCGGGAACATCACTGCCTTGACGATCAGGGTCAGGCCGATGATCGCAACCCCGAAGTTGCCCAGCATGTGGTAGAGCCAGTGCAGCAGCAGGAACATCGGCTTGGTGAGGAACCAGAACCAGCCCCAGTCGATCGCGCGGTCGAACAGGGTCGCGTTCAGTTTGGTCTTGTACCCGTCAATCAGGTCAACCCGCTTGGCGCCAAGGAACAGGTGCGCGGTCTGGCTGATCGACTGCCCGGCTGCAAGCGTTGTCGGATCAACCAGATAGTCCGCCTGGTAGCGGTCGCCGGCGTTGGTGTGCTTGAAGCTCGCCTTGATCGCGGCTTTCTGGTCCGGAATCAGGGCTGCCAGCCAATATTTATCGGTGATGCCGATCCAGCCGCCGACCGAGGCCTCGGCCGGTTTCGGTTCGTCACGCACATCCTCGTAACTGCGCTCCTGCAGGCGGCCGTTGATGACGCCGAGCGGCCCTTCGTGCAGCACGAAGAACTTCTGGTGTTTCGGCTCCCCGGTGCGGGACAGCAGAGCATAAGCGCCAATGACCAGCGAGCCCTCGCTCTGGTTGCGCACTGTTTGCGTGACGGTGAACAGATATTGCTCATCGATCGCGTAGACAATCTCGAACAGCTGGCCCTGGCCGTTGTCCCAGCTCAGGGTCACCGGCTTGCCGGGGCTCAGCGTCGGTTGGCTTGCGGTCCAGACCGTTTGCGGTCCCGGCGTCTTCACGCCATTGCCCAGCCAGCCGAGCTCGGTGAAATACGCGCCTTTGGCCCCGTCCGGGGACAGCAGCACCACATGGGGCGACTTGGGGTCAATGGTCTCGCGGTAGCGGCTGAGCGTCAGGTCGTCGAGGCGCGCGCCGGTCAGGTTGATCGAGCCGTTCAGCGTCGGCGTCTGGATACGCACACGGTCAGGGCCTGAGACCAGAAGCGACCGGTCGACCGGTGCTGCGACCGCAGCAGGGGCCGGCGCACTGGGCGAAGCGGGTGCATTGGCTGTGCCGGGAACACCGGGCGTACCGGGAACACCGGGCGCTTGTGCGGTCTGTGTCGCCTGCTGCCGTGCCGCTTCGGCCTCAACCTGCGGCTTTACGAAAAGCTGGTCCCAGGCCAGCAGCACGATCAGCGCCAGCAGCAGGGCCAACATCAGATTTCGGTTCTCGGTCAACGCACTCTCTCACATGTCATGCGGCTTTGCGGGTTGGCAGCCGGCACCGGGTCGAATCCATGGCGTCCCCACGGGTGACACCGGCAAAGCCGCCGCGTGGCAAGCCAGCCCCCGCGCCATAGGCCATGTCGCTGGAGTGCTACAACCGCATACTCTGAACAGCTCGGCAAATAGCGGCAACTGGGCGGCAGGATACCCGACAAGCCCCACTGCCACATCCGGATCAGAGCGGTCAGCAGGCGAATCATGCTTTGGGTTCCGGGCGTTTGTCCTTGCCCACCTTTTGCAGGCCGCGAGTAAGGTCTTGCACCATTTCCGACATCGGACGGTTCAGGCCGTCACTCCGCCCGATCAGCACATAATCGGTGCTCGCCTGGCCATGCTGCGGCACGACCGCGCGAATGACACTGCGGAGACGACGCTTCAACCGGTTGCGGACCACGGCCCCGCCAATCTTCCTGGTGACGGTGATGCCGACACGCGCAGGATCATCGCCATCGTTTCGGCTCAAGGCCAGCAGCATGAAACCGGGGGTATGCCAGCGGCGACCGGCATTAGCGGCGAGAAAGTCGCGGCGAAAGCGCAGAGTCTCGACCGGCGGCACGCCGGAGCGACCAGGCTCAGGCAGACAGGCGCTTGCGGCCTTTGGCGCGCCGGGCGGCAAGGACGTTGCGGCCACCGACTGTGGCGGTACGCGCGCGAAAGCCATGGCGGCGTTTGCGAACCAAACGGCTGGGTTGATACGTGCGCTTCATAGTGACGTCTGCCTGAAAAGCCTGAACAGTGTGAAGCCGGGTCCCTTACAGGGCTCGGCGGCGAGAGTCAACGCCGGGACGAGTCTAGAGCAACGGGCTTTAACAGGCTGCTGAAAAACGGCTGAGCATTGATAAAAATTGCGTCATTCCGGCGAAAGCCGGAATCTCTGGCAGAAAAACGCAATCTTTTCAATGTCGCATTTGACCAGAAGATCCCGGCTTTCGCCGGGATGACGAGAGAAAAAAAGTTTTTCAGCAGCCTGTTAGCCCTACCAGCGTCGCGCCAGGACAAAGGTGATACCCCCCACCACACAGCCAACAATCAGCATCGCCGGGCCGTGGCTCATCAGGATATGGCGCATCTCGATCATCCCGCAGCTGAGCATCATCGCGATATTGCCAAGATTCGCACTGGCCAGTGCCGTGGTTCCGGCAAACAGAAGAGGCCGGGTCGCCGCACCCATACGGGCCCAGCGCAACATCGCAAGGGCCGGCAGCACACTTGCCAGCAGAACCAGGCGGAAACAGCGCGGGCCACCGAGCTCGAACATGTGGAGAAACGGGCTCGCCTTATCTTCGATCAGCATCAGGGCGGGCGGGACAATAAACGCAAGCAAGCCGCCAATCACCAGCGGCCAGGCCCAAACCGGGGGGCGTGCACCGGGGCGAGCAAGGCGCACAGCCACGGCCAGGCAGCCGAAACTCATGGCCAGGCAGATCGCAACAAGAACCCAGAAATCCGTGTTGTTGCCAAGGCGCGCCAGATCTTCCTTCAGGCCACCCGCGAGCGTTACCAGGAAAACGGCCATGATGACAGCGGGTACAATCGCACCCAGTAGAGCAACCACATTGAGCCGCCTGACCGGCTTCATGTCGCCGACGAGAGAATCGATGAGGGGCTGTGTGGTCATGTCAGATCAGCCTGCAGTTTGCGGTCCATAGTCTCGATCAACTGGGACATGCGTTTGAGGCCGCGGTGAATGTTGACCTTGACGAGGGACGTGCTTTGCCCGGTCTGGCTTGCCGCTTCCTCGATCGACAGACCGTCGATCTTGGTGAGGCGAATGACCGCGGACTGGGCTGATGGCAGAGTCCCCAGCAGCCGCTCGAGCCCATCCGCATGCGCCGCGCTCTCAGCCGAACTGTCGGACTCGATCGTGTCCTGAAGCTCGACTTCGCCAGCACGGGTGGTCTTGCGCAGACCGTCGATCCACTTGTGGCGGGCAATCGCGGCAACCCAGGGAAGCAGCGGCTGGTCCGGCAAATAAGTGTGTCGCTTGTTGTGTATGGCGACCATTGTTTCCTGCACCAGATCATCAATCATTGACGGTGGCGAGCGCCGGGCAAAATAACGCGCCAGCCAGCCCTGCAGTGCACTAAGCACGGCACGGTAAGCCGCTACATCACCATTTTGCGCCGCCGCCATCCAGTGTTGCCACTGCATAGCCACATCTGATGCATATTTCGTCGCCATCGTGACTTCTGTTACACGAGGTTGCAAAGGTGGGGAAATTTTTGTGCTGTCCGCAACAAGCGGCTGATACTGTACATTAAACCCTGCCTGGCTTCTTTTGTGCCCGCGTGCACGGTAAGCACGGGGATGGCCGCGACTCAAGACCTTATACGCTGCCGGGTGGTGCCGCTGTCCGCCGCGCCCAGCCCGCTCGACTATGCCGTGCCGCCGGACATGGCGCTTTACCCGGGCGATCTCGTGCGCTGTCCGCTCGGGCCGCGCACGATCATCGGCGTGGTGTGGGACGACACGCTAGCCGCCGCACCGGTGCCGGATGCACGCCTGCGGCCGGTGGCGGCGCGTTTTGGCGCACCGCCCATCCCGGCGGCGACGCGGCGCTTCGTGCAGTGGGCTGCGGGCTATTATCTTGCCCCGCTCCCTTCTGTCCTGCGCATGGTGCTGCCCGGCGGCGACCTGCTGGAGACAGTATCCCGCAGGGTCTGGCACCGTGCGACGCAGCCGGGCACCCTGACTGCGCGACGACAGGCGGTGTGGGACGCCCTGGGCGAGGCAGACGGTTCGATGGCGGAACTGGCGCGGCTGGCCGGCTGCAGCCCGGCGCTGATCAAGGGTATGGCCGAATCGGGCGCGCTGGTGGAGGCGCAGGCGGCCCGCGATGCGCCGTATCCGGTTCCCGATCCGGACTATGCGGCCCCGGTTCTGTCGCCTGAGCAGGCGTTCGCTGCGGATGCGCTGAGGCTTGATGCCCGCAGCAGTGCGCGCACCGTGCCGTCCCTGCTTGACGGGGTGACCGGCTCCGGCAAGACCGAGGTGTATTTCGAGGCGGTGGCAGAGACCCTGCGTAGCGGCCGGCAGGCGCTGGTGCTGCTCCCGGAGATCGCACTGACCCAGCCGTGGCTCAGCCGCTTTGCCGCGCGATTCGGCTGCCTCCCGGTGGTCTGGCACTCCGGGCTCAGCCAGCCGGAGCGCCGCCGTGCCTGGCAGGCAATCGCCGGCGGTGCGGCCCGCGTTGTGGTCGGGGCCCGGTCGGCGCTGTTCCTGCCCTACCCGGAGCTGGGCCTGATTGTCGTCGACGAGGAGCACGAGACCAGCTTCAAGCAGGAAGACGGCATCTGCTATCAGGCGCGCGACATGGCGGTGGTGCGCGGCACGCTGGAGCCGTGCGCGGTGGTGCTGGCCAGCGCGACGCCGTCGCTGGAGAGTCACGTCAATGCCGAGGCCGCACGCTACCGGCGGCTGGCGCTCCCGCTGCGGCATGGTGGCGCGCAACTGCCCGCACTCGGTCTGGTCGATCTGCGCCGCACGCCGCCCGAGCGCGGCCGCTGGCTCAGCCCGCCGCTGGTGCAGGCGCTGGATGAGACGCTGGCGCGCGGCGAGCAGGCGCTGCTGTTCCTCAACCGGCGCGGCTATGCCCCGCTCACCCTGTGCCGGGCCTGCGGCGAGCGGCTCGGCTGCCCGCAATGCGCGGCCTGGCTGGTCGAGCACCGCCTGACCGGACGGCTGCACTGCCACCACTGCGGCTACAGCGCGCCCAGCCCGCGCTTTTGCCCGGCGTGCGACGCCGAGGATTCGCTGGTTGCCTGCGGTCCCGGAGTGGAGCGCATCGCCGAGGAGGCGGCCCTGCGCTATCCGAACGCACGGCTTGCGCTCATCACGTCAGACACCATGACCAGCCCGCACAAAGCCGCAGAGATGGTGGCAGCCGTGGAGACCGGCGCAGTCGATATCCTGATCGGCACCCAGCTGGTCGCCAAGGGCTATCACTTCCCGAACCTGACCCTGGTCGGGGTGGTGGACGCGGACCTCGGGCTGGCGGGCGGGGACCTGCGCGCGGCGGAGCGCACGTTCCAGCAGATCACCCAGGTCTCGGGTCGGGCCGGTCGCGCCGACAAGCCGGGCCGGGTGTTGCTGCAAAGCTGGCAGCCGGATGCTGCCGTGCTGCGCGCGCTGGCCGCAGGCGACACCCCGGCCTTCTATGCTGCAGAAAGTGCCGCACGCCAGCGCCATACCATGCCACCGTTCGGGCGGCTGGCAGCACTTGTGGTCTCCGGCCCGGACCGCGCGCAGACAGAGGGGGTGGCGCAGGCCTTGGCCCGGGCGGCCCCGCATGCGCCCGGCCTCACTGTGCTTGGCCCCGCGCCCGCGCCGCTGGCGTTACTGCGGGGGCGTCACCGGTTCCGGCTGCTGCTGAAGGCGGATCGCTCGGTAAACCTACAACTGCACCTTCGCGACTGGCTGGCCAGGGTCCGCTGGCCGACCAGCGTGCGTGTCAGCGTCGACGTCGACCCCTACAGCTTTCTGTAGCTTTCCCGGCGCACCATTCGACCAAGGTCCGCGTGAGCCGCCTGCCGCCTTGCAACGCACAAAAGCCCATGCTAACCGCCGCTCGCGTTCCAGCTTCGCGCTTGAGCGTCCGGCTCGGCAGGGTGTAACCACGCCGAATCGACCAAAAGTTCCGAAGTGAGGCCTCCTGTGGCGACATTCGACGCGTTCCAGTCTTCTGCCGATGTGTCCGGCTTGTCCGGCCGTTATGCCACGGCTTTGTTTGCGCTTGCAAAAGATGCCGGCTCGCTGGACGTCGTGGCCGCCAGCCTGGCAACATTGGATGCTGCCATCGCCCGGTCAACGGATGCCCGCCGCCTGCTCACCAGCCCGGTGGTCAGCCGCACCGCCGCCGGTCAGGCGGTCAAGGCGCTGGCGGCTGCGCTTGGTCTGGACGATCTCACCACCCGATTCCTCGGCGTGCTTGCGGCCAACCGCCGGCTGGCCAACCTGAACGCGGCGACCCGCGGCTACCGCGCGCTGCTGGCCCGCCACAAGGGTGAGACCACCGCAGAGGTAACCGCCGCACACCCGTTGAGCGAGGCCCATCGCGGTCTGCTCGCTGACAAACTCAAGACCAAGCTCAAGCGCGATGTGGCGCTTGATGTGAAGGTCGATCCCGCCCTGCTTGGCGGGTTGGTCGTCAAGGTTGGCTCACGCCAGATCGACTCCAGCCTGAAGACCAAGCTTGACTCCCTTGCCCGCGCCCTCAAGGCGTAACGCAGACCACGTAGCAGTATAAGAAAGGCCGACCATGGACATCCGCGCCGCCGAAATCTCCAAGGTGATCCAGGATCAGATCGCGAACTTTGACGTCGCTGCCGAAGTGGCGGAAGTCGGTCAGGTGCTCTCGGTCGGGGACGGGATCGCCCGCGTCTACGGGCTGGATCAGGTGCAGGCCGGCGAGATGGTCGAGTTTCCCGGTGGCATCAAGGGCATGGCGCTGAACCTGGAGGCGGACAACGTCGGCGTCGTGATCTTCGGCGAAGACAAGACGATCAAGGAAGGCGATACCGTCAAGCGCACCGGCGCCATCGTGGACGTGCCGGTCGGCCGCGGCCTGCTCGGCCGCGTGGTTGACGCGCTCGGCAACCCGATTGACGGCAAAGGTCCGATCGAGTCGACCGAGCGCCGCCGCGTTGAAGTGAAGGCGCCTGGCATCATCCCGCGCAAATCCGTGCATGAACCGATGCAGACCGGCCTGAAGGCGCTCGACGCCCTGGTGCCGGTGGGTCGCGGTCAGCGCGAGTTGATCATCGGCGATCGCCAGACCGGCAAGACCGCCGTCGCCATCGATACCTTCATCAACCAGAAGGCCGTCAACGCCGGCGACGACGAAAAGCAGAAGCTCTATTGCATCTACGTCGCGGTCGGCCAGAAGCGCTCGACGGTCGCCCAGATCGTGCGCGCGCTCGAAGAGCAGGGTGCGATGGAGTATTCGATCGTGGTGGCGGCAACGGCGTCCGAGCCGGCACCGCTGCAGTTTCTGGCACCCTACACCGGCTGCACCATGGGTGAGTTCTTCCGCGACAACGGCATGCACGCCGTGATCGTGTATGACGATCTCTCGAAGCAGGCCGTCTCCTACCGTCAGATGTCGCTGCTGCTGCGCCGCCCGCCGGGCCGCGAGGCCTACCCGGGGGACGTGTTCTATCTGCACAGCCGCCTGCTGGAGCGCGCCGCCAAGATGTCGGACGCCTTTGGGGCCGGCTCGCTGACTGCGCTGCCG
>CAYOMD010000005.1:0-120954 GCA_964404985.1 uncultured Sphingomonadaceae bacterium
GTGTTAGGCATGCCGCCAGCGTTCGTTCTGAGCCAGGATCAAACTCTCAAGTTGAGGTCACAACCCGCTCCAAAGCCTTGGCCTTGAAGCAGACCGTTTCCTATACCGGACTTGCCGGTGTTAGAGCCTACCTGCACATCACATATATGCTTGGCATATCTGGACATGTCAGGCAGACGGATCATATTGGCGAACCGAAGTTCGACAACATGGAGCCGCCGCCCACATGTCCCTTCATATACAATCAACGATGAGAAAGAGCAAAATCGCTACCACCCGGACCGTTTGAGCCCGGCAGCGGCGACAGAGGGGGGCTTATATGCCCGGCCTTCTGGGCTGTCAAACAGGAAAATACAGATTTTGAATTATTTCTGACATTTTTCATTTATCTATTTATATCAATTAGTTAGTGCAATTTTGCGACTCGGGCAACCTGCGCGTCAAGATGAAAAGCACCCGAAAACCAACAAAAACCAAGTTATCCACAGAGGTTTGTGGAAGACTCTCTGCTGGCTTGCGCGCTTGCTCGGGAGTGCCTTCCCTGTAAAGTTTTCGCAGAACAATGACGCGGCGAGACCGCCTGAACGGCCGCCCTTCCCGGGGAGACTCTGATGATCCGATCGATTGCGCATTTCATCGATGGCAAAGCGTATAGAAGTAGCGGCATCGCGAGTGACGTCTTCAACCCGAACACAGGCCAGGTGCAGGCCCTTGTATCCTGCGCCGGGGCCGACGTTGTAAGCACGGCGGTCGCCGCGGCGGCCCGCGCCTTTCCTGCCTGGTCAGCAATCAATCCGCAGCGGCGCGCGCGGGTGATGTTTGCGTTCAAGGCGCTGGTCGAGCAGCACATGGATGAACTGGCCCAGCTGTTGTCCAGCGAGCATGGCAAGGTACTTGCCGACAGCCGTGGCGACATTCAGCGCGGGCTCGAAGTCATCGAGTTCGCCTGCGGCATCCCGCACGCGCTCAAAGGGGAGTATACGCAGGGGGCAGGTCCCGGCATCGATGTCTATTCCATGCGCCAACCCTTGGGGGTGGTCGCTGGCATCACGCCGTTCAACTTTCCGGCCATGATCCCGATGTGGATGTTCGGTGTGGCAATCGCCTGCGGTAACACCTTTGTGCTCAAGCCCTCCGAGCGGGACCCCTCCGTCCCCGTGCGACTCGCCGAACTGATGATGGAGGCCGGCGCGCCGCCGGGCGTGCTCAACGTGGTGCATGGTGACAAGACCGCCGTCGATGCGATACTCGACCACCCGGACATCAAGGCGGTGAGCTTTGTCGGCTCCTCCGACATCGCACACTATGTCACCAATCGCGGTGGCGCTGCCGGCAAGCGCGTGCAGGCCATGGGCGGCGCGAAGAATCACGGCATCATCATGCCGGATGCGGACATGGACCAGGTGGTGCGCGATCTGGTCGGCGCGGCCTACGGCTCCGCGGGCGAGCGGTGCATGGCGCTGCCGGTTGTTGTCCCCGTCGGCAACGATACCGCAGACCAGCTGATCGAAGCCCTGCTGCCGGCGATAGCCCGGCTGCGCATCGGCATCTCCACCGACCCGGATGCCGACTACGGCCCGGTCGTCACCGCCCAGCACCGCGAGAAAATCCGTAGCTGGATACAGACCGGAGTCGACGAGGGCGCCGAGTTGCTAGTCGACGGGCGGGACTTTACCCTGCAGGGCCACGAGGGCGGCTTCTTCATCGGCCCCAGTCTGTTCGACCGTGTGACGCCGGATATGCAGGCCTACAGGCAGGAAATCTTCGGCCCTGTGCTCCAAATCGTGCGCGCCGATTCGTTCGAGGAGGCAGTCGCGCTGCCGAGCCGACACCAATATGGCAACGGCGTCGCCATCTTCACCCGCAACGGCCATGCAGCGCGCGAGTTTGCATCCCGCGTCGAAGTCGGCATGGTCGGCATCAACGTGCCGATACCGGTGCCGGTTGCCTATCACAGCTTCGGGGGCTGGAAGCGCTCGGCGTTCGGCGACACCAACCAGCATGGTATGGAAGGTGTGCGCTTCTGGACCCGCATCAAGACGGTGACCCAGCGCTGGCCAGACGGCAGCGATACCGGCGACCAGGCCTTTGTCATCCCGACCATGCAGTGAGGCAGGACATGCAGACGATTGCCTTCATCGGGCTGGGAGCCATGGGCTCCGGCATGGCCGCCAATCTCGCAAAGGCGGGGCATGCGGTCGCCGCTTTCGATCTGAACCCCGCGGCCATGGCGCAGGCGGCACACGCGGGTGCCGTGCCTGCCGAATCGATTGAGGCGGCCGTCTGCGTGGCAGACGTGGTGATCACCATGCTGCCGAGCGGCCAGCATGTGGCCGATGTCTATCACAATCCGGTATTCGCCCGCGCCCGGCCCGGGGCCCTGCTCATCGATTCGTCCACGATTGAAGTGACGACCGCGCGATCGGTGATCGCTGAGGCGGAAGCCGCCGGATTCGCCATGGTCGACGCCCCGGTCTCCGGCGGGACAGCGGCGGCGTCCGGGGGCACGCTGACGTTCATGGTTGGCGGCACGGCAGACGCCTTCCAGCGCGCAGAACCCGTGCTTGCGGCAATGGGCAAGGCCGTCATCCACGCCGGCGGTGCCGGTACGGGCCAGGCTGCCAAAACCTGCAACAACATGCTGCTGGCGATCTCCATGATCGGCACCTGCGAGGCGTTCGCACTGGCGGCCAAGCTCGGACTCGACAGCCAGGTGTTCTTTGACATTGCCTCGAAATCGTCCGGCCAGTGCTGGTCTATGACCAGCTATTGCCCGGTGCCCGGCCCGGTTCCGGCGGCACCCTCCAACCGCGACTATGCGGGCGGCTTTGCGACCGACCTGATGTCCAAGGACTTGCGACTCGCGATGGAGGCCGCCGCCAGTGTCGGTGCCGTCACGCCACTCGGCGCGCAGGCCCGCGCCCTGTACCAGATGTTTCAGGCACAAGGCGCGGGACGCCGGGATTTCTCCGCAATCATCAAGATGCTCGGCTGATCAGTCGCGCAGATCGAACACCAGGAATTCGGCTGCGCTGTCAGCGACGAAGACCAGCTCCTGATGGTCGCTGACTGCAACGCCGTCGCCCGCCGCCGCATGAACACTGTTCACATGGACATCGCCCGAGACAATCTGGACCCAGGCCTTGCGCTTCTCGCCGAGCCAGACGTGGCCGGTCTGGCCGGCAGCCAGCAGACCGCGATACAGCCGTAAATCCTGATGGATCTTCACCTGCCCGGCACCGCCCTCGCGGGAGCCGATCATCTGGATCGGCTCGGCCACATCCGGGCTCTGCGCCAGGGCCACCTGCTCATATCCGGGCTCAAGCGCGGTGGCGTCCGGAAGGACCCAGATTTGCAGGAGATGCAGGGACTGGGTCGTACTCGGGTTATACTCCGAATGACGAATACCGGTCCCCGCAGTCATGCGCTGGATTTCACCCTTTTGGATGCGCGCTGCAGTGCCCAGGCTGTCCTTGTGCTCAATTTCCCCGTCGATCACATAGGTGATGATTTCCATGTCCTTGTGGCCGTGGGTGGGAAAACCGGTGCCTGCCGAGACCTTGTCTTCATTGATCACGCGCAGGTCAGACCAGCCCATGTGCTGGGCATCGTAGTAATCGCCGAACGAGAAACTGTGCCGGGTGTCAAGCCAGCCCCAGTCAAAATGGCCGCGTGCGTCGGATTTTCTCAGGCTGATCATCGTTCCAACTCCTGAAGGGCGCGCCTAGCGCGCGCCATTACACAGAGTCATATAGACAAATCATGACAGCTTAAACCCGCAGGGTGCGCAGCTTAGTGTTTCGAAATCGGAAACACTTGTCAGCCAGCGAGGGCGATATAATCCCGAAGATGGCCGGCCTCCTGCTCTGCCATCTCGATCCGCTGCTTGACCAGATCACCGATGGAGACGATGCCGACCAGGCGGCCGTTCTCGACCACCGGCAAGTGGCGAAAGCGGCGGCTGGTCATCATTTCCATGGCGCATTGCACCGTGTCCTCCGGCACGCAGGTGATGACCGGCGAGGTCATGATGGTGCCCGCCGCTTTTTCCAGCAGATCGCTGCCGAGAGTCGCCAGGCCGCGCACGATGTCGCGCTCGGACACAATGCCGATCAGGTCGCCGGAGACGTCCGTCACCAGCACGGCACCGATGCCGCGCTCGCGCAGCACATTGGCGACGCCAATAATCGGCATGCTCTGCGGCACAGTGACAACGGATACGCTTTTATTCTTCAGGATGCGTGCAATAGTCATGGGATCCTCCTCGGGAATTCCTGTGTACAGCAGCCGCCCGGCGGTTCTTGCGTACGCCTATTGCGGCCCACTCCCTTGACTTGGGAGAGTATCATCGCGAACTGGCAGACCAATGCAATGGCAAATCGTGCTTAACTAAACCCCGGAGCGGACTGATGCGCACTTTCCTGATCGCAGGTAGCCTGTGTGCGGCACTGCTGGCCACCGGCTACCTGATCTGGCGCGATTGGGCTGCCTGGCCACAGGTCGACCTGCCCTTGAACGGGATGATCGCGCTCGGTATCGGAGTCGTTTTGACACTCGTGCTGGGTGCCGGGCTGATGGCGCTGGTGTTCTATAGCGCGCGCCACGGCTATGACGATATCACCGACACCACGAACAATGCCCGAAATGGAGAGCCTGATGCGTAACCCGGTCCTGCGGGTCGTCCCCCGCCCTGCGGACATCAACATGAATGGCCATATCTTCGGTGGCTGGATTCTCTCGCAGATGGATATTGCTGCCGGTATCGCCGCCGGGGTGCGCGCAAAAGGTCCGGTCGCGACCATTGCCATCGACGGCATGAAATTCCTGCGCCCGATTCTGCTTGGTGACCTGCTGTCAGTCTATGCCGACGTGCGCCGGATCGGGAACACCTCGCTGACCATCGACGTGGAGGTGATGGTACAGCGGCGCGGCGAGACCCAGGAAGTCATCGTCACCCAGGGCGTTTTTGTCTTTGTCGCAATCGGCGAAGATGGCCGCCCGCGCGTCGTACCTAAGGAATAGCAGTATCTCCCGGCCAGAGTTGCGCTAAACCCGTGTCATGAGGTTCCAACGCGTTCTCTGGCTCGCGCTGCCCGTGGCGGCACTGGTTGCCCTTTGGGCGGGTCGCCAGCCGCTAACTGCGGTCGGTGTGCGGCAATATCTGCAGTCGAAGGGTGTTCCGGCTCGTTTCAACATTAGCGAGCTGAGCGCGCGGCGCGTGGTATTGCAGGATTTGGCATTGGGGTCCGACGACGAGTCGTCCGCCAGGCGCCTGACGATAGACTACACGCTGGGCCTTGCCCCGCGGGTCGCCCGCATCACGCTGGAGGGGGCCCGGCTCAAGGTACTGGTGCGGGCAGACGGCAGCTACGACCTCGGCGCGCTGCAACCGCTGGTGCCGCCGCCCAGCGACGACCCGCTCACCCTGCCTGACTTCGACCTGCACCTGATCGATACCCGGCTGCACCTGATGACCCCCGCCGGGCCGGTTGACCTGATCGTCAACGGCGCGGGCCGCCCCTCGCAGGGTTACCACGCGACCGCAACCGGCAGCGCGGCCCGCCTGAACATGCAGGGGATACGCGCCGAGGATGTGCGCCTGCATGCCGACATCACCCTGCGCGACAAGCGCGTGCTTGTCGTCGCGCGCGGGACTGCGGCCGGCATCACTGCGCCGGGTCCGGTGCAGGTAACGCGCGCGGCACTGGTGTTTCAGGGTGCCATGCCGCTGGAGGGCGGCCCTACTGCCGGGGCGTGGGCGCTACGAAGCGACACCGCCACCCTGCCTGGCGGTCAAGCGGTCATGCCGCGCGCCAAAGGCCTGGTGCGGTTCTCCCCCGAGAGTGGCTCTGTGTGGCTGCGCGCCGATGCCGATGCCGCGAGAGTCCGGCCCGATGCGGCGACCGCGCAGCAGCTCCGGGCAATGTGGGCAGATGTGCCTGCCTCCCCTCTCGACCCGCTGAAAGCGGCGCTGGCGCGCACCCTTGATGCTGTCATCAACGGACAGTCGGCGCAGGCGCGCGCCACGCTGGCCTGGCAAGGGGCCGGCGGCGTGCTGGCGCTTCGCGCTGCACGGCTGGGCGCCTTGGCCGCCATCGAGTCGAAGGACATGCAGGTCGCCTTGCCAACCCTGCGGGCGACCGGCAGTGCAGACTTCTCTCTGGCCCCCCTTGGCCTACCGCCGCTTACTGGACGCTTGAGTGAGCTGGCGCTGGCACCCGGCCGCCCCCCGGCCGGTGTGTTAACCCTCAATCCGCTGCGCTGGCGCGCCGGGGGTGTCGACCTGGCTCTCGGCAGGAGCGCCCTTGCCCTGTCGCCGGACGAGGCCACGCTTGCCACGGATTTCACGGCCTCCTTGACCTATCCCGGTGGCCGGATTGAGGGCCTGCGCGTGCCGCTCGCACTTGAGCGCAGCCCCGACGGCACGGTGCGCGTGCCCGCCGGGTGCCGCACCCTCAGCATCGCACAAGGGCGCTATCAGAGCTTGGCCGTGCAGGCAGCAAGCGCGCGCCTGTGCAGTAGCAGCGGCCCACTGCTTGCGCTCACCCCCCAGGGCATTGTGCAGAGCCGGGCGACGCTGGCGATCTCTGCGTTGGGTATCACTCAGGACTCAACACGACTCATGCTGGCACCGCAGCGGATCACGCTGGCGCTCTCCGGATCGGTGCAGAACCCGGCGATTGTGCTGGATGCCGCTGACTTGAGTGCGGCAGTCACAGCGGAGGAGACGCGCGCCGACCTCAAGGCGGCCAGCACCTCACTGCGCTGGAAAAACGGCGCGGCCAATATCAGCCTCGCCGGTGGCGCGGCGACACTCGCCGGCCAGCCGGTAGCGGTCTCCGGCGTGTCGTTTGGGGCCAGTATTGACGCGAGCGGCGCAGTTCAGGTGCGCGATGCCACAGCGCTGGTGCGCAATACCGACCCACGCCCGGCCTTTGCGCCGATGCGGCTCTCAAAGCTCCGCGTGGACCTGCGGGACAACACCCTTGAGGGCGATGGCGCGCTGCTGCTCAGCGCCAAGGCGCAGCGGATCGGCCGCCTCCGCTTCCGGCACGACCTTAATGCCGCCAAGGGTTCGGCACGGATCGAGATCGACGGCCTGACCTTCTCACCGGACCTTGAGGCCTTCGAGTTGACCGAACTGGCGCGCGGTCAGGTCGAGAACGTCAGCGGGACAATCGCCGCACACGCAGATATCGCCTGGGGGGAAGATCTGAAGGCCCAGGGTGCCATCGCATTTCAGAATGTCAGTTTGGCGACGGCAGCGCTCGGGCCGATCGAGGGCATCAACGGGACGATTACCCTCGACGATCTGCTTGGCCCGCACTCGCCACCCGGCCAGACCATCACCATTGCCAAGATCAACCCCGGCGTGGAGGTCAATGATGGCGCGCTACGGTTCCAGTTGCTGCCGGGCTTCCGCCTTGGCGTCGAGGATGCGCGCTGGCCGTTTGCCGGCGGTGCGCTTTACCTGGAACCGCTGGTGATCGACCCGGTAGCCCAGACCCAGCGCCTGACCTTCCGCGCCGACGACATGGATGCTGCCCTCCTGCTCGAACAATTCGACCTGAAGAACCTGCGGGTGACCGGACGCCTGGATGGCACCTTCCCCATTGTGTCGCAGGGGTCAGAACTGCGCATCGAGAACGGGCGCATCACCACCCAGCCCGGTGGCGGGCTGATCCAGTATGTCGGCGACATCGGCAAGGAAGTCTCCGGCCCCAGCAAGCTCGCCTTCGATGCGCTGCAACGCTTCCGTTACGATTCGGCAGCCCTTGACCTCAACGGCGATCTGGCCGGTGAGATCATTGCCGCGATCCGCTTCTCCGGCGAGAACCAGGCACCGATTGCCCCGGTAAGCGGGCTGCCGGTCAAAGCGGACGGACTGCCCTTCAAGTTTACTGTCACCGTGCGTGCGCCATTTCGCAGCCTGCTGAATACCGCCTCCGGCCTGTTCGATGCCCGCAAGGTGCTCGAACAGGCGCGACCGATCGATACGGATGCGATTCCCGGCGCAGCCCCCAACGACGGTTCATGACCTGTTCATGGCGCGCACGGCACATTGACCTCAAGCCGGGCGCACGCCACTAGATAGCAGGAACAGTAGGAAAGCAGGAACAGACCATGAAGAATAGGCCCATAGCGGCATTGGCGGCCAGTCTGGCACTCCTCGGGCTTTCCGCCTGCATCAAGGTGCAGGCCCCGGAGAAGCCGATCGAGATCAACCTGAACGTCAACATCAAACAAGAGGTCGTGATCCGGCTCGAGAAGGACGTTCGCGACCTGATCAAGAGCAATCCGGCCGTATTCTGATGCACTGGAGACTGAAGATGCTGCACACACCCCTTATTGCCATCGCCCTGATCACCCTCGCGGCACCGGCGCTGGCGCAGGCCGCCGACCCGGTGGTCGAGGCTGCCCGCTCCTCCGGCAAGGTCGGCGAGCAGGCGGACGGTTACCTTGGACTGACGGCAGGCGGCGATGCCGATCTCAAGTCGCGGGTCGACCAGATCAACATCAAGCGCCGGGCCGTGTACACGGACCTCGCGGCCAAGCGCGGCGTCACCATCAATGAAGTCGCCGCCGCCACTGCCTGCCAGTTGTTCCGGGACCGGGTTGCACCAGGGCAGTTCTATCGCGCCGAGAACGGCCAGTGGACCCAGCGCCAGGGCAGCGCCCCCATGGTCATGCCCAGCTTCTGCGGCGGCTGAGGAGTTGTGGTACTACACCTTCAACGGCCGATCAGCTTTTGCTGCTGATACTGGTTGTGATTGCGAGATTTTCGTCCGCTACGGTGATATAGTTCTTGCGCCAGCGCATCAGAAGCTTGCCGCTCAAACGCGGCTGTTCTTTCGGGCTGATATGATCTAGAGCGATTTCCAATCGAATCGATACATTCGATTGGAAATCGCGGCAAACCAATGAATTAGGGCGGCGAGCAGATCACGGGTCAGATCGATAAGCGCTCTGGGTGCAGAACGCTGTTCCAGAAACAGGCGGTGCGCCGGGGATGTTGTCACTGGCTGACAAGCAGAAAGCGGCGATTGAGTGGCTGCAGCGGACGCGCATTGTTGCCATAAAATGCAGTCACAGCGGCTATCTGCTCAGCAGAAGCAGTAATCGGCGTAGCCATGACCACCCAGTTTACCGTTTCCGAGCAGGGCGGCGTGGTCAGCGACCCTTCATAGCGAAAATAGGAGCGCTGTGCGGGCAGCAATTTGCGCGGATCGATCAACACCTTGTCATCCTCAACTTCGATGGGGGCATGGTCTATCATCTGCTGCAAAGCCGGATTGGCACGGCCCTCTTTAAACAGCACACCCAGCACGGTGAGTTCGCCACTGCTGCTGCGATTGACGAAGTGGACTTCCAGGGGGTAGCTGCGGCCATTAATGCGATGTTCGGCCGGATGATGCAGGTGAAACTGAACCATCCGATACTCGTTATCAGCGAGGACGATTCGGTTTTTGGAGCCTGGTTCGCTGGCCTCGGCCTCAACCGCATGGCCGTTGCGCACAACGTGGATCGGAACCGGTCGCCAGTCGATTGTCAGCGCGCCTAGCCCGGCAGAAATGGCACCGCTCAGGTTGATCGGACTCTGCTCCTGCCCACCGCATGCGGCGTATGCGGGTGAAAGGTGCGCCCACTGCCCGGGCCCAGTGGATCCGTCATATGTCCAGGCAGCGGGCGGTGCGGCATCTTTCTGCGCAGTGGCCGCGATGCTGCCGGAGAGAATCGTTACTCCGAGTGCTACCGCAGCATAAATATATGCCTGTCGACCCATGTCCGCTTCCTTCACACGACATTTTTCTAATTTGAGACAAAGACTTATCACAAGTTGGAGACAAGTTGCAAGCTGGCGGCTGGCTGTCTTGACGCATGAGAAAAAGAGCAGAGCCAAGCAATTACGATTGACTATTAATAACACCTATCCATAATTGCGAGCCGTTCGCAAATGGAGTTCGTATGCAGGATATCGCCACCTTGTTCCGCGCCCCGACAGTACCGGAGCTGAACAGCCGCCAACGCCTGATGCTCTGGGGCATCCGCCATTGGGTGCGCGCAACTCTGTCCGGTGTCGATCCGAACCAAGCACTGCAGCCTGCCTGCGCGCGCTTTGGCGTGCCCGGGGGCGCCACGCGCCTTTGCCTGCTGATGGCGGCGGCGGTCTCGCTCTGGCCGGAGCCGTTCCGCGTGGCCCCGCCCTGCTGTCGCCAGCCGGTGACCACCGACGAGCACACATTGCTTCGTGTCCTGGATCTGGCCGGTCAGGGCGATCTGATAGGCGTCCATGAAGAACTCCGCGAGTTTCTGCCGACAGCGGCCTGCGAGCACCTGTTTGCTGCCGGGCAGCGGACAGCCCTGGCATTCCTGGGTGCCGACATGGGCAGCACCTCCTGAAAATGGAGAGTGTCGCAGTTTGAAAATCCGCTCGTGGTGAGCTTGGCGAACCACGAGCCGCTCAGCCCTTCGTCCAAGCTCAGGGTGAGCGGGGATTTTCAAACTGAGAGACCTCCTGAAAATGGCTTGCCGAACCGGGGTTTGCCGCTAGCGTACTATCATGACGTCACGCGCCACTATGGCCTCTACCCTGCTCCTCTACTTCCGGCCCAGGCCGGTCGCGGCATTCCTGCTGGGGATTGCGAGCGGCTTTCCGCTGACGCTGCTGCTGGCCACCATGACCTACTGGCTGTCCAAGGTCGGGGTCGATAAAAAGACCATCGGGTTTGCCGTTGGCCTCACCACGCCCTACACGCTCAAGTTCCTCTGGGCACCGCTGATCGACCGCTGGCGGCTGCCGGTCTTGAGCGGGCTGATCGGACACCGCCGGTCCTGGCTGGTCCTCGTCGGGGTGCTGCTGGCGATATCGGTCATCATGCTCGGCCGCAGCGACCCGGTGAACGACCTTGGCACGTTTGCCTTGTGGGCTGTGGCAACCGCATTCCTGTCAGCGACCCAGGACATCATCATCGATGCCTACCGGATCGAGATTCTGCCGGACGAGCAGTTGGCGTACGGCACCGCCATGAACCAGTTCGGCTACCGGGTCGGCAGTGCGCTGATCGCCGGTGCCCTGGTTGTCTGGCTGGCCTCCCCGGAAGGAGCGTCGCTCGGCTGGTCCGGCGCTTATGGCCTCAGCACGCTGTGCATCCTGGCCGGCTGGGCGGCGGCCCTCTGGTGCGGCGAGACCCACAAGGAGCGCCCGATAGAGCGCTGGGCTTTCGCGCCGTGGCTCTCCACCACGGTCATCGGCCCGTTCCGCGAATTCTTCAGCCGGCGGGGCGCTCTGATGATCCTGCTGTTCATTGTGATCTACAAGCTCGGCGATGCCATGGGGCAGATCATGCTGTCGCCCATGATCGTCGAGCTCGGGTTCACCGACACCGAATATATCGCCGCCAACAAGGCGGTCGGCTTCTGGGCGCTGATCGCCGGGACCGCCGTCGGGCCCATGTTCCTCAGCTGGGCGGGCATGGGGCGCGGCCTGTTCTGGGCCGGGGTCATGATGATGGTCTCGAACCTCGGCTTCGCCGCGCTGGCTCAGGTCGGGCACGAGCCGTTGGCACTCGGTATGGCCGTCGGGATCGAGAATTTCACCAGCGGCCTAGGGCTGACCGTGTTTGCGACCTACCTCTCCGGCCTCACCAATGCCGCCTACACGGCCACCCAATATGCGTTGCTGTCCTCACTGGCTGCTGTCGGGCGCACCTTCCTGTCGACCCCGAGCGGATACCTGGCGGAAGGCTTCGGATGGGCAGGCTTTTATATCTTCACGACCGTCGCCGCCGTGCCGGGTCTGCTGATTCTGTGGCTGATCTGGCGCAAAGGGATCGTCTCTGCGGCAATCCGGACACAGTAACTCGCATCACCGCAACCGTTCCGTCAAATCATCGCCATAAATTTGACACGAGTGCCTCAATCGGCGATAGGATTCATTAAATATAGCGTCGGAACTGCACGCTGATGACTCGGCAAGATAATCGGACAGGCCGTAT
This sequence comes from uncultured Sphingomonadaceae bacterium, assembly GCA_964404985.1. GTDB lineage: Bacteria > Pseudomonadota > Alphaproteobacteria > Sphingomonadales > Sphingomonadaceae > Hankyongella. The sequence goes on from CAYOMD010000005.1 coordinate 11,997, forward strand.
TTTCAATGACATACACTAGCTTCGGCTCGACTGCCGTCGCAGCGGAGACGCTTGCGGCAGCCCCCTATATTCACCGCATAGGCCAGCTTGATGTACGGCTCGCGACCTCGGAGGAGGAAATCCGGGCGGCCCAGGCCCTGCGCTATGATATCTTCTACAACGAGATGGGGGCCCGCCCGACTGCGGAGATGGAGCGCTACCGCCTCGATATCGATGCCTACGACACCATCTGCGACCACCTGCTGGTGATCGACCACGGCACGGACGGCGAACCGCATGTCGTCGGCACCTACCGGCTATTGCGTCAGTTGGTCGCCCAGCAGCACCGTGGTTTCTATTCCTCCGGCGAATATGATCTCTCGCCGCTGCTCGACCTGCGCTTCCAGGACAAAATCGGTGCCGGACGCCAGTTGCTGGAACTTGGCCGCTCTTGCGTCGCCAAGCCCTACCGCAACAATGCGACTATCCAGCTGCTCTGGCGCGGCATCGCCACCTACCTGCAGACGCACAGCATCGGCTATATGTTCGGGTGCGCGTCGCTGCACGGCGTTGACCCGGATGAGCATAAGGTTGCCCTGAGCTACCTGTACCACAATCATCTGGTGCCGCCGGACCTGCGGGTGCGCGCGCTGCCGGAACATTATGTCCCCATGGATCGCCTGCCGATCGGTGCCTATGACACGCGTGAGGCCCTGCGCGCGCTGCCGCCGCTCATCAAGGGCTATCTGCGAACAGGCTGCATGATCGGCGACGGTGCGTTCATCGACCGCCAGTTCAACACGGTGGATGTGTTCATCCTGCTGCCGGTTGAAGGCATCACCCAGCGATATTCCGAGCGCTTTCAGGTCAGCGCCAACGATGCCGGGTAGCTACTGCGGGGCCAGGCCGGATCGCCTGAGAATATCCCCCACCAGATAAAGCGACCCCGCGACCACCACATGCGGTGGCGGGGAAGCCGGGCTGGCCGCAACCCGGTCGAACGCCTCATCCAGTGTGCCGCAGGCATAAGCAGTGACGCCTTCATCTGTCGCAACCGCCGCCAGCTGTTCCGGCGGATGATGATCGTGCCCCTGCACCGGCACCGCATAGAGGCGCGCGACCTTGCCGGCGAAAGCCCGGATGATCTCGCCGGCGTTCTTGGTGTTCACAATGCCCAGAATCAGCGTTACCGGGCGCTCAGCGAACAGCGCCAGGGCATCCGCCAGTACCTTGGCACTCGCCGGATTATGTGCGCCATCAATGGTCAGTTTTGCCCCACACGGCAACATGGCGTGCAGCGGCCCGCTCTCGATGGCCTGCAACCGGCCCGGCCATTCCGCCCAACCGATACCGGCGCGTATAGCTGCCTCCGGGACCATCACGCGCGACTGGTGGCGCAGCATGGCGATAGCCAGCCCGGCATTGTCGATCTGGTGCGCACCGATCAGCCGTGGCAACGGGAGTTCTATCCGGCCTGCCGCATCCCGGTAGTGCATGGCCTCGCCGTAACGGGCTACATCCCAGTCCGTACCGCGCAGGACCACCCGGGCCCCGGCCACTCCGGCAACTTCCGCACAGCGCTGGGTGACCGCCTGCGCGTAACGGGACAGCACAAGATTGGCCCCCGGCTTGGCAATCGCTGCTTTCTCGGCTGCGATCTGGAGGATGGTATTGCCCAGATACGCCGTATGGTCGAGCCCGAGCTGCGCGATGCCGCAGGCCACAGGGTCCGGCACCACGTTGGTCGCATCCAGCCGCCCGCCCATGCCGACCTCCAGGACACAGGCATCCGCCGGTGTGCGGGCAAAAGCCAGGAACGCGAGGACTGTTGATACCTCGAAAATCGTGATCGGCTGGCCGGCGTTGACTTCCAGCAGGTCCCGGAACAGCGTCAGCAAGGTCTCGTCCGCTATCAAGGTGCCGGCAACCCGGATGCGCTCGTTGAAGCGGACCAGATGCGGCGAGGTATAGACATGCACGCGCAGACCTGCCGCCTCCAGGCACGCACGCAGGAATGCGACCGTCGATCCCTTGCCGTTGGTGCCGGCGACGTGAAAGACCGGCGGCAGGCGGCGCTCCGGGTTGCCCAGTGCCGCCAGCAGTCGCTCGATCCGCGCCAGCGACATGTCAATCTCAGCCGGATGCAGCGAGCGAACTTCGGCAATCAGGGTGTCGATGGCGGTGGCGGTCATCGTGGAGGCGTCAGAGGCTGGCGGGCAGGGCCGCGCGCTCGGGCGGGCGCGAGAGCATGATCAGCCCGATCAGCCGGACCAGCGTATCGCGCAGCCGGTCGCGCGGCACCACCATATCCAGCATCCCATGCTCCAGCAGATATTCGGCACGCTGGAAGCCGTCCGGCAGTTTCTCGCGGATGGTATTCTCGATGACCCGCTGGCCGGCAAAGCCGATCAGCGCACCCGGCTCGGCGATCTGAATGTCCCCGAGCATGGCGTAAGAGGCCGTAACACCGCCGGTGGTCGGGTCTGTCAGCACCACAATATACGGCAGCCCGGCTTCCCGCAGCTCGGCAATCGCAACTGTCGTGCGTGGCATCTGCATGAGGCTCAGCGTGCCCTCCTGCATGCGTGCACCGCCGGCTGCGGTAAACACAATCATCGGGGCCTTGCGGGCGATAGCTGCGCGCGCGGCGGTCAGAAACGCTTCTCCCACGCCGACCCCCATGGACCCGGCCATGAAAGCGAAGTTCTGCACCGCGATGACTGCCGGGACGCCGCCGATTGTACCGGCGGCCACCAGCATCGCTTCTGTCGATTTCGTGGCTGTGCGGGCATCCTTCAGGCGGTCAACATAGCGCTTCTGGTCGCGGAACTTCAGCGGATCCTCGCGAGGCACCGGGACCGGCAACAGCGCATACTGGCCGCCATCGAAGGTCTGGGCGAAACGATCCTCCGGCCCGATCCGCTCGTGGTGGCCGCAGTGGCCGCACACACTCAGGCTCGCCAGAAAGTCCTTCTTGTAGATCATCTGGCCGCAGCTGCTGCACTTATGCCAGAGGTTGTCCGGCGTATCGCGCTTGACGACCTGACTGACCTTGCTGCGAAGGCGCGTCAGCCAGCTCATGCCGCCTCCGCCGATCGGGCATTGCGCACCGCACACGACAGAGCCTGGACTTCACAGGCAACGCGAGCAGCGGCTGTCTCTGCCGGGCCTTCTCCTGCCAGCGCCACGAGGGCGGATCCCACAACCACGCCATCTGCAATGCGTGCGATCTCGGCAGCCTGCTCCGGTGTGCGGATTCCAAAACCGACTGCAACCGGCAGGCCGCTTGCCGCCCGCAGGCGGACAACGGCCGCGCGGATCGCGTCTGATGCGCCACTGGCCCCGCCGGTAATTCCGGCGACCGAGACGTAATAGATAAAGCCAGACGCAGCAGCACACACCGCTGCCTGACGGCCGGCGTCCGTCGTCGGGGTCGCCAACCGCACCACATGCAGCCCGCACGCACGCAGCGGTTCGCCCAGTTCTGCATCCTCCTCCGGGGGTACATCGACGACAATCACGCCGTCGACCCCGACTTCCCGTGCGGATTCGGCAAAGCGCGCGACACCGAAAAGAAAGATGGGGTTGAAATAGCCCATCAGGATCACCGGGGTCTCGGCGTCTATGCGTCGGAACTCCTGGACCATATCCAGCACTTTCGCCAGCGTCATGCCGCCGGCCAGCGCGCGGATGTTGGCAGCCTGGATCACCGGGCCATCCGCCATCGGGTCCGTGAACGGAACGCCCAGTTCAATAATATCTGCGCCTGCAGCGGGCAGTGCATGCAGGATAGCGGCAGACGTCCCGGCATCAGGATCGCCGGCGGTAACGAACGTCACCAGCGCGGCACGCCCCTGCTCGGCACAGGCTTTGAAACGGCGGCTCAAACGATCCGGCATCACAGCGAGACCCCCAGAGCAGAGGCAACGGTGAAGATGTCCTTGTCGCCGCGCCCGCACAGATTGACGACCATGAGATGGTCGGAGGGCAGCGTCGGCGCCCGGCGGATGACCTCGGCCAGGGCATGGCTCGGCTCCAGCGCCGGGATGATGCCTTCGCGCTGCGAGACGAGCTGGAAGGCCGCAAGTGCCTCTGTGTCTGTCACCGAGACATAGGTCACCCGGCCTGAGTCGCGCAGCCAGGCGTGCTCCGGCCCGATGCCCGGATAATCGAGACCTGCCGAAATCGAGTGAGCATCAACAATCTGCCCATCGGCATCCTGCAGCAGGTATGTCTTGTTGCCATGGAGCACACCCGGCTTGCCTGCGGTCAGCGAGGCGGCGTGCTGGCCGGTCTCCAGGCCATGGCCGGCAGCCTCGACGCCGACCATGGCGACATCCGGCTCGTCAAGGAACGGGTGGAACAGGCCGATGGCATTCGAGCCACCGCCGATGGATGCGACCAGCGAGTCCGGCAAGCGGCCTTCCCGCTCCAGCATCTGCGTGCGGGTCTCGCGGCCGATCACCGACTGGAAGTCGCGCACCAGTTCCGGATACGGATGCGGCCCCGCAGCAGTCCCGATGATGTAAAAGGTATCGTCCACATTGGTCACCCAATCCCGCAGCGCCTCGTTCATAGCGTCCTTGAGGGTACGGGCCCCGCTGGTGACCGGGCGCACGTCCGCGCCCAGCAGCTTCATCCGGAAGACGTTGGGCTGCTGCCGCTCGATATCGCGCGCGCCCATGTAAACCACACACGGCAGGCCGAAGCGGGCGGCAACCGTGGCGGTTGCCACGCCGTGCTGCCCTGCCCCGGTCTCCGCGATGATCCGGGTTTTGCCCATGCGCCGGGCCAGCAGAATCTGGCCGATGCAGTTGTTGATCTTGTGCGCGCCGGTGTGGTTCAGTTCATCGCGCTTGAAGTAGATTTTCGCCCCGCCCAGATATTCGGTCAGCCGCTCGGCATAATAGAGCGGGCTGGGCCGGCCGACAAAATGCGCCAGCAGATCATGAAACTCGGCCGCGAACGCCGGATCGGCCTGGGCAGCGCGATAGGCCTGCTCCAGCGCCAGAACCAGCGGCATCAGAGTCTCGGCGACATAGCGGCCGCCGTAGGGGCCAAAGTGGCCGCGCTCATCCGGGCCGCTGCGATAACTGTTGGGAACTGATGCCATCCGAATACTCAGTTGAACGGAAGTGACGGCTCTTACGATGCAGGCAGGCATACTGTCCAGCGTCAGGCCGCGCGAGGAGTGGGTCAGTTTGAAAATCCCCGCTCACCCTGAGCAAGACGAAGGGATGAGCGGCTCGTGGTTCTGTCCAAGCTCACCACGAGCGGATTTTCAAACTGACCCAAGACCCGCGCGTGCCGCGGCGACAAAGGCGGCGATCTTGCAGAGAGACTTCACACCGCGCGCGGCCTCTACGCCTGATGAAACATCGACCAACCCGGGGCGCAGGCGACGTATAGCGTCTGCAACATTCTCCGGTGTCAAGCCGCCGGACAACCCCCAGCCCGGTGCGCTGACCCCGTCAAGCAGGGACCAGTCGAATACCTGCCCTGTTCCCCCCGGCACCCCGTCTCCCCCCGCCGCAGGCTGGACCGGCCTGGCATCGAACAGAATACGGTCGGCGATAGGAGTGAATGAAAGGCCTGTATCAACATCCGCGCGCGTCCCGACGCCCTGCGCGCGCCAGACCGCCCTGCCTGTACGATCCCGGAGTGCCAAAATTCGCGCAGGGTCGTCCACCTCATGCACCTGCACAGCATCAATGCGCCCTGTGGCCAGCACATCATCGACCAGCCTGTCCTCCGGCGAGACGAGGACGGCGACAGTAGCCACATGCCTCGGCACCTCCCGCAAAAGGTCTGATAAGCTATCATAGGCCACGTGCCGCACGCTGGCCGGGAAGATCACGAAACCGACATGGGTTGCCCCGGCCTCTGCCGCAGTGTGGATCGCCGCTGCCGTTCGCAGGCCGCAAATCTTGATGTCCACGCTCACAGGCTGGCCAGGATCGCGCGGGCAGCCTCTGCCGGGTCGGCAGCCGCCGTAATCGGCCGGCCGATCACCAACACATCCGATCCGGCGGCAAGGGCATCGCGCGGGGTCATCACCCGTTTCTGGTCGCCCGCCGCGCTCTCGGCCGGGCGTATCCCCGGCGTCACCAGGAACCCGGACGGCCAGCTTGCGCGCACCGATGCGACTTCGGCTGCAGAGCATACGACGCCGTCCAGCCCGGCACGGCGGACAAGCGCAGCCAGGGTTAAAGCCTGCTCCAGCGGCGCGGCGGTGATGCCCTGCTCTTCCAGGTCGTCCCGGTCCAGGCTGGTCAGGACCGTCACGGCGACAATGCGCGGCGGCGCAATGCCATGGTGTGCTGCCTCGTCGATTGCCGCCGCCCGCGCGGCCTGCAGCATGGCAACACCGCCCTGGGCATGGACGGTGAGGATGGCAGGTCGCACCGCCATGACCGAGCGGACCGCGGACGCCACAGTATTAGGGATGTCATGGAACTTCAGGTCCAGAAACAACGGCAACCCGACCGCGTCGGCAACAGCACGGACCCCGTCTAGACCGTTGGCGCAGAAAAACTCCAGGCCCAGTTTCACACCGCCAAGGCTGCTGGCTGTCTGCACGCCTAGTGCAATCGCGGCGTCGACTGTGGGGACATCGAGCGCACAATAGATCGGGGAATGCTGCATGATTTACAGTGCTTCGCGGGCGATCGGCAGGGTCTCGCCACTGGTGGTAGAGGCTTTGCCGGACGGTAACGGGTCTGCCACCTGGCCACGCCGACCACGCAGCGTAGCGATCTCCGTATCCTTGGCAACGACCAGCTTTTCCAGCCTGGATATCCGCCGGCGCAAGCCCCAGCGCACGAACCCGTGCAGGACCATCATCGGCAGAATGAGGACGAGAGCAAAAACGCCGAGCAGCAGCGGCAGCGGCAGCACCATGACGAGATCCCGCGTCAGGTTCAGCGTGACCTCCATCCAGTTGCGCGCGGAAAACCACGCATAGGCCGCAGCCAGCAGAATGGAGAAAAGCAGCGTGACGATCCGCATGTCCGGTCCAATTCCTGTTAAGGCCGACAACGGCCCAAGAAAGCGACAGCCGGATCGGCAGGCTTACTTGTTGAGCCGCTCGCGCAGTTCTTTGCCCGCCTTAAAATAGGGGACGCGCTTGGCGTCAACTGCTACCGGCTCGCCGGTGCGCGGATTGCGCCCGGTACGCCCATCGCGGCCACGGGTTGAAAAGGCGCCAAAACCGCGCAACTCGACGCGGTCTCCGCGCGCCAGAGCCTCGGAAATTTCGTTGAAAACCGTTGCAACGATCTTCTCCACATCCTTGTGCAGAAGATGGGCATGTTGCTGGGAGAGTTTATCGACCAGTTCCGACTTTATCATGGAACACCCCGCGCGCTGTTGAGAAACCCTGAGCGACGGTGACACCAAGGCCCTTCCTGGTCCAATCGCCGCAAATCGTATTCCACTGCGTCATATTTTTTTTTAACGCTATGGCATGATTCTGGAAACGTCCAGATAAACATTGATCTGAAACAGATTTTCTCGCTCGTTACGACTGCGACTAAACTATGGCACCTCAAAAAGAGCATGACTTCACATTGAACCGCTCGCCCCGAGCCCGGTCCAGCAGGCTGTAGCCCTGAAATGCGAACACCCTGCATGCCCTCTGGAGGCATGCAGGGTGTCCATGATCACACAGCAAAGTCAGCTTTATGCGTCGCGGTCGCCGCTGTCGCGTGCGCGGTTGAGTGCGGCACCCAGGATGTCGCCCAGCGACGCGCCCGAGTCCGACGAGCCGTATTGCGCAACGGCCTGTTGTTCTTCGGAGATTTCACGCGCCTTGATCGACAGTTGCGGACGACGGGTCTGACGGTCCATACCGACAATCAGAGCATCGACCTTTTGGCCAACCTGGAAGCGATCCGGGCGCTGCTCGTCACGGTCACGCGACAGGTCCCCACGCCGGATGAACGCGATCGGGCCGCTTTCGCCAACCTTCACGTCAATACCAGCGTCCTTCACCTCGACGACGGTGCAGGTCACCGTTTCGCCGCGACGCATTTCGGCACTGGGCGACGAGGAGGCCTGCGAAGACGGTTGCGAGGCAGGGGCAGCCTGACCGCGGTTGTCTTCAAGCTGCTTGATACCGAGGCTGATGCGCTCTTTCTCGGAGTCGACATCGAGAACGACGGCCTTCACCATGTCGCCACGGTTGAAACGACCGAGCGCTTCTTCGCCCGACACACCCCAGGCAATATCCGACATGTGGACCATGCCGTCGATGTCGCCGTCCAGGCCGATGAACAAGCCGAACTCGGTGGCGTTCTTGACTTCGCCCTCGACAGCCGAGCCGACCGGATGGCGCTCGATGAACGCCGCCCATGGGTTTTCTGCCGCCTGCTTGATGCCGAGCGAGATACGGCGCTTGTCCGCATCGACCTCGAGCACCACCACGTCCACTTCCTGGCTGGTGGAGACGATCTTGCCCGGGTGCACGTTCTTCTTGGTCCAGCTCATTTCCGAGACGTGGACCAGACCCTCGACACCGGCTTCCAGTTCCACAAAGGCACCGTAGTCGGTGATGTTGGTCACGCGGCCGGAGAAACGTCCACCGATCGGGTACTTGGCAATCGCGCCTTCCCACGGATCCGACTCAAGCTGCTTCATGCCGAGCGAGATGCGCTGGGTATCGCGGTTGATGCGCACAATCTGCACACGCACAGTGTCACCGATATTGATGACTTCCGACGGGTGCGCGACTCGGCGGTAGCTCATGTCCGTCACGTGCAGCAGACCATCGACACCGCCGAGATCGACGAACGCGCCGTAATCGGTGATGTTCTTGACCACACCATCCAGGATCGCACCTTCTATCAGGTTGGCGATCAGGCTGGTGCGCTGTTCGGCACGGGTTTCCTCCAGAATGGCGCGGCGCGAGACCACGATGTTGCCGCGACGGCGATCCATTTTCAAAATCTGGAACGGCTGCATGATATCCATCAGCGGCGTGACGTCACGCACGGGGCGTACATCAACCTGGCTGCCCGGCAGGAACGCCACAGCGCCGGAGAGGTCGACCGTGAAGCCACCCTTGACGCGCCCGAAGATCACACCCTCGACGCGCTCGCCAGCCTGGAACTGCTCTTCCAGCTTGTTCCACGAGGCCTCGCGGCGGGCGCGGTCGCGACTCAGCATTGCTTCGCCGTTCGCGTTCTCAACGCGGTCGACATACACTTCCACTTCGTCGCCGGCTTTGATGTCTGCCGGTTGCCCCGGTGAGGCGAATTCGCGCAACGACACGCGACCTTCCGACTTCAGGCCAACGTCGATGACGACCATGTCGTTTTCGATTGCGGTGACGCGGCCCTTGACCACACGTCCTTCAAAACCGCCGTCTGCGCCGAAGCTTTGCTCCAACAGTGCGGCGAATTCATCGCGCGCGGAGCCAAATCCTTGAGATGCCATTATAAATAAGTCCTTTCAGTCTTCATTTCGGGCCGACCGGTTGTCTCCGGCGGTCTACCGCGGCCCGAACTTCGGGCAACGGCCTTGTTGCAAAGCATAAAGGCTGCACCCACGATGGACTCCACCGTGTGCGCGACCGGATCGTAGTGACGAGCGTGTCGGCTATTCGTCCAGAGCGCTCCGGGCGCTGTCGACGTTCGCGCGCGTGCCGCGTCGAGCATCAGCCAGCGCAAGCGCGGACTGAATCGCGGCGTCTATACTCAAATCGGTCGTGTCAAGCAAGATTGCGTCTGCAGCCATGCGCAAAGGTGCTGCCCCCCGGCTGCTATCGCGCGCGTCACGGGCTGCAATGTCGGCAGCAACAGCCTCCGGGCTTACGGCCAGTCCCCTGGCCTGCAGCTCGGCGAACCGGCGTGCCGCGCGCGCTTCAGCGCTTGCCGTCACGAATATTTTCAGCGGCGCATCCGGGGCAATCACCGTGCCGATGTCCCGGCCATCAAGCACCGCCCCCCCCGGCTGGCATGCGAAATGACGCTGCAAATCCAGCAAGGCCGCGCGCACACCGGGGTGTACCGCGACCAGACTGGCAGCCCGCGCCGCGCTCTCTGCCCGCAGGGCCGGATCGTCGAGCGTGTCCAGTCGCAAGCTGCGTGCCTGTGCCTCGGCTGCCCCGGCATCAGCCGGGTCCTCGCCGGCGGCCTGCGTTGCCAGCCCGACAGCCCGGTACAGCAGTCCGGTATCAAGATGCGGCAAAGCAAGGGCCCGCGCCAAGGCTCTCGCGATCGTGCCCTTGCCGGACGCGCTGGGTCCATCGACAGCAATGATCATAGCCTGAAATTCGCCCCAAGCCCGACCATTAGTGGTACAAAATCAGGGAAACTGGTGGCGATCGGCCGGGCATCATCAATCGTCACCGGGGCCCGCGCCCGCAGGCCCAACACCGCAAAGCTCATGGCGATGCGGTGGTCCAGATGGCTGGCGACGGTTGCACCACCCGGCACTGGCTCCCCGCCGGACCCGGTGACGATGATGCCATCCGGCAACTCCTCCACCGGAATGCCGCAGGCCGCCAGCCCGCGCGCCATAACCGCGATGCGGTCCGACTCCTTGACCCGCAACTCCGCGATGCCGCGCATCACCGTACGCCCCTGTGCCAGGGCGGCGGCGACCATCAGGATCGGATATTCATCAATCATGGTCGGGGCCAATTCTGGCGGCACATCAATGCCGGACAAAACGGACCCCCGGATGCGAATATCGGCAACCGGCTCTCCCCCCACCTCGCGGGCGTCCTCGAACGTCACATCAGCCCCCATCGCGCGCAGCACGGTGTAAAGCCCGGCGCGCGTCGGATTGAGGCCGACATTCTCGATGACAACATCAGAACCGGGGGTGATCGCGGCGGCAACCACCGGAAACGCGGCCGACGACGGGTCGCCGGGCACCGTAATCGCGCACGAGCGCAGCTCCGGCTCGCCGACAATCGTGATCGCCCTGCCCTCAGGGGTTTCCTCAACGCGTATGTCCGCCCCGAAGCCACGCAACATCCGCTCGCTGTGGTCGCGGGTCGGCTCGCGCTCGATGACGGTCGTGTGTCCCGGCGTGTTCAATCCGGCGAGCAGCAGCGCGGATTTGACCTGCGCGGAGGCAACCGGCAACCGGTAGGTTATGGGCAGCGCCGGGACGATGCCGGTCATGGTCAACGGCAACCGGTCGCCCGCGCGGCCCATGAAGGTCGCCCCCATCCGGCTGAGCGGTTCGATCACCCGGGCCATCGGCCGCTTGCGCAGCGAGGCGTCGCCGGTCAGCGTGGCGCGAATTGCATGGCTTGCGATCAAGCCCATCAGCAGCCGCGTCGAGGTGCCGGAATTGCCCATATCGAGCACATCCTCCGGCTCCAGCAAGCCCCCTACGCCAACACCCCAGACCCGCCATGTGTCGCCGCTCCGGTCGATGGTCGCACCCATGGCGCGCAGTGCCGCCGCCGTCGACAGGACGTCCTCGCCCTCCAGCAGTCCGCTGATCACGGTCTCGCCGACCGCCAGCGCCCCGAACATCAGGGCGCGGTGGGAAATCGACTTGTCACCCGGCACACGCACCCGGCCCGACAAGGCTCCGGTCGCGCCGGACATGAGGGATCGCGGCGCATCGTTCTCGGTACTGGACATTGGGGCGGACACAACCGGTGCTGGAGGCAAAAAACGAAAATCCTTTGACAGCCCTGGTGCGCTATGGCAAGCGCTCCCGCTCACGCGGCCAGGCCAGCCCTTGCAGCGCATAATCCATTTATACCGGCCGCACGCGCCTCTTCGGTTTGGCGGCTTCATGGAGGCATCTGGTGATTCAGCCCGAGTGGGGTTCCAAGCATAGCTGCCCGCGTTGCGCGACGCGCTTCTACGATCTGGGCAAGAACGATCCGGTGACCTGCATCAACTGCGGCTATGCCTGGGTTCCGGAGCCGATGCTGAAGTCCAAGCAGCCGCTGCCCTTCCAGCAGCAGGCCCCGCAAGCCAGCAATGATGAGCTGGAGGCCACGGATCTGCTGGTCGATGACGCCGATCTTGATGTCGAGGATGACGATGAGTCGACCGGCGACGTCAGCATCGATGACGATGACGCCGACCTCGCGGACGTGGTTGACCCGACCCGCGAAGACGAATAGGGCCATTGAGGCTTGCAGGACGCACGCAGTCTGGCATATGCGTGCGCGTCTGGAAATTTGACCGGGAACCCGGCCGGTCATCTGGATTTGGGGCCGTAGCTCAGCTGGGAGAGCGCTACAATGGCATTGTAGAGGTCAGGGGTTCGATCCCCCTCGGCTCCACCAGTATTTCTATTAAAAATGCTTCAGATATCTAACGCGCACCAGCAAGCCCCAAGGCGGCCTCAATGCGCCTTGGAAGTTCCGTCAAGGGGAATTGATCCGCCGCCGGATCGAGCCTGGCGCCAGAGTCGGTGAAATAGCCGGTTCCATCATGCTCGCCGTTCTTGATGGCGACGAATGCCACTGCCTCTCTCAGTCGCTGATGCGGCATGTTGCCAACGGTGTAAGAGAAATCCTCTCCAATATCATTTGGATACGTGAGCATGACAAAGAGGTCACTGCCGCGGTTGTCCACTTCGAACAGGTCTTGCCCATCTTCTCCGCGCGCGCTGGCCAGCAGCATTTGGGCGCGTTCTGCCTGAGTCTCGTCCTGGCAGCGAATAATGAAGTCTCTGGACATGCGCGGCTCCACCGAGACAAACGGTACGCCAATTGTCTTGAGAAAGGCCGCGTGATCCTTGAGGCGCCAGTAGAATTTTTGTTCAGGGTACGGCACTTGATGGAGGCCAGTCGCAATCATGATCCGTGCCTGAGGCCAACGGCGTTGAAGTCTCGCGACAATCTGATCGTATAGCCTGTAAATATCGAGCACAGGGTCGACGCCCGCAGGAACATACCAATCCGGATTCCGTTGAGAGCCATCGTAAATGGGCGAACAGTACATGTAATGGTGCTGAATGTGAGCAGCAGCGTTCAAGAACAGAGTGGCAAAGTCAGGCCTCGTACGCTTGAGGCACCACATGAAGGCATCACTGAGCAGCATGTCCAGAAACATCGGTTTGAACCAACTTTGTGACAAAGATCGGCGCGCAAAGTCCAAATACCGAAGATAATGTCTGGGCGATGCGCAGACCGCAGCACCATATACCAGGTCAAGGACAGAGTGGGCCGTCAACCGCGACTGGGCATTGTCGTTCACAGCCTGGCATGCGGCCCGGTACAGCGCCGTGACTGCAGACGGCGCAACAATGTCTGTTGGCGTCCAGGGGTCTGGCACGAAGAACGCTGGCGATTTCAGGCGCATTTTCGCATTCATTGGGCTAAGTGCCCCGACCCGGAGACCTTGTTCTTCGAGTTTCTCCCAGATTTGTGGGAGGTCATGATTAACAATGTCGCCAAGACGGAAAATGCTATGCTGTGCGAAAGTTAGCCCGGTGTGCGCTGTGACCCACTGGATCCAAGGCTCCAGTTCCTCGTAGCGCTGCTCGGACGTAGTACGGGCGAAACCATGCTGTTCCATAAACTTGCCCAGAGTAGGCAATTGACCACGTTCAATATACCCCAAAAGGTAGTCAAAATTGACTTCGTTCAGCTCCAGAAGTATGAGTGGTGTGTGTGTCATAAGAGAAAAACTTCCTTCTGATATTTTATTCTGCGTTAAAATTATTTATTATTTCCGAAAATATGCGTCGTTATTTGGGTTTTTAAAAAGGAATATATAGTTAAAATTACCAATAATCAGAAATATTTGTTTTTCGCCTTTAGTTCCGCTAAGTTTTTGCGACTCATTGCTTGCTCTTAAATTCGGTCGCACGATTGAACCGTACCGAGATTGCCGGAGGCCGTTTGGTTTAACTTACGCGGCCATGGGGACCTCGTCCAGCATGGCATAGTATCGTTGTACGGAATTCAGTCTATGACCGTTAGAGCGTTGCGGAAAGAGAAGGATTTACAATATGCCCGAAGGCTATAAAACGCTTGATACCGATGGATGGCTGCATTGGAAAATAATCGTGTTTAGTAGTTGAGCGCGAACTCAGCCAAGCGTGACAGACAGGAAAGCACCATGACATGCGTGACAGGGTAGATTATATTGCTGACATATTGCGGCCATTGCCAGGCATTGACTCTTTGTTAGATGTCGGCTGTCGCAAAGCGAAACTGGCAACATTATTGCCACCATCCATAGACTATTTTGGCTGCGATCTTGAAAAAAGCTGTGACAAGGTAGCGTATGTCGGCGATTTTTCGACCATTGATTTTGGCCGGCGCTTCTCAGCTGTGGTTGCGCTTGACGTACTTGAGCATACCGATACGCCATCAGCGAATTTTGATCGCCTGGTGGCAGCAACAGATTCCCATCTGATTGTCACGCTGCCCAACTGTGCGGACTTGAAAACGCGTGTGCGGTTTGCCACGTCGGGACGTATGGGAGGTAAATATACCTTTGGCCCGGTAGATCCGCTTGATCGTCACCGCTGGGTGATGAACCATCCGGAAATCATCGCTTTCTATCGTCATAAAGCATCAATACATGGGCTAGCACTGGAAATTTTGCCGATAAAGTATGGCTTTGCTCGCAATGCAACATTCACCAGTCAGTTAGGGCGCCTCTTTTCCGCCTTGCTACCTCCATCCGTGAACACTGAAACTTTGGTTGGTATCTTCTCTAAGCGCAGGATTGGTTAGCCTTCTTTCTATTGCCTTTAGTCGTTTTTGCAAATCAATCTGTACGAGATGTGTTCATGCTTGCGTTACATCAAGTTTTCAGCGCTTTTTTTGAAAGTATACTCTAGAAAGCGCGTGCGTAGGCTTCAAAAATCATTTGATTTACAATCTTGCGATCAAATCGGGTTTGCATACGGTGTCGCGCGGATTGCCCGAGCTGAGGTATCAAATCAATATGATCAATGTACCATAACATTCCTTCAGCGAGGCTACTGGATTGCCTCGCTGCAACTAAATAGCCGGTTTCACCTTCGACAACGATCTCTCGACATCCTGGAACGTTGGTAGCCAGTAGTGCCCGACCCATAGCGGCCCCTTCCATGAGAGAGACGGGCAACCCTTCGCGATAGGAAGGCAGCACCATGACATCGGCACGCGATATTTCAGGTCGAACATCGTTTACCTGCCCAATCCATTCGACGACATGGGAGGCCTTCAATCGCGCCAGCTGATCAGCGGTGATTGCAGACGGATTGCGTGCGTCAACACCGCCAACAAGGCGAAAGCGGACACTAGGGTGCTGCCGAGAAACGGCCTCTGCTGCTTCTAGATACTCCATTACACCTTTTTCCACCAAAAGCCGAGCAACCATCAGAAAGGAAAGCGGTTGATGCGAAATATGCGGCAGTGAAACTGGCAGAAACTCCTCGCAGTCGACACCAGCCCCGGGGATTATCGAGTTCGAGATATCATTCAACAGCCCAGATTGAACAAATTCAGCACGATCATCAGTATTTTCAAACCAGAGATGCGTTACATTACGCAAGGAAAATTTGTACAAAAACTTAACAACCCTGCGCATGAAACCTGATCCGGTTGTAAACACATGGCCCAGACCCGTAATTGTTGCAAATCGACATGGGACTTTAGTAATTATGGCGGCAATCAAGCCGTAGATCACCAACTTTATTGTGAATAAGTGAATAATATCGGGGCGCTCTTTACGAAATAGCGCCACAAGCGACCAAATAAGTATAAGATCAGATAAAGGAGATATGCTACGGCGACTCACTGGAATATCAACAAATTGAAAACCCGCTGCCGTGATCTTATGTTCATAGCCATCACCAGAGGCTGCAGCAGCTATCACTATAGCGCCATTTGATGTAGCATCGTGCATTAAATGGCGCCGAAACGTGAAAAGGGTCATGGAGCAGCGCGAAAGAACGATCAGCTTGCGACCATTTAGTGAGGGGTTCGTCGATATCGTATCGTACATTACCGACTCTTCCATTCTGAGCTTATTTCTAAACTGTGTATTCCCGTTCAGTGCGCAGGGTTTTCTAAAACATAGGTATGGCATGCGCCACCAAAAATACGCGCTAGTGATCGACGCCGAGCTAGTGTCAAGCGATTCCCCAACAGGAAAAAGCCCGTGTAAAATAATTCTATCGGTCGGTCCTGTTGAATATGGAAGCCATGCCGCATGAAGTAATGTCGCCACCAGGAAGGCCGGAATGTCCACAGCTCAGTGATCGCATGCCACCCGACGCCATGAGCCGGGTGCAGTATTGCTAGACCGGTAGCCACAACGATCCGACGTAACGCTTGGGGCTTACCTGGAGACAGTAGTTCACAAAACATAGTTACAACAGCATTGGGAAAAGCTGCTATAGATGTCCATAACCGCCAAGTCGCTGTGGGCAGGATGTGAATGCAGCGACCCTGTGGCTTCAGAACGCGCTTTATCTCAGCCTGCAGAACGTCTAACTGCAGCACATGCTCCAGCACATTCGAGGTATAAACGATGTCGAAAGTTTCATCCGGGAAGGGTAGGTTGGTACCATTGTAGTCAGTCACGGGAAAAACCCTGTGAGCAGAATATTCGGAGGTGGGCAGATCGACAGCTTCCACTTCATGCCCTAGCATTGTTAGTTCGCGTGCCTGCCAACCCATGCCTGCACCAATCTCGAGCAGGCGAGTGCGCGGTTTGAGCAGCCCGATGACGACTTTCAGCTCCTCGGCACGCACAGCTGTTAGAAACTCGATATTGAACATAGGGTGTCTCCTGAGCGGCTCGTCTGCCATAAGCAACGAGGGTTGAGAAGGCTTGTTGCAATGAAAAGTACAATTGCTATATTATCAAGAGTTGAATTTATTGGATAATTTTTAATGACCGAAGACGTTGCGCAGAGGCACCCGCCGTCTGCCTTGCCTGACGAGGATTTTCGCTTCGCTGATCTTCTGGCGGTTGCTCGCCACGGCTGGCGTATAATGTTGATCGCTGTTCTAACCTGTTTGGCGCTGGCATTGGTCTATCTGCATGTGGCCACTTACGAATATAAAGTTTCACTGTCTGTAGTCCCTGCGGCTTCCGCGACAGGCGGGGGGTCAGCATCCAGTTCTGGCGGGCTTAGCAGCCTGGCTTCGCTGGCAGGTGTAAGCCTGCCAGGCCAAACGACCATAACCCCATTTGAACTCTATGTGGAGAGTGTTGGAACACCTGATGTGGCCGAGCGGCTGTCGCACAATAAGGAGCTGATGCAGCAGGTTTTCAGGCAGGAGTGGAGGGCCAAAGAGAAAAATTGGCAGCAGCCGGTCAGCCGCTTCGGTGGGTTGAAATCGACTTTGCGCTGGATTCTGGGAATGCCGCCCAAACGCTGGCAGTCACCAGATGCTGCTCGCTTGGCCGACTATCTATCCACTGCGATACAGGTCGAAGAAATGGACAAAAAAGCCATCGTGACTTTGTCCATGGAAACTGACGAGACGGTTTTCGCCGGCGAATTGCTCACGGCCCTGCACGGCGCAATCGATGACGTACTCCGTCAAAGGGCATTAAAGCGCACCGAAGAAAATATTCGCTACCTCTCGGACAAACTAAGCACGGTGGACCAAACTGAACATCGGTCGGTGCTCGCGCAGGTGCTAGGTGCGCAAGAGCGCTCTGCAATGTTGGCAAATGGCCGAGCCGCCTACGCAGCAGAACCTTTTGGCGGCATAGCTGTTTCGTCGCGGCCGGTGAAGCCAAAACCCGTTATTATGCTGGTGCTGGCCATTGGGGCTGGACTGCTTATAGGTATGGCTGGCGGGGCGCTGCGCTGGCGCAAGCTCGGCTTTCCCAGATAGGTCGAGTGATGGATACTGAGCGGGGACAAACTGAGGCCGGAGCTTCAGGCAACAACTTTCACATCGCACACATGGTTATTGGCCTCGGCGTAGGCGGCGCGGAGCGCATCCTGCTCGATATGGTGCGCTATGCAACAGATAGTTCAATGCGCATGAGCATATTATGCATGACAGATGAAACATCATTGCTGAGGCAGTATGTTTTGCTCACCGACAATATTGTGTATCTTGGCTTGCGGCGCTCTCTGGTTGCCAGCTTCGTTGCGTTGTGGCGTGCGCGAGCCTGGTTGCGCCACCAGCGCCCAGACATATTGCACGTCCATATGTTTCACGCCCTTGTACTGGGGTTGCTACTTAAACTCTTAGATCCACGACTAAAGCTGGTGTTCACCAGCCACAATGCATCAGGACATAGCTGGTTGCGTCGTTCCATCATGCGTCTGACCCGGCGCTGGCGCGCTGGCGACACGATTTTTTTTGAAGGCCAGCACCCCGAGCTCAACGCGCGTCGCACCCATGTCATTCCAAATGGCGTGCCGCTTCCTTCCGAGCTTCACGACCGCGCGCCGGTCGAACCGCCTGCACTGCTTTTTCTCGGTCGCTTTGACGTACAGAAAAATCCGTTGGGCATGATAGCGTCTTTTGAAGCGATGCAGCGGCAGGATTGCGAACTCTGGCTGGCTGGTGATGGGATTCACCGTGATGCCGTGACACGGGCTGTCATGCAAAGCCCGGCACAGGCACGGATCAAGCTATTGGGTGTTGTGCATGATGTACCCGCATTACTGCGCCAATGCGCGGCACTGGTGTTGCATTCACGTTGGGAGGGTTTGCCAATGGTTATCCTTGAAGCTGGCGCACGCGCGGTACCAGTCATCGCAACGCCTGTGGGGGCCGTGCCTGAATTGCTGGATGATGGCTGCGGCTATCTGGCGCAGGAAGGGCAGATCGCTCATGTGCTTGATGCGCTGTTGGCTGACAGAACAGAGGCAGAAGCGCGCGGCGGACGGTTACAAGCACGCATTGCTGCGCACTATAGTATGACAGCGATGACGCAGGGCTTTGCCAAGCTTTATGCCGCCATTCTAGTCGGTCATCATAAGCGCCCCATCAATGTCTGACACAATCAAACTAGTCGGCCCGTTGCTGCTGCTTGCCACCTGGCTGCTTTATAATTTGCGCAGCCGTTCAACAGCGGTCACACTACTCACGCTTTTTTTTACCGCATATGCTGGCTGTGCGCAGAATTTTTCTTTTTTTTACCGCGAATTTTACCAAATGGTACAAATCACCATCCTGCTTGCCACATTACTCATTTTATTGCGCAATCCCGTGATGCCTCGCGGCCTCTATATTATTGTAGTTTTTGCCGCGCTGGTGTTGTTTTCGGCGCTGTTTGCGCCGCTCGACAGCGACATAAAAGCATCGCTGATCAATCTGGCTGTGATTTTTGGTGTATTGTTTTACATGATACATATGTACCACGATACCGACATCATGCGACGCTCATTTCGATTTGTCGTGTTGTGCGCCAGTATCACTGCGGTATTTGGCGTGATCGAATTTGTTTACGGTGGCGAGGGACGCGCCGAAGCCACATTCAGCAATCCCAACTATTATGGCTATTTTCTTGGGCTCGGTTTTTGTTTGGGCTATAATGTGCTGAGCGGTCCACAGCGCCTGTTGGCGCTTGGCATCATCACCCTGGGTATAATGGTAAGTGGCTCACGTGCGGCCCTACTGATGCCGGTGATTCAGATTGGCTGGTCCGTGGTGGCTCGTGGCCATGCCAGAGTTGCCATTCTCGCTGGTGTGGCCGGTGTTATTCTTATTGGGTTGGCCAGTTTACTCGGCGTTGAGTCCCGCTCGGCGCAAGCACAACAAGCTAGCGATGCCGAACGCGTGCTGTTTACGCTGATAGGTTTTCGAATGGCGGCGGATCATCCGTGGACGGGCGTTGGCTGGGGACGGTATGCAACGGAGTTTGAACATTATAGTTCGGATGTCGAGGCTATCATTCTGCCCGACGACAGCACCGTGAGCGCCTCCAGCGAGAGGCGGCGTGTATCGCATAATGATCTTGTGCGCATCATGTCAGAACTGGGCTTTCCGGCCCTTGGCCTGTCGCTGTTGTTCCTGCTGTGCACCGGTCGCCTACTGTGGAAGCAACGCCGAAGCCACTATGAGTTTCTGTTTCCTGTCTGGGCCGGAACATTGCTGTTTTCAATCACCCACAATAATCTCAACACTGCAGTCTCTTGGCTGTTCCTGTGCCTGCCCGCTTTCCTGCTGATCAATGCGCACCCGCGCCCCGGCTTGCGCCAGCGGGCTCACGCATGACAGAGTCTCTTGCGCGTAAAATATGGTTGGCAGCAAGCAATCGCGGCCTAAGTTCTGCCATCAACATGGCAACGACTATCCTTATTGTTCGCCTCTTCGGGCCGCAAGATTATGCGTCCTATACAGTGGATATTGCCATCATTGGTATGTTGCTGCTGACGCTGGAACTTTTGCCAAGCAACCATGCTGTGTTTCATGTGCAGGATCATGTTGATGACATCCGACAGGTGGCCGCCTTCGCATTGCTCATGGTAGTAGTGTTGCCGCTGCTGGTGCTCCTGTTGTGGAAGGCTGGCTTGTTTCACGGCTATTCACACTGGGCTATGCTTTATGCTGCCAGCATGTCGCTATCGCGTTATCTTGATATCCGCCTGCAATCCACCGGGCGGCTGGCAGCTTTTTTGCTGATGGACCTTCAAGCCGCAGCGCTAAGGCTGGCGATATTGGGCCTGCTAGTTATTACGGGCGTGGGCAAGCCGTTAGACCAGCTTTGGGCGGCATTGGCGCTCGGCGGGTTGGCCGCACAGCTATTATGGCTGGCGCGGCATCGCCTAGAATGGCAATGGTTCAGCCCACTTGCTATTCTGCCATCCTTGCGCACCTTGCTGGCGCAAAAACGACACTATGTGCCTTACTATTTTGGCTCCGCGCTCAAGCGTGTGCGCGATAATATGGTGCCCATTTTGGCAACGGCGCTGCTGCTGGACAAGACGGCCCTTGGCAACTTCTTTCTGGCCTATCGTGGCGTCATATTCGCCAATGGGCAAGTGCGGGTGCTTGAAGGTCTGATCAATCACCGCGCCAGTTTAGCGCAAACCGGGCAAATGGGTCGACGCGCTTACGGTTTCCTGCTGCTCCTCAGTTTGGCTGCGGCCTCTATAGCCTCGGTGCTGCTGGTGATATTATCCGGCCAGGCAGATCTGCCTCTACTCCAAATCGGGTTGCTTAGCCTCTCGGCTCCCTTGGTTGTTCTAACTATTATCGAACGCGCCAAAGCTTATAGCAAGTTTGAGGCGGGCAGGATCAATGCATCAATGATTGGGTACATCTGCACAGCTTTGGTTGGCGCATTGTCATGTCATTTGGCTGGCATGAATAGTGGGATTGCGCTTGCTTGCCTGCTCGTGCTTGCTGAAATGGTGGGCTATGCGGCCTTGCGATATTGGAAAGGCGGGCAATGAAACTCACGCGAAATATTATGAACCTTTGGATCGCCTATAAATATCGCAATATTCAGTTCAAAAAATTGGGCAAGAATTGCCAATACCGTTGGCCAACAGGGCGCCTCGTCGGCGCCGATTATATTGCACTGGCGGATCATGTTCATATCGGATCGGGATGTGATATTGACGGCACTGGGGGACTGAGCATTGGTCGGGGCACCATCCTGGCCCCCGAGGTGATGATCTTATCGCGCACACATAATTTCAATGATGAGTTGAAAGCGCTGCCTTTCGACGATCGCTATCTGACTGCACCTGTGACGATTGGGCAATATGTCTGGATTGGCGCGCGCGCCATCATACTGCCGGGCGTGACGATTGGCGATGGTGCCGTTATCGGGGCTGGCACCGTCGTTCATCAAGATGTTGCAGCTGCTAGCATCGTGGCGGGCAATCCTGCCAGAGTGGTTGGCACGCGCGATGTAGCAACGTTCAAGCGCCTTATAAATGAAGAAGAACCGTTTGTGTATGCCCGCTTTGGTCATGCCAAGAAAGCCATGAAGCATCCACGAAAATACGGCATCAACGCAGGGCAGGGTAATGAAGATTAAGCGCGTAGATCGCAAACTCATATACATCCTCAACAGCTATGCGGCTGGCGAGGCATCACACTTTCATCATGTCCTCGGTCTGCTGGAGGCGCTGGCTGCACGCGGCATTGAAATTGCCCTGATCATTGAACGCGCCAAAACCGTGCCATCGTTCGATAGCCCTCTTATTTCCGTTTATCCGATTGCACCACTGCCCGTGCTGCTCCGAAGGCTTAAGATGCAGCGTTTGTTACATAAACTGGTGCGCTCCGGTTATAGGCGCAGCTATGTACGCATCGCTGCCATCACGGCGCTACAGGCGGCACTGGCCCATCGGCTTTACGGGGGGCAGGCCTTTTTGTGGCAAAGCGGTACCACCATCGACTATGATGAGGGTCAGCCTTTAACAGTTAAAAAATTGATATGGCGCGTTACATCCGACTGGCCAAACCGGCTTGCGCGTCGGTTTGTCGACCACTTCGTCACCGGGCCGCAGTTCATGATCGATTATTATGTGCAGCGTGCTGGTATCCGCCGCGACAAGATGCGCCTGCTCTTCAACGATATTGATATCCGCCGGTTCGATCAGCCGCAGGCACGTGGAGCCGCGCGTGCGGCTTTGGCGCAACATCTGGGTATACTCCCCAACTCAACCATTCTCCTCATGGTGCATAGGCTTTCGCCCGTCAGGCGTACGCTGCTTTATGTGCCAAGTTGTCTTGTCCATGTGCAGGCGGCAGGCCTTCTTGAAGGCGTGCAAGTGGTGATTGCAGGTGGCGGGCCGGAGCTGCCAGATATGCAACAGGAAGTGCGCGCCGCAGGACTTGACGCGCATTGCCATTTCCTTGGCAATATACCCAATCGCGAAATCGAACAGCTTTATTTGGCTGCTGATATTTTTCTTCAGCCAAGCTATAATGAAGGCTTCCCCCGTGTTGTACTAGAGGCGATGGCAGCCGGCTTGGCACTGGTCTCTACCGATGCGGGTGGGACAGCGCAGTTGCTCGGGCCATTGCAGGCCGGGCGCGTAACCCGTCGTGATGCACCAGAAGAGTTTGCGCGCGAGCTGGCCGCGCTGCTGGCTGACGTGCCGTTGCGCTCGCAGCTTGCTGCAGAAAATCGCCAGTGGGTCGAACGTTTTGACACGCCGGTGATTGCTGAAATGTATGAGAAAGTATTGTTTGAATGAAACGCCGCGTCATATTTCATGTTTCGGCCAATGACTACCCACCGCTAAAGATGGCACATCATACGCGTGCAATCTGGAACGAATTATCACGCAATACAGATGCCTATCATGTCATTGCCCGCGGATTAGACAATCGCTTTCATCATGAACAGGATGGCGTTCTGCACCTGCATCGCTTGCCTGCTTTCGGCAATGGACAACTGAGTTTTTTGTTTACCCAATGGTTTTTGTTGTGGCTTTGTTGGAAATATCGTCCGACACATTTACTTGCTCAATGCCCAGTGCTTGGTGGACTTGCTGCCGCACTCTGGGCATGGGCTATTCGCGTACCGTTGATGGTAGAGCTTCATGGCACTCACTATTTTGCTGCGGATAAGCCGGGAGTGCGCGGGCTTTTGCGGCATATTTTTTTTCGAGTAGCGGCGCGTCCCGCCTTTTCTGTTGCTCGATACATTCGCACGCTCTCAGCAGATATGACCGAGCAGATCGGCGTAATATATGGTTCCAATGTAGCTTCACAGGCAATCGAGATTCCGCCACGCGTCAATCTTGATAAATTCCAGCCCAAACAAGATTACAAAGCAGGTGCCATACTCAAGCTGATCTCTGTAGGCGGGATGGTGCCGAATAAAAATCATATTGCACTGATAGACGATCTGCTGAGTATCGGGCAATCAGTATCGTTGACTCTGGTGGGCTCGGGGCCACTACTTGCTGTTCATGCAGCGCGTGTATCTGCGCTGGCTGCGCGCGGCCTCCATCTAAAGCTGGCTGGGGAGGTGGAACATGTCGCTTTGGCACATTTGCTGCGGGAAGCTGATATCTATGTCCATTATTCTCTCGCGGAGGGCGTGCCGCGCGCCATTCTTGAAGCTATGGCAGTGGGGTTACCAGTTATCACTGCGCCCGTAGGATTTCTGACAGGCGTGATAGAGTCAGGCAGCAATGGTTTGATCTTGGCTTCTCATGGCACTGAACCGCTTGACGCTGCCTTGCGATTGCTCGCAAGTGAAGCTGAAAGATCACATATTGGGCGCAATGCACGAATGACCGTGCAGGATAAATTTGAATGGCAAAAGGTCTTTGCGCGTTATCGCGCGACGCTTTGCGACGAACTGGAAGACAAGAAGTCCAGATCATAATGAAAATACTACGCCTTTATCCTTTTCTGCCACCACAGCCCGGAGGTATGGAAAAACATGTGGCGCGCCTGAGCGTGTATCAGCGTGCACTTGGTCATGACGTCACCATTGCTTTTTGTGAGGGCGCACCAACATCAGTAGATGACATACGACTCCTCGGTGGTCAGCCAATCCGGGCGTGGAAACCTGTTATTTTAAGGGAACTTTTTTTTTACACCGCTGCACTGATCGCACTGCGGCGCCGACGTAGTGAATTTGATGTCATGCATGTGCATGGCGATTGGGCCGCCGCCGCCTGTGGCAGACTACTGGCATGGGCACTGGATGTACCTGTGCGGTTGTTCAGTGCTCATGGATATTTGCGTCAATCACCGAAATCCTTGCACGTGTTGCACATAGCGCTTCAAGGCTATGCTGCTGGGTATGCCACTGGCGCACGCGAAGCCGCTCTGATGCAGCGGTGTATGCCTGACGCGGAAATCTGGTGGCAACCTAGCGGTATCGAAGAAAAGGTAGAGCTATACAATACGCCATTTTTCTCGCACGTGGATGTAATCTGTGTTGCAAATTTTTATCCTGTTAAAAATGTCAGCCTGGTACTTGATATCGCAGCGCTGCTGCCACATCGAAGCTTCAGAATCGTCGGTGATGGTCCGGAACGTGCGGTGCTGGAGTCCAAAGTGTACAACTTGGGCCTGGCAAATGTTGAATTTACCGGCAGTGCTTCAGAGGCAGACGTGCAACGTTATCTGCGCGCGGCATCTATTTTCCTGATCACATCACTTACCGAAGGTACGCCTACAAGCATGATGGAGGCGATTGCGGCAGGACTGCCCGTGATCAGCTCACCATCCAACAATTATGATGCGTTGATTACGTCCAGCGTGCATGGCTATATACTTTCCTGCTGGGAACCCGACGACTATGCCGAGCGAATTGAGGTTATATTGACTAATCCAGCACTTAGGGCAGCAATGAGCACAGCAAATCTTGCTCGTTCTGAACAGTTTGGCTGGTCATATGTGGCCGAACGCATCACCTCTGTCATGTTGACCTGTCTTCAAAGGAGATCGGACCAATAATTTTAATCAACTCTCTGCTAGTTGTTTGATCACGGTGTTTGATGGTGCCGCTCTAACCTGTCGAGGGGCTATGTTTCCACAACGCCCGCCATGTCTCTTGGCGAGTGCGTTACGCGAGTGCTAAGGGCTGGGCAAGGTGGGGCCTGTAGCTCAAGGGTAGAGCTGGCCGCTCATAACGGCTTGGTTGCGGGTTCGAATCCTGCCGGGCCCACCAATCGCCCCCATTCTGCTCGCCACTCTCCCGCCTGCCCTGCCCAGGCTACAGCAGTTCAATGGCCAGCGCGGTTGCCTCGCCGCCGCCGATGCACAGGCTGGCAACGCCGCGCTTGAGTCCGCGCGCCTTGAGGGCCGCGATCAGGGTTGCGGTGATGCGCGCGCCGCTGGCACCAATAGGGTGGCCAAGGGCGGTCGCCCCCCCGTTCACATTCAGCGTCTCGTGCGGAATATTGAGGTCACGCATGGCGATCATGGCGACGGCGGCGAACGCCTCGTTCACCTCAAACAGGTCCACGTCGTCCAGTGTCCAGCGCGCCCGCGCCAGCACCTTGCGGATGGCCTCGACAGGCGCGGTCGTAAACTGGGCCGGCGCATGCGCGTGCGCTGCCGTAGCCACAATGCGCGCGACCTGCGCCAGACCCAGACGCTGGGCAGCATCAGACCGCGCCAGAACCAGGGCCGCCGCCCCATCCGATATCGAGGCGGAGGAGGCAGCGGTGATATTGCCGTCCTTGGCGAAGGCGGGCTTCAGGGTCGGGATCTTCTCCGGTTTCGCCTTGCCCGGTTGTTCGTCGGTATCGATCACCAGGTCTCCCGCGCGACCGTTGATCGTCACGGCGGCGATCTCGTCCCGGAACGCGCCGCTGGCGATTGCGGCGCTCGCCCGGCGCAGGCTTTCGATGGCGTAATCATCCATGTCCGCGCGGGTGAACTGGTAGGCCCGGGCTGTCTCCTCCGCGAAGGCGCCCATGGGCTTACCGCGCTCGTAGGCGTCTTCAAGGCCGTCCATCATCATGGTGTCGATCACGGTGTCGTGGCCGATGCGCGCACCGGCGCGGTGCTTGGGCAGCGCATAGGGGGCGTTGGTCATGCTCTCCATGCCGCCGGCGACAATCACGTCTGCCATCCCGGATGCCAGAGCCTCGCAGGCCATGATCGCCGCCTGCATGCCGGAGCCGCACATCTTGTTGACCGTGGTAGCCTCAACCGACTGCGGCAGACCCGCGCCGAGGGCCGCCTGGCGCGCCGGGGCCTGGCCGAGCCCGGTCGGCAGCACGCAGCCCATGTAGATCCGGTCAATGGCAGTGGTCTCAAGCTGCGCACGCTCAACCGCCGCCTTGACGGCTGTGGCCCCAAGCGCCGTGGCGGAGACCGGGGCAAGCACGCCCTGGAAGCCGCCCATAGGCGTGCGGGCGTAGGACGCTATGACGATATCCATGAATGACCTCATTGATTAGCTTCACCCTGTAATAGGTATGTCGGGGGCCAGCGTCCACCGCGTTGGGCTGATGCTGGCCGCGATCGCGACGGGCAGCGGTGAAGGCCGCTCCAGCGCCAGTGCTGCCACATGCTCCGCCAGTAACGGTGCGAACATGAACCCGCGCCCGCCAAGCCCTGTGAGGGTGAACAGGCTTGGGGCAAGCCGCCCGGCGACCGGTTGCCGGTCCGGCGTGTTGGCGCGCACGCCGGCCGTGCTGCCAATCGCCCGGCCATCAAGCCGCCTGGCCAAGTCCGGCAACATGGTCGCCAGTGCTGCAGCGTTACGCCCGGTATCGTCTGCCCGCTCGTCAGTCCTGTCATCGCCGCGGTCGTGGGTCGCACCAAACAGCGCGCCGGTGCGTGTCGGCACAACATAGCCACCCCAGGCAGCGGCCATCACGGCTTGCTCCGTCTCGACGTGGCTGACCTGACCGCGCATCGGCTCCAGCGGCAGCGGCCACAGATCAGCGGTCGCATAGCCGCCGGCCAGACACACGACATCGTAACACGCAGTATCTTCGGCTGTTATAACCTGCCAGCCACCGGTGATCTGCTCCAACCGCTCGACCCGCGCTGGTCTCACATCGCCTGACAGCCATGCGGCGCGCAGAGCCTGCGGGTCGACGGTGAGCGCGTCCGGCACGATAAAGCCGCCGGCAACCGGCTCACCCAGGGCCTTGGTTGCGTCGTCTGCTCCAATCCGGGCCAGCGCCTGCGGCCCCAGTACATGGTCCCCCGCGATGCGGTCGAAGCGCGGGCCATCCTTGGCATTGCGCTCCAGCCGCACCATGCCGTGCGCGATGATTGCCTGAGGTGCTGTATCCCGGATCAGCGCGATGCTACGCTGGAATGCCCGCGCGCAGAGCTGCGCCTCCCAACTATCTCCGGCCATCAGGCGCGGCGAGATCAGGGCTGCCGGATTGCCGGAGGCCATAGGGCCAGCATCAAACACAGTTGCGCAAACACCCAGTGCCGCAAAGGCACGGGCAAGGGCAGCACCGGCGATCCCGGCACCGATGATGGCAACGCACGGCACAGCAGGCTCTGCGCGTTCGCCGGCCGTCTGCGCCTCCAGTCGCTCCCGCTTGCGGCCGAACCCCGGCAGGCGCGATACCGTGAAGCCTTGGGCTGCTAGGCCGCGCCGGACATCACCGGCAACAGTGTAGGTCGCAAGGCGGGCACCGGGCGCGCAGTGGCTCGCGACCTGCGCCAGTACCGGCTCCCGCCACATCTCCGGGTTGCGCGCCGGGGCAAAGCCATCAAGGAACCAGGCGTCCGCCTTGCCATCCCATTGCTGCAGCGCGGTCTCCACGTCCAGGATCGCGAGGTCGAGAGTGGCCTTGAGGTCGTGCCAGTCGATGCGGTGAAAGCCGGGCGTCGCCCCGGGCCAGCGGCTCAGCAGCGGGGCCGCCAGGTCCGCTAACGCGGGCCAGTCTGCCAGCGCGCGCACAAGGTCACCATGTGCCAGCGGGTACCCCTCAACCGAGAAGATATGCAGCCGCCCGGCAGCTGGGCGGGTGTGCCGCCACAGATCAAGCAGCGCCAGTACGTTCAACCCGGTGCCGAAGCCCAGCTCCCCGACGGTGAAATGGCTTGAACCCCGCCAGCGCTCAGGCAAGCCGCAGCCGCGCAGAAACACCGCCTGCGCTTCCTCCAGCCCGCCATCACGGGAGAAATAGACGTCGCCGAAACGGCGCGAGTGCAACACGCCGTCCCGCCAATCCGCGTCCGGCCCGGTCACACCCGCATGCCCGGGAGGATGTTCCTGCCCGGACACAACCAACGCCCGGCACACGGTGCGGCTGTGCCCCCTGTCGTACCGGTGCGCAGCATCAGCGGTTATCTGCGTCCACTTGAATGTTGGCCGCCATTTTCTGCACCAGCGCGATCGCCTCGACGATCAGCATCCGCATGGCATCCGTCGCTGCTTCGGGGTCTTTCGCGACAATAGCATCATAGACCCTCTGGTGGTCGGCCACACTGGCGAGGCGGACCCCTTTCATCTGGTTGGTCAGGCGAATGGAGGTGCGCAGCGCTGCACCAACAAGATCGCGCAGGCGCGCCATGAACCGATTGCCGCTGGCCTCGAGCACGGCAACGTGAAAGTCAATATCGCTTTGCAGGGGGTCATCCAGACCTTTGTCGGCCTTCTGCATGCGCTCAAGGGCAACGCCGATTTTCGCCACCGCTTGTGGTGTCGCGCATCGCGCCGCCATGCCCGCAGCGGCCGGCTCGACGGCGAGCCGGATCGCCAGAAATTCGAGCAGCAGAGGTGCGGAGAAATTACGCTCCAGCAGCCAGCCCAGGACATCAGGGTCCAGCAGGTTCCAAGAGGCCTCCGACTGGACCCAGGTGCCCTGCCGCGGCCTTGACCCCAGCAGGCCTTTTGCCGTCAGCATCTTTATGGCTTCACGCAAAACGGAACGACTGACGGAGAGCTTATTGCAAAGATAGGCCTCGATTGGAAAAGGATTGTCCGGGCCATACACGCCCTTGACGATATCTCCCCCCAGTTCATGCATCACATGATAGGTGAGATTGCGACCCAATTGTCTTTGCATTTTACTCCTCATGTCAAATTATAGTTATTTAATTGTACAATATCTTCTTTAATTCCACAGATATCTGTCTTGTAGATCAAAATATCTCCGGCAAGTGGCTCTGCACGTAGCTGGTCTGTATCCAAACCATCCCTTGCCGTAGTGACACACACGAAATCAAGGCTATCGCCACCAAAACAGACACAGCTCGGTTGGGAAACCGGGACCGGGATAATTCTCTCTATCGCGCCGTCGGGCGTATAGCGCACGACCCTGCTGCCGCCCCACTGTGCGCTCCAGTAGCAGCCCTCGGCATCAACGGTGGCACCGTCCGGGTATATTCCCTCCGGCGTTTGCGCAAATACACTAGAACTGCCCGGCATGCCGGTTTCGGCATCAACCGCAAAACGCCATATGGCGCGCGTCGGGCTGTCCGCAAAGTACATCCAGCGACCGTCAGGGCTCCAGGCCAGGCCATTCGAGATGGTCACGTCTGTCACCGTGCGCTGCGGTCCGCTCACCGGGTCCAGGCAATAGAGTGCCCCGCGTCGCGCGCCGGCGGTGCTTTCGTCCTCAATCATGGTGCCAGCCCAGAACCGGCCCCTGCGATCCACCCGCCCGTCATTGAAGCGTATGCCGCTTGCGGGGGCCTCGATGCGGGAGACCCAGTTCAGCGCAGCGGTATCCGGCTCGAAGGTGGCAAAACCAGTCTCAAAAGCGCAAAGCAGAAGGCTGTCACGGCTGGTCAGGGCGAAGGACCCCAGCCGTTCCGGGAGAGGCACCGAATGGAGCGCGCGGCTTGCCCAGTCCCAGGTACCCAGCGTCTTGCCCTGGATGTCCGTCCACCAGAGCCTGCCGTCATGCCACTGAATGCCCTCGCCAAGAATAGCGCCCGCGGGAATGACATAGTCCGGCGTCATTGCCCTGTCGCGTCCCGGTAGGCCTGCACCGCCGCAACCGCGCGGGCAGCCACATCCTCAATGCTTCTGCCCGCCTTGTAGAGCTCGCCGCCGAGGCCAAAGCCGCACACCCCGGCCTCCAGCCACTGCGCCATCTGGCTAGGGCCAACCCCCCCGACCGCGAACAGCCTCACCTCCTTCGGCAGCACTGCGCCGAGCGCCTGGGCATGCCCCGGACCATAAGTCCCGGCCGGGAACAGCTTGAGATCGCGTGCGCCGGCATCCCAGGCCGCAAAGGCCTCTGTCGCCGTGGCGATCCCCGGCATGACGAGCATCCCTTTCTCCAACGCACGCCGGATCACATCCGGGTTGGTATTGGGGCTGACGATCAGTCGGCCGCCAGCGCCTGCCACGGCATCCACCTGCTCGGCAGACAGCACGGTGCCGGCCCCGATCACACAGCCGGAAAACG
The DNA here is from genome assembly GCA_964404985.1 of uncultured Sphingomonadaceae bacterium. GTDB lineage: Bacteria > Pseudomonadota > Alphaproteobacteria > Sphingomonadales > Sphingomonadaceae > Hankyongella. The sequence continues at coordinate 42,645 of CAYOMD010000005.1, forward strand.
CGGCATCCGACGTCAGTCGTTCGATGGATTGGAGCGGCTCCGGAGAGTTCAGCGGCACTTCAATCCGCCGAATGCCCACCGCGACCAGCGCCAGGGCGACCCCCGTCACCTCATCCGGGCGAACGCCGCGCAAAATGGCTACAAGCCCCTCGGCGACGGGTAAAGGCGCTGAGCGCATCACAGGTAATCCTTATACGAGTTGAGGCCAGCGAGAACTGCGGCCTCGCCATCCAGAACAGCGGTCTTCAGGCCGAATACATTGGCGGCTTCGGCATAAAGGTGAGCCATGGCAGTCTCACCGATCAAGGTTACGGAGCTGATGCCCTGCCCGAGGCCAGTAGCCCAGGAGAATTCGGCCCCGATCAGGAGCCCGGACAGAAACGCCTCAGCATCAACGCGCCGCATCTGGTCGCGGATTTGCCGGCTGCGCGTCTCGAACATCAATGCGGTGACGGCGCTGCCGCGGTTATCAGCAGCGCGCTTCACTCCCTGGAGGAAAATGCCCGGCCCGGCCACACCGTCCGGCTCCGCACGCAGCAAGATGCTATGCTCCTTGAGGATGGCGAACAATTCGCCGGTCATGACGGTTTGAAAGGCGGCGATGCAGCCATCCTGCAATTTGATCCACTTGCTGTGGGTGCCGGGCAGGCACAGCCACTGGGCGCCTTGGGCCAGCGCGGGGTTAAGGCTCATGGCCCCGACGATCTGGGTTTCCTCGCCACGCATCACATCCGGCGCACCCAGCAGGCTGAGGCCGGCAACACCGGGCACGATTGCGACGGCTGGACCTGCATGCGCAATGGCTCCGGCAATCTGGGTGCGCGTCGCCGGACACGTCACATAGCCAGCGTCGATCCAGCCCAGATTAGACCCGACCATCCCGCACAACAGCGCTGGCAACGGGCCGTTTTTCTTACACCAAGCTTGCGTGATATCTTGAAAAACAGTGCCACAATCCTGACCACTCTTCAGGATCGGCCCCAAGCCAGGGCCGCGCAGGCGCTCAACAACCTCCTGACCGGCACAAAGAAACAAGCGGCTGTGGCTTGTCCCCCAGTCACCGACGATCCGATCTGGCGTCGCCATGCTGATCTGCCCTAGTGAGATTCACGCGTGACAACATTGCCACTAGCGCCGCGCAGGAAATCCAGGTCGCACCCCTGATCGGCTTGCAGGACATGGGCCCTGTACAGACCAGCCCAGCCGCGCTCTTGGGCCTTATCGCTCTCGGCGGGCACCCACCGTGCGCGTCGTTGCGCGAGTTCCTGCTCATCCACCAGGAGTTCCAGACGGCGTCCCGGCATGTCGACCAGGATTTCATCCCCGGTTTCCACAAAAGCCAGCGGTCCGCCGGTTGCTGCCTCCGGGGCCACATGAAGAATGACCGTTCCAAAGGCCGTGCCGCTCATGCGCGCATCGGAGATGCGGACCATGTCGCGCACGCCCTGGGCCAGCATTTTTGCCGGCAGCGGCATATTGCCGACCTCCGGCATTCCGGGATAACCGCGCGGGCCGCAGCCCTTGAGGACCAGAATGGACTGCGCATCGACATCCAGCGCGGGGTCGTCGATACGCGCCCGCAAGTCTTCGATCGACTCAAACACCAGTGCCCGGCCACGATGCTGCAAAAGCTCCTGCGAGGCCGCAGAGGGCTTCATGACGGCACCGCTCGGGGCAAGGTTGCCACGCAGAACCGCGAATCCGGATACCGGGCCGACCGGGTTCGCCAGCGTGCGGATGACCTCCGTGTTATACACTTCCGCTTTCGCGATCACGTCGCCAAGCGTGCCACCGTCGGCGGTTGGCGCATCGAGCGCCAGCTTGTCCGCGATCTGCGCCATGGCTGCAGGAAGCCCGCCTGCATAATGGAAGTCTTCCATCAGATACCGGCCGGATGGTGCCAGATCGACCAGCAGCGGGATATCCCGGCTGAGCCGGTCGAAGTCCTCCAGTGTCAAGTCGATGCCGAGACGGCCGGCTATCGCCAGCAGGTGGAGCACGATATTGGTCGACCCGCCAATCACCGCGCATACGCGGATGGCATTCTCGAGGCTCTTGCGCGTCACAATATCGGCCAGCCGGATGTCCGCGTGCACCATCTCCACGATGCGACGCCCGGTCACATGCGAGAGCGTCCGGCGGCGTCCGTCGACGGCCGGTAAGGTGGCGTTCTCGCTCAGCGACAGCCCCATGGCCTCCACCATGCAGGCCATTGTCGAGGCCGTCCCCATAGTCATGCAGGTGCCCGCCGAGCGCGACATGCCCGACTCCGCCGCCAGAAAATCCCGCATGGGCATTTTTCCTGCCCGCACATCCTCGGAGAAGCGCCACACATCGGTCCCGGAGCCGATGTCGCGCCCCTTGAACTTGCCGTTCAACATCGGCCCGGAGGAGACCACCAGTGTCGGCAGATTCACGCTTGCCGCACCCATCAATTGACCAGGAGTGGTCTTGTCGCACCCGCCCAGCAGCACGACACCATCGATGGGATTGCCGCGGATGGACTCCTCCACCTCCATGGCCAGCAGGTTGCGAAACAGCATGGCGGTCGGGCGCATCTGGGTTTCGCCAAGGCTCATCGCCGGAAATTCGACCGGCAATCCGCCCTGTTCCCAGACACCGCGCGCGACATGGTCGGCCAGGTCCCGCAAATGCGCATTGCACGGGGTCAGTTGAGACCAAGTGTTGCAGATGCCGATAACAGGCCGCCCATCAAAGACATCATCGGGCAGGCCTTCGCTTTTCATCCAGCTTCTATGGATGAAGCCATCACGATCCAGTTTGCCGTAACTGCCATGACTGCGTAACGGCTTGTGCCCCCTTGCTGGTCGGTCAGACATTTATGACGGTTCTTTCATTTGAATTCGCGCCCAGAGGACCTGCTTTTTATGCACCCACACCGAAGCGGGACTCTATTCATCGCAGTCTTGTATTTTTATATGATGATTGGACGGAAAGTAAAGCGCCACATAAGATAGGCCAGCACAACCTGTTCAAAAATATTTGCAAACCAGACTCAATGGAGGATCGCAGCGTGCAACAGTCATTACTCGAGATACCCGAAGGCGTGACGGACTACCCCTACACCCCCTATGCCGATCTCAAGGATGCATCGGTATTCATCACCGGTGGTGGCACGGGGATCGGAGCTTATCTGGTTTATGCCTTTGCGCGCCTGGGTGCCCGTGTCGGCTTTGTATCCCTGACTCCGGGTCCTGCCGAAAATCTGGTCCGTGCGATTGAAGAAAACACCGGGACCAAGGCCTTTTTTCGTCCCGTCGACATCCGCAATGTCGCACTGCTGCAACAGACGATGGACGAATTTACGTCACTGGCCGGGCCGGTTTCCGTTCTGGTCAACAATGCGGCTCGCGATAACCGCCATAGCGTCGACGACCTGAAAGAAGCAGACTGGGACGACTCGCTGAATACCAATCTGCGGCCTTATTTCTTTACGGCCCAGTCGGTTGCGGAGGGCATGCGCAAGGCGGGCCGCGGCTCGATCATCAATATCGGTTCCAACTCCTCCTATCTCGGGCTGTCCGGCTACCCGGCTTATGTCACCGCCAAACATGCCAATCTGGGCCTGACCAAAGCACTGGCCCGTGAACTGGGACCGGCGGGCATTCGGGTCAATGCCTTGTGCCCCGGCTGGGTGATGACCAAGCGTCAACTGGAATTGTGGGTGACGCCCGATGCCTTGCAGCAATGCCTGGATCAGCAGAGCCTCAAGGAGACTGTCTCCGGCGAACATGTGGCCGATGCGGCTCTGTTCCTCGCCTCCAGCGCCTCCCGGATGATCACCGGTCAGTCCCTGATCATCGATGGCGGGCGGGTCATGCCCTAAACAAGCACGGCGGGGGAGCATGCCGCTCCCCCGCCGGTTTCATGCCCATCGTTTAGAAGTCTGCGCGCAAGCCCAGCGCATAGCGCGCGCCGGTCTTGGAAATGCGCAGCACCTGGTTGTCGAAGCGTCCGGTCTGCACATTCTGCGCATTGGTGACGTTCGTGCCCTCGAAGAAGACCTGGAGATAGTCCAGGATCTGATAGCTGCCACGCACATCAAGCTGGCCGAATTTACGCCGGAATACCGGGTCGCCGCCCTGGCCAGGGGTCACGAGGTTTTCCAGGAAGCGCCCGCGCTCGTTGAAGGCAATCCGCATGGAAATCCTATCATACTCGTAATAGCCGGTGATGTTCCAAGTGTCGCCAAGACCCTCGAGCGCGAAGATGTTCGTGGTCGAGTTCGGGTCGTAGGTCGCGTTGGTGTTCACGAATGTCGCGTTCCCATTGATGCCGAAGCCGCCGAGCCAGCCGTCGAAGAAGCTGTCAAAGCCGATGTTGCCCGAGATTTCGATGCCGCGGACATTGGCATCTTCCGTATTCTGCGGACGGCGAATGAGGAAGGATGCCTCGTTCGGCCCAGTAATGGTCACACCGTTGACGGCCAGACCGCCGGCATTGGCAATCGGCAAGATCTCGGGAGCTCTGGTCTGCAGGATGAAGTTCGAGATGCGCTTGAAATACGGCGCGATTGCCAGAGAGATGCTGCGGGTCGGGTACCATTCGAACGACAGATCAAAGTTATCCGAGAGGTAGGGCTTCAGGTCCGGGTTGCCGCCAAGACCATCCAGACTTGCCGGCCGGAACGTCGTCAATGTCGTGGACGGAGCCAGCAGGCTGACCTGCGGTCGAGTCAAGGTGCGAGACGCCGCGAACCGGATCGAGAAGTTCGAAATCGGATCGACCTTGATGTTGATGTTGGGCAGGAAGTAGGCGTAGCTGTTGGTATCGCGCACATCGAGCGCACCACCAGGCGCAAACACGGCGTTAAAGATCGTCAAATCCCCCGGAACCGGCAGCAAGTCGGTCAGAATCTGCGAACGCCCTGCCGAGAATAGCTCGGTGAAGACATAGCGTGCGCCAATGTTTGCAAAGATCGGCACCGACCCAAGCGTCCCCTTGAAATCGGCCTCCAGATAGCCGGCGTAGGTGCGCTCGGTGACGTTGTAGGAGCGCGGCAGGACGATCGGTGTAAAGCCGTTGGTAGTGGCCAAAATGCCAGCCGATGTGCCGGGGGCGTTACCAGCGGCAAGGTCCTGCGCTGTCGTCGCTGCCGGCGACTCCAGGTACGCAAGATATTCCTCGGCAGAGTAGGTCTGGAACTGGGTAGGCACCGTTCCATTGCCGATCAGGAAGCCGCCCAGGTTAAACGGCTGCAAAAGCGAGGCCGGAACCACTGCGGCGTAACCGCAATAAACACAGACCGAACGAGGATCAGACTCAACCGCCTCGAGACTCTTGCTTCGGTTGGTGTAAATCAAACCGATCCGGAAGGCATCAAGCATCCCGCCATCGCTCTTGAACTCACTGTCGAACTTGTGTTCGAGGACGCGCTCGGAGGTGTTGTTGCCAAGGCGCTGCACGAAGTGCGAGCGGCCAATATTCGGGTTGGTCAGAACATCAGGTATCCCGGCGGTAACGCCGCGACCGCGATAGTTAAGGATTGACGGGAAGCCGTCCCCGCTCGCCTGGACAAAGTCATATGTGGCCGGAATGCCGATCACGGTGAACACGTCCTGTCCGCCGTTCAAGTCCCGCGCACGGGACCAGGATGTGTCGTAGGTCAAGGTTACATTGTCATTGGCCTGCCACTCGGCATTGAAGCCGCCCGCATAGGTGCGAGTATCGCGATTGAACGAGGAGGAGATCAGGTCGCCAAAGCCGTTGGTGGTCAGTGACGTGACGGTGCGGTTATCATCGATAGTGGCGGCACTGTACTCGGACGGCTCGAACCAGCTACCCAGCGAACGGACATCGCTGTTGATGTCAAAGCGATTATATAGGCCATCCAGGGTCAGCGTCAGACTGTCGATCGGGCGGAACTGCACCGCCGTGTAGACTCCGAAACGCGTGCGCTCCTGATTCTCGATACCGACATCCTGGTTACGCGGAGCAAACACGTTCGTGAACAGCGGCGCAGCCGGGTTCCCGACGGTCGAACCCGGAAGATAGCCCCGATCCTCGATGAACGGGCGACGAGTCTCCCGCTTCTGGTAAGAGAGCGAGAGGGTGACCCCCACCTTGTCGTCGGCAAAGGTGTTGCTCACCAGGCCGAACAGCTGCGGCGACACATCGTTGTTGTTGGTCTCGTAAAGGCCCTTGGCGCTGGCAATCAGCTTGAACCCGTTGAGGTCAAACGGTCGGGCCGTATCAATGTTGACGGTCGCCCCGACGCCGCCATCCTGCAGGCGCGCCTGACTGCTCTTGTAAACCTCAGCGCCGGTAATCAACTCAGCCGCCAGCAAGTCGAACGAGAAGGACCGGCCTTCGTTGTCGGAGGCAAAGGTGCGTCCGTTGACCAGAACCGTGTTGAATTCCGGACCGAAGCCGCGAACGGTGACAAACCGCCCTTCGCCACCCTGGCGGTCGATCGAAACGCCTGGAATACGCTGCAGCGATTCCGCCACGTTGGAGTCGGGGAATTTGCCGAGTGCTTCCGAACTGACGGCATCGACGATCGAGTTCGACTCACGCTTGATGTTGGTTGCCTGGAGCAAGCTGCCCCGGATCCCCGTCACCACGATCGCATCCATCTGCTGCTCAGACGGATCACTGCTCGCAGCTTCCTGCGCGATGGCAGAGCCAGCCAGCACCATACCGAGTGCTACCAGGCTGCTTCCGAGCGTCAGAACTTTCGTCGCAGGTCTACAACTTGAGGAAAATCTTTGCGTAATCATGCGTCACTCCCCACGGCCGTTGATTTGTAAGGGCAAAGCGCCCGCCTTGACGACCTTATGTCGTCCGGTTAAGCCGGTCATATGACTAATATGATTTATCAGATGATTGCAAAAGAGAAACGCAGGCGACGTTAAGAAAAATTCAGCCATGTTGCATTTTTGCACGCCGGCAGGCGGAAGCAGCCCCTCCACAGCAATATTCTGTACGTGGCCTTGCCTTCCAGCAACATCCGCAAAATTATCATATGATAGGAGCGCGCGATGAACGGTGATAATGAAGGTCCGGTCCGCCAGGTCGTGATCGTCGGTGGTGGCAGCGCCGGCTGGATTGCGGCAGCCCGCATTGCCGCGCGCAATGCCACGGCGCAGCCGGACGGCGTGCAGGTGACGCTGGTCGAGTCCGCGACAATCGGGACCATCGGCGTCGGCGAAGGCACATGGCCGACCATGCGCAACACGCTGAAGAAGGTCGGTATCCGGGAGACGGATTTTTTTCGGGAGTGTGATGCCGCCTTCAAGCAGGGGGCACGGTTCAACGCCTGGACCACCGGGCATGATGGCTATTACCATCCCCTGAACCCGCCGCAGGGGGCACCGGCGCTCAATCTCTCCGGCCACTGGGATTTGCTGACCGGCGGCAAGGACTTTGCCGATGCCGTCGATTTTCAGGCCGCCCTTTGCGATGCCGGATTGGCCCCCAAGGCCATCACAACACCGGAATATGCCGCCGTCGCCAACTACGCCTACCACCTGGATGCCGGCAAATTTGCCGCACTCTTGCAAAAACATTGCGTGGAAAAGCTTGGTGTCCGTCACGTCGTGGACGATGTGATCGCTGTAAACCAGCACGAGAACGGCGATGTCGCCAGCATTGACTGCAAAGCGCATGGCCGGATTGCAGGGGACTTTTTCATCGACTGCACCGGCTTTGCCGCCCTTATCATCGGCAAGGTCTACGGCGTGCCCTTCATCGAATGCAACGACGTCTTGTTCGCAGACCATGCACTGGCCATGCAGGTGCCCTATGATGCGCCGGACGACCCTGTCGCCACCCATACCATCTCCACGGCACAGACGGCCGGCTGGATCTGGGATATCGGCCTGCCGACCCGCCGGGGTGTCGGGCACGTGTACTCAAGCCGGCACATAAGCCATGACGCGGCAGAAGCGGAGCTGCGCGCCTATATAGGCCCGGCCGCCGACGGGCTGAATGCGCGCCGCATTCCGATCCGCGCCGGGCACCGCCAGACCTTCTGGGTCAGGAATTGCGTGGCGATCGGGCTTGCCAATGGCTTCCTGGAGCCGCTTGAGGCCAGTGCGCTGATGCTCATCGAGCTGGCGGTGGATTTTGTCGCCGACCGGCTGCCGGAGCGGCGCAGCGTGATGGATACGCTGGCCCGCCAGTTCAATCTGGCCTTCGAGCATCACTGGGCACGGATCATCGAGTTCCTGAAGCTGCACTATGTCCTGACCAAGCGGGACGATACCGCATTCTGGCGGGACAACCGCGACCCGGCGAGCATCCCGACGGACTTGCAGGAACGCCTGAAGCTGTGGCGGTACCACCCGCCGGGGCCGCAGGATTTTTCGCATGCCGCAGAAGTGTTCTCCTGGCCGAGCTACCAGTACATCCTCCACGGCATGGGGTTTGAGACCCACTATGCGCACATGCCGAAACTGCGCACAGAGGCCGAGCTGGCACAGCGGGCCTTTCTGACTGTCGAGCGTCTGAAACAGCAGGCAATGCGTGACCTGCCGCGCCACCGCGACCTGCTGAATCGGGTGCGTGATTTCGGTCTGCAGCCGGTCTGACCAGGGGGTTTTTCATGGAGTATGAACGTATCGATCCGGCGCGGCATGCGCATGTGCGTGTCGGGCAGGGGCTGGCGATTGCAGACTTGCTGCCCATGGGGCACGTCCAGTTATCCTGCGCGGAGATTGCCGCTGCCGCCTGCGATTTTCCGCTCGCGTTCCTGAAGGATGACCAAACAGGGCAATTCAAGCTGACGGCCCTGCTTGGGCTTGATGGCAAACGAAACCTCTTCGTCTCGGCAAACGGCTGGCACGCCACGCACCTGCCCGCCAGATTCGCACGCCAGCCCTTTGCCTGGTCGCAGACGGAGGATGGCGGCCTGGCCCTTGCGCTCGATCTCGATCATCCGCGCACGCACGATCCGGAGGGTTTGCCGCTCTTCGATGCATCGGGTCAGGAAAGTGCGTTTCTGCAGGAGCGTCGCCAGGCCATGACGGCGATGCTGGACGATGCAAAAGGGACGCAGGATTTCGTCGCGGCCCTGGTCGAGAATGCCTTGATCCGGCCGTTCCTCATCGACCTGACTTATGCCGACCAGCGGCAGGAACGCATCGACGGGCTTTACACGATCAGCGCCGCAGGGCTGGCCGCATTGTCAGACGATGCCGCCCTGTCGCTGTATCGCCGCGGCTATTCTGCCTTTGCCTACGGCATTCTTCAGTCTACCGGGCAATTCAACCGCCTGCATCAGTTGCACAATGCCTGGGCAGCGCAAGACCCGGCACAAACGCCGCTTACGTCCGTGATCGTCGGCCTTCCGGACTAATTTGTGCGATCAAGCCGGAAGATGAGCAGGCTCTGGGGCTTCAGGACGGGAAGTTCAAGTCCTGCCTCCATGAGAGCACTTCCAGACAGCGGCATGGACGCCAAACTATCAATATGGCGCACATCGATATCGGCACTCCGCCAGATCAGCGATAGCCGGTAGCGGCTATCGGGATCGAGCCCGGCGAAGCGATAACGACCAGGCAGGGTTGTGGGCAGCGTGCCGGTCAGGGCGTAGCCGAACAGTGCTGTCTGGCCGCCCTTCGCGATAACTCCCCAGCGTTCATCCCATGGCCGGCGGTCCAGGCGGATCGCCAGTCCGTCATGGATCAAGCCCCGGTGTTCCTTATACAGTGCCAAGGCCTTGCGCAGCGCCGTCGTCTCAAGATCCGTCAGCTCGCGCAGGTCCATTTCCAGGCCCATGTGACCGAACAGGGCGACGCCTGCGCGCATTTCGATCGAGACCCGGCGACCGGTGATGTGACAATCGCGTGGCCCGACGTGCGCGCCCATGACCTCGGGCGGGAAGAACAGGGAAAACCCGCGCTGGATTGCCAGACGGTCGAGAGCATCATTGCTGTCGGAGGTCCAGATCCGGTCCGTGCGCTTCAAAACCTCGAAATTGGCACGGCCGCCGCCGGACGCACAGCTCTCAATCTCGACGCCCGGATGCGCGGCGCGCAACCGGTCGATCAGCGCATGGACCGCCGCTGTCTGGAGATGCCCGACGGCACGACCGCCCCGCCCGCCGGGGTGGCTGACATCGCGGTTCATATCCCATTTGAGGTAACTGATGGCATAGCGGCCAAGCAGGGCGTCGATGCAGCCGAACAGATAGTCCTGAACTTCCACCTGCGTGAGGTCGAGCACCCACTGGTGGCGCATGTCCTGTTGCGGGGCGTTTGGCACTTGCAGAACCCAGTCCGGATGTGCGCGGTACAGGTCACTATCGGGATTGATCATCTCCGGCTCAACCCACAGCCCGAATTCCATCCCGAGCCCGCAGACATGATCGATCAGTGGCCCGAGTCCCTGCGGGTAGACCGCATCACTGACAAACCAGTCGCCAAGCCCAGCCCGGTCATGGCGACGCCCGCCAAACCAGCCGTCATCCAGGACATAACGCTCGACACCCAGGCTTGCGGCCCGGGTTGCAAGGTCTTTGAGGGTGGCCTCATCGTGATGGAAGTATACTGCCTCCCAGGTATTGTAATGGATCGGTCGCGGCTTTGCGGTTGCTGTCGCGGGCAGGATGCAGCTGCGCACATGAGCCTGATAGGCCCGCGCGATGCCGGTCAGCCCTTGCGTGCTGACGGCGGCATAAAGTGTCGGGCTGGTATAGCTCTCACCGTTTTGTATGGTCAGTTCGCCCGGCAGCAGCAGGTCGCTCATCATCATCAGGGCACGGCCGTCACTGAAGCGCTCAACCTGCAGCTTGTGATTGCCGCTGGCCCCAAGGTGGATCGCCTGCGCATGCCCCACACACTCGCCGGTCCCCTCTGCCATGACGACGAGGCCCGGGAATGCATCGTGGGACGTGCGTCCGCGGCGGTTCTCCCGAACATGCGCGCCAACGGCAAACGGCAGTTCCGTCATCTGAAACTCGCCGGACCAGCGGCCGCTGAAACCGATCAGCCGGGTATAATGGTCCGCGATCGGCAGAACGGGTGCTGCAAGATGATGAACGCGCAGCGCGCCGCCTGCGAGCACCGTCAGCCTGCTCCAGGCCTCCAGAACGCCGGTCACCGGGTCGAGCCGCAGATGGTGAGTCAATTCCAGGCCATCAGCATCCGCACGCGAGCGGAGCGCGACATGGTTTTCCGCTTGTCTCTCCAGTGCTTTGAGCGTGAACAGCGGGGCCCAGGCCTGGCCGTCGCGGTCTATCGCCATGCCGGGAGGGCCGGCAAACCCGCTGGCGATCGATGGCGACAACGAAATCGCTGGCTCGACTGCAAGGGAATTCGGCGGCGTCTGGCGGTGTGCGGCTGCGATCAGATGGGCGCACTCCAGTGTACCGGACAGTCTCGGTCCCCAGTAGCTGGCCACGGGCTCGCGACCGCCCAGATCGATAATCAGCGTCGCGCCACCGCCATCCAGCCTCAAATAGGCTGGCAGGCCTTGTTGATGGTCATCATCCCTGTGCATCTTTGCTGCTCCGGTCGGCAATCCGGCAGTAAAAGCCAGATTAGTATCTTGTGTACCACGCAAACAGGGCGTAGCTATATATCTTATAAATAATACAATTAAATGGGCAAGGACCGAGCGTGTGACTTCGGCTTTGCCGCTCTGGAGGATTCGTGCATGCTCGGCGTCTGCTATTATCCTGAACATTGGCCGGCTGAGCGCTGGGCGGAGGATGCGGCCGCAATGGCGGCACTCGGGCTGAAAACTGTGCGGATCGGCGAGTTTGCCTGGTCGCGGATTGAGCCGCGTGCCGACTACTATCACTGGGACTGGCTGGACCAAGCGATTGAAACACTGAGCGCTGCAGGCCTTGGCGTCGTCCTCGGCACGCCAACCGCAACACCGCCAAAATGGCTCTGTGATCGCTATCCCGATATTCTGCCGGTCGACCCCGTCACGGGCCTGACCCGCCGGTTCGGCTCCCGCCGCCACTATGACTTCTCCAGTGCAACGTATCTACGTGAGTCGCTTCGGATCGTTGGTGCCATGGCCAATCGCTACGGGCGTCATCCCGGCGTGATCGGCTGGCAGACCGACAACGAGATGACCTGCCACGACACCACCCTGTCCGGCTCACCGGCAGCGGCTGAAGCATTCCGTCTCTGGTGCCGGCAACGCTACGGTACGATCGAGGCCCTGAACGCGGCCTGGGGCAATGTCTTCTGGTCGATGGAATATGGCTCCTTCGAGGAAATCGATCTGCCGATCCAGACCGTGTGTGAGCCGAGCCCGGCGCATCGCCTGGCCTGGCGGCGGTTTGCCTCCGACCAGGTCGCAGCCTACAACAAGGCGCAGGTTGACCTTATCCGGATGAAGGTCGAGCCGCGCCAGTGGATCACGCACAACTTCATTCCGTTCCTCTCGACGGCTGTCGACAATTTCGATCTGTGCGCGCCCCTCGATTTCACCAGCTACGACAGCTACCCGCTCGGCATCTCCGACATGGCGATGGCCGATATGCCGGCGGACGTTTTCCGCCCCTATATGCGCACCGGCCTGCCGGATCTGACTGCGCTCAACCTCGACCAGACGCGCGCCCTGTCGCGCATGGCGTTCTGGCTCATGGAACAGCAGCCCGGTCCGGTGAACTGGGCTCCGCACAACCCGCGCCCTGCGCCCGGTATGGTGCGGTTGTGGACCTTGCAGGCCTTTGCCCATGGTGCCGAATGCGTGAGCTACTTCCGCTGGCGTCAGGCCCCGTTCGCACAGGAGCAGATGCACGCAGGCCTGCTGCGTCCGGATTACCAGCCGGCAGATGCCTGGGATGAGATTGCCCAGGTCGCGCAGGAGCAAGCCCTGCTGAATGATCTGTCGACCCCCCGCGAGCGCAAGGATGTCGCGCTGATCATCGATGCCGATGCCCTCTACGCCAGTGATATTCAGCCCCAGGGGGCGGGCTATCGCTATGATCGCACGGTCTATGCTTATTATTCCGCGTTGCGGCAACTTGGCCTGGATGTGGATTGCGTGCGCCCCGGCGCGGACCTGACCGGCTACCGTCTGGTCGTGGCACCGTGTCTGGCCATGCCGACCGATGCCGCCATCAAGGCGCTGGAACAGTCAACGGCGCGACTGGTCTTCGGGCCGCGCTCAGGTGCCAAGACGGCAGACTTCACCATTCCGGACGGTCTAGCCCCCGGACGGCTGCGCGACTTCGTCCCGGTCCGGGTCCGGATTGTCGAGACCCTGCGGCCGGACTGCCCGGTCGAGTTGACCTGGGGCAATGAACGCTATGCCGGACACAGCTGGTGCGAGGCACTCGACCTGCTGCCAGGGGCCGAGACGGTCGCGACGTATGAAAATGGCGAAGCCGCCGTCGCCCGGTCCGGACGGGCAACCTATGTCGGCACCTTGACCGAGGCCCGCTTTTTGACCCGCCTGCTCACCCAGGAGGCTGAAGCCGCCGGCCTTGAGACGATTGATCTGCCAGACACCCTGCGGATCGCTCGGCGCGGAAGCCTGGCCTATGCGTTCAACTATGCGCCCCACACGCAGAGATGCCCGGCCCCGGACGGTGCCGACTATGTGATCGGCAGTGCGAGCATCCCCCCCTGTGGCGTCAGCGTCTGGAGGCTCCCGTGATTCGCTTGTCCCTTCTGGCCTTAGGACTCTTGATGCTCGGCTCCCCCAATACTGCGGCCCAGCCCGTCCCGAGCGACGCACCGGAGCTTGCCCGGCACGGTCCCAATCCAGTCGGGTACCGGCGCGGGATGATCGTCCACAAGGATCAGCCGGACTTGCTGCTGTTCGATCAGAAGTCCGGCACTCTGGGTCGTTCGGACCGGTCGCTTCCCTTTGCTGTCTGGTACCCGGCAACGGCTGCAGACGGCCCCAAAGCCTGCTACCGGGTTGCCACGCCACCAGTCGGCGGTCCTGTCCCGGCAGGCGCGCCAAAGGAAATGGGCGATTGCGGGGTCGCCATCGTCGATGCGCCGCCACAAACGTCGGCCAGGAGGCCGGTGGTGCTGCTCTCGCATGGGCTTGGCGGCTGGGGGAGTGGCTGGAGCCTGCTGGGCGAAAATCTGGCCTCCAAGGGCTATGTCGTGATCGCCGTGGATCACGCAGACCGGGACGCCTCCCAGCCGGGAGGGCAGCCGCTTGCCGTCGGCATCGCCGCCATGAGCCGCCCGGCCGACCAGCGCTTCATCCTGAAGGCCCTGGAGACTGGCTCGCCCCTGCTGCCGCCCTGGCTGGTGGGCATGGCGGACGGCAAAAATGTCGTGCTTGTTGCCTATTCGATGGGAGGATTTGGCGCGGTGATTACCGCAGGAGCCGGCGTTACCCCCGGAAGCGCGCTTGACACCGGCATCCCCGGCGGCGCGCTGGCACCCTGGCGGGCCGGTGACCCTGCTTTCGAGGCTGCACGGCCGAAAAACCTCAAGGCACTTGTGCTGTTTGCACCGTTCGGCGGCGGCCTACCCTGGCGCGCCTGGACCCCGGACACCCTGAAGAAACTGACGCTGCCAACCCTGATCATCAACGGCGACCAGGATGATGTGATCGACTACAGTGGCGGCGTGCGCTGGCTGTTCGACACGATGTCGGGCAGCAATCGCCGGATGCTGGTCTATCAGAATGCGCGCCACAACATCGCCATGGACCCGACGCCATCGCAGATGCTGGGCTACTTCCTCTACCGCGAACATTACGACGAGCCGGTCTGGCGCTCGGACCGCCTGCAAGCCATCAATGCCCATGTCGTCACCGCTTTTCTTGGCGAGACCCTGCACAATGACCAGGGTTTGGCGCGCTATCTGTCGCCGCCTGTGCCGCTGGCGGTTGACGGGCAATGGCCCTTGAGCCCAAACGAAACAGCCGGTGACAAGACCGCGACACCGGAGGCCCAGCCGGCACACTGGCCAGGGTTCCAGCGGCGTTGGGCACTAGGCCTTGAACTGCATACGCGAATGGCCGGACAATAGCAGCGTAGATCAAAACAATAAACGGACGAGGCGCTCAAGCCTCGGGTCATAATGGGGAAGACAATGCCGATACACAGCCCGTGGCAGTTGATCATTTTTGCGTTCATGATCTTCACGGTCGGCGCGTTGACCTTCTGGCGCGTGCGCGCGACCGGGGCCCACAAGCAGGATAGCACCAAGGAGTATTTTCTGGCCGGCGGCGGCCTGAGCTGGTTCTACGTCGCCGGGGCCATAACCATTACCAACCTCGGTACCGAACAACTGGTCGGCATGAACGGCAACCAGATGATATTGCTCGCGTGGTGGGAATTGGCGGCTGTCGCCGGCCTGCTGATCCTGACCTTCGTGTTCCTGCCGATTTACTATCGCTACAACTGCACGACAACGACGGAACTTCTGGAAAAACGCTACAATGACGGGCGCATTCGTACGCTGATCGCCGCCATGTTCATGTTCGGCCTGCTGTTCATCTCCATGCCGTCCGCTCTTTATACGGGGGGACTATTTATGCGCACGGTCTTCGGCATCGATGTCTCGCCGCTGCTGCTCGGTATCGCCATCGCCGTGCTCGGGGCCGCCTATGGTCTCATGGGGGGGCTGCGCGCCATTGCCATATCGGAGACCTTTTCCGGCACCAGCCTGCTGGTCATCTGCCTGGTGATTGTGGTGCTTGGCTTGTCGGCGATCGGCTTCAGCTTTGAGGGTGTCCCAGCGGAGCGGCTGACCCTGATCGGCAGCAGCAGTTCACCCATCCCCTGGCATACCCTGCTGACCGGCATGCTGTTCATCCAGATCTTCTACTGGTCGACCAATCAGGCGATCACCCAGAAGGCCATGGCCAGCCCTTCGCTGCGGGAAGCACAAAAAGGCGTTCTGGCAGCAGCCGCAATCCGCCTGATGATCGTGCCCTTGATTGTCGTGGTCCCCGGCATCATCGCATACAGGCTCTATGGCGATATCAATGATGCAGCCTTCGGCCGTCTGGTCGGGAACGTCTTGCCGCCCTGGTTGTCTGGCATGTTTGCCGCGATCCTGGTGACCAGCGTTGCAACCCACTTTGTCGCGATCCTCAATGCCGCGGCCTCGCTTTACGTCTGCGATATCCACCAGAAATATTTCAGCCGGACTGCTTCAGTAAAAAAGCTCAGCCTTGTGGTCTCGCTCGTGTTTATTGCGGTCGCCATCGCGATGATCCCGGTTTATGCATCAGCCGAGAGCATCATCAACCTGCTGCAACAACTCAACGGCCTGTTCTCCATGCCGATTTTGTCCGCTTTTATAGTCGGGTTGCTGTTCCGCAATGTTGAAGCGCGCGCGGCCATAGCCGGCGTTGTGTTCGGCGTTTGTCTTTACGCCTTCTTCACATTCGTTCATGCGCCGTGGGGCCTGCACTACATCCACCTCATCTTTGCGACCCTCATCCTGACGGTCACCTTTGCCTTGGCTCTCAACCGTATTGTTTTTGGCCGTCGCGCCGAACTGGTGCGCGTATGGCGCAAATCCGAGCGGGAATCCCTGCTGGCGAACGATGACGCGACAGTCGCCGGCCAAAGCTGACCGGGGCAGGAGCCGAATTGTCTCATGGCCATGGCGACAATCACCTGCGGATCGACTGAACTTGTCGTCTCGCCAGAGCTTGGCGGCAGTATCTTATCCCTGCGGACTGGCGGCCAGGATGTCTTAACACCAGCCTTTCCCCATCCTAAGAGGCCGGCGCATCGGCTGGCGGGCATCATTCTGACGCCCTTCTCGAACCGCATCGGCGATGGCTCCTTTCCCTGGCAGGGACAGCACCTGCCGGTGCCGCGCAATCTGGCGGACGAGCCGTTCCCGATCCATGGGGACGGTTTTCTGCGGGCATGGGCGGTTACAGCGGCGTCGCAAACGGATCTGAGGTTACGCCTTGATGAAGGGTTTATCGGCCCGTTCCGCTATGCGGCCGAGCAGCGCTTCACCGTCACGCCCGGCAGCTTCTCCTGGTCGGTGACGATTACCAACCTTGCGGACGATGCCCTGCCCTACGGGCTCGGGTTTCATCCCTGGTTTCCCAGGACCCCGGCAACGCTGCTGCAGTTCGAGGCATCAGGCGTCTGGCTGCAGGATGATCGTCACCTGCCCTTTCGCTCCGTCACTCCCGATACCATCCCCGCGTGGGATTTCAGACAGGCAAAAGCATTGCCCGCAGAGGAGATCGACCATGCCTTCACCAGCTGGAACGGTCGCGCAAAGATCACGCAGGGCTTGCGCCATGCCTCGTTAGACATCGAGGCATCCGGCACCCTCACGACAGCCATCGTCTACGCCCCGCAGTCCGATTCCACGTTCTTCTGCTTCGAGCCGGTCAGCCATCCGATCAACGCGCACAATATGCCGGAACACCCTGGCCTTCTAACCCTCTCGCCCGGTCAATCGACGCATGCCACGATGACGCTGCGCTGGAAAACCATGGCCTGAGCTGAATATTTTGGATGCCGCAGTCAGTGCATCACACAGATCATATCACTAGCAGGTGCGCGATTTTCTGCGCCAGGTGGTTGCAGCAATGCGCCAGACGCTCCAATCCGAGCCGGAGTCTGCATGGTAGTCGCCGCAAACCCGTGCTAGCGTGTATTATACAAACAACACACATGGAGGGCCGCAGTGTATAGCGAATCAGAACTGGAGTCGGCGATCGCCCATGGCGTACTGAGCAGGGACGCCGCATCGGCGTTTCGCGCGCATGTTGCGGCCACCCGACAAACCCCGTTGGCGGATGAAGAGCAGGTACGCCTGCTGACCGGGTTTAACGACATCTTCGTCAGTATTGCCGCCGGTTTGCTCCTGGGTGCGCTTGCGTTCCTTGGCGAAAACCTGGTCAACGGTGATGCCGCATTACCGGTGAGCAGCGCGTTGGTCGCAGGCGCAAGCTGGTTACTGGCCGAGTTCTTCACCCGCCGCCGACACATGGCGCTTCCCTCCATCCTGCTGTTGCTCAGCTTTGTGGCTGGCCTGTTTGGTATTGGCGCGGGGATTGGCCACATGATGCAGGATGCGCCATACGGGGTGACCGAATTTCACTCTATCGCCGCAGGCGGTCTGTTAGCGGCACTTGGTGCATATATGCACTGGCGGCGGTTCATGGTTCCCATCACCATTGCAGCAGGTGCCGTGGCAGCGCTTGGCCTGGTTATGGCGAGCGCCGCCGCCGCCCTGCCAGCATTACGCACCCAGGAGGTCTTCCTCGGTGCGCTGTTTACCTCCGGCCTGCTGTTGTTTGCATTGGCTATGCGCTGGGACATGACCGACCCCGAGCGGCGAACCCGCCGGACAGATGTCGCGTTCTGGCTGCACCTGGCAGCGGCACCGATGATCGTCCACCCGGCCTTCCGGTGGCTGGGCGTTCTTGAGCAGGACGCCGGCTGGGCTGCCGCCATCGCCGGCCTGTGCCTGTATATCGTGCTGACATTCTCTGCCTTGCTGGTGGACCGGCGTGCCCTGATGGTCTCTGCATTGGTCTATGTTCTGGCCGCACTCTCCACTTTGCTCGAACAGGCAGGAGCACTGAGCCTGAGTACTGCCCTCACCGCACTTGTGCTCGGCTCCGGGCTATTGCTGCTGTCCGCATTCTGGCAGGGTGTGCGAGCATGGATCTTGGGCCTGCTGCCGCTTGCCATCAGCCGGATGTTGCCGGCCGGCGCACAGGGCGAGACCGTCGGGGCGTGAAATACTCCGGCGCAGCCCCGGCAATTTCCGGCTCCGGACGCAGGTCAGGATACTGATGCAGAGAGTCTAGAAAAATGGTGCGGCTGTGGGCAGCGAAGTCGATCCCGCGCGATGGGCCCAATTACGCCAATTACGTAATTACGGTGACACAGTAATTACGTGTAATTACGGTGACACGCACATCATTCACGTATTTTATAATTACGGTGACACGCACTAATTACGGGAATTACGGTGACACGCACATTATTCACTTATCATGAACACCCTGCTGCCTGGTGTCTATAGCCCTTGCGATGGCTCGCCTTCCTCGCATGGTGCTTCCCGGACACCCGCATCACATCACGCAACGCGGCAACCGGCGGGAGCGAACCTTCTTCGAAGACGGGGACTATGCGCTTTATCTCGATCTGCTGAAAGACGCAGCACTGGCCGCGAAGAGTGAATAATGTGCGTGTCACCGTAATTACGCCACCGTAATTAGTGTCACCGTAATTACCGGCCGGCGCACAGGGCGAGACCGTCGGGGCGTGAAATACTCCGGCGCATCCCCGGATCCGGACGCAGATCAGGACACTGATGCAGAGAGTCCGAAAAATGGTGCGCCCGGTAGGGTTCGAACCTACGACCCCGAGCTTAGAAGGCACGTGCTCTATCCAGCTGAGCTACGGGCGCACACCGGTGCTCCCTAGCGCGGGATAGCGCCAGACGCCAGTGGGTTTGCCGTCCATGCGCGGGCGGAGCGCTCCAGCCCGCCTGTAAACTCGACAAGCCGCTGAGACCAAAGGCAACACCCGCTTCACAAAGCCCTGATGATACGCCAAAAGACTCGGCAGACACTGCGAGAGAGGACTGCAGAGATGACTGCCATCGGCCACGACACCCTGAAAACCCGCCAAACCCTTAGCGTTGGCAACGCGTCCTACGCCTATTACAGCCTGGCGGAAGCTGCCAAGCACATCGGCGATGTCTCGCGTCTGCCCTTCTCCATGAAGGTGCTGCTGGAGAATTTGCTGCGGTTCGAGGATGGCGGCGCGACCGTCTCCGTCGATGACATCAAGGCGATGAAAACCTGGCTCGACAATCCGAAGTCGGACCGCGAGATCCAATACCGCCCGGCGCGTGTGCTGATGCAGGACTTCACCGGCGTGCCGGCAGTGGTTGACCTCGCCGCCATGCGGGACGGCATTCTGAAGCTCGGCGGTGAGCCGGCCAAGGTGAACCCGCTGGTGCCGGTCGATCTGGTCATCGACCACTCGGTGATGGTGGACCACTTCGCCACGCCGGAGGCCTTCAGCCAGAACGTGGCGCTGGAGTATGAGCGCAATATCGAGCGCTACGAGTTCTTGCGCTGGGGCCAGAACGCCTTCAAGAACTTCCGCGTGGTGCCGCCCGGCACCGGCATCTGCCACCAGGTCAACGTCGAGTATCTGGCACAGGTCGTGTGGTCGAGCGAAGACGCAACCGGCATGACGGTCGCCTATCCGGACACGCTGGTCGGCACCGACAGCCACACCACCATGGTCAACGGGCTGGGCGTGCTCGGCTGGGGGGTCGGCGGGATCGAGGCGGAGGCCGCGATGCTCGGCCAGCCGGTCTCCATGCTCATCCCGGAAGTCGTGGGCTTCAAGCTGACCGGCAAACTGCCGGAAGGGGCGACCGCGACCGACCTGGTGCTGACCGTCACCAACATGCTGCGCAAGAAAGGCGTGGTCGGCAAATTCGTCGAGTTCTTCGGGCCGGGCATCCAGACCCTGACCATCGCCGACATGGCGACCATCGCCAACATGGCACCGGAATATGGCGCGACCTGCGGCTTCTTCCCCGTCTGCAAGCCGACCATCGATTACCTGAAGTTCACGGCGCGTGACGATGCGCGGATTGCGCTCGTCGAGGCCTATGCCAAGGCGCAAGGCCTGTGGGCGGACGAGAATACCCCGGACCCGGTGTTCACGGAAACGCTCGGGCTCGATCTCGGCGACGTCGTGCCATCACTGGCCGGCCCGCGCCGGCCGCAGGACCGGGTGAGCCTTAAGGATGCGACGACCGCGTTCGCCAGCGAACTGACTGGTTTCTACAAGAAGGGCGATGCGCCCGACTTCAAGGCCCCGGTTGACGGCGCGGACTATGCGCTCGGCCACGGCGATGTTGTGCTCGCCGCTATTACCTCCTGCACCAACACCTCGAACCCGGCGGTGCTGGTTGCGGCTGGTCTGGTCGCCCGCAAGGCGCGCGCGCTTGGCCTGGCCACCAAGCCCTGGGTCAAGACCAGCCTGGCACCCGGCTCGCAGGTCGTCACCGACTATCTGGCAAAGTCCGGCCTGCAGGAAGACCTGGATGCCATGGGCTTCAACCTGGTCGGCTATGGCTGCACCACCTGTATCGGCAACTCCGGCCCGCTGCCGGAGCCGATCTCGAAGGCGATCAACGCCAACGATCTGGTGGCCTGCTCGGTCCTGTCCGGCAACCGCAACTTCGAAGGTCGGGTCTCCCCGGACATCAAGGCCAACTATCTGGCCTCGCCGCCGCTGGTGGTCGCCTATGCGCTGCTCGGCACCATGCGCACGGACATCACCACCGCGCCGATCGGCACGGACCAGACCGGCAAGGACGTCTACTTGCGGGACATCTGGCCGACCACGCAGGAAATCCAGGCGTTGATCGGCGAGTGCCTGACCTCGGAGATGTTCCGGGCGCGCTACGCCAACGTGTTCCTGGGTGACGCGGCCTGGCAGGGCATCAAGACCGGCACCGGCCAGACCTACGGCTGGTCCTCGTCCTCGACCTATGTGCAGAACCCGCCCTACTTCCAGACCATCACCATGACCCCGCCGCCGACCACGGACATCGCCGGCGCGCGCTTGCTGGCGGTGCTGCCAGATTCAATCACGACCGACCACATCTCGCCCGCCGGCGGCATCAAGGAAGCTTCGCCCGCCGGGCGCTACCTGCTGGACCGGCAGGTGTCGAAGGCCGATTTCAACTCCTATGGTTCTCGGCGCGGCAACGACCAGATCATGGTGCGCGGCACCTTTGCCAACATCCGCATCCGCAACGAGCTGGTGCCGGGCACCGAAGGCGGGCTGACCAGGTCGCCCACCACCGGCGAGACGGTGGCGATTTATGATGCCGCGCAGGAATACCAGGCCGCCGGCACCCCCACCATCATCATCGCGGGCAAGGAATACGGCACCGGCTCTTCGCGCGACTGGGCGGCCAAGGGCACCAAGCTGCTGGGCGTGCGCGCGGTGATCGCCGAGAGCTTCGAGCGCATCCACCGTTCGAACCTGGTCGGCATGGCGGTGCTGCCGCTGCAGTTCAAGGACGGCATGACCCGCGCCGACCTGAAGCTGGATGGCACGGAGACCTTCTCGATCGCCGGTGTCGTCAGCCTCAAGCCGCGCCAGGATATGGAGGTGGTGATGACCCGCGCGAGCGGCGAGCAAGTGCGCTTCACTGTGCTCTGCCGCATCGATACCGAAAACGAGATCGACTATTTCTACGCTGGCGGCGTTCTGCCCTTCGTGCTGCGCAAACTGGCGGCGTAGACTGTAGTCGTTTCAGATTAAACTAATGGCCGGAGGCGCTAAGAATGCGTGAACGCGATGACACCGGGTAAAGTCATCGTGCTCTGATACAATTGTTGGGATGAGTCGGAGGGTACTAGATGCGCCACTTGTTAATCGCTGCGTTGATCGTGGTGGCAGGTGGCTACGACGCTGACGCCAGCACGGCACAAGATCTGTATAACGCAGCAACGGCGGATTATGAATCGTCCAAGTGTGTATCGGCGATTGAGAAATACGAAAGTCTGCGCAAGGGTCCGTTTGTCAAGTCGGGTACAGAGTTGGATGCCGTCATCAGCATGCGCATCGGAGTCTGCAAAATTCGCCTTGAACAATCGGCTGAGGCTTTGCCGATGATCCATTCCGCCATGCCGAAGCTGGAAGCCGACGAGGTACGATTCAAATTGGATCTTGCAGAGGCCTGGAGTGGATTAGGCGATGTTGCATACTCGGGCTATAATTATGAGAGCGCGGCATCATCTTACAGAAAAGCCTTGTCCTATCTGGAAGGCGCAGACCGCTTGTTTTTCTTGGCAAAGCTGGCTCGATCAACAATGTTTGAAAAAAACACTGAAGCACAAGAGGCATCTCTAGAAGCAATAAAAATACTTGAATCTCAGCCTCAGACAGAACAATCCAAGCGCGTAGCCTACTATACTTTGTACGGCAGGACGTTGCTCAACTATGGAGATTGGCAAAAAGCCTATGACACTCTGAAAACTGCCCTCGACATGAGTGGAGGCCTGACCCTGAAAACGAGTTTGGAAGAAACTGCGCTCAGATATGATCTGGCCACGGTGGCTTGGCTTCTCGGGGAAAAAAAAGCTGCAGAGTCTTATCTATATTATACGGGTGCCGGGCGAATAAGAGAAACGCCTTTTTCTAGAGCCTCCAATATCGAATCTCCTCTTTGTGGAGACGAGGAGGGTCTAAAAAACACAGACCTTGCCATTGTCGAATTTTCAATCCGTAAAGATGGATCTGTCGCGGCGGCACACACTGTTTATACACAAGGTAGCCGCAGAGCAGCAGAAGCGTTCGGCAGAGCGGCCAGTAAGTGGCATTGGGACCCACAACAAGTTGAGAAAATTCCTGCATTTTATAGAGTGCTAACTCGTTTGGAGATGCGTTGCAGTAATAGAGCTGGAAGTGGGTTAGACGTATTGGACCTATTTCATGATAGATTTACGGATTGGGCCAATAAAGTCATCTCGACAGTGAGTACAAAATTCGATCTAAAGTCTGAAGATCCAATATTATTACATGATAAACTTTTAGAACTATCTCGATTGAGCGAGTCAAAGAAGAACGCACTTGGTGTTATGGCAACATTATCATTGTGGCTCGACGTAAGAAAGCCCAGTATAAGCGGCTCGAATCTAAAAAATGACAGGCTCTATGAGCGGCAAAGATGCGAGATATCGCAAAAACTCATGAATTTAATCAACGAGCACCCTTTAGACCAATCTGCGAGAAGCTGGATAGAATTTCAAAATATATTGCAAGAACCTTTCGTTTATATTGTACACGGTGCCAATAAAAACGCAGGAAAGTTGAAAAAATTTCTACAGGCGGAGAGCATCGTAAATGACGCCACTGCTTATGCAAGTATATCTCTTTTACTTAGCAAAATATATAACATAGACTCTAGCGAGTATTATCAATTAATACACAAAGTGTCTCAGGACGATAGGCTGCCTTTGGCTAATCCCCTTCGACAAAATGCACATTTGATGCTTTCTAGTTACTATAAGCGAAAAAATGATGACGTTAAAGCTAAAGAATACTATGAAAAGACTGGCCTTAACTCTGGCCAATGTGCTCTTATGAGCGACGCCCCGAAAAAAACTAAAAATATTGTAAAGTATTCTGATTATCCAGACTCTGCTAAATATTATGGCATTGAGGGTTGGACGGTGTATGAGCTTGATGTAAGCACAGATGGAAGACCAGTAAATATAAGATCTACTATTGCATATCCGCCATTCGTATTTTCTGAGAGACAGATTCCGTCAATACAACAATACAGATTTGCGCCATCGTATAGGCCTGAAGGAGATATAGCCTGTACATCCTTGTCAACATCAATAAATTATTCGCTGAGACCATGAATTTTTTTTGGTTTATTTTTAATAATTTATCGCTAGTTGAGACGGCTATCAAAGTACAAAGCTGTAATACATGGAATTTAAAATCCTCTCTCACCCGCCGTCGATGCTTTTGCTGACGACCTTCGGCCATTTGGCATTGGCTTTGGTGATGTAGCCGGGGATGTCCTTGCTCCAGGACTTGGCGACATCCGGGTTCTTGTTGAAGTAGAGCTTGCCGTCTACGACCTTGCCGGTCGACGGGTCGGTGCGGAACTTGCCGCCATAGGCCGTGCCCAGGGCGCAGTAGCCGCCATATTGCGGGACATAGGCCGCCGGCTTGGCGTCGAACGTCGCCTTGTTCTCGGCGCTGGAGAAGTAATAGGTCACGCCATCATACTTCGACGCAAACGTCGGCTGGCCCTGCTGGCCCTGGCCTTTGAAGTAGGACACCGGGTCATAGCCGCGGATGGCAACACCCTGCTTGTCGATGAACACTTCATCTGACGCCTGGGCCGGTGTCAGGACGACCGCTGCACCGCCAGATACGGCAAGCAGCAGGGCAATGGTAAACTTGTTCAAGGCGGTACGGCGCATCGATGTGCTCCTGTGAATGATATCTGGTCAGTATTCGCCGAATACGCCAGTCTTGTTACAGGTCATGCGGTGAACCGACTGTTCCAACGAAAAAATCATCGAAAATGTTAACCAAGGTTGTTATCGCCATCGCAACGACTCGCGCGTAGGCTGAATACAGGAGCAACAGATGGCCCGGGTTGGGCTGTGTTGCCGCCCGAGCCGGCGATCCGCCAGCCGGGCGACCCACGGGTGCAGACCGGGCTCCGCAGGAGACCACTATGCCCCTCGCCCGCATGATATGCCTGTCGCAGACCCGCTTTCCTGTCGGCCATGCCAACGACAAGACGATGTTTCGCGGGATCCACGACGAACTTTCACATCACTACAGCGAGCGGCACATCACCGGTGTCCTGATGTTCGACTGGGACCATTTTCTCCATGTCACCGAGGGCGACCGGGTGCGCCTGACCGAGGCCTTCCTGGCCATGGCGCGTGACCCACGCCAGCAGAATATCGTGCTGCTCGATTTCTCGCTGGTGGATGAACGGCTGTTTTCCCGCTGGCAGATGGTGCTGCGCGACGATAGCCCCGAGACCATGGCGCTCATCATCCGCCACGGCAGTACATCGCACTGGAAGCCGGAATTGCTCAGCCCGGAGTCGGCGCTCAAGCTGGTGGCGGGCATGGTGCGCCTGCGCGAGCACCATGCCGACCAGCCGCTGCGGGCCGCGCAACCGGTACATCACGCGGCCTGAGGCTCGCACAGGGTTTGATTCGTCCGCCATATCGCATATGCACACGATCAATCGGAAAGGCCGTGCGCATCCATGCAGTTTCTTGACCAGTGTAAAATCTTCCTCGCGTCCGGCCAGGGCGGGGACGGTTGCGTCTCGTTCCGGCGCGAGAAATTCGTCGAGAACGGCGGGCCGGACGGCGGGGACGGCGGCCGCGGCGGGCATATCATCTTCGAGTGCGTGGCCGGCCTGAACACGCTCATCGACTTCCGCTACAAACAGCATTTCAAGGCCGGGCGCGGTCACCACGGGCAGGGTTCGAACCGCACCGGTGGTTCCGGTGACGACATCGTGGTCAAGGTGCCGGCGGGTACGCAGATTCTGGCCGAGGATCGCGAGAATGTCATCGCGGATCTGACCCGGCCTGGTCAGCGGCTGCAGTTGCTGCGTGGCGGGGATGGCGGCAAGGGCAATGCGGCCTATACATCCTCCACCAACCGTGCCCCGCGCAAGTTCACCAAGGGTTATCCGGGGGAGGAGATGTGGGTCTGGTTGCGGCTGAAACTGATCGCCGATGCCGGTCTGCTCGGGTTTCCGAATGCGGGCAAATCCACCTTCATCAATGCGGTCACCAACGCCAATGCCAAGGTCGGGGCCTATCCGTTCACCACATTGAAGCCCCAGCTCGGGGTGGTGGAGCACAAGGGCGTCGACTTCGTGATCGCCGATATTCCCGGCCTCATCGAAGGGGCTGCCGAAGGAGTGGGCATCGGGGACCGCTTCCTCGGGCACATCGAGCGCTGCCGAGTATTGCTGCATCTGGTCGACGTGACCAACGACAGCCCAACCCGCGCCTACCGTGCCGTGCGGCACGAGCTCCGGGAATATGGGGGCGGGCTGGAAGACAAGCTGGAGATTGTCGCGCTGAGCAAGTGCGACCTCGTCGAGCCGGTTGTCGCCCGGCGGCGGCAGCGCGCACTGGCCCGCGCCATCGGCAAGCCGGTGCACATGGTGGCAGCAGCGGCGCATCAGGGCTTGCCGCCAGTGCTGGATGCGCTGATCTCAGAGGTGGCGTCCGGGCGTCCGGTCGCGGAAGATATCGACTGGTCGCCGGTGTAGAGTGATCGGCAATGTGTAAAACCATATCCCCGCCCGTTCGTGTCGAGCTTGTCGAGACACATTGTGTCAGCATGATCGTTACCCCTCGACAAGGCTCGGGGCGAACGGATCAGGCTAAAGCCATCATGGCCTAGCGATGGACGCGCAGCTGTTCGATCCGCAGGCCTGCCCGCGTCTGGTCGTCAAAATCGGCTCCTCCCTGCTGGTCACGCCGGAGGGTGAGATCCGGCGGACGTGGCTGGCGGGCCTGCTGGCGGAGCTGGTTGCGCGGCGTACGGCAGGGCAGCAGGTGCTCATCGTGTCGTCCGGCGCGGTGGCGCTGGGCGCGCGGAGGCTGCGGCTCCCCAAGGGCGGGCGCGCCAGCCTGGAGGATGCGCAGGCCGCTGCGGCGGTCGGCCAGATCGAGCTGGCGCAGACCTACGCGGACCTGCTCGGCCAGCACGGCGTGCAGGCCGCACAACTGCTGCTGACTCTTGACGATCTTGAGGATCGCCGCCGCTATCTGAACGTGACGGCAACCGTCGGCCGCCTGCTGGAGGCCGACGCTATGCCGGTGATCAACGAGAACGACAGCGTCGCCACAGCCGAAATCCGCTTCGGCGACAACGACCGGCTGGCAGCGCGGGTTGGCCAGGCAGTCGAGGCGACGGGCGTCATCCTGTTCTCCGATATCGACGGCTTTTACACCGCTGATCCGCGCCACGACCCGACCGCGAGGCGCATCGCCGTCGTTGCCACCATCACGCCGGAGATCGAGGCGCTGGCGGGCGGCACCGGTGCATCCGGCATGGGGTCCGGCGGGATGGCGGCCAAGCTCAAGGCGGCGCGCATCGCGACCAGCGGGGGCTGCCATCTCGCCATCACGACCGGGCATGTGCCCCAGCCGCTCGCGCATTTCTGCGCTGGCGAGACCGGCACCATCTTTGCGGCTGCCGGGACTCCGCTTGCCGCACGCAAGCGCTGGCTGGCCGGGCGCATCACCGTGGCCGGTACGCTCAGCGTGGACGACGGTGCGGCGCGGGCCCTGCGAGACGGCCGCAGTCTGCTGGCGGCGGGCATCACCGCCTGCGCAGGCGCATTCTCGCGCGGCGATGTGCTGGATGTTCTCGCCGGGGGCGGCGGCGCCATCGCACGCGGGCTGGCGAACTACGATGCGGACGAGGTCCGGCGTATTCTCGGGTGCAGAAACGCTGACATCGCGGCGCTGCTGGGCTATGCTCCGCGGGCTGCGGTCATCCACCGCGACTCCTTGGTACTGCTATGACTCCAGACGCTCTGATAGACGATATGGCCCAGCGCGCCCGCGCCGCTGCGCAAACGCTGTCACAGGCGACTGCCGCCCGCAAAGTGCAGGCGCTGGAGGCGGCCGCTGCTGCGGTTCTGGCCGATGAAGCCACTATTCTGGACGCCAATGCATGTGACCTCGCAGCAGCGCAGGCACGTGGCCTGAGCGACGCAATGCTGGACCGGCTGAAGCTCGACCCCAAACGCTTGGGCGGTATAGCGCAGGGCTTGCGGGATGTCGCTGCCCTGCCCGACCCAGTCGGGACAGTGATGGCGGCCTGGGAGCGCCCGAACGGCTTGCGTTTCCAGCGGGTGCGGGTGCCGCTTGGCGTGATCGCGGTGATCTACGAGAGCCGCCCGAACGTGACTGCCGATGCCGGTGCGTTGGCGCTTAAGGCCGGCAACGCGGTTATCCTGCGCGGCGGCAGCGAGTCCGCTCAGTCCTCCGCCGCCTTGCACCGTTGTCTGGCAGCAGGGCTGGAGGCCGCCGGGCTGCCGACAGATTCCATCCAGCTGGTTGCGACCACCGACCGCGCAGCCGTTGGGGCGTTGCTGCGCGCGCAGGGCCTGATTGATGTGGTCGTGCCGCGTGGCGGCAAGTCGCTGGTCGCCCGCGTGCAGGACGAAGCGCGGGTGCCGGTGTTCGCGCATCTGGAAGGGATCTGCCACACCTACATCGATGCCGCAGCCGACCCCGAGATGGCGGTAAACGTGACGCTCAACGCCAAGCTGCGTCGCACCGGCGTCTGCGGCGCCACCGAGACGGTGCTGATCGACCGGGCCGGTGCCGCCCGTCTGGCAGGACCTGTGTTGACCGCGCTGCTGGACCAGGGCTGCGCCGTGCGCGCGACGCCCGCACTGGCAGCGCTTGACCCGCGTATCACGCCCGCCAGCGACAGCGATTGGTCGAGCGAGTATCTGGACGCCATCGTTTCCGCGACCCTGGTGGACGGCGTGGATGGTGCCATCGCCCACATCAACCGTTTTGGGTCGCACCACACGGACGCGATCATCACGCAGGATGCTGAAGCGGCGGAGCGGTTCCTCGCGCAGGTCGACTCGGCGATCGTGCTGGTAAACGCCTCGACCCAGTTTGCCGATGGCGGGGAGTTCGGCTTCGGGGCCGAAATCGGCATCGCGACCGGGCGCATGCACGCGCGCGGGCCGGTCGGTGTCGAGCAGCTCACGACCTACAAATACATCGTGCGCGGCGATGGGCAGGTTCGCCCCGTATAACATCCAGGCGGGTGTTAACGCCGGTTAACTCTCCCTTAATGGTTTGTCGGTAGGCATTAACCATGACGCAGATTTTGGCGCAGGTACGAGACTTTTATAAGTGGCTGACTGCGCCGCTGCATATCCAGTATCATGGTGCTGCAGAGGCCTCGGTGATGCTGGCAAGCGCCTACATGGTGTACAGCCGTGTCAGTTTCGGCATCGCCTTGCTGACCGTCACTGCGATCCTTTGCATCTTCTGGGGCTGGATGCCGACAGCTCCGCTGATCGGCTGGTGCGCGACCCTGCTATTGCTGATGATGCTCCGTGTAAGAAGTCTTTGGAGATTCAATGCAACAGTACTGACGCAAGAGATTGCGGAAACAATGCTGAAAAGAGCGCCATTCTGGCTTTCTTTGACAGGAATATTATGGGGCACCAGTATCATTTCTTTTGTGTGGCTTGACCCACAACGTGAAATGATCATGACTATGGCTATATTGGCGGTCGTCAGTGGAGCTACAGTTACACTCTCGCCAGTACAGCCGGGAATGCGCCTCTTTATATCCTGGGTGCTTTTTCCATATGCTGTCTATTATATTACACTGACCCCCGATAATGCAGGCATTCCGTTCGGCGTTTTTGCCATCATGCTTGCCCTCTTCATGTCGGTCGCCTCGCGCATCGTCTATCGTTCGCTTCTCTCCAGCTATCGCGCCCAGGAAGCAGCACAGAATGCCAACCAGCGATTGCTGATGGCGCAGAATGAATGGGCGGAGTTGAGTGGCACGTCTGAGGCTTTCGCCCTGTTCGATGAGTTTAGTTGTTTGCTGATATGGAATGACGCTTACAGCACCATACTGGGCCTTCCGCGCACCGCGTTGACCCGTGGCATGAAGGCGCTTGAGATCGACGCCATTGCCCGGATTCCCAATTTGCCGGAGATGGCAATATTGATTGATAGTAAAGAGGGCTATCAGCCGTTCGCAGTCACGGTTGCGGAGTTGCAACTCGGCGAGAACTGGCTGCGATGCACGATTCGTTGCCTGTCGAACGGGCACGTTGCCGTCAGCCATGTGGATGTGACAGGCCTAAAGATGCGCGAGGCAGAATTGCTGGCGCTGCAGCTTGATCTGGAGGCTGCGAAGGTGAGCGCTGAAGCGGCGAGTCAGGCCAAGTCTCGTTTCCTGGCCAACATCAGCCATGAGTTGCGCACACCCTTGAACGCTGTCATCGGCTTTTCCGATCTCATGGCTCAGGATGCCGGGCGGATCGATGATAAGGCCGAGCGGCAGCGGGAGTATGCGCGCCTGATCCTGTATAGTGGTCATCACCTGCTGAGCCTGGTCGACGACATGCTGGACCTGGCGCGCATCGAGTCCGGCAAAGTCAGTCTTGATGTGCGCGAAATAGACATCTGCGAGCTGGTCAAGGCCGCCAGTCAAATCGCCATGGGCCGACAAATCGGGACGCCACGTCGTATCTATGTTTCAGGGGCGACCATGTCTTGCACTGTCCTGGCTGACCCGAGATTGCTCCGGCAGGCACTGATCAATATCGTGGACAATGCCATCAAGTTCTCAGATGTCGAGAAACCCATTGAAATAGATGTGCAGGAAAACGGTCAGGATGTCGTTGTGACGGTTGTCGACCACGGCATCGGCATTCCAGAAGAGATGCTGGAGGAAGTGCTGAAGCCGTTCGCACAGGTCGAGGCTTCGGATACGCGTCGTTACGGCGGCGTCGGCCTGGGCTTGCCGCTGGCCAAGCAGTTCCTTGAAATGATGGGCGGCACCCTGACGTTAAGCAGCACCTTGCGCGTCGGGACCACCGTCCGGCTCACGGTGCCGGTCGCGCAGCCTGAAACGTTGGCCGGCACAGCGCGCTATTCCGCCAAGCAATAGCGCCTTACGATTTTACGCAGAATCAATAGCCTCGCCGTTCGTGTCGAGCCAAGTCGAGACACGTCCATATGATGCCGGAGCCGCCCCTCGACCGGGCTCGGGGCGAATGGTCAATCTAAAGCCATCCGGCATTAGCGCCACCATAGCCCCTACGCTTTGGTACAACACCGTGCTTGAGCATCCACGCTGCAGGGGCTAGAGACGGGGACTTCCCATTTCACATTAAGGCCAGACCTTGGATCAGCCCGCAGGCTCCGACCCGTCCGACATTCGCCCGATCTCCATCGTCGACGAGATGAAGACCAGCTACCTCGATTACGCCATGAGCGTGATCGTGGCGCGCGCGCTGCCCGATGTCCGCGACGGCCTGAAGCCGGTGCACCGGCGCATCCTGTTCTCCAGCCACGAAAACGGCTTCACCGCCGGCAAGCCGTACCGCAAGTCGGCGCGCATCGTCGGCGACGTCATCGGTAAATACCACCCGCACGGCGACGCGCCGATCTACGAGGCCCTGGTGCGCATGGCGCAGGATTTCTCGATGCGGGTGCCGCTGATCGATGGTCAGGGCAACTTCGGCTCCATGGACGGCGACCCGCCGGCAGCCATGCGGTACACCGAAGCCCGGCTCGCCAAGGTCGCTGACAACCTGCTCGACGATCTGGACAAGGAGACCGTTAGCTTCCAGCCGAACTACGACGGCTCGGAGCACGAGCCGACGGTGCTTCCGGCGCGTTTTCCCAATCTGCTGGTCAATGGGGCTGGCGGTATCGCCGTCGGCATGGCGACCAACATCCCGCCGCACAACCTGGGTGAGGTGATCGCAGCATGCCGGCTCACGCTCGATAACCCGGCGGTCAGTGTCGAGGAATTGTTGCAGGTTATCCCCGGGCCGGACTTCCCGACCGGTGCCATCATCCGGGGACGCGGCGGCATTCTCTCCGCCTATCGCACCGGGCGTGGCTCGATCAGCGTGCGCGCGCGCGCCGAGTTCGAGGATTGGGGCAAGGATCGCGAGGCGATCATCCTCACCGAGATCCCCTACCAGGTGAACAAGGCGCAGCTGGTGGAGAAGATCGCCGAATGCGTGAAGGACAAGCGCATCGAGGGCATCTCAGACCTGCGCGACGAGAGCAACCGCGAGGGCGTGCGTGTTGTCATCGAGCTGAAGCGCGATGCCGTCGCTGACGTGGTGCTGAACCAGATTTACCGCTATACGCCTGCGCAGTCCTCGTTTGCCATCAACATGCTGGCGATCAATGGCGGTCGCCCGGAGCAGATGGGGCTGCGCGAGATCATCGCCGCCTTCATCGCTTTCCGCGAGGAGGTGATCACCCGGCGCACCAAGTTCGAACTGAACAAGGCCCGCGAACGCGCCCACATCCTGCTCGGGCTGGTGGTTGCCGTCTCCAACCTGGATGAGGTGGTGGCGACCATCCGCTCGTCCGCCTCGCCGGTCCAGGCGCGCGAGAGATTGCTGGCACGCGACTGGCCAGCCGCCGATATCCGCTCCTATCTCGAACTGGTCGAGGCGGTCTCGGCCGAGCATATCGGCGATACCTACCGATTGTCAGAAGAGCAGGTGAAGGCGATCCTCGACCTGCGTCTGCACCGCCTGACCGCCCTCGGCAGGGATGAGATCGGCGACGAGCTGAAGGAGCTGGCGGCCAAGATCGAGGATCTGCTGGACATCCTGCGCCACCGGTCGCGCCGGCTTGCCGTGCTGCGTGCCGAGCTCGACGAGATCGACCGCCAGTTCTCGACACCGCGCCGCTCGGAGATCCTCGATACCGAGGACGACATCGACGACGAGGACCTGATCCAGCGCGAGGACATGGTGGTGACCGTGACTCTGAGCGGTTACATCAAGCGCGTCCCCCTCTCGACCTACCGCGCGCAGCGGCGCGGCGGCAAGGGCCGCTCCGGCCTCTCGATGAAGGACGAGGACGTCCTGACCCGCGTGTTCGTGGCCTCGACCCACACCCCGGTGCTGTTCTTCTCCACGCACGGGCAGGTCTACCGCCTGAAGGTCTGGAAGCTGCCGGAGGGCACGCCGCAGACCAAGGGCAAGGCGCTGGTCAACCTGTTGCCGCTGTCCGACGGCGAGACCATCTCCACCATCCTGCCACTGCCGGAGGACGAGGCAACCTGGGGCGCGCTGCATGTGATGTTTGCAACCGCGATGGGGGACGTACGCCGCAACAGCATGGACGCCTTCACCAACATCCCCTCCAACGGCAAGATCGCCATCCGGTTCGAGGAGGGCTCGGGCGACAGTCTGGTCGGCGTGGTGCTGTGCGAGGAGGCCGACGATGTGCTGCTTGCGGCCCGCTCCGGCAAGTGCATCCGCTTCAAGGTCTCGGACGTGCGGGAGTTCCAGTCCCGCACCTCGACCGGCGTGCGCGGCATGCTGCTGGCGGACGGCGACCAGGTGATCTCGGTCTCGATCCTGAACGGGCAGGACGTGAGCGTGGACGACCGGGAGGCCTATCTGCGCGCCGCATCCTGGAAGTCGGAGCCATCCAGCCCGACCCTGCCGCCTGAACAGATGGACGCACTGGCCGCGCGCGAGCAGTTCATCCTGACGCTGACGGCCAACGGCTACGGCAAGCGCTCGTCGTCCTACGAATACCGCACCGCCGGGCGCGGCGGCCAGGGGATCGCAAATATCGAGACCAGCGAGCGCAACGGCCCGGTGGTCGCGAGCTTCCCGGTGGACACCAGCGACGACATCCTGCTCATCACCGACCAGGGCAAGCTGATCCGCACGCCGGTTGCCGATGTGCGCATCGCCGGCCGCGCAACCCAGGGCGTCACCGTGTTCCGCGTCGCCGACGACGAGCATGTGGTCTCGGTCGCCCGCATCGCCGACGATGCCGGGGAAGCCCAGGCCGACGACGTCGATTATTCTTCAGCCGGGCAAGACTGAGGCGCGCCCGTCACTGGGCGCGCCAATTGGATCAGGCTTTGCGCCGCCGTGCGGCAAGTCCTGCAGCCATGAGTGCGATGCCGAGTATCGAGAAACTCGCCGGCTCGGGTACATCGGCCAGGTCAAGCGTTCCGCTAATAGTGCCGCTGTAGTTGCCGTTACCGGATGCGAAAAACAAAGTACCCTCAGAGACCAAAGTGCCAAGCACACCCAGGAAACGACCCGTCCCTCCGGTAACGTTCAGGTACTCAGTGCCCATAAACCGTCCCGGTGTGTCACTCAGCGCAACTTGACCCGTATAGTTACCAAAAATTGTATCGCCCAGACCGAAGTCATAGGTGAAAATTCCGTCCACGACATTTGTAGGCGGGGCAGAGACGATGCAGTGGCTCTGCGTGGCACTGAAGTCGCCCAAGTTTGATGTTCCGGTTGAAGTGCCATTGCCGGGGCCGATGCTGACTGTGTTAAAATAGGTTGGCGCGCAGCGACCGCTGCCCGGGGGCGAGAGCGGGTTCACGTTGGTCCGGGAGCCTGCGAATGCAAAGGGCATGGCGGAGGCCGATGCTGCAAAACTGCACGCAAGCGTGAGCGCAATAGCGAGCCGTCTGTCGAAGGAAATAGATATAATCATGGGCTGTCTCCTGCTTGGTTATCCCAGGCAAGACAGCCCTGATACGGCATCCAGCACCACACAGAAAAGGTTATAGAACAATGATGAAAACGTTATATGTTTATAACCGGAATAGGTTCTTTGCCTGCCTGCTTGCCACATATGTCCGCAACGGAATGATTGAATGGTATCAGATGATCTGACCCGGCTTGAAAAGGTTGCGCCTTTCTCGATTGGGACCATTGCGGTGGAACCCTCGACGCGCCAACTCAAGTCAGGGACGGTCAGCCTCACGCTGGAGCCCCGTGTGCTTCAGGTGCTCGTCCTGCTCGTTCAAGCTGAGGGGCGCGTAGTTGGACGGCAGGAGCTGATTGATCGCTGTTGGTCCGGCCGTGTGGTGGGCGAACAGGCCATAAACCGGGTCATCGCCATTTTGCGCAAACTGGCGGCTGATCTTGGCGAGCCTTTCGCCATACACACCGTAACCAAGGTGGGCTACCGATTAACGGTCTCGGATGGAATCAACAAGGAAGTATCCGATGCAGGGCCCGCTTTTTCGCCCGCTGATGAAAGCCCGTCCGCAGACGGTGTCCAGAGCCCAACGCTGCCCGATACAGCAAAGTCACTCTTGTCCAGGCGGCTCATGCTGGCTGCGACAGCAGCTGGCAGTGCTGCGCTGCTCGGAGTTGGTCTGGCTGCGGTCATGCGGCAAACTCGCAATGTCTTGCCGCCCGAGGCGCAAGAACTCATCGATCGAGGATTATATGAGCTCGACCTGTCGCTTCCGGGCTTTGATAAGCAGGCAATGGCCCTCTTCCTCAGGGCGACCGAAATTGCGCCCCGCTCATCCAAAGTTTGGGGTGCATTAGCACTCGGTTATGCCGCTGGAGCAAACTTCTACGACCCTGTAGCGTTGCAGACGTCTGGACAATGGACCAAAGCGGCCGCCAGTCGTGCGCTGGAACTCGATCCGCAAAATCGCGATGCACGCGCGGCACTCTATTTACTGGAGCCCTCATTCCGGCGCTGGGGCGTCTACGAGACAGGTCTTAGAAAACTTATCGAACAGATTCCCGGTCACCCTTACCTTATCGCGGCTCTTGCGCGTTTTCTGGGAAATGTGGGTCTCTGGCGGGATGCCGCAGTTGTTCTCAAGCAGAATGAGAACGCCGAGCAAGAGCGCTTCACGCCCAGATTCCTTCTTGCACTCACAAACTGGCATTTAAGTCGTCTGCAGGATGCTGAACGCGGTTTTGATGAGCTAGCGCAAATTTGGCCGAGTCACGGGACTCTTCTGTCAGTACGTCTTAACTTTTTGGTACTGACCGGTCGCAGCGATAAGGTTGAGCAGGCCGTTGCTGGGTTGCATGGCGCCGCGAGAGGGCCTTTCGTTATGCCGCCTGCACTCGTGATGAGCGCCTCAAAAGCTATTGCTTCTGGCGATCAGGTGGCAAAGGCAGATATAGCTCGTCAAGTCATAGAGGTACGGCGTCGACGCGATATGGCCTTGGCACCAGCGGTCGCTTTTTTGAGTAAGTTAGGAAACATTGACGCGGCATTCGAAGTGTTGGGGGACTTCCTGTTCGGGGGCCATTTGCCATGGAAGGAACCATTCCGGCCACAATGGCCGATTTGGCGTCCCACAGATATATTGTTTGGCTGGCCAACGCAGGGCCTGCGCGCCGACCCTCGCTTTGGACAGCTGACGCGCGTACTGGGCCTGGATGATTATTGGCTGTCGAGTGGCACGCCCCCTGACTATCACGCCGCCTGAGGCATGTCTTGCAGCCTTGATTGCCTTGGTCTGGGGCATTTCGGGAATCCTGTTGCCGTAGCGGCGGGTGATTCAACGATTGCGCGGCACCCGGCCAGCCCGCTAGAAGCCGCACAGGAGTTTACGCGCCGGCCTCTCTTTCCTCAGGGCGGGCATCACAGATCAGGGATTATTCACATGGCCACGACCGCACCTTCCGCCCAGCCGCGCCTGCCGCTGTTTTACAACTCGCTCGTGCCGCTGTCGCCGGCGCTGCACCGTAACCTGTCGCTGGCGGATGAACTGCCGATCGATTTTGCCCGCACCACCCACGCCGTGCCGCTGACGGTGGAGGAATTCGTCATTGCCCAGCGCTTTTATCCGATCGTGTTTGCACCGGGCGACCCCGGCACCCCGCTGGCACTGCTGGGCCTGACCGAAGGCGAGAACCTGTTCATGGATGCAGACGGCGAATGGAAGGAGGGCACGTATATCCCGGCCTACATACGCCGCTATCCGTTCATGCTCGCCCGCCTGAATCCGCAGGCGCAGGAACTGAGCCTGTGCTTCGACGACAAGTCCCCGGGATTCACGGCCGGCGAGGAACCGGGCAACCTGTTCGATGGCGACGGTCCGAGCGGCCGCACCAAGGACATTCTGAAGTTCTGCGAGCAGTTCGAAATCGCGATTCAGCGTACCCGCATGTTCATGGAAGAGCTGAAGGAGCATGACCTGCTGCAGCCGGGCGAGGCGACCATCCAGGCCGGGGACACCCCGCAGGCGAGCTTCAAAGGCTTCATGATGGTCAACGAGCAAAAGCTGCAGGAGCTGCGTGGCGACCAGCACCGCAAGCTGGTCAAGAGCGCCGGGCTTGGCTTCATCTATGCCCACTTGTTCTCGCTCAGCCACATGCGGGACATGTTTGCGCAGCGCGCGGCCCCGCAGCAGGCCTGAGCTACGCCGCATTTTGAACCCGGCGAGGCGTGCCTCGCCGGGTTCTTCGTCTGCCCCCTGACGAAACGGGATGCTTCTGGGTCCGCTGCCCTAGACCCTTTCCGACTTTGATAGAATCACATCGTGATGGCATCAAAGGTCGGATAAAAAGGGTCTATTCTTATGTCTGGAGCCTTTCCGTTTTTGATTGAAACCCTGGTTCAATCAAAAACGGAAAGGCTCTGGCGACCGAGAAAATCGATCAGCGTCACCAGACTTATGCGTTTCACAACAGCATGGCCCGGCGATACTTGTGCAGTGCAACACACGATGCCCCCACAAGGAGAGACTCCATGCTGACCGTTGGCGATACCCTGCCGGCCTTTACCGCCAAGATTCAGAGCGGCACGACCCTGCCCTCTGAGTTCGATACCATCACCGAGAAAAGTTACACCGGCCAATGGAAGGTGATCTTTTTCTGGCCGAAGGACTTCACCTTCGTGTGCCCGACGGAAATCGTCGGCTTCAACGAACTGGCCGGCGAGTTCGCCGACCGTGACACCGTTCTGCTCGGCGCCTCGACCGATACGGATTTCGTTCACCTGGCCTGGCGCCAGTCGCGTGAAGATCTGGCCGCGGTCACTTTCCCATGGATTGCGGACCAGAAGAAGGAACTCGCGTCGGCACTCGGCATTCTCGACAAGGCGGAGGGTGTTGCCCTGCGCGCGACCTTCGTCATCGATCCGGACAACATCATTCGCCACGTGACCGTCAACGACCTCTCGGTCGGCCGTAATCCGAAGGAAACGCTGCGTATCCTCGATGCGCTGCAGACTGACGAACTCTGCCCGTGCAACTGGCAGAACGGTCAGGACGTCCTGCGTCCGGCGGCCTAAAGCCCCCCTCTCGCTGCGGCGTTGTCTCCCCTCTCTCCGCCGCAGCTAGGCGCTGCGGGCCGTACGGCGCATGCGCTGTGCGGCCCCGGCTGACCCTTGGAGACCATCTCATGACTCTCGACGCTCTCGTTGCTGCTCTGCCGGACTATGCCAAAGACCTCCGGCTCAATATGTCCTCGCTGCTGACCGAGGAAATCCTGACCGATCAGCGCAAATATGGCCTGCTGGTCGCGTGCGCCCATGCCACCGGTTACCAGCCCCTGATTGCCGCAGCGCAAGCGCTGGCCGCTGACAAGCTTAGCGAGGACGCGATGACCGCGGCAATGGCCGCCGCCGCCATCATGGCCATGAACAACGTCTATTATCGCTTTGTGCACCTGTCCTCGAACGCGGAATACGGCAAAATGCCGGCCAAGCTGCGCATGAATGTCATCGGCCGACCCGGTATCGACAAGGCGGATTTCGAGCTGATGTCGCTGGCGGTCTCCGCCATCAACGGCTGCGGCATGTGTATCGACTCGCACGAGCAGGTGCTGCGCCAGCATGGCGTCAGTCTCGAGGTAATCCAGACCGCTGTGCGCCTGGCCGCTGTCGTCAACGCCGTCGCCAAGGCGCACCAGGCATTGGCTTAAGCCTCTTTCGCGCCTATGTCGCGGCGGCAAAAGCCGTCCGCCCACTGGATGCCATCAACGGCGGCGTAGGCGCGGACCCGCGCCTCGGCCAGTGTGCTGCCCCTCGCGGTGACATTCATCACGCGGCCGCCGCTCGCGGTCAGCACACCGTCCCGCACGGTTGTGCCCGCATGGAAGATCGTCACGTCCGGGTCGGTGACAGCGAGCCCGGAGATCGCGCCGCCCTTGGCCGGCGTGTCCGGGTAGCCACGGGCGGCCATCACGACGGTGAGCGCCGCGCCGCTGCGCCAGACCGGCGTCTGCTCGTGGAGCGTACCGGTCGCGGCTGCCGAGAGCAGGGGCAGCAGGTCGCTCTCCAGCAGCATCATGAGCACCTGGCACTCCGGGTCGCCGAACCGACAGTTATACTCGATCAGCTTGGGGCCGTCCGCCGTCAGCATCAGTCCCGCGTAAAGCACGCCACAATAGGGCGTCCCCTCTGCCGCGAGCGTGCGGATCGTTGGCAGGACGATCTCGCCCATGATGTGCGCCTCAAGGTCAGGCGTCAGAAGTCGGGTCGGGGCAAAAGCGCCCATGCCGCCGGTGTTCGGCCCGGTATCGCCGTCGCCCACGCGCTTGTGGTCGCGTGCGGCCATCAGGGGAATTGCGGTCGCCCCGTCGGTCACCACGAAGACGCTGATCTCCTCCCCGGTCAGGAATTCCTCGATCACCAGCTCCGCACCGGCTGCGCCGAAGCGGCCGTCCAGCATCTCGGCAGCAGCGGCTTCTGCCTCGGCGATGGACTGCGCGATCACGACGCCTTTGCCGGCGGCCAGCCCATCCGCCTTGATGACGACCGGCGCGCCGAAGGCGGCAATGGCGATCCGAGCGGCCAGCAGGCTGTCGCAGCGGGAGAACCGGGCGGTCGGGATGCCGGCACGGGCGCACAGGTCCTTGGTGAAGCCTTTGGATCCTTCAAGCCGTGCGGCTGCCCGGCTCGGCCCGAAGCAGGCGATGCCGGCGGCAGACAGCACATCGGCCACACCGGCGACCAGCGGCTGCTCCGGCCCGACGACAACCAGATCAATGCCCCGATCATGACACAGCGCGAGCACGGCGTGCGGGTCTGCCGGGTCGAGCGCGATGCAGTCGGCATGGGCGGCAATCCCGGGATTGCCAGGTGCTGCATGTAGTTTGGTAAGCAGCGGAGACTGCGCCAGTTTCCAGCACAGTGCGTGTTCGCGACCACCGCCGCCCAGCACCAGAACGTTCATAGACCCATCTCCTGCAACCCGGCTGGCGCTCATAGCTGGACAAGCCGACAACGACAATGCACTTGAACCCGATGAGCGAACAGACCGCCCCGGGCGTGAACCTGCCCGAATATAGTGTCAGCGAGATCGCCGGTGCCATCAAGCGCACGGTGGAGGAGCGCTTCGGCCTGGTGCGGGTGCGCGGCGAGATATCCGGCTTCAAGCGTGCCACCTCCGGCCACCTGTATCTGGCGCTGAAGGACGAATCCGCAGTGCTGGATGCGGTCATGTGGAAAGGCCCGGCGCTCAGCCTGCCTTTCCGCCCGGAGGATGGCCTGGAGGTGATCGCGACCGGTCGGCTCACGACCTATCCGGGTCGCTCGAAGTATCAGCTGGTGATCGAGCGCATGGAGCCGGCAGGCGTCGGCGCACTGATGGCGATGCTGGAGGCGCGCAAGATACGCCTGGCCGCCGAAGGGCTGTTCGATCCTGCACGCAAGCGGCCGCTGCCATACCTGCCACGGGTGGTTGGCGTGGTGACCTCGCCCACCGGGGCGGTAATCCGCGATATCCTGCACCGCCTGGGGGACCGTTTCCCGTGCCGGGTGTTGCTCTGGCCGGTCGCGGTGCAGGGGGATGGTGCCGCCGCGCAGATTGCCGCGGCAATTGCCGGCTTCAACACCATGCCCGATACCCTGCCACGGCCGGACGTGCTGATTGTCGCGCGCGGGGGCGGCTCGGTGGAAGACCTGTGGGCGTTCAACGAGGAAGTGGTGGTGCGCGCAGCCGCAGCCTCGACCATCCCGCTGATCTCGGCCGTCGGCCACGAGACCGACACCACCCTGATCGACTTTGCCGCCGACCGCCGTGCCCCGACCCCAACGGCTGCGGCAGAGATGGCAACGCCGGTGCGTGCTGAGCTGCTGCTGGCACTCGATACGCTCGGCACGCGGCTGACAGGCGGCGTGCTGCGCCTGCTCGGCATGCAGCGGCAGCGGCTGGAGGGTGTGGCACGCGGGCTGCCGCTGCCGCGCCACCTGCTTGGCCTGGCGCAACAACGGGCGGACGATCTCACCGAGCGGTTGCCACGCGCGCTCACGCAGTCCCTTGCCGAGCGGCGCGCCCGGCTGGAGCGCAGCGCGCTGTCGCCAGCGCTGCTCCTCCAGCAGGTGCGCGCGCAGCAGGCGCGGGTCGACAATGCGCGTGCCCGGATGCAGCAGGCGGGTGCCGCACAGCATGAGCGACGCACAGCACAGATCGAGGGCCTGGGCCGCCTGCTGCAGACGCTCAGCTATCAGGCGACGCTGGCGCGCGGCTATGCGGTGGTGCGCGACACGGCGGACCAGCCGGTGACCGACAGCAAGGCCGCGCAGGCCGCTGGCCGCCTGACCCTCGAGTTTGCAGATGGCCGCACAGCTGTCACGGTGGCGGGTGCCGCCCCGCCCCCGGCGCCGCGCAAGCCCGAGAAATCGCCCAAGGGTCAGGGGACTCTTTTCTAGCGCGATGTTCGCGGCTATAGTCTCGACATGCTCAAGACCAGCGGTCTGCCGAACCAACCGGCCAAGCTCATTTATTATTCCGGCTCGTTCCGCATGGTGTCGCCCGGTGATCATGTGGTGTGCGCTGTGACCGGCGTGAGCATTCCGCTTGGCAAGCTGCGCTATTGGTCCGAAGATCGTCAGGAGCCTTATGCCTCGGCCGAGGCTGCAACCCGGCGGATGCAGGGCGCATGATGGCGCGGATTGGCACGCTTGGCCTGGTGATGACGTTGGTTGCCTGCGCGTCCGAGCCGATACCGAATGTTGCAGTAGTGCCACCCCCGCCGCGTTCTGCCGAGACACCGGTGCCGCCACCGCCGCTGGTGTTGGAGGGCGCACTGGAGCAGGGCGGGCTGCTGTTCGGCAAGACCGCGCCGAACGTGCGCCGCATCAGCGTAGACGGTCAGCCGGTTCTGGTGGGTGATGATGGCGACTTCCTGGTCGGCATCCCGCGCGAGGCAGGCCCGGTGATGCTCCTGCGGGCCGAGGCGGATGACGGCGGCATGACCGAGCGCACGCTGGAGATCGCCCCGCGTGAATTCCGGATCGAGCGGATCAACGGCCCGAAGTTCGACACCAGCCGGCCGATGCCCGCGGAGATCGCCGCGCGCCGCGCCCGCGAGGCTGAGCGTATTGCCACGGCCCGCGCATCGCTGATGGCGCACACGGCGTGGCGCGGCCCCTGGGTGTGGCCGGCGGTCGGGCGGATCAGCGGCGTTTACGGGTCGCAGCGCATCCTCAACGGCGTGCCGCGCGCGCCGCACTGGGGTGTCGATATCGCCGCGCCCACCGGCACCCCGGTCATCGCGCCTGCCCCTGGCATCATACGCCTGGCCGGCAGCGGCTTCATGCTGGAGGGCGGCCTGGTGATTCTCGACCACGGGCAGGGCCTGTTCTCGCAATTCCTGCACCTCAGCCGCATCGATGTGAGCGACGGGCAGGAGGTTAAGACCGGCGATCAGATTGGCGCCATCGGCGCGACCGGCCGCGCGACCGGCCCGCATCTGCACTGGGGCCTGGTAGTGCGGGACACCCGCGTCGACCCGACCCGTGTCCCGGGCCTCGGCCCCATGCCCGCCGAACTGCAGACCGCCGGCAGCCCGGGCAAAACCGCGCGATAAAAAACAGCAAACTGCTACTTAACGCAGATACTCAGACTCAGCTGCCACTCTCCGTGTTGATCTGCGCTTGCATTTCCTGAGCCTGACGCTGGTGCTCGCTTCGCGAAAACTCCCACTGCTTTTTGGTAAGGCAGGTTTTTTTCTTTCTCACAAACGAACCTGTCTCAGCCTCACCTCGGCAGATCAGTTTTTCACTGGATGTATCTGTGGCAGCAGATGCTGGTGACGTACTGCCCGCCGTACCGGTATTCGCGCCTTGCGCATGCGCCGGCAAAACAAACAGAAAACTTAAAAGCATCCATCTCAAGCTTCTGATTTTGGTAAAGTATGACATGAGACCGCTCTCCGGAACGTTGTATTCTGCAGATTGTATCAGGCTAATTTTAGCCGAACAATCAGAAGCGGGCAACTAAGGAAAAAAATGCGGGTCTTCAGGCAATAAAATCACCAGCGAACCGTGAGAGACACGTGCTGCAATACAGTGCTAACATGCCTTGCCGTGCTTGAAGGGCAGTTTGGCGCATTTTCATCACGCACGCTCAGACATAAAATTACCAAAATCGCCGGACCCCTGCAATAGTTTTCCAAAACTGTTGTTAAAACAGCACATCGCGCCTTTGCGGTACAGATTTGACCGCTAGATGGCTTTACACCTCCGGTTCGACCAAACAGAGTAACAGCAACGGAAAACACCGTGACGCGCGGCATAGTGCGCGGCTGGCTCTGGGGGGAGTGGGTTATCCGATGGTTCTTGGGCCAGCGCCATACCATCGGCAATACCTGGTGTTTCCGAAGCATGATCGAGCACAACAAAAGGATTGACACTGTGACACGACGTAATCTGATCATTGCCAAGCTGAGCGCATGTTCTGCGCTGGCAACTTTGGCTGCAGGCATGAATGCGGGGATGGTACAAGCGCAGGAGGCGCCAGTACAGACGGCCAGCGCAGAAGCCGAGCAGACAGTGCTCGAATCAATTGTCGTGACCGGTTCGTTGATCCGTAATCCGAACTTGGTCAGCTCTGCCCCGGTGAATGTCATTGGCGCTGAAGAAATTCAGTTTCGCCAGTCAACGAATGCGGAAGAGTTGCTACGCGATTTGCCGGGTATTGTGCCGAGCATCGGCTCGGCTGTGAACAATGGCAACGGCGGGGCCTCGTTTGTTAACCTACGTGGCTTGGGAAGTTTCCGAAATATTGTTCTGCTGAACAACACGCGCCTGGTGCCGGCTGGCCTGGGTGGTCAGGTCGACTTGAATAACATTCCCGTGTCCCTGATTGAGCGTACTGATATCCTGACCGGCGGTGCCTCGACGACTTACGGTGCAGATGCCGTCTCGGGTGTTGTCAACTTTGTGACCAAGCGTGATTTCTCCGGCGTTGAAGTCAATGTCTCCGACCAGATCACTGAGCGCGGTGATGGCAACCAGTTCCGTGTCGACTTGACGATCGGCGCAAACTTCGACGATGGTCGCGGCAACGTGGCGCTCAGCATCGGCTATCAGGATAGCGATGCGGTGTTCCAGGGTGACCGACCATTCTCGGT
This sequence comes from uncultured Sphingomonadaceae bacterium, assembly GCA_964404985.1. Classification (GTDB taxonomy): domain Bacteria; phylum Pseudomonadota; class Alphaproteobacteria; order Sphingomonadales; family Sphingomonadaceae; genus Hankyongella. The sequence continues at coordinate 86,945 of CAYOMD010000005.1, forward strand.
CGATAACATCGCATCAGAAGATGGTAGCCCGGGTGGTTCTGGCACAACGGTCCCCACACGTTTCACCGGTGCGCGCCCGGTCATTGCGGGAACGACGACGCCGAATACAAGCCCGACAGTTAATAATCTGGGACTCACTGTTATCAATCCGACGACAGGTGTGATTGGCGGCGCATTCACGCCATTCAACTTCAACCCCTTCAATATTTTTCAGACACCCTACAATCGCTTCAATATATTTGGCACGGGCCGCTATGAGGTGGCAGACGGAATTGAAGTCTACTCGGAAGCGCTGTTTTCCAAGAACAGCGTTTCGACCATCATCGCGCCCAGCGGTCTCTTCAATACATCTGTGACAGTTCCGCTCAGTAACCCGTTTTTGTCTGCGACTACGCGGAATCAGTTCTGCGCCTTCAATACGGCACCGGCTGGCAGTGGTACGTACACACCACGATTTACACAGGCAGTGTGCGATGCTGCAGCTGTCGCAACTGATCCCAGTGATCCAAATTATCGCACTGTGACGGTTAATGCGTCACGTCGTTTCACGGAAGCTGGACCGCGTATCTCTGAGTTTACGACCACCATCTTCCAGATCAAGGCGGGTCTGCGCGGTGATATCACAGAGTCGATTTCGTACGATATCTACGGTACATATGGCGAAAGTGAAAACATTCAGCGTCAGTCCGGGAATGGTACTCTTAGCAGGGCGCGCCAGGCTATTCTGGCAACCGATACGAATTCGTGTATCAACCCCGCTGGTGGGTGCGTGCCCTTGGACATTTTTGGTCCGGAAGGGTCCATCACGCCGGAACAATTTGCATTCCTCAATGTATCGGCATCTTCGTCTACTCTGACATCGCTTGGTACGGCGCGCGGGATCATCAGTGGTGATGCACCCGTGAGTTCGCCCTTGGCGGAAACGCCCGTCGGCTTCGCCGTTGGCGGAGAATATCGCGGCTATCGTGGTTCCAGCATATCAGATCTCTTGACCCAGACACCAGGTGAAGTGCTGGGGAATGGTGCGGCCAACCCGGACGTGACGGGGACATACAATGTCTATGAAGCTTTCGGCGAGTTGATTGTTCCTGTCGTGGAAGACCGCTTCCTGGCCAAGAACCTAACGGTCGAAGTCGGCGGTCGTTATTCCAACTACAACACAACGGGGACCAGCTTTACCTACAAGGCCGGCGGTACGTGGGAACCGGTGACCGGTTTCAAGTTGCGCGGCAACTGGCAGCGCGCTACGCGGTCGCCGAACCTGGCTGAGCTTTTCTCACCCCAAGTAACTGGGCTGGACAACTTCGCGGTTGACCCATGCCAGGGCGGCCAAGGCGGTGCGCTCGCTCCTGAAACCAACGCAGCGATCGCAGCAATTTGTAATGCACAAGGTGGCCCGGCAGGCTTCGCGGCAGCAGGCTTGATCGAAGCTCCCTCTGCCGGCCAAGTTAACGTGACGTCTGGCGGAAATCCGGAACTTGACGTCGAGCGCGCAACCACCTGGACTGTCGGCGGCGTTTTCCAGCCGGATTACATCCCAGGTTTTGCGTTGACCATTGATTACTACAAAATCCGCATCAATGAGGCCATAACGACACCGACTATCGGTGATGCTCTCGATGCCTGCTTCAGCTCTACATTCAACCCAACTTTTGCAGTAACGGATGAATGTTTGGCGATCCGTCGTAATCCTGCGACGGGGCAGATTAGCGGCGATGTTGCGGATACGCCAGGCGTGCCACTCTTCCTCTCTAACCTTGGCGTTGTGAATACTGATGGCATCGATTTGACGGCTTCATACCAACGCAATGTTGGTCCGATGCGGCTGAATTTTGTCTTCAACGGCAACTGGACAAAGTCAAACCGGTTCCAGGCAACACCGTCTGCTATCGACCGCGAGTGCATCGATTTGTACAGTGTGAACTGCGGTAGCCCGGCAGGCGGAACAGGTTCCATTCAGCCTGAATTCTCCTTCAACCTGCGCTCGACTGTAACCTATGACAAGTACGACCTGTCTCTGCGCTGGCGGTATGTTGACTCAGTCAGTGTTGAGCCAGAAGTCGCTGATCAGTTCCTGGAAGAATTCCGCAGAATCAAGGCTCGTCACTATCTTGATTTGACTATGCGGGCCAGTGTGCATGAAAACCTCGATCTGACCTTCAGCGTGATTAACCTCACTGATGTTCAGCCACCAGTTGTTGGTTCCACAATCGGCACTACGGCTTTCAATAGCGGCAATACATATCCTTCGACCTATGACCCACTTGGTCGTCGCTACGCATTGTCTGCCAAGCTGAAGTTCTAGTTTGGTGAACCTGCAGATTAAGGAGAAGGGAGCCGAAAGGCTCCCTTCTTTTTTGTCTGCGCTACCTTTCATGCTATCCAGTCCCAATTCGGTCAGCGAGTAACAAGCATGAGTCAAGCGAGTGATATAGAAGCCCTTTGCATCAGGGCGACTGAAGCGCAAAAAGCAGGCGACTTGGTGACGGCATTACGATTGTTTAAGCAAGTGCTCGAACAGTCGCCAAGCGACCCACAAATCCTGAATACACTCGGGATCATCAGCCTTCAGTGTGGCGATGTCGTCAACGCATGTGACTATCACCGCCGTGCTGTCGTCGCAGACCCGCATGCGAGTGTATTGCTGGTGAATCTCGCGAAGGCGCAGCGCGCGGCGAATGATGATGAAGGAGAACTGGCGAGCCTGAACAAGGCGCTACGACTGGAACCAAGACAGATGACAGCCCTTATCAGAAGGGCACAACTCTACGAAAGGCGTGACGGTAGCCTGGAGGCTTGCCGTGACTGGCGCGCGTTACTGGCCTTGGCGGGCAATATTCAAAACGTATCCGCGGAGTTGGCTGATATTCTGGACCATGCGCGCGTGTGTGTTGAGGAGAATAACAGGCACTATGAAGCGAGTGTAAGTGACAACTTGAGTTCTTACCTTGCGCATTTAACTGCTGGGAGTCGTAGGCGTCTCTCAGCGTTCACGGATATTTATTTTGGTCGCCGCGCTGTGTTTAGCAATCAGTGTGCCGCTTTTTATTTCCCGTTCATTCCTGCAGATGAGTTTTTCCACCAAGAACTCTTCCCGTGGTTTGAAGCGATCAGCCATCAATGGCAGGATGTTCGTGAAGAGTTTTTCCGGCTTGAGGCGGATGGCCTTCATGACTTTGAACCATATGTCAGTATGCCCGATAACATCCCAGACAATCTATGGACACCGCTCAACCACTCCAAGCGTTGGAATACCCTACACCTTTGGCGATATGGTCATCGCAATGAGCGCGCGTGCCAAGCCTGTCCGAAAACGGCAGCACTGCTTGATGGGCTTCCTCTGGCCAATTTGGCAGACCGTGCCCCGAGTGCTTTTTTTTCCATCCTTGCGCCCCACACGCACATTCCGCCCCATACCGGTGTAACCAATGCGCGAGCAATCATTCACCTTCCCCTGATCGTGCCGCCAAACTGCCGGTTCCGCGTGGGCGGGGAAACGCGACAGTGGGTTGAGGGGGAACCTTTTGCCTTCGACGATACCATCGAACATGAGGCTTGGAATGATAGCGATAGCGCTCGGGCCGTGTTAATTTTCGATGTTTGGAACCCGCATCTATCCCAGGAGGAAATTGGCTTCCTGCAACGCTTTTTTGAAGCATCCGCTGCGTTCGGTGTGCGGCCTGATAACGGGCAGGGCTGGTGACTACGCCCATCATCTAGGTTGCGCGCTCCGCTCCAGCTTGGCATGAGTGCTCTGCTATCGCACTGCAGCAATCAGGATGCACTTATGGACATTTCCAAGATTCCGACCGGGCCGAATCCGCCCTACGACGTTTACGCGGTGATCGAGATTCCGCAGGGCGGCTACCCGATCAAGTATGAACTGGACAAGGAGTCCGGCGCGTTGTTCGTGGACCGGTTCCTGCATACGTCCATGGTCTATCCGGCCAATTACGGGTTTATCCCGCACACGCTCTCGGCGGACGGAGACCCGACCGACATCATGGTGGTCAGCCATGAGACGGTAGTGCCAGGCTGCGTGATCCGCTCGCGACCCGTGGGTGTGCTGCTCATGGAGGACGAGTCGGGCGGCGACGAGAAGATCATCGCGGTGCCGGTCGACAAACTGCACCCTTTCTACACCGGCGTGCGCACCTATGAGGACCTGCCGTCGATCATGCTGGAGCAGATCGGCCACTTCTTCCAGCATTACAAAGACCTGGAAAAAGGCAAGTGGGTGAAGGTCGTCCGCTGGGGCGGCCCGGAAGAGGCTGCCCGCATGATCCAGGAAGGGATGGCTCGCGCCGCCGAGAAGGCCGTCAAGCCGGTCATCGGCTGATCTTGCCGTGATTTCTTAACCATCGAATGCATCCATTCGATGGGAAATCGCTCTATATCTCCACCTGGCTGCCGAGTTCGACGACGCGGTTGGTCGGCAGCTTGAAGAACACCATGGCGGTTGCGGCGTTGCGCAGCATCCAGGAGAAGATCTTCTCGCGCCAGATCGCCATGCCGGGGTGTTCGGAGGCGATCAGGGTCTGGCGGGAGAGGAAGAAACTCGTCTCCATCATCTTGAATTTCATGCCCTTTGCCGCCGCCAGGCTGAGCGCCAGCGGCACATCGGCCTCCTGCATGAAGCCATAGTGCACCAGCAGGCGGTAAAAGCCGTGGCCGAGGTCGGTGAGCTCGATGCGCTGGTCGTCCGGCACATAGGGGATGTTGTCGATCCGCACGGTCAGGAACACGATCCGCTCGTGCAGCACCCGGTTATGCTTCATGTTGTGCAGCAGGGCGTGGGGAACGCCGTCCGACGTCGAGGTCAGGAACACCGCGGTACCGCCGACCCGGGTCGCGGTGTCGCAGGCCGAGCGGATGAACACCTCGATCGGCATGGCGGAGGCGCGCATCTTGGCGATCATCAGCTTGCGACCCCGGCTCCAGGTGGTCATCAGCAGCAGGATGACACTGGCAATCGCCAGCGGAACCCAGCCGCCGTCCTGCACCTTGGTCAGGTTGGCGCTGAGGTAGGCGAGGTCTACCACCAGGAACAGGGTGATCAGCAACACGCCCTGCCAGGCCGGCCAGCGCCACAGGCTGAAGATGACGACGGCCAGCAGGATTGTGTCGATGGTCATCGCCCCGGTGACGGCCACACCATAGGCGGCGGCCAGGTTGGACGAGGACTGGAAGGTCAACACCAGGATCGCCACGCAGACCATCAGCGCCCAGTTGATGAACGGCACATAAATCTGCCCCTGGGCACGGGCCGAGGTGTGCATCACCCCCAGCCGCGGCAGGAAGCCGAGCTGGATCGCCTGCTGGGTCACGGAGAAGGCGCCGGATATCACCGCCTGGCTGGCGATCATGGCGGCCAGAGTCGCGAGGATAACCAGCGGCACCAGCAGCCACTCCGGTGCCAGCAGGTAGAAGGGGCTGCGGATGGCGCTCGGGTCCGCGAGCAGCAGCGCGCCCTGGCCGAAATAGTTCAGCATCAGCGACGGCAGCACGATCCAGAGCCAGGAGAGGCTGATCGGCTTGCGGCCGAAATGGCCCATGTCGGCATAGAGCGCCTCGGCCCCGGTCACCGCCAGCACGACTGCGCCCAGCGCCAGAAACGCCGTGAACCCATCCAGCAGGAAGAAGTTGACTGCATGCCAGGGGTTGATCGCCTGCAGCACCTGCGGCGCCTGCACCAGGCCATGGGCGCCAAGGGCGGCCAGCACGAGGAAATATGTAAGCGTGATGGGGCCAAACAGGGCACCGACCTTGGCGGTGCCGTGGCGCTGCAGCACGAACAGGCCGATCAGGATCGCGAGCGACACCGGCACGACGATCTGCGTAAACGCCGGGCTGATGATGCTCAAGCCTTCGACTGCGCCAAGCACGGAGACGGCGGGCGTGATCATGCTGTCCCCGTAAAACAGGGCGGTTGCCAGCACACCCAGCAGCACCAGGCCACGGGTCCAGCGCTTGGAGGCCAGACGGCTGGACACGAGCGCCAGCAGGGCCAGCGACCCGCCTTCGCCCCGGTTGTCGGCGCGCATGGTGAACATGACATACTTCACCGTCACCACCAGCATCATCGACCACAGGATGAGGCTGAGCACGCCGAGGATGTGGGGCTCGTCCACCGGCAGCGGGTGGTGCCCGGCGAAGGTTTCGCGCAGCGCGTAGAGCGGGCTGGTGCCGATGTCGCCGAAGACGATGCCGATGGCACCGATCATCAGTTTGGGCAGGCTGCGGCCATGGCCGGCGTGACCGGACAGGGCGTCAGGGGCGCTGTCGGCGGCAGCGTCAGGGGTTTTGGGGGTCAAGGGTATACTCGTATCGAACGGCCCGGCAGCGCAGGGGAGGGCCCGGCAAGAGGTCTACAGACGTGGGTCACAGGGGTCTCGCCGAATATGGAATCGCCAGCGCACCAAATGCTGCACCGCAGTGCAGGGTTCCTGTTAGCACAACCCGCATCCACCCACAAGCGAGCCGGGATGCGCGGGTGGCCATTCGCCGGTTCATCCGTGGCTCCGGGCCGGGGCAGGCGTGTGGTGACCGGGAAAACAGCGAAAAGTTGTGGCGCAAGCGAAACAGTTAATGCGACGAACCGCCGGGACATCACGGGGTAACAAACAGCGAATGCAGGATATTTTTTCTCCACGCGGTCACAGTGCAATATTTCCGTCATGTCCCTGTGTTAACCAATTCTATCGCATTGTTTTTCGCTGCCTGCGTGTAGCAACCCATGAAGGAGAGACCAGATGAACAGGGGAGACCAGATGAAAGCACTCTTGCTTGCCAGTTCCATGCTGGCCGCGACTGTCGGCCAGGCCGCAGCCCAAGCGACCATCTACGGGAACGGCTCTTCCGCCGCGGCACCCCCGATACGCGTTCTTTTCAACTGTTTCGGCACTGACTTCCCGCTGGTCAGCCGCAGCACCCCGCCGATTGCTGCTGGGACCCCGGTTGCTCCGTTCCAGTACAACCCGGACGTGAACCAGGACGGTACTCCAGACGGCGTGATCCGTGATTGCGCCCTCGAGTCCGCCAACATTCTCTCGAACTTCCGTGGCGTCTACGTCTCGACCGGTTCGGGCGCTGGCATCCAGGCCGTGTTCTCGCACTCGCCGTCGTTCGCCGGTGACCACATTGTCGGCAACGGCACCAACGATCTGTTCCCGCGCGGTCCGCACTACGGTCTGTCGGAAGCTGGTCTGGGCGACGCAGAAGTCTCCACCTACCGCCTGGGCTCCGGCTCTGGCCGTCCGGTTGTCCAGGGCCTGACCATCCTGGCTCCGGGCGCACTCGTGCCGAACCCGCTGCCGTCGAACACCTTCCCGAACCCGCGTGAGCGTTACGGCGATCTGGTCCAGTTCCCCATGTTTGTTTTCCCCGTCGTCATTGCCTTCGATTCTGCTTATCGCCGATATCGCCATCCGACCCTGGGCCTGCAGGAATTCCGCCTGCGTATCCAGAGCCCGCTCACGGTTGTGGACAGCAACGGCAACACCGTCACCACCGGTGGTATCCGTCTGACCCCGTCGGCCTACTGCCGCATCTTCCACGGCCAGATCGTCAACTGGAACGACGTCCAGCTGCGCTCGCCGGCCATCGTCGGCAACCCGACCACCTTCCGTGACGTTGCGGACGTGACCCAGACCAACGCCACCTTCTCGGCCCCGATCCAGATCGTCGGCCGTTCGGACTCGTCGGGCACCACCGCGATCTTCACCCGCCACCTGGCTGCTGCCTGCGATGCGTTCGTTACGACCAACGCTTACGGCACCGCTGGCACCACCACCCTGCCGGCAACCCTGCGTTCGGGCGCTGTGTGGAACCGCGTCACCCAGACCCTGACCGGCACCGAAGTCGTCGGCCAGTTCACGGTTTCGGCGGGGGATGAGGGCGTGGCCGACTATGTCGACTTCCGCGCTGTGCCAACGGCGGCCCTGAACGACGCGGGTCGCGGTTTTGTGTTCCAGTCCGGCATCAACGCTGCGGACGTGCTGACCCAGGCCCGCGTCGGGTACATTGGCAGTGCGCATGTTTTGCCAGCCACGCTTGTATCGCGATCAAATAGCTATAACCTGACCACCGCCGACCTGCTGAACGCCAACGGCGTGTTCGTGAACCCGACCCCGACTGCGGCCCAATTGGCTTACGAACTGTTCCCGGTTGTCGTCGGTGCAGATCGTCAGAACCCGGCACGCTGGGTACTGCCGCTGGGTGAAAACCTGGACTACGACCAGAACGGCGACGGCCTGCTGAACGACACCAACCCGCTGGCCAACCCGTTCAGCGCGACTGACCCGTCGTTCCGCGCCTACCCGTTTGTCGGCACAACCAACGTGCTGACCTACACCTGCTTTGCAGCGGGCTCGGAGCGTTCGGCTCTGCTCCGCTTCTTCCCGGTGTATCTGGGTCGTTCGTACCTGAACACCGACAACCTGGTCAACGATCCGGGCCAAGGTCTGCTGGAATTGACGGGTCGCGCGCGCCTGCCGTCGCTATGGCAGAGTGCCATCCGTACCGTGTTCTTCACCTCGACCCTGAACTCGGGCAACCCGAACAGCCAGGCCATCCAGGTGTCGTCTGCGGCTGACGGCGTTGGCACCGTGCTGAACCCGGTCACCGGCCAGCAGGTACCGGAGACGAACCAGTGCGCAGGCCTGGTTCCGAGCACCTTCGGCCTCGGCGCCTAAGCGATTGATCGCTTAAGCGACTGGCCTTGCCTTCGCTCTCCCCTTGCGGGAGAGGGTCGGGGTGAGGGGGAGACTATTCTCCCTTCCCTCAGCGAGGGAGGGGTGGCCGCAAGGCCGGGGTGGGTAAAAAATGCGTAGCTATTTCTGCACCTATGCCCCCAACCCGCCCTGCGGGCACCCTTCCCCCGCTCACGGGGGAAGGGAGAATAAGCTGCGTTAGCGTGCAGCTTTCAGAGTTTTTCCGCAGCCTGCTAGATCTTTGGTTTGCCGTGATTTCCCAACCATCGAATGATCCCGTTCGATTGGACGTCGCTTTATGCTGCTCACGCGCCGGTGAGCGCGGTGGCGAAGCTGGCGGCGTGGAACGGGCGCAGGTCATCCATCTGCTCGCCGACGCCGATCGCGTGGATCGGCAGGCCGAACTGCGCCGCCGCCGCCACCAGGATGCCGCCGCGCGCGGTGCCATCCAGCTTGGTCATCACCAGGCCGGTCACGCCGGCGATCTCCTCGAACACCGCGATCTGGCTCAGGCCGTTCTGGCCGGTGGTCGCATCCAGCACCAGCACGGTCTCGTGCGGGGCGCTGGCGTCGAGTTTGGCGATCACCCGGCGCACCTTGGCCAGCTCGGCCATCAGGTCCTTCTTGTTCTGCAGCCGCCCGGCGGTGTCGATCAGCAGGATGTCGATGCCGTCGGCCCGCGCCTGCTCCAGCGCCGTGAACGCCAGCCCGGCGGCGTCCCCGCCCTCGCGGGTGGTGACCACCGGCACCCCCAGCCGCTCGCCCCAGACCTGAAGCTGGGCGATGGCTGCGGCCCGGAACGTGTCCCCGGCGGCCAGCATCACGCGGTGCCCCTGCCCCTGGAACCGGTGCGCGAGCTTGGCGATGGTCGTGGTCTTGCCGGAGCCGTTGACGCCGACCACCAGAATGACATGCGGGCGTGCCGCCAGCGTCGCCGCCAGCGGCTGTTCCAGCGGCCGCATCAGCGTGGCGATATGGTCCGCGAGGATCGCCTTGACCTCGGCGTCGGTCACATCCTTGTCGTAGCGCTCAGTGGCGAGCCGGGCGCGCACGGCGGCCGCCGTCTTGAGGCCGAGGTCGGCCGAGATCAGCGCCTCCTCGATCTCGTCGAGCATGGCGTCATCCAGCCGCGCCTTGGTGAACAGGCCGGTGATGGCGCTGGAGACCTTGGCACTGGAGCGCGAAAGCCCCTGGGTCAGGCGGGCGAGCCAGCCGCGTTTTTCGTCGCTCATAGGGCCTCGGCGGTCAGGTGGGAGTCTACAGCACCGGTGATGCGCACGCGCAACCGCTGGCCATGGCGCGCCGGGTGGGCCAGCCGTGCCAGCGCATAGTGCGGGGTGTGGCCGGAGGTGCCATCGCCCTCCACCACAATCTCGGCCTCCTGCCTGACGAACGACTGCAGCCACGTCTTGTGCCGGGCCGCGCCCAGCGCCCGGAGCTGGGCGGCACGCAGCTTGCGGACGCTGACCGGCACCTGCGGCATGCGCGCTGCTGGCGTGCCGGTGCGGGCGGAATAGGGGAAGACGTGCAGGGTGGTGAGGCCGCAGGCGTCGACCAGGTCCAGCGTCTGCGCGAATGCGGCGTCCGTCTCGGTCGGGAAGCCGGCGATCAGGTCCGCGCCAAACGCCACGTCCGGACGGCGCGCCCGCACGTCCGCGCAGAAGCGGATTGCGTCCGCCCGGCTGTGCCGCCGCTTCATGCGCTTGAGGATCAGATCGTCGCCGTGCTGCAGGGAGAGATGGATGTGCGGCATCACCCGTGGCTCGCCGGTGATCGCCTCCAGCAGGGCACCATCGACCTCGATCTGGTCAATCGAGGAGAGCCGCAGGCGGGCGAGGTCCGGCACGAAGCGCAGGATGCGCTGCACCAGGGTGCCGAGCGTCGGCGCGCCGGGCAGGTCGCCGCCCCAGGAGGTGAGGTCGACCCCGGTCAGCACCACCTCGGCGTAGCCCTGGTCCACCAGGCGCTGAATCCTCTCCACCACCAGCCCGGCGGGTGCCGAGCGCGACGGCCCGCGCCCGAACGGAATGATGCAGAAGGTGCAGCGGTGGTCGCAGCCGTTCTGCACCTCCACGAAGGCGCGCGCGCGGTCACTCAGGCCGTCAATAAGATGCGCCGCCGTCTCGCGCACCTGCATGATGTCGTTGACGCGGATCGGCGTGTTGGCGCCGTCGTCCAGCCGGAAGTGGCGGGCATCCATCTTCTCTGCATTGCCGAGCACGCGGGCGACACCGGGCAGCGCGGCGAAGCTCTCCGGGTCGATCTGGGCGGCACAGCCGGTGACGATAATGCGGGCATCCGGGTCGTCGCGGTGCGTGCGGCGGATGTGCTGGCGCGCCTGGCGCACGGCCTCGGCGGTCACGGCACAGGTGTTGACCACCACCAGGCGCGGGTCGTCGGTTGCCACGGCGTGGCGGCGCATCGTCTCGGTCTCCACCATGTTGAGGCGGCAGCCGAAGTTGATCATCCGGGGTGCGGTCATCGGCGGCTTCTAGCGGCTTTTATCCGCGCTGTCAGTCCCCGGTGGATTTGCCGCGCCAAAAGCTGTAGCCACAGCCCGGTTTATCAGAGGCACTCATGATCGTTTTCAACAAGGTCACGCTGCGGCGCGGCGACAAGCTGCTGTTCAAGGACGGCGCGTTCAACCTGAACGCTGGCGAGCGTGTCGGTATTGTCGGCGCCAATGGTGCCGGCAAGTCCAGCCTGTTCGCGCTGCTGATGAACGAACTGGTGGCAGAGAAAGGCTCAATCGAAGTCCCGCCACGCTGGACTGTCGCGCACGTCGCCCAGGAGGTTGAAGGCACCGAGCGCTCGGCGCTTGACTTCGCGATCGATGGCGATGCCGAGCTGCGGGCGCTGGAGGCAGACCTGGCGGCGGCAGAGGCTGCCGAGGACGGCATGGAGATGGCGCGCATCTACGACGAGTTTGCCCGTGTTGATGCCTATTCGGCGGAGGCCCGCGCGGCGGACCTGCTGGTGGGCCTGGGCTTTGCGCATGAGGCGCACAGCCGGCCAGTCTCCTCCTTCTCCGGCGGCTGGCGCATGCGGCTGAACCTGGCGCGCGCGCTCATGTGCCGCTCGGATCTGCTGCTGCTGGACGAGCCGACCAACCACCTCGATGTGGAAGCCATCATGTGGCTGGAGGAATGGCTGCAGGCCTATCAGGGCACCGTGCTGCTGATCTCGCACGACCGCAATTTCCTCGATGCGACCGTCGGGCGGATTCTGGAAGTCGCCGCACAAACGCTCACCCTCTACACCGGCACCTACACGGACTATGAGCGTCAGCGCGCCGAGCGGCTGATGCAGCAACAGGCGATGTTCGAGAAACAGCAGCGCCAGATCGCGCACATCGAAAGCTACATCAACCGCTTCCGCGCCCAGGCGACCAAGGCCCGCCAGGCGCAGAGCCGCATCAAGGCGCTCGCCAAGCTGGAGCGGGTGGCCGCCGCCCACGTCGACACACCGTTCACCTTCGGCTTTCGCGAGCCGGAGGGCATGTCCTCCTGCCTGATGGAGGCCAGCAAGGTCGATGTCGGCTATGGGGATAAGACGATCCTCAGCCGGGTCAATGTACGGGTGACGGCGGGTCTGCGGGTCGGGCTGCTGGGGCGCAACGGGGCTGGCAAGTCGACGCTGGTCAAGCTGATCGCCGGGGAACTCGGTGCGCAGAAGGGGGAGCTGACCCACGACAAGCGCACGAAGATCGGCTATTTCGCCCAGCACCAGCTGGAGATGCTGCGCCCGGACCAGTCCCCGCTCTGGCACATGGTGCAGACGGCCCCCACCACGCGCGAGCAGGAACTGCGTACCTATCTGGGCAGCTTCGATTTCACCCACCAGAAGGTGTTCCAGGAGACCGGCACCATGTCCGGCGGCGAGAAGTCGCGCCTGGTGCTGGCCATGCTGATCTGGGGCAAGCCGAACCTCTTGCTGCTAGACGAGCCGACCAACCACCTGGACCTGGAGGTGCGTGCCGCGCTGACCATGGCGCTGCAGGATTTTACCGGCAGTGTGGTGCTGGTCAGCCACGACCGGGCGCTGATCGAGACCGTGGTGGATCGCTACTGGCTGATCGATAAGGGAACGGTCAGCCCGTTCGATGGCGACCTTGAGGATTACCGCCGCTACCGCGTGCAGGCGGACCGGGAGGCAGCGTAAGGCGCCGCATGACGGACAAGGACCCGACCACGATCCGCCGGCTCTACGGCCGCGCCAAAGGCCACAAGCTGCGCGAGCGCCAGCAGGCCCTGATGGACGATCTCTACCCCCGGCTGGCGCTTGGCGTGCCGGAGACTATTCCCGGCGCGACCCCACAAGATAGAAAGTCAGGCCCGGCGACGCTCGACCCCATGGCTCTGTTCGGCACCGTGAGCGACGTATGGCTGGAGATCGGCTTTGGCGGCGGCGAGCATCTGGCCTGGCAGGCGGAGCAGCATCCGCGTGTCGGCATGATCGGCTGCGAGCCGTTTCTCAACGGTATGGTCAGCCTGCTCGGCAAGGTGGAGGGGCGGCAGAACGTCCGTGTGCACCGGGGCGACGCGCTGGATGTGCTGGAGCGCTTGCCGCCTGCCTGTCTGGGCCGCGCCTTCCTGCTGCACCCGGACCCCTGGCCCAAGGCACGCCACGCCAAGCGCCGCTTTGTCAATCCCGGCCCGCTGGCTGCCCTCGCGCGGGTGATGAAGCCGGGGGCAGAGCTGCGCATCGGCACCGACGATCCGACCTACATGCAGTGGACCCTGATGCAGATGCAGCGCCAGCCCTGGTTCGACTGGATCGTCGAGACCGCCGCCGATTGGCAGGCGCGTGTGCCAGACTGGCCGCCGACCCGCTATGAGCAGAAGGCGCTGCGCCAGGGCAAGACCGTCTGGTACTTCCGCTATCGCCGCCGGGTGGCGATCTGACGCAGCGTCTTTCCTACACTCCTGCGGGGTGAGAGGGGACGGTCAGCTATCGGCTGTCATGGACTGCAGGTATAGTGCGCGTAGATGCCTCGCGAGTGACCCACTTCTCCCCTCCTGCTGGCGGGAGGGGTGGTGCGAAGCACCGGGGTGGGCAAGATCGCCGGGCACCCACCCCGGCCTGCCGGCCACCCCTCCCTCGGTGAGGGAGGAGATAGATATGTAGCCCTGACGTTATCGGACCCGCAGCATCTAAGGAGCAGTGAGATGACCGCGATACCCCTCGCCACCCTGATCGACCGCCGCCTGAGCCGGCGCGGCTTTCTTGCGGCAGCTGCCGTGATGCCGCTGGCAGCCGGCTGCACGACCACATCTGCCGGCGGAACCGTGCAACAGGTCGGGCCGTATCCGCAGTTCGCCGAGATCAGCCACGGTGCGGACGAGCGTCTGCATGTGGCGGACGGCTACACCGCGCAGGTGCTGATCCGCTGGGGCGATCCGGTGACTGCCGCTGCGCCGTCGTTCGACCCGCGCAACCAGAGTGCCGCCGCACAAATCGGGCAGTTTGGCTACAACAATGACTATCTGGCGTTCATTCCGCTGCCGCCCCGCGCGGGGGAGGCGGATCGCGGCGTGCTGTGCATCAACCACGAATATGCCAGCCCCGGCCTGATGTTTCCCAAAGATACGACCCTGAGTGCGGCGGCGCGCACCGACATCGAGCTGGCGGCCTGCGGCCTCAGTACCGTCGAGATCGTCAAGCGCGGCAATCGCTGGTCTGTTGAGCGCGCAAGCCCGTTCAGCCGCCGCTATTCGGCGCTCGATACTATCTTCGAGGTCTCCGGCCCGGCGCGCGGCGTGGACCGGATGAAAACCCCCGAGGATGCAACCGGCACGCGGGTGATCGGCACGCTGGCAAACTGCGCCGGTGGCAGCACGCCCTGGGGGACCTACCTCTCGGGTGAGGAAAACTTTGATTTCTTCTTCAACGGGCCGGTGCCCATCAGCAGCCTTGACGCCGCGACCGGCACGATGTTCCAGGAGGTGCAGGATCTGGAGCGCAACAACGGCTGGTGGCAGCATCACCCGCGCTTCGACCTGACGCGGCCCGGCAACAACGAGGCAAACCGCTTCGGCTGGATCGTCGAGATCGATCCGCTTGACCCTGGTGTGCCGCCCAAGAAGCGCACCGCACTTGGCCGCATGAAGCATGAGGGTGCCGAGACGGTCATCGCGCCCGATGGCCGACTGGTTGTCTACACCGGTGACGACGAGAAAATGCAGCACCTCTATCGCTTTGTGTCGCGTGACCGGGTTGACCCCGCCAACCGCGCCGCCAATCGCGATCTGCTTGATCACGGGGTGCTCTCGGTCGCGCGCTTCGACGAGGGTGGCCTCACCTGGCTGCCGCTGGTGTACGGACAAGGCCCGCTGACGCGGGAGAACCGGTTCACCAGTCAGGCCGATGTGATGATCGACACCCGGCGTGCGGCTTATTTGCTGGGGGCAACCCCGCTTGACCGGCCGGAGGATGTGCAGCCAAACCCGGTCAATGGCCGCGTCTACCTCATGCTCACCAACAACCGGGACCGCACGGTGAAAGACGACGCCAACCCGCGACTGGCCAACGCTTTCGGGCATATCGTCGAGCTGCAGCCGCCGTCCGGCGACCATACGGCGGACCGCTTCGGCTGGGACATCCTGGTGCTGTGCGGCGACCCCGCGAAGGATACCGGCGCACGCTACAACCCGCGCACCAGCGCCAACGGCTGGTTTGCAGCGCCAGACAACTGCACGATCGATCCGCAGGGGCGGCTCTGGGTCGCGACTGACCAGGGCAGCAACTGGCGCGAGACCGGCACGGCGGACGGTGTCTGGGCGCTCGGGACAGACGCCGCAGACCGGGGGCTGGCGCGCATGTTCTTCCGCGCGCCCATCGGGGCGGAGATGTGCGGACCCTGCTTCGCGCCGGACGGGCGCACCTTCTTCCTCGCGGTGCAGCACCCGGCGGCTGATGGTGTCAGCGGCTCGACCTTTGACAGCCCGGCTACCCGCTGGCCCGATTTCGACCCCGCCATGCCGCCGCGCCCTTCTGTCGTGGCGATCACCCGCGACGACGGTGGCGTGGTCGGCGGTTAGAGTCCGATGAGATTTGATGGAACCGTCATTGCGAGGAGCCTTAGGCGACGCGGCAATCCAGCGGCGGCGGGCACAGTGGAAGGCATATCAGGGTCGGATTGATCCGCGTCGCCTGGTCTTCATCGATGAGACCTGATCGATGAGACTTGGGCCAAGCCTGTCCTGAGCGACTGCCGAAGGCAGGCAGTCGAAGGGACGAACATGACGCCGATCCGCGGCTGGTCGCCCAGGGGCCAGAAGCTCATCGCCAAGGCACCCTTCGGGCATTGGAAGACGCTGACCTTCCTGGCCGCGCTCCGCCATGACCGGATCGACGCGCCGTGCGTCCTCGATGGTCCGATCAACGGCCAGACCTTCACCGCCCATGTCGAGCAGTTCCTCGTGCCGACTGAGTGCAATCGAGTCTAATGCATGTAAAACCGCTCGATTTCCTCGGCGAGAGCTCCGATCCGCTTGATGAGCCCGATCAGATATTCATGCAGGCCGGTCTGGAAGATGTCGTCGATCACGGCGTAGCGCAATTGCGCCGACAGCGCGCCGGCCAGCCGCTGCGGAGCACCGGTCTGGCCACCGTAGGCGCTGGCGAGCCATTTCAGCGACTCGTCGATCACATCAAGGCTGGCACGGATCGAGCGCGGCATCTCTTGGCGCAGCAGCAGCAACTCCGCGATGTTCCAGGGTGTCACCTCCGACTTGTAGACCCAGTGATAGGCCCGAGTCGCCGAAACCGAGTGGAGGATCGAGGTCCACTGGTAATAATCGAGCAGACCGCCAACCCCGGTAAAGCTTGGCAGAAGCATGTGATACTTCACATCGAGGATGCGCGCCGTGTTGTCCGCCCGTTCGATGAAGGTACCCATGCGGGTGAAGTGATAGACGTCGTTGCGCAGCATGGTGCTTGCGTAGGCCCCGAGGAAACGGGTGGTGAAGGTCTTCACCCAGTCGAGGGTTTCCGGCAGAAGTTCCGGCTCGAAGAAGATCGGGTCGATCCGCTGGCTGTCGAGCCATGCCCCGTTCAGTGCATCCCACATGTCGCGGGTGAGGGCCGCACGCACCGCCCGTGCATTGGTGCGCGCGCGGTCCAGCGAGGACAGGATGGAGGACGGATTGTCCCGGTCGCACGAGAGATAATACACCACATGCGCGGCGGTTATGCGCTCGTACTTTACCGCATAGCCCTGTTCACAGCCGGTTGCGCGTAGCGCAGACAGCCAGTCAGTCGATTGCGGGCTCAGCCCGGACATACGCTGCGCGGCTTCCAGAAGACGTGCAATATTGTCCATGCGTTCGACATAGCGGGCCAGCCAGAAGATGCCGTTGGCGGTGCGTGCGAGCATCAGGCGTCCCCTTCCGGCCGCAAGACCCAGGTATCCTTGGTGCCGCCACCCTGGGAGGAGTTGACCACCAGCGATCCGCTGCGCAGCGCGACCCTGGTCAGGCCGCCGGGCGTGACTCGCACACCGTCTGCACCCATCAGCAGGAAAGGCCGCAAGTCGATGTGGCGCGGAGCGATGCCGCTGTCGACGAAGGTCGGGCAGGTGGAAAGCGCCAGGGTTGGCTGGGCGATGTAGGACTGGGGGGAGGCTTTCAGACGCTCACGGAAGGCAGCACGCTCGGCAGCAGTCGCCTGCGGGCCGATCAGCATGCCGTAGCCGCCGGAGCCATGCGTTTCCTTGACCACCAGTTCGTGCAGGTGGTGCTCGACATAGTGGAGCGAGGCCGGGTCCGCGCAGTCCCAAGTGGGCACGTTCTTGAGGATCGGCTCCTCCCCCAGGTAGAAGCGCACCATCTCCGGCACATAGACATAGACCGCCTTGTCGTCTGCCACCCCGGCGCCGACAGCGTTGGCGAGCGTGACGCCGCCCTGTCGGTAGGCCTCGAACAGCCCCGGCACACCCAGTACCGAGTCCGGGCGGAACGCGCGCGGATCGAGGAAGGCATCGTCGATGCGGCGGTACAGCACATCGACCCGGCGCGGCCCCCGCGTCGTGCGCATGAAAACTGCCGCGTCCTCGACATAGAGGTCGCTGCCTTCCACCAGTTCAACGCCCATCTCATCGGCGAGGAAGGAGTGTTCATAGTAAGCGCTGTTGAACTGGCCCGGGGTCAGCACCGCAACCGTCGGATCCCCCTTGCAGCGCGGTGGCGCGACCGAGCGCAGGGTCTGCAGCAGATCCTCGGGGTAGCGCGAAATCGGTGCGACGTTGATCCGGCTGAACAGATCCGGGAACAGCCGCATCATGACGGTTCGGTTCTCCAGCATGTAGGAGACGCCGGACGGCGTGCGGCAGTTGTCTTCCAGTACATGGAACTCGCTGGGTCCGGTACGCACGATGTCGATGCCGGCGACATGGGTGAACACGCCGTGTGGAGGCCGCACGCCCTGCATCGCCGGCAGATAGGCGGCATTCGCGCGCACCAGCCGCTCCGGGATCAGCCCGGCCCGCAGGATCGCCTGCTCGCCATAGACATCGGCAAGAAACAGGTTGAGCGCGCGCACACGCTGCACCAGCCCGCGCTCCAGCGTCGCCCATTCGTCGGCCCCCAGCACACGCGGAATGATGTCGAACGGGATTAGCCGTTCCGTATCACCACCATCGCCATAGACGGCAAAGGTGATGCCGATCCGGCGGAACAGGCGCTCGGCCTCCTCGCGCTTGGCATCGCGCAGGTCCGGGGACATGCGCTCCAGCCACTCGGCCAGGCCAGCATAGGCCGGTCGCGGCTCTCCGGTCCCGGCGTACATCTCATCGAACACGCGCACCATCCCCCGGGCATCCCGCTGCGCCGCCATGTTGGCGTGTCGTCAGGGTTAACGCCCATGTTGCAGATGCGAACACGAGACGCGCGACAAGTCAAGCCGCTGAGTCGGACAAGGGAAAAAACTTGGGCTGCTTTGTCAGCGGGTCAGGCCCGGCTGCCAGAGCGGCTCTGCGCCGGCGTCGTGATTGGCCGCGCGCGACAGCACAAATAACAGGTCGGAGAGCCGGTTGAGATACTGCAGCACCAGCGGGTTGATTCTCTCGCGCGTCGCCGCTTCTGCCGCCAGCCGTTCGGCGCGGCGCACGACGGTGCGCGCCAGGTGCAGATAGGCTGCAAGCGGCGCACCGCCCGGCAGCACGAACGAAGTCAGCGGCGGCAGGGTCGCGTTCTCCGCATCGATTTCCGCCTCCAGCCGTTCGACCTGACGGGGGATGATGCGCAGGGATTGGGAGGCCGCATCGAAATCGTCCCCCGGTGTTGCCAGGTCCGCACCGACATCGAACAGGTCGTTCTGGATGCGCGCCAGCATCGCATCGGTCTCGCCAGCCGTATACAACCGGGCAATGCCGAGCACCGCGTTCGCTTCGTCGACCGTACCGAACGCGGCAATTCTCGGCGAGAATTTCGGATGCCGGGAGCCATCGACCAGGGAGGTTTCCCCGCTGTCGCCGCCGCGCGTGTAAATCCGATCAAGCTTGACCATGAAGACCTCGCGGAAGACCTCGCGTCGGCGAAACCGCCATTACTGCCGGCCGATGAGCAGGAACAGGACGACGAACGCCACCGTCAAACCCTGAAACAGCACCCGGTACCACATCAACTGGTTGGAGCGACGTCCGGTCATGTCCTTGCCGGACGCCATGACGAAAATGCCACGCGCCAGCACGGCGACCGTCGCCAGCGCGCCCATGACGATGAAGAAAATCAGAATGCCGTTCATGCGATACTCCTACGCGAGTTTGGCACATGCGCCAATATGATTACTGTTACTCCGAACTAGTTAAACCGGATCAGTACATCCGGCATGCGGCCGATGCGCGCATGCACCTGGTCAGCGGTCCAGCCTTGTGTGCGCAGATCGGCCAGGCTCGGCGCGTTGTCCCGCTTGGCCAGCCGCGCACCCTGCTCGTCCCGGACCAGCGGGTGGTGCCGGTAGCGCGGCGTCGGCAGGCCGAGCAGGGCCTGCAGCAGACGATGGATGTCTGTGGCATCCAGCAGGTCTTCACCCCGGATCACATCAGTGACACCCTGCAGCGCATCGTCGAGGGTGACGGCGAGATGGTAGCTGACCGGCGCATCCTTGCGTGCCAGCACCACATCGCCGTGGCGCTCCGGCGTGGCTACGCGCCAGCCGGACCCGGCATCCCACCAGCGCAGCGGCCCGGCACGTCGTGCCGCACGATCCGTGTGGAGCCGCCAGCACGCCGGGTGCCCCCCGGCCAGCCTCGCATCGACCTCCTGCGGTGTCAGGTGCTTGCAAAGCCCCGGATAGACCAGTGCCTCGCCGGCATGCGGGGCACCGCCGGCACGGGCGATCTCGGCGGCAATGTCGGCGCGGGTGCAAAAACAGGGGTAGAGCAGGCCCTCGGCGCGTAGCCGGTCCAGCGCGGCCGCATAGTCCGCCAGATGCCGGGACTGACGGCGGACCGGCTCAGGCCAGACCAGGCCCAGCCAGCCCAGATCCTCGTGGATGGCCTCGACAAAGGCCTCCCGGCAGCGGCCGGGGTCGATATCCTCGATCCGCAGCAACATCTGCCCGCCGTTTGCGCGCGCGAATTCTGCGTTCCACAGTGCCGAGGCCGCATGCCCCAGATGCAGCCGACCGGTGGGCGATGGTGCGAATCGGGTTACTATGGACATGGTAATGCCGAGTCGCAGGAGTCACTGGTGTCGAAAAAGTGCCAGACTGTAAAAAATGTCACTCTTGACGACTCCATATGCCGTAGTGTCATAATCCCGACACACGAATTGTAGTAGGCAGTATTTCGAATCGAGCGGCATGGAAGCGGTGTCCGGCAACCAAGGGCACCCGTCTCAGCCGACTTGAGTGCGACAAGTCATGAGGCGTTTGCATCCTGGTCTCTCCGGAACAGAGGAGCACGCGGGTGTACCATCCTAATGTGATTCCGACGCCTGAGCAGTGTCCTGCCCTGGTGCTGAACGCCGATTATACGCCATTGTCCTACTATCCGCTCAGCCTCTGGGGCTGGCAGACGGCGGTGAAGGCGGTGTTTCTGGACCGCGTCACCATCGTTGAGGAGTATGACCGGGAAATCCGCTCGGCACGCACCGCCATGCGGCTGCCCTCGGTGATTGCGCTCAAGCAGTATGTGCGCCCGGCGCGCCACCCGGCGTTTACACGGTTCAACCTGTTTCTGCGCGACCGTTTTGTCTGCCAGTATTGTGGTGCACGCGATGATCTGACCTTCGACCACGTAATCCCGCGCGCCTATGGCGGCCGCACCACCTGGGAGAATGTCACCACGGCCTGCGCGCCATGCAACCTGCGCAAGGGGGGGCGGACCCCGGCGGAGGCCCACATGGGTCTGCGCATCCCGCCGCATCAGCCGACGACCTTCGAACTCCAGGAACACGGCCGGGCCTTCCCGCCGAACTATCTGCACGGAACCTGGCGCGACTATCTCTATTGGGATATCGAACTGGACGCCTGATGCGGCCTGTGGCGCTGCACGGCCTGGCCGCACAGCGCCTTCGCCACTCGTTTCTACTCGTTTTCGGTCGCCTGATAGACCGGGAACGCCAGGAACTGATCGCGGATCAGTGTGCCGCTCAACTCCACGACCGAGGTCTTCGTGCCATCGCTGGCTGCCTTAGTTGCGGCACTGCGCTCCAGCGTAAAGACTTGCGCTTTGGCTTGCCGGGCTGCGGCAGACGGCCAGTCCGCGGCGATCAAAGTGGATTTGCCGGCCTTGCCCTCGGCCACGCGCTGCGCTTGCATCATGAAAGCGTTAGGCTGTGCAGCATCTGCCACCATCTCCGCGGGGCCAGTCTGGGCTGGCGTGGCGAGCGGCTTGCGTGATGCAGCCAAGATCGTAGAGCCATCCTTCAAGTTGAGCGAGTCGCCAGAATTGAAAATGTTCAGTTCGTAGGGCACGATGGCTGACGACTGAGATTTGGCCGGGTTTTGCAAACGAATGAAGCTTGTTGCTGAATCGCCGCTGATGCCAATGCGATCAAGGGTGAATTCAACGATAGACTTGGATTCAAGGCCTGCGCCAAAAGGTGTGCTGGAGTTTGCTTGTGCCCATATCAGTCGTGGTAAGTTACCATCTTCTGTCGCCTTGTAATCAATAATCCAGCCCGGTGGCGTGAGATTCAGGCCAAAAGAATAGTCCAGCTCCCATTGCAGTGTATTGCGAAGCATGACGGGGAGCGGCCTTGGTGCACGAAAACCACTGCTACCAGCTACTTTTGTGCTGTTGCCGATCATTGCGATAACAGCGCCATCTTTGATGGCGGGTCTCAATATTTCCAGTAATACGCCATCGTCAGTTTCTTGGAAAAGCAGTGTTTTAGCGAGGCGGTCTGGATCGCCGTCCGTAAAGATAAAGGCTCTGCCTTTGGACAATTCTTTCTGCCATGCATCACTGTCAAGTAATTCTGTGGATTTTCCAAAGGGGCTAATCTTATTGTTTTTCTTGATAACATCCACCGATGCGAGCGGTACTACGAATGGTTTGCCACCCAGTTTGCGAATCATGGCAGCGACGTCCTCCCCGGCCTTCACGGGGTCGTCCGCTGCGGTCGGGATGATGTAGACGGTTGCCCCCTTGCCGGCAGCACGCATGAAACGCTGCCAGAAATCAGGGGCCTGCGCAGCTTCCGCCCCGGCCAGCATCAGCCGGGAATTTTGAGCTGGCTGGGCGACAGCGGGTGATGTCGCGCCAGACAGAGCTGCGGCCAGAAGGCCAAGAATGGCAACGCGCCTGGAGAACTGAAGGTAATGGGTCATGCTAATACCTGCTCTTTGCACAAAGGATATGGACGCAAACCGGGTGCGGGCACACACCAGTCGAATCGCTGGGCGCACTGTGTGCGACAGAGCAGTCTTGTCAACGCAGCGCCGCCGCGATGGTTCGGCTCGGAGATGAAGTGAAGCGGGGAACTGGTGCTGCCGGGGAGGATTGAACTCCCGACCTCTCCCTTACCAAGGGAGTGCTCTACCACTGAGCTACGGCAGCATGGCTCACGGCTGCAGATGCAGCGCAGAGCGCCCGCTATTGCCGCCGGGCCTGATCCTTGTCAAGAAAACGCGCAGCAAAGCCATCCGCGCACTCTAAACGCCAGGTGTTGCGCACATCTTAATTGCGGGAGCAGACCACCATGCCGCGTGCCGAAATTAGCCCCGAGCAGAAGCGCAGGCTGGCAGAGGCCCTGCGCGCCAATCTCGCCCGGCGCAAGCAGCAGGTGCGAGCCCGGCGCGCCGAGGAGCTTACACAACCGCCAGTGACTGAAGCGCCCGAAGTCCCGGCAAGCGCAAAGAATGCAACAGATACGCAATGAAATTTTATTTCCCTGAGATGAGCGGAAAACTGTCGGAAATGATTACATAACAGTTAAATTGCTTGACGCATTCATCAGCTAAGTCATGGCCGTACTTCGACTTGTCGTTTTTGGCATGACTTATGCGTTACGCATCTTGATCGCTTCGTGCCTAGGTGCGGCACGGGCGGGTCACAAAACCAATCCATGAGAGGATAAACCATGAACAAGTTTCTACTTGGCGCAACCGCGCTGATCTCGGTTGGCTTCGCATCGTCGGCCCATGCCGTCGGCATCACCCGCGTCAGCGCTGCTGATTTCGTCGCCGGCTCCGGCCTGATCACCTTCAGCGAATTTGGTCTGGGCACTGTGAACCCGACGTATGCCCCGGCCACCTACGGCGGCGATGCGGCCTCGCCGACTGTGACGTTCGATGGCTGGTTTCTCGGCCAGTCGCTGAGCGCCAACCCGGGCGTCGACTGCCCGGGCGCTGCCGCCAGCGCCTGCATCGTCGGCACGCCGACCGGCCCGCTGAGCCTGGATCCGGATTCTGCCAACACCTCTATTGTTAACGATGGCGCGAACCCGACCTCACCGGTGCTGTCCGGCAGCCCGATCTTCAACGGCGGCATTGCGGTGCTGTTTGATGTCGAACTGGCGGGTGTGGGTTTTGACGGCGGTTTCTTTAACGCTGTCGGCTCAACCGGCATCACCGCCTTTGCCCGCGACGGGTCGCTGCTCGGCACGGTCACCAACACCATCACCGGAATCGAGTTCCTGGGCCTGGTGACCGATGATGGCAGCGAAGCAATCGCCGGCGTATTCCTTGACCTGGTGGGCGACGAGCCGGCCGGCTTCGCCATCGACAACCTGCGTTTCGGTCGCCGTGGCCAGGTGGTCAATCCGGTTCCGGAACCGGCGAGCTTCGCCGTTCTGGGTCTGGGCCTGGCTGTGGCCGGCTTTGCGGCCCGCAAGCGTCGCGCTTAAACCATAACTGCAGTCTGAAGGCGGCGATCGGGTATTCACCCGGTCGCCGTTTTTTTGTTTTTCAGAGCGGCTGGGTTGCCTGCTCCAGCCAGTTACGGGCGTCGTCAGGCAGTTGGGGGCCGATCTCGCGCCAGACACGGGCATGATACGCATCGACCCACTTGCGCTCGCTGGCTGACAGCAGCGAGACATCGATGAGTGTCCGGTCCAGCGGGGCGAGCGTCAGGGTCTCGAAGCCGAGCATCGCGCGCTCGTCGCCTTGTTCAGGCTGTTCTTCCACCAGCACCAGATTCTCGATGCGGATGCCGAAGTGTCCCGGCTTGTAGTAGCCGGGCTCGTTCGAGAGGATCATGCCGGGCTCCAGCGGCACGCTGGACGCTGCCTTGGCGATGCGCTGCGGCCCTTCATGCACAGAGAGGTAGGAGCCGACGCCGTGGCCGGTGCCATGGTCATAGTCGAGCCCGGCCTGCCACAGCGGCAGGCGCGCCAGCACATCGAGCTGCTGGCCGTTGGTGCCGACGGGGAAGCGCGCGGTCGCCAGCGCGATATGCCCTTTCAGCACCCGGGTGTAGCGGTCGCGCTGCTCGGAGGTCGGTGTGCCCACGGCAACCGTGCGGGTGATGTCGGTCGTGCCATCGGCATATTGGCCGCCGGAGTCGACCAGGAACAATTCCCCCGAGGCCAGTACCCGGTTGGTAGCCGGGGCGGACCGGTAATGCGGCAGTGCGCCGTTCGGGCCGGCACCGGCAATGGTGTTGAAGCTGGTATCCAGCAGCTGGTTGGTCTCCCGCCGGAACGTCAGGATCTGCGCCTCCACAGCGGCTTCGTCGACCGCGCCGTTGCCCGCGTTCAGGCTCAGCCAGTGCAGAAGACGGGTTACAGCCGCCCCGTCGCGCAGATGCGCCGCGCGCGTGCCCGCAGCCTCGACCGGGTTTTTTCGCGCTTTGGGCAGGATGCACGGATCGCGCTGTTCGATCAGGGTGGCACCCGCCGCGTCTAGTGTCTCGAAAATCGCGGCAACACAGGTCTCGGGGTCGATAAGAACGCGCTTGCCCGCAAGGGCGGCCAGCGCCGGTATAAAGTCGGTGCGGGCATGAACACGGACGGACGCACCCAGATGCGCGCGCACCGCATCCGTCAGCTTCTCCGGCTCCAGGAACAGGTCCGCGGTCTCATCTGCGTGCAGCAGGGCGAAGGCTCGCACGACCGGGGTGTGAGACACGTCTTCGCCGCGAATATTGAACAGCCAGGCCACCGAATCGAGTGCGGCGATCACCGCGACATCGGCCCCGGCAGTGTGCAGATCGGCCGCCAGCGCGCGACGCTTGTCGGCAGACGACTTGCCGGCCAGCGCATCCGCGTGGGTCCGCGCGGGCGCGCGCGATGGGGCCGGCTGGTCTGCCCAAACGGCATCGACCGGGTTGGCGTCCACGGCCACAAGGGTTGCGCCGCGTGCCGCCAGCTGCACGGCGGTAGACCGCGCCCAGCTGCGTGTCGCCAGCCAAGGGTCATAGCCGATGCGGTCGCCGGGGTTGGCATTGCGACCCAGCCAGGTTGCCGGGGTTACATCCGGGTAGGGCTCAAGTGAGAACAACTTGGGCGAGACTTCGGCGCGGGTCTGCACGGTGTAGCGACCATCGGTGAAAATCGCCGCCTTGTCCGCCAGCACGACGGCACTCCCCGCAGAGCCGGTGAAGCCGGTCAGCCACGCCAGACGCTGGGCATAGTCGCCGACATATTCGCTCATGTGCTCATCGGTCAGCGGTATATAGAAGCCGTTCAGGCCGATTGCCGCCAGCCTTTCGCGCAGGGCGGCCAGACGGGCAGCGGCAGGCGGTGTGGCCTCAAGCGGCAGAGCAGAAGCAGTCATGGCAGTCTCCTTGTATCGCGGGCGTGGGCCTGCTCTTGCCGGGCATAAGCGCCGCGCGCGTCAATCCAGAACATGGACCAGACCCACGGCCATGACCATAGTTTGGTTGTGGGTCAGTTTGAAAATCCGCTCGTGGTGAGCGTGGACAGAACCACGGGCCGCTCGGCCCTTCTGTCCAAGCTCAGGGTGAGCGGGGGTTTTCATACTGAGACATTACCCATAGCTTACGGCCATCGTGACAGCCGGGATAATAGCCTCTAGCCTCTACTCACCCGCCGTGCGCATGTTTCAGGAGTGATGCCATGAACCCTATGAGCCGCCGTCATCTGCTGAGTGCCGCTGCAACGAGCGCGCTGGCGCTTGCGACTGCGCCGGTGCTGGCCCAAAACCGCCCCCTTGCGAAAGGTAAAAGCCTCGTGATGTCTTCTGCGCCGCCGCCTGCCCCTCCATCCCCCAAGCCGCCGGTCGCGCGCCGTGGCGACCATCGCTACAGCCGCCATGGCGTCACCATCGAGGACCCCTATGCCTGGCTGAAGGACAAGGAATACCCCAAGGTCGACGATGCCGAGGTGCTGGCGTACCTGAAGGCGGAGAACGCCTACTTCGAGCAGCAGACGGCGCCGTTGCGGCCGCTGATCGACACGCTCTTCACCGAGATGAAGGCCCGGCTGAAGGAAGACGATGCGAGCGTGCCGGTGCGCGATGGCGACTGGTTGACCTGGTGGCAGTTCAATAAGGGCGCGCAATACCGCACCTGGTGGCGGCGCCCGGTAGCGGGCGGGCCGGACCAGCTTGTGCTCAGCGAGCCGGACCTGGCGCAGGGGCTGGAGTATTTCCGGCTCGGCACGCTCAGCATCAGCCCGAACGGCCGGCTGCTGGCCTATGCCGCCGACACCGACGGATCGGAGCGGTTTACGCTCAAGGTCCGCGATCTGGCGACCGGCAAGGACCTGCCGGATGCTATCCCCGGTACGCTCGGCGAGATTGTCTGGGCGACGGATTCGCAAAGCCTGTTCTACACCCCGGTCAACGACAACTGGCGGCCGTTTGCCGTGCGCCATCACCGTCTGGGGGCGGACCCGGCGACCGACCGCACGATATATGAGGAGAGCGACCCCGGTTACTTCGTCGGGGTCAGCCGTACCCAGTCGCGCCGTTATATGGTAATCGGCGCCGGCGACCACACGACCAGCGAGGCGCGGCTGCTGCCGCTCGCCGATCCGCAGGCAACCCCGGTTCTGGTCTCCGCCCGTGTCAAGGACCGGCAATATGCCGTCGATGAGCGGGATGGCCTGCTGTTCATTCTGGTCAACGATACCCACCCGAACTTCCGGCTGGTGGAGGCCCGCATCGAGACGCCGGACGTCTGGCGCGAGGTGATTGCGGCGTCCGACAGCCACTACCTGCTCAGCCATGTGAGCTTTGCCAACTGGCTGGTGATCCATGAGCGGATCAATGGCCTCGATCAGATCCGCCTGCGCGACGCGCAGGGCAACGAGCATTACGTCCCGTTCCCCGAGGCCTCCTATTCGGCAAGCCTGGGCAGCAACCCCGAATACCGGCTGGAGACGCTGCGCCTTGGCTATCAGTCCATGGTGACGCCGCAGACGGTCTATGACTACGATCCGCAGGCGCGCGCGCTGGCAACGCGCAAGGTGCAGGACATCCCCTCAGGCTATGATGCCAGCCAGTACACCAGCGAACGGCTGATGGTCCCGGCGCGCGACGGCGTGATGATCCCGGTCTCCATCGTGTACCGGAAGGACCGCCCAAAGGATGGCCCGCTGCATCTCTATGGCTATGGGGCGTACGGGCTGGCGATCCCGCCCGGCTTCTCGACCGTGCGCCTGAGCGCGCTGGATCGCGGCTTTGCCTATGCGATTGCGCACATCCGGGGCGGGGACGATCTCGGCCGCCGCTGGTATCTGGATGGCCGGGCGGAGAAGCGCTGGAACACCTTCCATGACTTCCTTGATGTCGCCGATTTCCTGAACGCCAGGGGCTATGCGACGCCGGGCAATATCTCGATCTCCGGCGGCTCGGCGGGCGGCAAGCTCATGGGGGTGGCCGCCAACGCCCGCCCGGAGCTGTGGCGCGCAGTGGTCGCCCATGTGCCGTTCGTCGACGTGCTGAACACGATGCTGGACGACAGCCTGCCGCTGACCCCCATGGAGTGGCCGGAGTGGGGCAACCCGATCGAGAGCGCGGACGCCTTTGCCCTGATCCGCAGCTACAGCCCCTATGACAATGTGACCGCAAAGGCCTACCCGCCCCTGCTGGTGACAGCTGGCCTCAACGACCCGCGCGTCACCTACTGGGAGCCGGCGAAATGGGTGGCCAAGCTGCGTGCGACCAAAACCGACAAGAACCTGCTGCTGCTCAAGACCAACATGGGTGCAGGCCACGGCGGCAAGTCCGGCCGCTTCGACAGCCTGATCGAGGATGCGGAGGAACTGGCGTTCCTGCTCCGGGCGTTTGGCCTGGCGGGGTGATGCCCCACCCCGGCCTGTCGGCCACCCCTCCCGCCTGCGGGAGGGGAGATTGGGCTCGCGTTCCCCCTCCCCTTCAGGGGAGGGGATAGGGGAGGGGCGTCGATGGGGGCTCCGGAATATCTCTCCCCTCCCTCACCGAGGGAGGGGTGGTGCGCAGCACCGGGGTTGGTGCTACACTCCCGGAATGCCGATGTCCGGGACAATCCGGATGGCGTGATGGCGGGTATCGCAGCCGCCGTGGCTGAGAGACGGCAGTAGTGCGGTTCGGCCCACCCCGGCCTGCGGCCACCCCTCCCGTAGACGGGAGGGGAGAAAGGGGAGGCTCCGCCCTCCCGGCCACCCCTCCCCTGAAGGGGAGGGGAGAATAGGGGGGGCTCCGGAATATCTCTCCCCTCCCTCATCGAGGGAGGGGTGGTGCGCAGCACCGGGGTGGGTGCTACACTCCCGGAATGCAGGACCGGGACCCCACGCTTCAGCACTATGCCAAGTCCCTCAGGCGCACATTGACTCCGCCGGAGGCGCGGTTGTGGGCCGCGCTCAAGGGGCGTGGCGTCGCCGGGGCCAAGTTCAGCCGCCAGATCGTCGTTGGCCGCTACATTGCCGACTTTATGTGCAAGGCGCATCGCCTGATCGTCGAGGTGGATGGCGCACAGCATGACCTCACCCATGCGGCAGATCAGGAGCGGGAACGCTGGTTGCGGTCTCAGGGCTACAGGGTTCTGCGCTTCCGGAATGCCGATGTCCGGGACAATCTGGATGGTGTGATGGCGGTTATCGCAGCCGCCGTGGCTGAGAGACGGCCGTAGCGCGGTTCCCCCCACCCCGGCCTGTCGGCCACCCCTCCCGTAGACGGGAGGGGAGAAAGGGGAGGCTCCGCCCTCTCGGCCACCCCTCCCCTGAAGGGGCGGGGAGAGGGGGGACTAGCACGCTTCGCAGGCGCGCTCCCACGGTGGGGATTCGCCCCAATGCTCCTTGAGGAAGTCGATCAGCCGGCGCACCTTGGCAGACATGTGCCGGTTGGGCGGATAGACGGCGTAGATGCCGAACGGCGGGCCGGCCCAGTCGGTCAGGATCGGCATCAGCCGCATGGCCCGGATGTCCTCCGCGACCAGAAAGCTCGGGCCATAGGCGATGCCCTCGCCGGCAATGGCGGCCGAGCGCAGCACTTCGCCGTTGTTGGTGATGATGCGGCCCGATACCGCGACCTGGAGCGGCTCCCCGCTCTCCTTGTCGAGGAAGCTCCACTCCTGCGCCGGACCCATGTTGGAATAGCGCAGGCAGCTGTGGCCCAGCAGTTCGCGCGGGTGGGCGGGAACGCCGTATTTCTGCAGATAGTCCGGCGAGGCGGTGGCTATGGAGCGCGCGGAGCAGAGCCGGACCGCAATCAGGTTCGAGTCCTTCAGCCGACGCGAGATGCGGATGGCAAGGTCAAACCCTTCTTCCACAATGTCGACCATGCGGTCGTTCAGCGAGAGCTCGACCGAGACATCCGGGAAAGCGCCCAGAAACGCCGAGACCGGCTCGCCCAGGTGCGCGACCGAGAAGGTGACCGGGGCCGCAATCCGCACCAGCCCGCGCGGCGCATGGGCCTGCGCAGTCACCAGTTCCTCGGTCTCGGCGACCTGCTCGAGAATGATGACGCAGCGCTGGTGATAGGCCTGCCCCACCTCGGTCAGCGACATCTGCCGGGTCGTGCGGTTGATCAACTGCGCACCAAGCCGGTCCTCCAGTTCGGAGACCGCCTTGGAGACAACCGACTTGGAGACACCCAGATGCCGCGCCGCCGCCGAGAAGCTGCGGTCCTGCACCACGCGGACAAACATCTCCATCGCAGATAAGCGATCCATCAGAGCAATCCTTTAAGTGCGCGCAAAGCAGCGCGGCGGGCACGCGGCAAAGCTTGCCGGGGTCGATGGCGGAATACGCATAATTTGCCGCCATGCGCATCAAAAAAACAGGCAAAATCACAGCATGTCAAAGACTTCTTGGTTGGCCTGCCGTTTGCACACCGCAAAAGGTCATTTCCCGCCAGCAAGGACAAGAAACGTGAACGCGTCAGCCCTTCAATCCACGGACCTCGCAGACCTTTATCGCGGCCATCCGCTGGTCGCACATGCCGCAGACAATCTGAAGCGCAACCTGGGCGGGCGTGCCTTGTCTTATGCGATGATCGCCGTGCGCCGCATGCGCGCTGCGCAGGACGAAGAGGGGCTGGCGATCTGGCTGGCGCTGCACGCCGAGCTTGCCATGGCCAAGGCCAATGCTCCGGCGCTGCGCCATTGACACAATACAGTAAACAGCAGGCAAGCAAGGAATAAAATTAGTCTTTTTGTATAGGCTCTTAACACTTCCTTGAGTACGTTTGGCCTAAACATGCCCAACTGAGTTTTTAACCGGATGGGCAATGGGTCTTCCTGTACAGACACGACGAGGCGGTATCGCCGCAGGACTGGCACGCACGCGTGCGAGTTTTGGCGTCTATCGCGTGCCGTTCCCCCCCAAGGACCCGGACGAGACGCCGCTTACAGCGTCAACACAGTCCCGTGACGGGCGTGATTCGCCAGTGGACGACCGTGCGGATTTGCGCGCGGCCCTTCAGGGGATCAAGGAGCAGATGCTGCCGCGTGTGCTGGACCGGATCGACGCCGAAGCCGCGGCCAAGCTCACCATCCCCGAGCTGACCGAGGAGATGGGGCCGATCATCGCGGAGGTTCTGGCCGAACTGAAGGTCATGCTCAACCGGCGCGAGCAGATGGCGCTACAGAAGCTGCTGATCGACGAGACCCTCGCGCACGGTCCGATCGAGGAGCTGTTGAGCGACCCCACGGTCTCGGACATCATGGTCAACGGACCGAACCAGGTTTATGTCGAGCGCAGCGGCCGGATCGAGCTGACCGACATCCGTTTCTCCGACGATGCGCATGTGCTGCGGATTGCCCAGCGTATCTGCAACCGGATCGGTCGCCGGGTCGACCAGACCAACCCGATCGCAGACGCCCGCCTGGAAGATGGCAGCCGGGTCAACGTCATCCTGCCGCCGCTCAGCCTCAAGGGGCCGGCCCTGTCGATCCGCCGGTTCGGCTCCAAGCCGATCACCCTCGATATGATGGCGCATGGCGGCAACTGCTCGACCGCCATGGCCAATTTTCTGGAAGCGGCGGCGGCAAGCCGGCTGAACATCGTGGTCTCGGGCGGCACCGGCTCGGGCAAGACGACCCTGCTCAACGCGCTGTCGCGGATGATCGACCCCGGCGAGCGCGTCATCACGGTGGAGGATGCCGCCGAGCTGCGGCTCCAGCAGCCCCATGTGCTGACGTTGGAAACCCGCCAGGCCAATATCGACGGCCAGGGCCAGGTGACCATCCGCGATCTGGTGGTGAATGCGCTGCGCATGCGCCCGGACCGCATCATCCTCGGCGAGGTGCGCGGCCCGGAATGTTTCGACATGCTGCAGGCCATGAACACCGGTCATGACGGCTCGATGTGCACCCTGCATGCCAACTCCCCGCGTGAGGCGCTCTCGCGGATGGAGAACATGGTGCTGATGTCGAACATCCGCATCCCCAAGGAGGCGATCACCCGCCAGATCGCCGACTCGATTGATCTCATCGTCCAGATCAAGCGGATGCGGGACGGCAAGCGCCGGATCGTCTCGATCTCTGAAGTGGTCGGTCAGGAGGGATCCATGACGACCCTCCAGGAATTGTTTTTCTTTCGCTACGACGGCGAAGCGCAGGACGGATCGTTGTCCGGGCGTTTCGTCTCAACCGGTTTACGTCCCTACACCCTTGATAAAGCCCGCCAGTTCGGGCTGGAGCAAACTTACCTGGAGGCCTGTCTATGAGCGCACCCATGCCCCTGGAAAACCGTGCGTCGCGCATCCGCACCAAAGTCAATGTCGAGGTCGAGCTGGTCATGGCCGACGGCACTCAGGTGTCCGGCCATGTGTTCATCGGCCTGGATCAGCGGGTGCAGGATCTGCTGAACGATCCCGCACCGTTTTTCCCGCTACGGCTGCCGGAGCACGAGATTGTGCTGATCAACAAGTCGATGATCGCGATCTGCAAGCCGCTCGACGCCACCCGCTGAGAGCCTTGCGCGCCTGAAAGTTTCACGCCATCACAGGGCATGACCCTGACAGATGTCGCCCGTGATGCTCTTGTCGCCGCTGCCGGCCCCGGCGGGGCCATGGATGCAGGACCGGATAGCTTGCGCTTTGAGGAAGACTGGCGCGGTCGCCGTCTTGGTCCGGCTGCTCTGGTGCTGCGCCCGGCCAGTGTCGCGGCGGTCAGTGCGATCGTCAGGGCGGCGAACGACCACCGCGTCCCCCTGGTCCCGCAGGCGGGCAACACCGGGCTGGTGCTCGGGGGCACGCCGGACGCGAGCGGTGGCGAAGTCGTGGTCAGCGTCGAGCGGTTGAACCGCATCCGCAGCATCGATGCAGACGATTTCTCGCTGGTCGCCGAGGCCGGCTGTATCCTGACCGACGTGCAGGATGCCGCGGCATCCGTCGACCGCCTGTTTCCGCTGTCGCTCGGAGCCGAGGGTTCGGCGCGCATCGGCGGGCTGATCTCCACCAATGCCGGGGGCGTGCAGGTGCTGCGCTACGGCACTATGCGTGCGCTGGTGCTCGGGCTGGAGGCGGTGCTGCCGGACGGCCAGGTGCTGAACACGCTGACTGCCCTGCGCAAGGACAACACCGGCTACGACATCAAGCAATTGCTGATCGGCGCGGAGGGGACGCTCGGGCTGGTCACCGCCGCGACGCTCAAACTGTTCGCCCGGCCGCGCACCACGGTCACCGCGCTGCTGGCGCTGCCGAGCCTGCATGATGCCATGACCATGCTGAACCGGCTGCGCCAGGCGAGCGGCGAACAGATGAGCGCCTTCGAGGTGATGCCGGGCGAGGCGTTCGATCTGGTGCGCGACTATGTGCCGGGCGGGCGTGACCCACGCCCGACGCACGCCCCCTGGTTCGCCCTGGCCGAGGCGACCAGCGCTGCCGACGATCCGGCACTGGCGCAACGCATCGAGACGGCGCTGGGCGATGCACTGGAGGCCGGCACCCTGCTGGATGCCGCCCTTGCTGCCAGCGAGAGCCAGCGTGCGGACTTCTGGCGGGTGCGCGAGTCGATCCCCGAAGCGGAAAAAAAGGAAGGCCCGGCGATCAAGCATGATGTCTCGGTCGCACCGGCACGCATGGCCGCGTTTATCGTTGCGGCGACCACGGCAGTCGAGCAGGCGTTCCCCGGCGCGCGGGTGCTGGCGTTCGGGCACCTGGGCGATGGCAATGCGCACTTCAACGTGCGCGCACCCAAGGGCATGAGCGGTACTGAGTGGGCAGAGCAGACCGGGCCGGTCAACGCCCTGGTGCACGATCTCGCCGTGGACATGCAGGGCTCGATTTCCGCCGAGCATGGCATCGGCCTGCTGAAGCGCGACGAACTCGCCCGCACGGTCGATCCCGCCAAGGCAGCAGCGATGCGCGCCATCCGCCAGGCCCTCGACCCCAACGGCATCTTCAACCCCGGCCGGATGTTCCGGGTGTGATGACTTTACAGGACCTGTTCGTCATCGCGAGGCTGCTCAGCAGCCGTGGCGATCCAGCGAACAGAATCAAAAACTAGAGCAGGATGACTTTAGA
>CAYOMD010000006.1:0-93514 GCA_964404985.1 uncultured Sphingomonadaceae bacterium
TCGCTGGAATGACGACGATTA
The DNA here is from genome assembly GCA_964404985.1 of uncultured Sphingomonadaceae bacterium. Taxonomy (GTDB): domain Bacteria; phylum Pseudomonadota; class Alphaproteobacteria; order Sphingomonadales; family Sphingomonadaceae; genus Hankyongella. The sequence continues at coordinate 22 of CAYOMD010000006.1, forward strand.
TGGGGCATTGCCGGCATTTTCAGCAGCCTGCTAGAGCGTGATGACTTTTGATGGAATCGTCATTGCGAGGAGCCGCAGGCGACGTGGCAATCCAGAGACTTTAACAGGCTGCTGAAAAACTCTGAAAGCCGCACGCTAACGCAGCCTGTTCTCCCTTCCCCCGTGAGCGGGGGAAGGGTGCCCGCAGGGCGGGTTGGGGGCATATGTGCAGCAATAACAACGCATTTTTACCCACCCCGGCCCTTCGGGCCACCCCTCCCTCGCACGCGAAGGAGGGGAGACTATGTGTCAATATCCACTTGCTCTGGAGTTTTTCAGCAGCCTGCCAAAGCATGATATCATAAAACGCCTTGACAAAACTAACCAATTTGGTTATAAATTGGGGCGTTCCTGCACGCCTCTGATCACGGTGCGCAGGGGCGGCAGCCCGGTTCCGGACAGTGTCCCGGTGCCGGGGCGACCGGCGCGAAGCCATCCGGTGACCAAGCCGAAGCTTCGCATGTATCGCTCGCGGCCAACTGGGGCACGTGTCCCGTGCAAAGTCCGTGCGGACGGTTCAGCCGTCCGGAGTCACACCCGAAACGGACGGGAAGGCCGGAGCACCAGACAAGTCTGGACGCGACTTGACCTGCGTACACTTACTAAGTCGTCCAGCCCCGGATGCCCGTGACAGATAAGCGCCGGTCGCACCCCCTGCCTGAACCGCAAGCGTTTCAGCCCTCTGGAACGTAGCCTTTGGTCTGTGCATCTGAAAACATGTCAAATGTCATCACATCCTACGCCCGCAGCAGGCCCTCGAGCGGGCGCATGCCGTGCGCGCCGGGGGTGAGGGTGCGGGCAACCAGGCTCGGCTCGATCCGGTACTGCGCGGCGATTGCACCGGCGATCAGCGCGAACAGGTCTGTCGTCGGCTGCAGATCGCGACCCTCGTGCAGCCGGGTCAGCCCCGGCCAGTCGGCCAGCACACGCCCGCCCTGCACCGCGCCGCCCGCGAGCACCGCCAGGCCGCCCGTGCCATGGTCGGTGCCGCCCGTGCCATTGGCCGCGACCGTGCGCCCGAACTCGGACACCACGATCACCAGTGTCCCGGCCCATGCCGGGCCGAGCGCCGGCTTCAGCCCGCCGAGCAGGGCATCAAGCTGGCGCGCCTGCTGGGTGAGGCGGGCCGCCTGCTGGACATGGGTATCCCAGCCGTCCAGCTCGACCATTGCGATCCTTGGCCCATCGGCCCGCGCGAGAAACCGGCCGACGAGCGCTGCGAGGTCCGCACCATCCGCCCGCTTCATCGGCCCGCTTTTCATCGCTGCCCCGCCGCCGATGTCCTGTGCCATGGCGGCCTGCGCCCAGAGCGCCTGCAACTGCGGGTCTGAGGCATAGAGCATCGCCACCCGGTCGAGCAGTCCGGCGGATGCGTCCGGCAGGCGGCTCGGCGCAAAGCTGGTCACCGGGTTCGCACCTTTGAGCGCCGCCGGGACGGTCTGGGCAATGGCCACCGCCGGCGGACCGGCCAGCAGCCCGAGCAGGCGGTTGAGCCAGCCGTCGTCGTGGGCATAAGCATGCAAGCCCCCGGTCTCCAGGATGTTCTGGGCATCGAAGTGGGAGCGCTCGCGATACGGCGTCGCAATGGCATGGCATAACAGCGCCTCGCGGGCCTGATAGAGTGCAGCGGTCGCGGTCAACGCCGGGTGCAGCGCAAAGCTGCCATCGAGCTTGATCGCGCCGTCTGCCGGCAGGATCGCCAGTTGCCGCCGTGCGCTTGCATAGGCCGGTTCCGCGTAGGGAATGACCATGTTGAGACCATCCATGCCGCCGCGCAGCAGGACGAACACCAGCCGCCTGTCGGTGGGGGCCGCGGCAAACAGGGTGCGCGGCGCACCGGCAAGCAGCGGCAGGGCGAGGGTGGCGTGCAGGATCGAACGGCGGTTCATCATGGTTAGCACCTCAAGAACTCGGGACTGACAAGCAGCAGCGCGACGCCCATCTGCGGGGACTCTGCGCTAGCGATCACCCGGGCCGTCTGCGCCGAGACTGCTCCCGGCAACAGCCTGGGCGCAAGGGTGCGCGCGTCAAGACGGTCGCGGGTCTGGCTGGCGATCAGCTGCGCAACCTCGACCCGCCTGTAGAGTGCATCCGGCCCGGCCCAGGCACTGTCATCGTCCGGCCAGCCGGCGGGCGAACCCGGCTTCCAGAGCGGCTGGCCCAACTGGTCCAGCGCACCGATAATGCGCTTGCCGTCAAGTGCTTGCGTGCCGGTCGCGCGCAGGCTGGCGATCGTCCACAGCCAGGGGGAGCGGAACCGCTCTCGAGTCCCGGTCCAGGCCTCCGGCGCGTCGACCAGCATCCGGTAGAGGCTTGGCAGGTCGCCGCCTGTGCGCAGGAAGGTTTTGGCCATCGCGTCGATCAGCGCGGCAGGTGCCGCATCGCCGAGGAAATGCCGCGCCAGCTTCGCGCACACATGCTGTGCCGTTGAGGGGTGTACCGCCAGGTCCCGCAGGATTGCGGTTGCAGTCTCGCTGCCCTGGTCCGGGTAGCGCCTGCCGAGCACCATGCGCGGGCCGGGTTCATGCAGCAGGTCAACGAACAGCGGGCGGGACGGCGCGTCAGCACCCAGGCGGGCCAGCTTGCCCGGCAGCAGGCCGCCGAGGGTCCAGCCGGTCATGGCGCGGGCGAATTCGGTCACGTCGGTCTGGGTGTAGCCGCCCTGGACCCCGAGCGTGTGCAGCTCCAGGATCTCGCGCGCCAAATTCTCGTTGAGGCCGAAGGCTCTGCCGGTATCGCGACCAGCGATCCGCCGGACCACCGGGCTGTTCGGGCCGACCGACTGCACCTGATCGAGATAGACCAACATGGCCGGGTGGCGCTCGGCTGCCAGCAGCATGTCGGCGAACCGCCCCATGATGTGCGGGCGGATCGCCTCCTGCTCGAACGGTCCGGCCAGCCCGACCAGCGGCAGCTTGTCGATCGAGAGGGCAAAGTGGTTGGACCAGAACTGCACCAGCCGCTCCGGGAACGGCGTATGCGTGGTCAGGGCGGTCTCGGCGCGCGCTGCCGCATGCGCGGTATAGCTGCCGATGGCGACCCCCCGCAGGCCGGAGCGTCCCTCCTGCAGACTTTTCACCAGCGCGTCCTGCTCCGCTGCAGACGCACCGTCGGCCATGCGTTTGGCACGCTGGGATTGCCGCAGGGCTTTGACGGTCTCGATCAGCGCCGGCGTCACCTGCGCGGTCGTCGGGGCGGCTGCATAGGCTGCGGGCTTGGGCTGGTATCGTTCGAGCTGGTTCAGCAGCCAGCGCGTCGGATCATCCGGCGGCGTCTCATCCATGCGGGTGCCTAGTCCGAACCGGTTCAGGGCCATGTCGCCGCGGGTCATCTTCGCCTCCGTGCCTGTGATCTTACAACGGCCGTACGGCGGAAAACCTGCCCCACAGTGCGGCCTCTGCGCGATGAGACGCGCGGTAGTTGCGACAGTCCGAGGCTCAGGGCTGGAAGCTGTAGGGTGCCGGGCCGCGCATCCCTTCCTCCACCAGCAGACGCTGGCCGGCAGGCGGCTGGCTGCGCTGGCGGCAGTGCGCACGATCGCACATCGCGCAGCCAGGGCCGATGGGCGTTGCCTGCGGGCTCACAAGGTCCAGGCCGCGCGTGTAGACCATGGACTTGGCGTAGCGCAGCTCGCAGCCGACCCCGATGGCGAACGACGGTTCGATGCCGCCCCAGGGCGTCCAGCCGTTGCGCACCGTGCGGGCCACGGTGAAGTAGAGCGTGCCATCCGGCACTTCGGCCAGCTGGGTGATCACCTTGCCCGGCTGGCGAAAGCAGGTGTGCACGCACCAGATCGGGCAAGTGCCGCCATATTTCGAGAAGTGGAAGCGCGTTGCCGAGAATCGCTTGGAGACATTGCCCGCCTGGTCCACCCGGATCATGAAGAACGGAATGCCACGCTGGCCCGGCCGCTGCAGCGTGGTCAGCCGGTGCGCCACCTGTTCGAAGCTCGCGCCGAAGCGGGCGGCCAGCAACTCCATGTCATAGCCGCAGGTCTCGGCCGCCGCGTAAAAACGCCCATAGGGCATCATCAGGGCGGCGGCGAAATAATTGGCCAGATTGATGCGCATCAGCTGCTGGGTTGCGGTGTCCACGACGGACAGGCCCTCGATGGTTGCCCCGATCTCCGCGTGCGCCTCGACCAGCCCCAGGTGGTGGGCGCAGTTGAAGTTGCGTCCGGCGGCATCCAGCAGCTCCGAGAGATAGAGTTCCTGCCGGTGGAAGTCGAACCGGCGCAAGGCGTCCGGCATGGTCTCGATCGGCAGCACCCGCACGGTGATGCCGTGGCGCTGCCGCAGACGCTCCTTGAGGCCGGCGAACAGATCGTCGCTGGAGAGCCGGATATCCTCGGCGATGGTCTCGGCCAGGCCATCGATGTCCGTGAAGTGATTGCGGCAGCGCTCGATGATGTCGCGCACCTCCTCCAGTGGCCCTGTGGGCGTGTCGATGCCGCGCCCGGCCGCACTCTCTGCTGTGGAGGGCGCCAGGCGCACCCGGCGATAGGCATCGTAGAGCTTGACCATAGCGCGCGCCATCACGGGCTCGCCCTGCACAAACGCATCCAGTTCCTGGCGGCTGATATCAAGGCCGAGGAACAGCGGGTCGGTCATCACCTCGAGCACTTCGGCCAGGCTTTGCTCGGCCCCCTCGCTCATCAGGTCACGGACGTCGAGGGTATAGGTGTCGGCCAGCCGCAACAGAAACTGGGCTGTGACCGGCCGCTGGTTGCGCTCGATGAGGTTCAGGTAGCTGACCGAGACGCCAAGTTCTTCCGCCATCCGGGTCTGGGTCAGGCCGATCTGCGCCCGCATGCGCTTCAGTCGCGGCCCCGCGAACAGTTTGCGCTCAGCCGGCTGGCGCACGCCCGCCTGCGACCGTGCGACGACCGGCAGTGCTGCGGTCAATGGCCCATCATCCCTGTCACTCATTGCCCCATCCTTTGACAATTTTTTACATGTTAACACAAGTATTGGGGAGATGTTGACTTTTTTGTCAAAGAATATGCTGCATCGCACATTGACCCCCCACCCCCCGCATGTCAGACATCAGCAACAAACTTCGCTACTGAACGAGCCGATCTCGCTGATCATGCCAAATGCCAGCAATAATTTTGCTGGTTAATGCTGCTTCTGCGAGTTCGTGGCGGCAAAGTGTGAAAGTTTGTAAACTTTACTTCCCCGCCGTCGTTGACCCGGGGGCGCACGTCAAGGAGTAGACCATGTCTGATTTCACCAGCCTGATTCCCAACACCCCGGCCGGCCGCTACAAGGACGTGACCCGTCCGTACACCGCAGCCGATGTGGAGCGGCTGCGCGGATCGCTGCGCATTGATCACACGCTGGCCACCCGCACCGCCAACAAGCTCTGGGAATTGCTGCACAGCGAACCCTATATCAACGCGCTCGGTGCGCTGTCCGGCAACCAGGCCATGCAGATGGTCCGCGCCGGCCTGAAGGCCATCTACCTGTCAGGCTGGCAGGTTGCGGCTGATGCCAACACCGCGGGCCAGATGTACCCGGACCAGTCGCTGTACCCGGCCAATGCCGGCCCGGAACTGGCGCGCCGCATCAACCGCACCCTCCAGCGTGCCGACCAGATCGAGCATGCCGAAGGCGGCGCGAAGCGGGACTGGTTCGCCCCCATCGTGGCCGACGCCGAAGCCGGTTTCGGCGGCCCGCTGAACTGCTTTGAAATCATGAAGGCCTACATTGAGGCCGGTGCTGCCGGCGTCCACTTCGAGGACCAGCTGGCCTCGGAAAAGAAGTGCGGTCACCTGGGCGGCAAGGTGCTGATCCCGACGCAGGCCCACATCCGCAACCTGGATGCCGCGCGTCTGGCAGCCGATATCATGGGCGTGCCGACCGTCATCGTCGCCCGGACTGACGCGGAGTCGGCCAAGCTGCTGACCTCGGACATCGACGAGCGCGACCGCGAGTTCTGCACCGGCGAGCGCACGGTCGAGGGCTTCTTCCGCCTGAAGGACGGCACCGGCGTCGACCATTGCATCAAGCGCGGCCTCGCTTATGCAGAGCATTGCGACCTGATCTGGTGGGAGACCAGCCACCCGGACCTCGCCGATGCCAAGCGCTTTGCCGAGGCGATCAAGAAGGCCTACCCGGACAAGATGATGGCCTACAACTGCTCGCCGAGCTTCAACTGGGAAAAGAACCTGGACAAGGACACCATCGCCAAGTTCCAGCGGGAAATCGGCGCTATGGGCTACAAGTTCCAGTTTGTGACCCTGGCTGGCTTCCACCAGCTCAACTACGGCATGTTCGAGCTGGCGCGCGGCTACAAGGATCGCGGCATGGCTGCTTACTCGGAGCTGCAGCAGGCTGAGTTCGCCGCCGAGGCCGACGGCTACACGGCAACCCGCCACCAGCGCGAAGTCGGCACCGGCTACTTCGACGATATCGCGCAGGCGATTTCGGGTGGCCAGTCCTCGACGACAGCACTGAAGGAGTCAACCGAAGCGGACCAGTTCACCGCTGCCGCCTGAGCGCGACACACAATGATTGGAATCCCCGGGCATAAACCCGGGGATTTCTGCATTGGGTTGCGCGTGACCCGGCACGCCCTTGTTTTCGTTATAACGTGATGACTTCACTTTGACCCGATTGTCATCGCGAGGCCACGCCGTGGCCGTGGCGATCCAGTAAGAAAGACCGTGATTCTGGATTGACGCGTCGCCTGCGGCGCCTCGCAATGACGACTCCATCAAATATCCTCAGGCTCTGGTGGATCAGTTTGAAATTCCGCCGCTCACGCTGAGCGTGTCGAAGGGTTGAGCGGTTCCTGGTACGTCACGCTTACCACGAGCGTGTATTGAAACTCAGACACTGCAGACTTTTAGCTTGGAAAGTGCAGCGCTTGCGTCTAGACATGCTTTGCTGATGGCGCGTAGCCTAGGCACACCTCCCGATAACCATGTCGTCGCGCAGAGCCTTACAGGCTTTTCGCCAGCAGGCGCTACGGGTGGTCTACGCGCGTGAAAGCCCTCAAGAGCACCGCTCTTAGGGTCATCGGTCTCAACGCCGGGCATTGCAGATTGGGTCTGCGGTTCAGGCGTTTGCTAAGGCTAGAGAACGGCAAAGATGAGAAATGGACAGAATGGCCGCCGGCGCGGTCGCGGGTCGAACAGGCCGCAGCAGCAGGGGGGGGGGAACCGTTCCGCTGAAGTCGCCCGGCAGGATGCGCGTGTACGCGGGAATGCCCAGCAGCTGCTGGAGAAGTACAAGAACATGGCGCGCGATGCCGCATCCAGCGGCGACCGCATCCTGAGCGAATACTACATGCAGCACGCGGACCATTATTACCGGGTGCTCTCCGAGTTCCGCAGCCGCTACGAGGAGCAGCGCCCACAAGAGCGCGGCTACCATGACCGCGACGACCTCACCCGGGACGACCATGGCGAGGATGACCATGGCGAGGGAGACTATGATTCGGAACTGCCCCAGGGCGATTCCGGCGACCCGCAGTACAACCGCGCCATGCGCGAGCACCAGCAGGAGCCTCGTGCTCCGGCTCAACGTCCTGCTGCCGAGGTCCCTGAAATCTCCCAGGCCCAACCCGTGGAGGACGCACCACAGGCCGAGCCGGACGTTGCAGCGACCGAGCCGCCGCGCCGCCGCCGGGGCCGACCGCGCAAGACCGAACGTGTCGAGCCAGCTGCTACCGACGCCTGAGGGCAGACTGCGCGTCTAGATTTACCGCCTTGGAATTCCGCTCGCTTTCACGGGCTATTAATTCCTCGGTGCCATGGTCGTCCGTGTTCTTCCCTGGCACGGCGCATCATGTCTCTCGGTGTAACCCACGAAGCGCGACGCATGCTGGCTCTGGCCTCCGACCGGTCAGAGGAAGGCCGCGCCGCGCTTGCCAAGACCATGGTGAACGTCAGCATCGAGAGTGCGCGCGCGCTGAGCACCAGCGAGCAATCCCTGATGAGTGACATCCTGTGCCGGCTGATTGCGACGGTCGAGCATGAGATCCGCCATGAACTTGCTCGGGAACTCTCCCGTGCACCTGATGCATTGCCGGGTATTGTCAATCTGCTGGCAAATGACGAGATCGAGATTGCGCGCCCGCTCCTGGAGCATAGCGGCATCCTCGAGGATCCGATGCTGGTCGAGATCGCACAGCGACGCAGCGACGAACACCGGATGGCGATTGCCGCACGCGCACGCATCGCAGAACCGGTTACCGACGCCCTGGTCGAGCACGGCAGCGACGATGTCATCGCCGCGCTGATCAATAACCACGGTGCCGCCATTTCTCATGAGGCCATGGCGGTGATCGTCGCGGAAAGTCGCCGGGTCAACGCCTGGTGCCAGCCGCTGCTGGACCGGAGCGATCTGCCGCCGGGCCTCGCGTACCAGATGTATTGGTGGGTATCGGCGGCGCTGCGCCGCCGTATCCTCACAGACTTCGAGATCGACGAACAAATCCTGGACGATGCCATGGCGCGGGTCGCGCGCAGGCTGCCGCCTGCGGTCGACGAGAAATCGACCGAGGGCAAGGCGCTGGCTCTGGTCAAGCGCATGCGCGAGGTCGGGGCGCTGACCGACGATTTCATCCTGCAGGCGCTACGCCAGCAAAAGATCCCCGTATTTGTCGCGGCCTTTGCCGAGCGTGCCGGGATCTCCTATGCCCTGGCATGGCGGGCAATCAACCATAACGGCTTTGAAAGTTTCATGATTCTCGCCAAAGCGGCCGGCATGGTTCGCAATATTGTATCTTATGTCGTCTTGATCCTGGCGTCGGGCCGGGTGAATGACGGTGTGCTGAAGCTCAACATCCTCGAGCGCATTCTGGTGACGTTCGACCGGCTGAACCTGGATCACTGCAAGCGGGTGCTTGCCTACTGGCAGCAGGCCCCGGAAATGCGCGAGGCAATCCACCGGATAGAGACGGGCATGCCGTCGTCACACATCCGCAGCCGCACCGGCTTGCGCCTGACACGCTAGAACTTAATCTCTGTCCAGCCGATGGCGGTTGATTGACTCCAGACCCTGCGCGACCTGGGCCTCGCAGTGGCGCGCCAAATCCTTGCGGTTGGCCATGTCGCCGCGCCGTACCGCAGGGTGGAACATGATTGTCGCGCGGATTGTGCCAAGCCCTATCGCCTCCCACACATGGGGCAGCAGGTCCATATCCCCGATCCAGGCGACCTTCGGCCGCGCCGCGCGGGTAATCGGCATGTCGTTGATATGAGTATAGCCGATCGAGACCGGCTGGATCAGCGTATCCGCCCCGGCGCGCTCGGCAACCGAGAACAGCGAGGAGCGAAACGGCAGCACCCGCAGGCCCGGCGAACTGGTGCCTTCCGGAAACAGGATCACATTCTGCCCAGCGTTGAGGCGGTCAGCGATCTCGTCGCTTTGCTGGGCGGCGCTCGAGCGTTTCTCGCGCTGGATGTAGATGGTGCGCTGCAGGTTGGACAGGGTACCGAACATGCCCCAGCCCGCCAGATCGGAGCGGGCCACGAAGGAGCCAAGCACCTGACTGCCGATGAGCGGAATATCCAGCCAGGAGATATGGTTGGCGACGAACAGGGTCGCGGAGTCCTTAACCGGCGTGCCGACAATGCGGGGTTTCAGGCCGATGGCGCTGCAAAACACCTTGTGGAACACACGCGGAATGCGTGGGCTGGTATCCGGCAACCAGCGCACGATGCAGGCCTGGGTCGGCAGGATGGTGATGCCGACGAGCGTGGACCAGGCCAGCGCGCGGATGGCCCGCACATCATGGTCGAATTCCGGCGAAAAGGGCTTGAGGAGTGCGCTGTGAGCCATGGAGCCTGCGCGCCGTTACTGTGCGTCTGTCGTGCGCTTCAGGGGCACGCCGTAGAGCTCCATCCGGTGGTCGACCAGACGAAAGCCCAGACGCTCGGCGATAATCTTCTGCAGTTCCTCGAGTTGCTCGTCCCGGAACTCGACGACATCCCCGGTCTCGACATTGATCAGGTGGTCATGGTGCTCTTCGCTGGTGGGCTCGAACCGGGAGCGACCGTCGCGGAAATCATGACGGTCGACGATGCCCGCTTCCTCGAACAGGCGAACCGTGCGGTAGACCGTCGCGATCGAGATGCGCGGATCGACCCCTATCGAGCGGCGATGGACTTCCTCGACGTCGGGGTGGTCGGTTGCATCGGACAACACACGGGCTATGACCCGGCGCTGGTCGGTCATGCGCATTCCGCGGTCTATGCAGAGCGCCTCCAGCGGAGATGCCGTCGCAGCAAGTTCCTTACCCATGGCGTCCTCTTATCTCAGGCCCTGATGCACGCTTAAACCCGGATGGGCAGCAGTGGAAAGACTAATAGCCCTGTCGGTGCATGTTAATCGAAGAGCAGGGATACGCCAACGTCCAGTATGATTTCAAACAGGGCAATCGGGAGCGCTTGCGTGAAAGGAATATCAAGCGTGCTCCGGATGATGAAAACGTTGAGCGCGAAAGTATAGACAAGCAGCGTCAGCAGCAGCAGGGCAAAGCTCTCGCGGTCGATGATATCAAAGCCGACCAGCAGATACAGCGGGGCGGCCAGCATCGCGCCCCACAGCCGCGCCCAATTGAGCACCATGATCGCCGGCAACGCGAGACGCCGACGATCCAGCCACTGCGAGAGGGCTGTAAACAGCCCCAGATAAATCAGCCAGCCCGCCAGATCCTCGAGGATATTGAACGGCAGACTCTCCGGCGCGCGGCCGAGGCGCTGCTGCAGGAGGTTCAAACCGCTGAGCGAGACCAGCGTGAACGGCAGGGCCAGCAGCAAGGTCCACCAGGATTGCCGAACACCTGCGAAACTTGGATCGAAGTCCTTGAAGCCTGCGCCATCGAATATCGCCAGCCAGCGCATCCCGCGCACAGGACCGGCAAAGGCAGCGAACCGAATCAAGCCGCCAGCGCCCCGGCAAAATAGCGCTCCAGCACGGTGCGGTAAATATCCACAAGGGTCACGAGGTCGTCGATCCGCACCTGTTCGTCGGCCTTGTGCATGGTGGCCCCGGGCAGGCCAAACTCAACGACCGGGCACATCCGCCGGATAAATCTGGCATCCGACGTCCCGCCGGAGGTCGAGAACGCGGGGGTAAGCCCCGTATGAGCGCTGATCGCCGCAGCCACGATGGCCGGAAGGTCGCCGCCATCGGTAATGAACGATTCTCCGGAGACGCGGACCGCCAGATCATGGTTGGGTGCATGCTGGCGCAATTGTAGGCCGAGCCAGGCGACTAAGTCGCGGCTATGCTGCCGGTCATTGAAGCGGATATTCAGCCGCGCAGAGGCAGAGGCTGGGATCAGGTTCTCAGTCGGATTCCCGACATCGACGGTGGTGATCTCAAGGTTTGAGGCATCGAACAGTGCCGACCCTGTATCGAGCGACCGCTCCTTCAGGGCGCTGAGCACCCGCACCAGCCGGGTGATCGGATTGTCGGCCCGGTCCGGGTAGGCGACATGCCCTTGCACGCCGTGGACCACAATGTCAGCGTTCAGGCTGCCGCGACGGCCGATCTTGACCGTATCGCCCAGCCGGTGGGCACTGGTCGGCTCCCCCACCAGGCATACGTCCGGCCGCACGCCATGTTGTTCCATCCAGGCCAGCGTCGGGTCGGTGCCGTACTGCGCCGGCCCTTCTTCATCGCCCGTGATCAACAGGCTGATCGTGCCTGGCAACGGCCCGCCGTGGGCATCCAGAAACTGCTCGGCCGCGATGATGAAGGCCGCGATTGCCCCTTTCATGTCCGCCGCACCCCGCCCGATCAGACGGCCGCTCTCAAGGGTGGCCGCGAACGGATCGACGCTCCAGCGCTCGCGTGGCCCGGGCGGGACGACGTCAGTATGCCCGGCAAAGCAGAAGTGGGGCCCGCCACTGCCGATGCTGGCCAGCAGGTTATCGACGGGGCCATGCGGCGGTGCCCCGAACCGCAGTCGCTCCACCCGGAAGCCGCGGGCAACCAGCCTTTGCGCCAGCAGATCCTGCACGCCGGCGTCCTCCGGCGTGATCGAGGGTCGCCGGATCAGGGCCTCGGCCAATCCCAAAACATCGGCAAGCTGCGGCATCTGGCCTGTCAGATAATCATCGCGAGACATGCTCTCCTCGCTAGAGCAGCCCGCCGTTTGCGTCAAACGGCGTGACGATACGTCATTGCTTGTGCGTATCATCTATTTTCACACAACATAAGAAACTTGGAAAATCGTGTCGGAATCGCCCTTTCCGTCATGACAAAAGCGTTTTATAGAGTCTTCAATGATCCGGGCCTGCCTTCTGATGATGACGTGCGCCTTGAGGATCAGGCGCATCTGAAGACCGCATGAGGAAGTAAATGGCCACGGGCAAGGTTAAGTGGTTCAACCCGGAAAAAGGCTATGGTTTTATCCAAGCCGATGACGGGGGGCCGGACGTTTTCGTACACGTTACAGCCGTGCATCAGTCCAATCTGCAAGGACTGATGGAAAACCAAACAGTAGAGTACGAGCTTGGCGAATCACGCCCAGGCAAGGTTGCAGCAACCAACATCGTCGTGACCGGTGGTCCTGAATATCAGGATCGTCCGCAGCGCAGCTTCGAGCGCCGTCCCGGCGGCCCGGGCGGCCCTGGCGGCCCTGGTGGTGGCGGCGGTTTCAACCGTGGCCCGCGTCCGGAAGGCGGTTTCAACCGTGGCCCGCGTCCGGGCGGGTTCGACCGTGATGCTGGCGGCGGTGGCGGCGGTTTCAACCGTGGCCCGCGTCCTGGCGGCTTCGACCGTGATGGCGGCGGTGGCGGCGGTTTCAACCGTGGTCCGCGTCCCGGCGGTTTTGAGCGTGAAGGTGGTTTCGCCCCTCCGCGCCCTGAATTCGACGATGGCGGTCGCGGTGGCCGGCCCAGCCGGGGCGCGCCGCGCCCGGGCGGTGACGCACCGTCCGGCGGTCGCAGACGCTTTGAAGACGACGACGAATAGTCGGAACTGGTGTTGACCTGATCTGATCAGGTCAACCTCCCCTTCTTTTTGTAAAGCGCATCAGGCGTGTGCCTGACCTGACAGAGTTATCGCTCCTGCGTCGACTCTGGCTAACGGTCAGACTGCGCCTGCTGTTTTACATCCATTGAGCACAATCTGCCCCCTGTCCCTTGAGGGCGTCGTCGTTAAAGCGATTTCCAATCGAATGGAACCATTCGATGGTTTAGAAATCGCGGTAAATCAAAGAGCTACAGCGGCGATCTGATTCAATCAGATCGAAAAACGCTCTAGTCGCGCAGCAGCACGTTGATGGCGGTCTTGGCGCGGGTTTGTGCGTCGACTCGCTTTACGATCACCCCGCAGTAGAGCGATGGTCCGGGTGTGCCGTCCGGTAACGGTTTTCCCGGCATGCTGCCCGAGACGACCACCGAATATGCCGGGACACGGCCAAGAAAGACCTCGCCGGTGGCACGATCGATGATCTTGGTCGAGGCCCCGAGATAGACCCCCATTGAGAGGACTGAGCCGCGCTCGACGATCACGCCTTCGGCGACCTCGGCGCGCGCACCGATAAAACAGTCATCCTCGATGATGACCGGGTTTGCCTGCAACGGCTCCAGCACACCGCCGATGCCTGCGCCGCCCGAGATATGGACATTGCGGCCGATCTGCGCACAGGAACCGACGGTCGCCCAGGTGTCGATCATCGCACCTTCCCCGACATAGGCCCCGATGTTGACGAAGCTCGGCATCAGCACGGCACCCGGCGCGATGTAGGCACCACGCCGCACGATCGCGCCCGGCACGGCGCGAAATCCCGCAGCGGCGAATTGCCCAGAGTCCCACCCTGTGAACTTTGATGCAACTTTGTCCCACCATGGTGCGCCGCCGGGACCGCCGGGGATCAAGGCCATGTCGTTCAGACGGAACGATAACAGCACTGCCTTTTTGAGCCAGGTGTTGATGGTCCAGCCGTCCGGGCCCGGCTCGGCGATGCGTGCTGCCCCGGAGTCGAGTGCTGCCAGCGCCGAATCGACGGCGGCGGCAACCTGCGGGTCACTGCCCGGCGTCAGTTCGGCGCGGCGCTCCCACGCGGAGTCGATAACGGCGGTCATGTCGTTCACTGCGACTCTCCTGAATGATGACCCGCAAACGACTGCAGCCAAAGCGACACATCGTCGATCTCAAGGTCGATAAAGTCCGGGTGTGCGCCGTCAGCACCTTTCTCGGAGCCGTTGTTGACCCATACGGTCGCCATGCCGAGCGCTTTCGCCGGCGCCAGATTGCGCGCCATATCCTCGACGAAGAGGGCGCGACTCGGGATGATGTCAAAACGCTCGAGCAACGTGGAATACGCATTAACGCTCGGTTTGGGTACAAAATCGGTCGCGGTGATGTCGTGCACATCCGCGAAAAGTGCCGACATACCAAGCGCCTGCAGGACGCGCTCGGCATAGGGCGCGTCGCCATTGGTGAAGACCAGCCGCCGCCCGGGCAGGCGCGCGAGCGCGGCCACCATGGCCGCATCCACCGACAGCACGCTCAGGTCGATGTCGTGCACAAAATCGAGGAAATGCGCCGGATCGACCTGATGGCAGTCCATGAGGCCGCGCAGGGTGGTGCCGTAGTCGTGAAAATAGCGCTTCTGGATGACGTGAGCGTCGTCCGGCGGCACGTCGAGCAGCCCGGAGATATAGGCCCGCATGCGCACGTCGATCTGGCCGAACAGGTCGCACCGCGGTGAGTACAGCGTGTTGTCGAGGTCGAATATCCAGGTATCGATGGCGCTTACATCGATGCCGCCGTGCGGATGGCGGATGGCCTGATGCTGCGAATGCGCGGGTGGCAGAGACAAGATTTTCACGCCTGACAAGAAATATTCTGCGCAGTCCTACCAGCCACTTAGGCCCCTGTTAAGGGCGAAGCGGTATCGTCTTGTCTTCATGGATCCGCATGAGTCGGGGAGAAGAGTGCGACATGCGTAGCGTACCGTTGGCCACCGCGCAGGGGCTTGCTGCCGAACCGCAGCTGGGCCTCGGCTTGCGCGATATGGTCGAGCGCGCGCCCGGCCCTGCGCTGCTGATCGATACCGCCGGACGTGTCGTCGCGCACAACCCGGCGGCAGAGGCGCTCATTCTCAATGGTGTCGCCATCACCGCGCTCGAACGTCTGGCCCTGGCCGTGCAGGTCGACAATCAACCGCGCGCCAGTGAAGTGGTGCTGCAAGCGCAGCCCGCCCAGGTGTGGCACATCAGCTTGTGGCCCGTGACGGACGCGCAGGGCCATGGCCTGGTCTGGGCGTTTGCGACGGATTTGACGGTCCGGGAACGCCTGGTCGGTGCACTCAAGGAGTCGCGCGCCATGTATAAGGCGCTGGTCGAGGCCTCCGGCGATTTCTCCTGGGCGACCGATGCGGAGGGTCGTTTCAGCTTCATCAGCAGCCGCGGTGCTTTCGGCTATGAACCCTGGGCGCTGAACGGCCGCTATGCGAGTGAGTTTGGCAGCCTGGCCGCCGCCTGCTTCAGCACGCACGAGGCCATATCACCGACCGATGTGTGGCTGCACGGCGCGGATGGCACACTGCTGTGTCTGTCGGTCTCTGCCGTGCCGGTCCGCGACGACAGCGGCGCGTGGACCGGTGCGCGTGGCATCGCCCGGGAAGTCACCGAGTCGCGGCTGGCATCCCAACGGCTGGAGGCGATCCGCCGCCGTGAACAGACCGCGCGCCGCATCGTCGACATGATCCGCGCCGAAGTCCGCCCCGGCAAGGCCCTGCAACGCGCTGTCGAGTGCATCGCGCAGGCGCTTGAGGCCGACTCCTGCCGCCTGCTCTGGCGCATGGGCGAGGTGAATTCCGGGACACTGCCGGCAGACAGTGTTGAACCGGCCCGTCTCCAGCAGGCATGCCGGATCGGCGAGCAGATCAACGGGGAGTTGATTGTCGAGCGTGCCGCAGGCGCGTGGCTGGACGAGGACGGCGATCTGCTGAGCCGGCTTGCTGACCATGTGGCCATCGCCATCGAGCAGTCTGCCCAGCATCTCGAGCTCGAGCGTCTGTCGCTGACGGACTCCCTGACCGGCCTGGCCAACCGGCGCGCGTTCGAGGGCGAGGTCGGGCGCCGCATCGCCAGCCTCAGCCGCTCGGGCGGTCAAGGTGTGCTGATGGTCATCGACCTCGACAAGTTCAAGCTCCTGAATGACAGCTATGGCCATGCCGCCGGCGACCGCGCCCTGACCATGCTCGGCACCATGCTGACGACGGCCACCCGTGGCCATGATGTGGTCGCGCGGATCGGCGGCGATGAATTCGCCGTGTGGCTTGAGGGGTGTACCCGCTCCGGTGCTGATCGTGTCGCCATGACCATACGCCAGAACATCGCCGCACAAACGGTCATCGAGCTGAGCCTGACTCTCTCGATTGGGATGGCGGCTGTTCACAGCGGCGGGGACGATCTGACAGCACTATTCAAACGCGCGGATGCCGCGCTCTATCGGGTGAAGCGCGCCGGTCGTGACGGCGCGCAATGGTTTGAGGAGGAAGACGCATGAGCCGCGCGGTTCGACAGACCGATAAACCAGGCTTTGCCGGCAAACTCGATTACGCACAGACTTTGGCCATTCTGGAGAGCGGCGACGAGGTGGCACACCTGACGCTGGCCGAAAACCCCAATGCGCCGGGTGAAGCACTTTACTACCTCGCGCGGCATGGCACATCCAAAGTGCGCACGGCCGTGGCCCAGAACGATGCAACGCCGGTCCAGGCCGACAGCATCCTGTCCGAGGACGAAGCCGAAGACGTGCGTGCCGAACTGGCGCGCCGCATCCACCGCCTGCTCCCGCACCTCAGCCAGGGGGCCAAGTCTCAGCTGCGCGAACAGGCAATTACCATCGTCCAGGCACTGGCCGACGATCAGACCATCCGTGTGCGGGCCCTGTTGGCCGATGCCGTGAAAAACGACCCGCGGATCCCGCGTGAGGTTGCGCTGAAGCTGGCCCACGATCCGGTCTTCGCCGTCTGCGGCCCGATCCTCGAATACTCGCCGCTGCTGAACGATACCGACCTCACGGAGATCATTGCCGCCACCCGCGTCAGTGAAGCGCTGGCGGCCATCTCCCGGCGCAGCAGCGTCTCGGAGGTCGTGTGCGACACCCTGGTTCGCACCGGCGACATCGCTGCGATTGCTGCATTGCTGAGCAACGAGAACGCCCAGATGCGCGAGGATACGCTGGACCTCATTCTGGACGGCGCGCCTTCGGTGGAAAGCTGGCACGAGCCGCTGGTCATGCGCGCCAATATCTCGGCGCGTGCCATGAAGCGCATTGCCGGCTTCGTCGCCGCAAACCTGGTCGATCGCATGATCGCCCGGCATAATGTTCCGGAGAGTATCGCCCGCGACCTGCTACTGACGGTGCGCCGGCAAATCGACAGCGAGAAGGTCGGTGTGCCGTCGCTGGAAGCCTGCGAACAGGCGGCCCGCAAGGCCATTGCCGACCGCATCTTCGGCGACAAGTGGGTGATGGAGGCGATCAACGCCCGCAACCAGGGGGGCACGATTACGGTGGCGCTCGGGCTGGCCTCCCGGCTGGGGATCGAGCCGGCACGCTCCATCATCGCTTCGCGGATTGGCCGGGCGATCATGGCGCTATGCTGGAAGGCGGGGCTGAGCGCGCGATCAGCCTATGAAATCCAGCAGCATGTTGCCCATGTGGTGCCGAATCAGCTCGTGCCGCCGAAGGGCGGCGTCGATTATCCGATGAAGGCGGACCAGATGGAGTGGCTGCTCGAGACCTATATCGAGAGCTGATCGGTCCCGCGCGTGACCAGAGTCCCGGCGCCGCGTTTCGTGAAGATTTCCAGCAGCATGGCATGTTGTACGCGACCGTCGAGGATGACAGCGGCGTCCACACCCTGGCCGAGTGCTGCAAGGCAGGTCTCCAGCTTGGGGATCATGCCGCCCTGGATGGTCCCGTCCGCCATCAACGCGAGAACATGGTCCGGCGTCAGATCGGTCAGCAACTCTTTGGACTTGCTGAGCACACCCGGCACGTCGGTGAGCAGGAACAGGCGTGCCGCCTTCAGCGCGCCGGCAATCGCCCCGGCCATGGTGTCGGCGTTGACGTTATAGGTCTGGCCGAGCGCGTCGGCTGCGACCGGCGCAATCACCGGAATGACGTTCGAGAGGCGGAGCATGTCCAGAAAGGTAGGGTCGACATTTTCCGGCTCGCCGACGAACCCGAGATCGATCACCCGCTCGATGTTCGATTCCGGGTCGCGCTTGGTGCGGGTCAGGCGCTTGACCGTGACCAGATGCGCATCCTTCCCGCACAGACCGACCGCCGTACCGCCAGCGCGATTGATCGAGCCGACGACATCCTTGTTGATCGAGCCGGCAAGCACCATCTCTGCAATCTGCGCGGTCTCTGCATCGGTCACCCGCAGGCCATCGATGAAATTGCTGGCGATGCCCAACCGCCCGAGCATAGTGCCGATCTGCGGCCCACCGCCGTGCACGACCACAGGATGGATTCCGATCCGCTTTAGCAGCACCACATCCTGCGCAAAGCTCTCGGAGAGCGAGTCGTCGCCCATGGCGTTGCCGCCGTACTTGATGACAAAGGTCTTGCCGGCATAGGCGCGCAGGTACGGCAGCGCCTCGACCAGCGTTTCCGCTTTCGCGAGATCAACGGGGTTGGGACTGTTGGACGGCACTTTGCCCAATTCGGCCTCCGGCATCAGGAATGATCGCGCCCTGATAGCGGCAACGCAGCCGTGCTGCCAAGACCAAGCGTCGCATCTGGCAAGCACCTGCGCTTGCACATTGCCCGGCGCGCCGCAGCAGCTTAGATCATGACCATGAGCAATACCGTTCCGTTCGGATTTGAAGATATCGCCCCAGAGGACAAGACCGCGCGGGTCGGCGCCGTCTTCCGCAGTGTGGCGCGCCGCTACGACATCATGAACGATGTCATGTCTGCCGGTCAGCACCGCCTCTGGAAGGACGTGTTCGTGAGCCGGGTTCACCCGCGCGCCGGCGAGACGATCCTCGATCTCGCGGGCGGCACGGGCGACATCGCCTTCCGGCTGGCCAAAAGCGGCGCGGACATAATCGTCAGCGACATCAACCCGGACATGCTGGCTGTTGGCCGCGAGCGGGCGACCCGGCGCGGACTGGATCGCCTGGCCTGGGTTGAAGCCAATGCCGAGACCCTGACGCCGTTCGCCGACCGGCAGTTCGATGCCGTGACCATTGCGTTTGGCATTCGCAACGTCACCGACATTCCCGCAGCCCTTGATGCGATCCACCGGGTACTCAAATTCGGCGGGCGTTTCTATTGCCTGGAGTTCTCGCAGATATCCCTGCCACTGCTGGCCGATCTCTACCGCCTCTATGCACACCGGGTCGTCCCCAAGGCCGGGGCCTTGATCGCCCGTGACCGGGATTCCTATCAGTATCTCGTCGAGTCGATTGAGCGTTTCCCGGGGCAGGACGCCTTCAGTGCCATGATCCGCGCCGCCGGCTTCACCCAGGTGCGCGCGCAGCCGCTGCTCGGCGGCCTGGTGGTCATCCATTCTGGCTGGAAATCCTGATGATCTTAGGAAAACGCATTCTTCTCATCATCGGTGGTGGCATCGCCGCCTTTAAGGCGCTCGACCTGATCCGGCGGCTGCGCGAGCGCGGGGCCATCGTGACTGGTATCATCACGCCCGGTGGCCAGCAGTTCGTCACGCCGCTCTCGGTCGCCGCACTCTCTGAACAGCCGGTCTATACGGACTTGTTCGACCTGAAGAATGAAACCGAGATCGGCCATATCCAGCTCTCGCGCCAGGCGGACCTGATTGTGGTCTGTCCGGCAACTGCGGACCTGATCGCGCGCATGGCGCATGGCCATGCCGACGACCTCGCCTCGACCGTGCTGCTCGCGACCGACAAGCGGGTGCTGGTGGCCCCGGCCATGAATGTGCGTATGTGGCAGCATCCCGCCACCCAGCGGAATATCGCGCAACTGCGCCGCGATGATGTCCTGCTCATGGACCCGGACGAGGGGGCGATGGCGTGCGGGGAGTTCGGCCCCGGCCGCCTGCCGACCACCGAGGCGATCCTTGATGCTATTGCTGCTGCGCTCGTCCCTGTTCCGCAGCGGTTGGCCGGCCGGCATGTTCTGGTGACCGCCGGCCCGACGCGCGAGCCGATTGATCCGGTCCGCTTTCTCTCCAATCACTCCAGCGGCAAGCAGGGCTATGCGATCGCGCAGGCTCTGGCGGCACTCGGCGCGCGTGTCACGCTGGTCACCGGGCCGACAACCCTTGCCACACCGCCGGGGGTGACCCGGGTCGATGTCGAGACCGCGCTGGATATGGAGGCCGCTTGCCAAAGCGCCCTGCCGTGCGAGGCGGCAATCTGCGTCGCAGCGGTGGCGGACTGGCGGGTGGCACGCGCCGACCACAAGCTCAAGAAACAGAATGGCGAGATGCCGTCCCTGCAGCTCATCGAGAACCCGGATATCCTGGCGGGGCTGGCGCAGCGAACGCAGGACCGGCCCACCCTGGTCGTGGGCTTCGCGGCCGAGACCGATCACGTGCTGGACTATGCCATCGCCAAACGCGCCCGCAAGGCCTGTGACTGGATCGTGGCTAACGATGTGACGGGCGACGCGATGGGCGGAGAACGCAATCAGGTGCATCTGGTGATGGCGGGCGGTGTTGAAAGTTGGCCAGAGCTTCCCAAGTCTGCTGTTGCCGACCGTCTGGCTGCGCGGATCGCCGATTTCTTGACCGGAACTGCGGATGATCGTTGAAATCCCTGTCGTCTCGTTGCCGCACGCGGCCGGCTTGCCGTTGCCGGCCTATGAAACCGCCGGCGCTGCGGGCATGGATTTGCTGGCAGCCATTGCGGAGGACATCTCCCTTGCCCCCGGCGCGCGCGTGGCTGTACCGACCGGCCTCTCCATCGCGCTACCGCACGGCTATGAGGCGCAGGTCCGTGGCCGCTCCGGGCTGGCGTTCAAGCATGGCATCGGCGTCGTGAACGCACCGGGCACGATCGACAGCGACTATCGCGGCGAGATCAAGGTCCTGCTGATCAACTGGGGAGACCAGCCGGTGATCCTGACCCGCGGGATGCGCATCGCCCAGCTGGTGATCGCGCCCGTCGTGCAAGGCCGCTGGGCCTTCGTTGAGTCATTGCCGGAGACGGCGCGCGGCAGCGGCGGCTTCGGCTCGACCGGCGCGTGACTCTCAGCGACGACCAGCTTCAGCGCTACGCCCGGCATATCGTCCTGCGTGATGTCGGCGGGCGTGGCCAGGCGGCGCTGCTCGCTGCGCGCGTGCTGGTGGTCGGTGCTGGCGGTCTTGGGTCTGCCTGCCTGCACTATCTGGCGGCAGCCGGCGTCGGCACAATCGGCATTGTTGACGATGATGTGGTCGAGCTCTCCAACCTGCAACGCCAGGTGCTGCACGGAACGCCCGACATCGGTGTCTGTAAAACAGAGTCTGCGGCCCGCGCGCTCGCGCGGCTGAACCCGGACGTGACGGTCCATCAGCACACAGTGCGCCTGAGTACCGAGAACGCGCGCGAGTTGATCGCGGGGTACGATATCGTTGCGGACGGCTCGGACAGCTTTGCCACCCGGCATGCGGTGGGGGATGCCTGCCTTGCGCTGGGCAAACCGCTGGTCTCTGCCGCAATCGGCAGTTTTGAGGGCCAGGTTGCCACCTTTCGCGGGCACCTTGCCAACGAGCCCTGCTATCGCTGCTATGTGCCGGAAAGCCCGGCGCAGGCCCCCGGCACCTGCGCCGATGAGGGCGTGATCGGCGCACTGGCCGGGATCATCGGCAGCCTGCAGGCGCTGGAGGTGGTGCGGGAGATCGTGGGGTTCGGCACCGGCCTTGCTGGCCGGCTGATGATTGTCGATGCGCTGGACATGCGATGCCGGACACTCGCGCTTGCCAAAGACCCGCAGTGCCCGGCCTGCCGCCCGTGAGGCCCCTGGCCATCATCTTGTGTGAGTACCAGCATGCACGCGTGCACGCCGCCCTCAGTCTGGCGTGCGCTGCGGCAGCGCTGGGTCGTGGTGTCAGCGTCTTTGCGTCGGGGGTATCTGTGACTGCTTTGCGCCGCGATGCATGCTGGCACGAGGACGTTGCGATCAAGGCGGTCGGGGGTGCAACCCTCCCTGAGTTGATCCGGAGCGCCCACGAACTGGGCGTAGCGTTCACGGCATGCGAGACCGGTATGCATCTGGCGCGCATGCGTTCTGACTTTTTGGCCGACTTCGTAACGACAGGCGGTTTGCTTGGATTTCTTCGATCGTCGCCCGATGCCGAGATTGTGTCATTTTGAGAATACCGGACGGACGGCAGCGTAAAGACCACATCATTTCAACGCACGGATTCGTCGAGAATCTTGACATGTCGCTTGCGAAACAAGTGTGGTTAACGGAAATTATTACGGTTTTTCAACGCTGTCCGACTCTGGCACGGGCTTTGCTGAGTACACTGGGTAAAACAAATCTATGCGTTACATTCGATTGAGGGAAAGGGACTAACAATGACCAAATTTGCAGCTATCATCCGCACCGGTGCCAGCCTCCTGGCTGCCACGGTTCTTGCTTCGGCCGCACAAGCCGCTGTTTTCACCATTGACGATTTCACCATGCCGCAAGGTCCGATCGTTGACGTCGCTGATGGCGTTGCTACGGTCTCGGTACTGGGCAACCGCACGATCTCTGTCGATGCTGTCGGTTCGAACCTCACTGGCCAAAATGCCAGCGCGACCTCGAACGGCGCCTTCCTCGACATCGCCAACTCCTCGCTGGTCAGCTCGACCGTCGAACTGAGCTACAACCTGGCTCCGATCGTCGGCTTTGACGATTTCACTGTCGGCACCCTGAGCTTTGTATTCGACAGCAACAACCCGGCCAACCAGACGCCGACCACGCTGACCGCACAAATCTCGATCGGGAGCTTCGGCCCGTTCAACATCCCGGCCATCCCGCCGGGATCGCCGACCCTCGACATCGCTCTGAACCAGGCTCAGCTTGCTGCCCTGGTCGCTGGTGGTAACTTCGTGGTTACTTTCAACGGTGGCAACGGCTACGACTTCGGTCTGGACTCGATCGTCGTCTCGGCTCCGGAACCGGGTTCGGTTCTCCTGCTCGGCGCCGGCCTGCTGGGCCTGGGTCTGGCAAGCCGCCGCAAGCGCGCCTAAGCCCAAGACTCCTCGCTTCAAGAAGAACCCCGCTCCGGCGGGGTTCTTTTTTTGTCTGCTCTTCTTGTGGCGCGCAAGGGGCCAATGACTACACGTTGAACCGTTTGTTATCTTGAGGCTGCGCGCATACCGCTTACCCTGAGCTTGGACAGAAGGGATGAGCGGCTCGTGGTTCGTCCAGCTCACCACGAGCGGGTTGCTAAGCCGGGGTTGCGACCCAGCCAACATAATCAAAGCCCCTGGATTGCCGCGTCGCTTTTCGCTCCTCGCAATGACGATTCCATCGCACCCTTCTCTCACTGACATGAAATTTTTGTTTCAGGCAAAGTGTCGGATAGGAGTGTTTTGCAACCATAGAATCGCCTGCGTAACGTTTTGGGTTAAATATGAATTTTAACCTGAAACATATGCGTTATAATTGACAAAAAATGTCGATATATTTTACAGGTGTAAGCGTCAGTTTCTGCGGTTAACCTCTAAAGTTCCAGCAGACGCGAGAAATACCCAGATTGGCACGCAGTTTGCTGCAACATCTGCAAGTCTGCTTAGAGAGCGAGGAAAAGATGCTGAAATTCACCCCCATGACTGTTTTTGCCGGCCTGATGCTGGCGGCTGCACCGGCCCACGCCCTGCTGTACACCATTGATGATTTCGCGGTGGTCCAGTCGGTGGCAGACGTTGCTGATGGCGTTGCCACCACATCCGGCGCACCCGTCGCCGTGGTTGGGGGTACCCGGACGATCTCGGTGAACAGTGTCGGCTCTAACCTGCTGGGGCAGCTCACCACGGTGACGTCGAATGGCGCGTTTCTGGATGTCGCAAACTCAAGTCTGGTGAGCGCTGAAATCGACATCACCTACACGCTGGGTGCAATCGGCGGCTTCCAGGACTTCACGGTCGGAACGCTCTCACTGATCTTCGAAGCCAACAATCCGGCCAACACGGTCGACACGACCTTCTCCATCGATTTCGTCGGTGGTGGCAATTTCTCGATCGGCCCGGTCGTGGTCCCGGCAATCGACGCCCCGACCCCGTTCGATATTCCGCTGACCAAGGCACAGCTTGACGCCATCACCGGCGGCGGTGAGCTGACTCTGAGTGTCAACGGCGGTAACGGCTATGATTTCGGCCTGAAGATCGTCGGCATTCAAGCTCCGGAGCCCGGCTCGATCCTGCTGCTGGGCGCCGGTCTGCTTGGGCTGGGCATGGCCAGCCGCCGCAAGCGCGCCTAACCCTCTATAGGTTCACACGCGAGGAAGGCCGTCAGTCTCTGGCGGCCTTTTTCTTGCGCGTGCGGAAACTGTGCAGCAATGGCTCGGTGTAGCCGTTGGGCTGGGTCGTGCCCTCGAACACCAGTGCACGCGCCGCGTGCAGTGCCAGGCCGTTGCCGCCGGCCATCGGCTCGTAGAGCGGATCGCCGGCGTTCTGCGCATCGACCTTTGCGGCCATGCGCGCGAAGGCGGCATCCACCTGCTCCGGTGTTGCGATACCATGCGCCAGCCAGTTGGCCATGTGCTGGGACGAGATGCGCAGGGTCGCGCGATCCTCCATCAGGCCGATATCCTGGATATCTGGAACTTTCGAGCAGCCGACGCCCTGGTCGATCCAGCGCACCACATAGCCGAGGATGCCCTGGGCGTTGTTGTCCAGCTCGCGTGTAATCTCCTCCGCTGACCAGGTGCGCCCGGCCGCCAGCGGCACGGTCAGCAAGTCGGCGAGCGGCGGCACCGGGTCCGCGCGCAAACTCTCCTGAACCGCGAAAACATCAACCGCGTGATAGTGCAGCGCATGCAGGGTGGCGGCGGTCGGCGAGGGCACCCAGGCGGTGTTCGCGCCGGACTTGGGGTGGGCGATCTTCTGCGCCATCATGTCGGCCATGCGGTCCGGCATCGCCCACATGCCCTTGCCGATCTGGGCACGCCCGGAGAGCCCGCAGGCGAGGCCAATCCGCACGTTACGGTCCTCATAGGCCTTGATCCAGGTGGCGGCCTTCATCTCGGCCTTGGGGATCATCGGCCCGGCACGCATCGATGTATGCATCTCGTCGCCGGTGCGGTCCAGGAACCCGGTGTTGATGAACACGATGCGGTTGCGCACGGCATGGATGCAGGCGGCAAGGTTGGCGGACGTGCGCCGTTCCTCGTCCATCACCCCGACCTTGAGGGTATGGCGGGCCAGACCCAGCAAATCTTCGATGGCATCGAACAGGCGGTCGGTAAAGGCCGCCTCATCCGGCCCATGCATCTTCGGCTTGACGATGTAGACCGAACCGGCGCGGCTGTTGACGAACCGCCCGAGCCGACGCAGATCATAAAGCGCGATCAGGCTGGTGACGATGCCGTCCAGAATGCCCTCCGGGGCGTCCTGCCCGTCAGGCAGGCGCACGGCGGGTGTCGTCATCAGGTGGCCGACATTGCGCACAAACAGCAGGCTGCGCCCCGGCAGCGTGAGCGCGCTGCCGTCCGGTGCTGTGTACTGCCGGTCCTCCGCGAGGAGCCGCTCAAGGGTGCGGCCACCCTTGTCGAAGGCGGCGCTGAGCGTTCCCTGCATCAGCCCGAGCCAGTTGGTATAAGCCGCGACCTTGTCCTCAGCATCCACGGCGGCAACAGAGTCTTCCAGATCGACGATCGTAGTGAGCGCCGACTCAAGCAAAACATCGGCTATGCCGGCCGGGTCCGTCTGGCCGATCGGGTGCGTGGGGTCGAACACAACCTCGATATGCAGGCCATGGTGGCGGAAGAGCTTGGCCCCTGGGCGCTGGCCGGCGTATTGGCCGGAGTCCCGCAGCACAATGCCTTCAGGGTCGGTCAAGTCCACCCAACTACCCTGCGCGAGCGGCAGTGCATCGTCCAGGAAGCGCTTGGCGGCGGCAATCACCTGCGCGCCGCGCACCGGATCGTAGCCCGGACCGGACGCCGTACCCGGCAGTGCATCGGTGCCGTAAAGCGCATCATAGAGGCTGCCCCAGCGGGCATTGGCTGCGTTCAGCACAAAGCGGGCATTGAGCACCGGCACGACCAGTTGCGGGCCGGCGAGCCGAGCGATCTCATCGTCGACCGTCTGCGTCCCCACCGTGAAGGGGGCCGGCTCTGGCGCGAGATACCCGATCTCCCGCAGGAATGCCGGGTATTCGGGAGAATCCGGGCGGTGACCGGCGTTGTGCCAGGCGTCGATCTTTGCCTGCAGGGCGTCCCGGACTGCAAGCAGATCGCGATTCTCCGGGGTGAACCGGGCAAAGATGTCGGCGACACCGGCCCAGAAACCATCCGGCGCCAGGCTCAGGCCGGGCAGAACACGGTCCTCAAGGAATGCGGCGAGTTCGGCGGACACATCCAGCCCGGCCCGCGTCACGCGCTGCTCATTGTTCGATAATTGCATTGATTCGCTCCAGAATCGCTATGAAATGTCGCCCGTCTACCGCATCTGCGAAGGGCGCTGCAATCAGGAGCGTCGCCACATTGGGGAGGCTTGCACTTTTTTGTCTCCTGGGTTGCTCTAACAGGCTGCTGAAAAACCCCAGAGCGAATAGATATTGGCACTAATTCTCCCCTCCTTCGCGTGCGAGGGAGGGGTGGCCCGAAGGGCCGGGGTGGGTAAAAAATGCGTTGCTATTGCTGCACACATGCCCCCAACCCGCCCTGCGGGCACCCTTCCCCCGCCAACGGGGGAAGGGAGAAAAAGCGGCGTTTGCGTGCGGCTTTCAGAGTTTTTCAACAGCCTGCTAAAGCGCACCCATGGCTAGAAACTTCTCGCGCCGCCCTCGCTTGAGTGCCTGCGGAGTCTCCTGGGTCAGGCGATCCAGTTCGTGCTGCAGCGCATCAGCGAGCGCGGTTATGGCGACCACCGGCTGCCGCTGCGCACCGCCCAGCGGCTCCTCGATGATCCGGTCGACCACCTTGAACTGCAGCAGGTCCTGCGCCGTCAGCCGCATGGCCTCGGCAGCGTCAGCGGCCTTGTCAGCCGTGCGCCAGAGAATCGAGGCGCATCCTTCGGGCGAAATCACCGAATAGACTGCGTGCTCATACATGAAGACCGTATTGGCGGCGCCCAGCGCAATGGCACCCCCGGAGCCACCCTCGCCGACGATGGTTGCGATCATGGGCACATTCAGGTCGAGGCAGGTGGCGGTCGAGACAGCGATCGCCTGCGCCTGCCCGCGCTCCTCCGCCTGCACGCCGGGGAAAGCGCCCGGCGTATCGACGAGTGACAGCACGGGAATGTTGAACTGGTCCGCCATCTTCATCAGGCGGACCGCCTTGCGATAGCCCTCGGGCTTGGCCATGCCGAAATTGTGGCGGATCCGGCTCTGGGTATCGCTGCCCTTCTCATGGCCGATCACCATCACCGTGCGGCCGCGCAACCGGCCGAACCCGCCGATAATCGCCTGATCCTCACCAAAGCAACGATCACCGGCCAGCGGGGTGAAATCGTCGATGATGCGGCTGACAATATCTGTGAAGCGCGGGCGGCCCGGATGGCGCGCGACCAGAGTCTTTTGCCAAGGCGTCAGCCTGTCGTAGACCGCCTTGAGTTGCCGCTGAGCCTTGAGCTCCAGCCGCGCAACTTCCTGGGAAATATCGAGGTCCGGATTGGCGTGGGCCTTGAGTTCGACGATCTTGGATTCCAGGTCCGCGATCGGGCGCTCAAAATCGAGGTATGTAACCATAGTGCGTGACTAACCACGCTTGGCCGAAGGGTCAATGCCGTCGGCCAGCGGGTGCCAGGACTCGACCACCTCGACCAGTCGCTCGATCGCGACATGGGTATAGATCTGGGTTGTCGCGATGTCGGCATGACCAAGCATCTGCTGCAGCGCACGCAGGTCTGATCCGCCGGCCAGCAAATGGGTGGCAAAGGCATGGCGCAGCACATGCGGTGACAATGTTGCCGGGTCGAGTCCTGCCGCAAGGCCAAGTGCGCGCACAAGCTGGAACAGGCGCACCCGGGTAAGGTGGCCCAACTTGCCCGTCGAGGGAAACAGGAAGCGGGATGAAACCGGGACATCGGCCACATAGGTCTCCACTGCGGCAGCGGCTGGCGGGCTGAGCGGGGCAAGACGCTGCTTGCCACCCTTGCCGGTGACCATGAGAAACGGCTGGCCCGGCCGAAACGCTGCACGCGGCAGGCTGACCACTTCGCTGGCGCGCAGGCCGGACCCGTAAAGCAGCTCGACGAGCGCCAGCATCCGGCGGGTAGCCCGGCTGGGGTGTTGATGGACATCCGCGCGCGCCGCCTCGATCAGGGCCATCACCTGATCCGGGCTTAGAGTTCGTGGCAATGGCCGGACCAGCCGCGGTGAGGCGAGGTCTAGCGTCGGGTCCTGCGTGAGCAGACCATCGCGCACCAGAAAGCCGTAAAACTGGCGTAGGCAGGACATACGACGCGCCAGGGTGGCCGGGCTCATGCTCTTCTGGGTGGCAGCCCAGCCGCTCAGGGCATCCGGTGAGGCCGCAACCAGCCCGCACGTCAACCCGCTGGATATGGTCTGCAGGTCGCGGGCGTAGGCGGCGAGCGTATTGCGGGCGCTGCCGCGCTCTGCGCCGAGATAGTCGAGGAACAGCCGGATCGCCTCTGTGTCAGTCATAGCCCTGCGCGAATCAGCAGCTCTGCGCCGATCAGCGCTGCATCCTGCCGATAGCCGGCCCGGTTCAGGGCAGCGAGTGCTGCATGGACGTGCGATGGATCGACCGCTGGCACCGCCAGCAGGCGTGCGCACCGCACGATCAGCTCCCCGTGGCGGTCGCGCCGGATGGCCGCTGACAATGTGTCTGCAAGCGGGGTTGGTGCCAGGGCGACGCCGCCGCGATCCAGCATCGCGCGCGCCGCATCGCCGTAAGGGTCAGCCCCGGTAGCAGCGACGACTGCGGCCGCGAGCGCCTTTGCGCGGTCCGCATCGCGTGCGCTGTCTAGGGTGTCCGCCCAGTCGTTGAAGGCAGACCCGGTGCGCGGCGCACGCGGATCGAGTGCGGCAAGGATGGGCCAGACTGTGTCGCGGTCTCCCATGACCGCTCCCCAGCGCAGCGCTTGCCGCCAGGATCCGCCGAACGCCAGCGCACGGACCATGTCCGGGGC
Organism: uncultured Sphingomonadaceae bacterium; assembly: GCA_964404985.1. Taxonomy (GTDB): domain Bacteria; phylum Pseudomonadota; class Alphaproteobacteria; order Sphingomonadales; family Sphingomonadaceae; genus Hankyongella. The sequence goes on from CAYOMD010000006.1 coordinate 29,276, forward strand.
GTCAGCACTGTCGGCAGGTGTGACTCCGGCCACGACCCGCGCCGAGAGTAGCAGACGCACGATCCGGCCAGGGGACCCCGTGTTCCCCCAGAAGCTGCGGATGGCCGCCAGCTTGCTGCGGGCACCGGGGGCCACATAGGCCGCCCGCAAGCGCGCCGGGTAGGTATCCGCCTGCAGCACATCCGGGTTGGCCTGCGCCGCCTGCGCCCAGGTGCCGATCGCGTCGTCCAGCGGCAGAACTCCGGCCAGCAGTGCCGGGGGCACCGCCTGAAATCGCAGGTCAACCGGCGTCTCGGCGTGGCGCGCGACCCAGCTGTATCCCGCCTGACCAAGGCGCGCGCGCAGGGTGGACGGCAGTTCCGAGCGGCCTGCCAGTGCCATGCCGAGGCGATAGGGCGTCAGCACATATGTCTGCGCCTCCGGTCCGAGCGGCCAATCGATGTTGACGCCGCGATTGCCGCCACCACCGACGGCAGTGGCCACCTGATCCGCCAGCTGCAGCTCAATCGGGTCCGCTGCTGCACGCTCCCGCAGATCGTCCAGCACCAGGGCGGCCTGCGCGGCGTCGCCCTCCAGTGCGGCGCAGATCGCCCCGAACAGATCCCACTGCGGGTCCGTGAAGATCGCAGGGCCTGTGACCGTAATCGCACAGAGCGCCGGGATATCGCCGGCCAGCAACTGGGCTTGCGGCGCGACGAAATACGCCAGCCGGGTAAAGCGCTCGACACCCAGCCGGTCCATGAGACGCTTGGCGGCATGCGCCTCGCCAACCCGCAGCAAGGCAAGCGCTCGGGTCGCCGCGATATCGCCGGTGCTGGCCCCTTTGGGGTCGTCAGCCATGCTGACCAGCGCCCGGCGCAGCAGAATGTTCATCCAGCGGGATGCAAGCGGTTGCCGGATCGTGCGCAGGACCGTGTTGACCGACTTGGCACCAGAGCCGCGCCAGATGTCGGCTCCCAGCCCGCCTTGCGCCGGGCCAAGCCAGCCGAGCGGCAGCTGTGGGCCGGATGGTGCACGCCGGATCTTTGGCTTGGGGGGCGGGGCCTGTACGGGCAGGGGCGCTGCGTCCGATACAGTCTCCTCGGCCGGAGTTTCAGGCTGGGCAACCCCGGGCAGGGGAGTCGGCGCGACTTCGCTGGCCGGACGTGCGGCAGGCAGCAGAGACTCCGGCGCATCCTGCGCGGAGGCCTGACCGAGCAGAAGAGCGCCAAGAGCTGCCCCGGCGCACAGGGTACGCGCTCTCACGCGGGCGATCCGGGGACCGCCAGAGTCTTTTCGATCTGACGGACCGGTGCCGGGCGCTCAGCGACCGCAAAATAAACGGACAGGCCAGCCAGGAGGACCAGTATGCCTGCCACAACAATCAAACCCAATCGGTTCATGCCACCAAGACCATGTGTTGAGACCGTCCATGTGTTGAGACCGTCGCGCAGCAACTTGCTGGCCACGACCAGCCGTGTATAGCGACAGCCTTGTGACAGACGAAGCAAATCTTGAAGGGCTGCATATTGATCGCCCGCTGGTCCTCGTCGGACTGATGGGGGTCGGCAAGACCACGGTCGGCCGGCGGCTGGCGGCCCGCCTGCACCTGCCGTTCGAGGATGCAGACGACGCGATCGAGCAGGCAGCCGGCATGGCCGTCGCCGATATCTTCGCCTGTTTCGGCGAACCGGAGTTCCGGCGCGGCGAGCAACGGGTGATCGAGCGGCTGCTGCACGGCCAACCGAAAGTGATCGCGACTGGTGGCGGTGCCTTCGTGCAGCCGGAGACCCGTGCGATCATCCTGGCGCGCGGCATCGCGATCTGGCTCGATGCAGATATCGAGACACTGGTCGAACGCACGGCCCGGCGCGATACCCGGCCGCTGCTGCGCAACGGCGACCCGCGCCAGATCCTGAGCGAACTGGCGGAACGCCGGGCACCTTATTATTCGCAGGCTCCGCTGCATGTGCGCTCGACGGATGGCCCGCACGACGCCACGGTCTCAACGATCATCGGCTTGTTGCGCAATTACCGGAAAGTCCCTGCATGACGGTCGAGCTGGTTCCGGTGTCGCTTGGTGCGCGCGGCTACGACATTCATGTCGGCCCGGGGTTGCTGGCGCAGGCCGGCGCGCTGGTCGGCCCGTTGCTGAACCGGCCAACGGTGGCCGTAGTGACCGATGAGACGGTCGCGCGCCTGCATCTCGATCCGCTCCTGGTCGGTCTGGATGGCATTACGGTGCACCCGATCGTGCTGCCACCGGGCGAGGCGCGCAAATCCTTCGCCGGGCTGGAACAGCTCTGCGAGGCGCTGCTGGCTGCCGGTATTGAACGCAAGGACACCGTAATCGCACTCGGCGGCGGGGTCATCGGTGATCTAACCGGCTTTGCCAGCGCTATACTGCGCCGGGGCTGCCGGTTCATCCAGATCCCGACCACGCTATTGGCGCAGGTCGACTCCTCGGTGGGCGGCAAGACGGGAATCAACGTGCGCGCCGGCAAGAACCTGGTCGGCGCTTTTCACCAGCCGCGCCTGGTGCTGTGCGATACTGACGTTCTCGCAACCCTGCCCGCGCGCGAGCGTGCGGCCGGCTATGCCGAGATCGTCAAATACGGCCTGATTGATGACCCGGCCTTTTTCGCCTGGCTGGAGAGCAATGGCACCCGCGTGCTGGCCGGCGAGCCCGGCGCCGTGCGTCATGCGGTGGCGACCGCCTGCCGGGCCAAGGCCGCAGTGGTCGCCTCGGACGAGTTCGAGACAACCGGCGCGCGCGCGCTGCTGAACCTAGGCCACACGTTCGGCCATGCGCTGGAGGCCGAGGCCGGCTATTCAAGCCGCCTGCTGCACGGGGAGGCTGTGGCACTCGGCATGGTGCTGGCGTTCGATTTCTCGGTCGCCCAGGGCCTGTGCCCGCCGGAGGACGCTATGCGGGTCCGCGCGCACCTTAGCGCGTGTGGCCTGCCGGTTGATCTCCAATCGGTTGCCCTCGGGGCGGACGGTGCACGTCTGGTCCAGCACATGGCGCAAGACAAGAAGATGGAGGCCGGCCGGCTGACCTTCATTCTGGCGCGCGGAATCGGCCTGGCGTTCACCGTACCGGGGGTGGACCTGGTGCGCGTGCGCGCGTTCCTCGATCATCAATGCGCTTGAGCGTGCAGCACTTCAGCCTACACTGTGATCCTCTGAACAATCGATTGGGTGCGCGATGATCCTTGAGTCCCTGCTGGCGCTATTGCTGGTGATGGCGCTGATCGGTGTCTCCGCCGTGTTGGCGACCGCCGAGACCGGTATTACCGCCGCCTCCAAACCGCGCCTGTTCCAGCTCGCGCGCGACGGCAACAAGCGTGCCGAGCGGGTCGCCCCCCTGCTTGACGAGCGGGAGCGGCTGGTCAGCTCGATCCTGCTGGGGTCGACCCTGGTCAATGCCGCGGCAACCGCGCTCACCACCGCGGTTCTGCAGGCCATCGTGGGGGACGCCGCCGTGCTCTACGCGACCGCACTCATCACGATCCTGCTGCTGGTGTTTGCCGAGGCATTGCCGAAAATTCTCGGGATCGCCCGCGCCGACAAGGTGGTGATGGCACTGGGGCCGTCAGCAAACCTGCTCTCGCAGATCCTGGCACCGGTCATCCGCCTGGTGCTGGCGACCGTGCGCGGCACGTTGAGTCTGTGCGGGATCAATGTCGACGAGCGGGATGCCAGCGTCTCCAGCAGCGACGAGATTCGCGGCACCATCGATCTCCACGCGCAGGAAGGCGGGTTGGGCGGCGAGCACCGGCAGATGCTCGGCTCGATCCTCGATCTTGACGAAGTACTGGTCTCCGATGTGATGGTCCACCGCAAGGCCATCGAGATGATCGACCTCGATGACCCGCCGGAGGCGATCGTCCGCATGGCCATCCGCTCCAGCCACACGCGCCTGCCGCTCTATCGTGGCAATCCGGACAATCCGGTGGGCGTGCTGCACGCCAAGGACCTGATCCGCGCGCTGTCCAAGCGGGGCGCAGAGCCGGAGACGCTGCGCATCGACACCATCATGGGCAAGCCCTGGTTTGTGCCGAACACGACCACCCTGCGTGAACAGTTGAGTGCCTTCATTGCCCAGCGCAACCACTTCGCGCTGGTGGTCGATGAATATGGCGCGCTGCAGGGTCTGGTGACGCTGGAGGACATCCTCGAGGAGATCGTCGGCGAAATCGCAGACGAGCACGACCTGCCGACTCCGTCCGGCGTAGAAATCCTCCCCGATGGCAGCCTGCGGGTCGAGGGGACGGTCGCGATCCGGGAGCTGAACCGGCGGTTCAACTGGACACTCAGCGACCACCAGGCGGCCACCATCGCCGGCCTGGTGATCTACGAAGCGCAGGTAATCCCGGTGAAGGGCCAGACATTCGGGTTTTTCGGTTTCACCTTTGAAATCCTGGAGCGGCGGCGCAACCAGATCACCCTGCTGCGAATCGTACCTCCGGCCCCGGTGACCGGCCAGACCGTTGACGCTGCTGCCGTCAATCCATAGGACAAAATCGCGTGGCTCCGTAGCTCAGCAGGATAGAGCGACGGTTTCCTAAACCGCAGGTCGTGGGTTCGAATCCCGCCGGGGCCACCACCTTTGGAAAATTATTCTTTTATTTTTGACCATGATGACATTTGATGGACTCGTCATTGCGAGGAGCCGCAGGCGACGCGGCAATCCAGAGGCTTTGATTGTGTTCGCTGGATCGCCACGGCCACTGCGTGGCCTCGCGATGACGAATGGATCGTTGTAAAGTCATCCTGCTAGATCTCGCCTTTCAGTATTGTCTAACTTGTTGGCGGCGTTGGGCAAATTGTGCGCCATAAAGACGATTGCATCATGCGCAGTTTCCATAAGCCCATCAAACGCACGAGCCGTACGTCAGAAGGCCAGCTTGAATCTGGCGTTCAAAGCTTATCTGCGGTGATGAAGGATGATCTGGTCTGGAGACAGGCGCAGGAAACGCGCCGCATTGTTGTACAGGATGTCGCGCTTCTGACCCTCGGTCAGGAAGTCGGCCTCCGTAATGCTGGCGAGCGCAATGGGAATCGAATCAGGCCACACCATCTGGTCACTGCCGAACATGATCCGCTTGCCGTAACCAGCCTGTACAAGGCGCTTGAGGATGCCGTGAAACTCTGCGCGCGGCACGCCCCAATTGTCGGCAGAGATATCGACGAACACCTGTGGATGGGCGTTCATCAGCATGATCATCTGTTCGACCATCGGCATGCCCGCATGCATCACGTACACACGCATTTTCGGATGCCGGACGAGTAGGTCTTCAAGCAGGAGCGGGTCGCCAAGCGCCGCACGATATTTGGGATAAATCCAATACGGTCCGCCCGGGGCGCCGTAGCCCATGTGGATGCCGACCGGTATGTCTAACCGCTCGGCCATTGCGTAGAACGGCTCCAGCGACGGGTGGTCGGGTGGCAGGCCCCGATACTGGGGCGTGATCTCAGCGAAGATCTGCGTCTCGCCGCGCTTGACAGCCTCTTCTAGCATGCGGGCATGGGCAGCGGGTGGAGGATTGTCGTCGATGAAGAAATTGGCGCCGGGAATGAACCGCGTCGGAGCTGCTGCACGCCATCGGGCGACGACCGGCCCATCGCCCGAGATGACGCCCGCGACAATGTTGTAGCGATCCATGATGGCAAGGGTCTGGGCGAGCACCGCCGCATCGCTGGACGGCGCTTTCAGCATTCGCTTGCAAATGGCCTGAGCCTTGAAGTCGAACGGCTGCCCCGGGTCGATGCCCTGCATTTCTATGCCGTCTGCGCCAACGCAGGCCTCAGGTGGCTCGGTTCCGAATTCCGACAAGGACCATGCATGCATGTGCATGTCGATTACGGGCGGCAGGCTCTGCGCAAATCCTGCGCCCGGGAGCATTGCCAAAAGGCCAATCAATAGTGATCGCATGTGTACCCCTACCGTCGGCCATATTATGTATATTAAGCCAAATGCGTACCGCGATTTTCAAATCTCTACAAGCGGGCTGGCGGAAAGCAGCCGGTTCGACATCTGAGCCGAGCCCACTTTTAGAGTAGCGCTACAGCGTCAACATACTGCTCATCTTCATCGGTCGCGGCCCATCACCACCCCTATTGTGCAGCACAGCCGTAAGTTCGCCACGATTGGCGATTAGCGGACATTGGTTTCCTGCCAACCTTGGATGCCGATGCTCGCTCCCCCTGTCTCGCCGCTGTTTGCGCCCACGCTCCGTGTCGCGCTGTTTTCCGGCAACTACAATTATGTGCGCGACGGCGCGAACCAGAGCCTGAACCGGCTTGTCGCGTTCCTGGAGCGCCACGGGGTGCCGGTGCGTGTGTACTCGCCGACCATCGATCCACCGGCATTTGCCCCGGCCGGCACCCTGATCTCGGTGCCGTCCATCCCGGTGCCGCGCCGCCCGGAATATCGCATCGCCCTGGGGCTGCCGGCGCATATCCGCCGCGACGTCGAGGCCTTCGGGCCGACGCTCATCCACCTCTCCGCCCCGGACCTGCTGGGCTGGGGTGCACTGGCGCTCGCGGAGAAGCTCGGCATCCCCGCCGTTGCCTCCTTTCATACCCGCTTCGAGACCTACCTGCGCTACTACGGCCTTGGCTGGCTGGAGCCGTTTATCATCGCCCGGCTGCGGCGCTTCTATGGCCGCTGCCATGCGGTGCTCGCGCCGTCTGAAAGCATGGCGGAGGAAATCCGTGCGCAGGCGCTCTCCAGCAATGTGCGCATCTGGAGCCGGGGGGTCGACCGCGCGCTCTATCATCCCGGCCGGCGTGACATGGGCTGGCGGCGCAGCCTCGGCATCGCCGACACGGACCTTGCGGTTGCCTTCGTCGGGCGGCTGGTGCTGGAGAAGGGCCTGGAGGTCTTTGCCGCCACGCTGGACGCCCTGCGCGCGCAGGGCGTGCCACACCGTGCCTTGATCATCGGCGACGGGCCGGAGCGCGCATGGATGCAGAACCGCCTGCCGGACGCCGTGTTCACCGGGTTCCTGACCGCCGAGGATCTGGCGCGCGCCTATGCCAGCAGTGATGTGTTCCTGAACCCGAGCATCACCGAGACGTTCGGCAACGTCACGCTGGAGGCCATGGCCTGCGGTGTTCCGGCAGTTTGCGCCGATGCAACCGGCGCGCGCTCGCTGGTCAATCACGCGCAGACCGGCTTCCTGGTGCCGCCGGCCGAGCCGTTGGGCTTTGTGGCCCCGGTGCGTAGGCTGCTGACGGAACCGGCCCTGCGCGCGGACATGGCGGCGGCGAGTGTTGCGGTGTCCGCCAATTTCACCTGGGATGCGATCATGCTGGGCGTGGCGGACGCTTACCGCGCGGCACTGCCTGCCTGAACTTGCCCGCGCTTTGGCCTCGCTCTTGCCAGAATTGGCGAGCAAAGATTTAAGATACCGCTAGCCCTGTGAGGTTCCATCCGCCGTGAAAATTGTCGATGTTGCTGAATTCTATGCCGATATGGGGGGTGGCGTGCGCACGTACATCAACCAGAAGCTGGCAGCGGCAAGCGCGCTCGGCCACGAGGCGGTCATCATCGCACCCGGCCCGCACGACGCGGAGGAGCACCGCCCGGATGGACGCATCCTCTGGGTCGCCAGCCCGCACGAACCGCTCGACAAGCGCTATTACCGCTTCGTCGACCAGGAGAAAATCTGGCGCCTGCTCGATGCCGAGCAGCCGGACGTCGTCGAGGGCTCCTCACCCTGGTACGGTGGCCGCGCCGTGGCGCGCTGGCCTGGCCATGCGCTCAAATCCTTCATCGTTCACCAGGATACGGTTGCGGTCTACCCCCACACCCTGCTCGATCGCTGGCTGAGCACCGGGGCGATCGACACCCTGTTCGGCTGGTTCTGGGGCTACCTGCGCCGCCTCAACGCCCGTTACGATACCACGATCACCGCCGGCGTCTGGCTGGCGGAACGCCTGCAACGCCATGGCCTTGATAACGTGACCGCTGTGCCGTTCGGCATCGACAAGTCCCGCTTCTCGCCCAGTCTGCGCGACTCTGCGCTGCGCCGTGAGATGCTGCAGCTGTGCGGCCTCGACGCCAATGCCACGCTGCTGCTGACCGTCAGCCGGCACCACCCGGAAAAGCGCCTCAGCACGCTGGTCAAGGCGGCGGCGCTGGCCAATGCACAGCAACCGGTCGGGCTGGTGATTGTTGGCGACGGCCCGACCCGGGCCTGGACCGAGCGCGCCGCCCGAAGGGTTCCCACCGTACATATCGCGGGCATCGTGCGGGATCGGCAGAAACTGGCCGGCATGATGGCCAGTGCGGACGCCCTGCTGCATGGCAGTGCTGCGGAAACCTACGGGCTTGGCATCGCCGAGGCCCTGTGCGCCGGTCTGCCGTTGATTGTGCCGAATCGGGGTGGTGCGGTCGATTTTGCGCACCCGGCTTATGCCGAAGTCTATGCGCCGGGCGATGCTCGCGACGCCGCGCGCGCCATTCTGAGGATGGCGGGGCGTGATCGTGCAAGTGCTACCCAGGCGGCACGGGCGGCGGCCATCTCGCGGGTCCAGACCCCGGAGGCGCATTTCATGGCGCTGTTCCAGCATTACGCCGATGCCTTGCGTGCCCGTGGGCGCGCGCCGAATCCCGTACTGGTCAGCGCAGCATAATGAGCCTGCGCATGCGCCGGTTCGGACTGGCAGCAGACAATCGGGCGACCTTGGGGCATGGAAACACCGCTTCGATCAGGATTGTGCACGGCAGGCGAGAGGCCGGTTGTCATTTGCGCGACTTCGTGCTTGGTCTGCGCAGCGCTCCGCGCGCAGTGTCACCCACCGCCTGACAGGATACCCGATTGGTTCGCCGGCAGCATCTCTTGGCCCTCGTGGTCTTACTGTTAACGGTTGCCGCTATTCCTGCGCCTCTTGGCGCACAAGCCGATGGGCCCATGTTGATGATGGGCGAAGACAAGGATGTGTGCAAAACCGGGGACGGTCCGGCCATCCTGGTGACCATCACGACCCTGAAGGACCGCAAGGGCCAGTTTCGTATGGACCTCTACTCCGACGATCCGGACGCCTGGCTGGCAGGTAAGAAGAAAACAGAATCTGAAGGCAAAACATTCCGGCGTATCCGCGCCCCGGTGCCGCCGAACGGCACCCCGCAACTGTGCGTGCGCGTCTCTGGCCCTGGCCGCTATGCGCTGTTCGTGCTGCATGACCGCGACGGCGACGATAAAGTCGGTGTGTTCACGGACGGCTTCGGCTTTTCCCGCAATCCGCGCCTGAGCTTCGCCAAGCCGAAGATCGCCGCCGTGGTATTTGAGTATCCAGGCGGGGTCTTGCCGCTGGCGATCAATCTGAACTACGCTGGCGGCGTTGGACAGAATACAGCCTCTAAATAGTCTCTGAGGCGTGTTGCGGGTCGTATCCTATCGTTAATGGACAGCTTTTGTGTTGCGCCGCATGCGGATTCCGGACAAACGCGACCGCATGAAGCGCTATCTGCTCCTTCCCGTCGCCCTCTGCCTGCTGTCTCCGACTTCGGGGTACGCGCAGACCCGCGACGTCGAAGCCATCGACGCGATTGTCAGCCGCTTTGCCGACTCTGCCCAGGCCTCGATGCCGTTTCACGACATGCTCCGTGCAGCTGTCGATGCCAACCCGCGTCTCGGGCAGGCGGTCGCCGAGCAACTGGAAGCCAAGCAGGCCAAGCGCGAAGCCAAGTCCGCGCTCTACCCGACACTGGGCGTCAATCTGACTGCTGACCGCAGCCTCAGCCGCCAATTCCGTGACCGTACCGGCAACCTCATCGAGAGTTCCCGCCCGCGCGCCCGGACTGATGCCACGATTACCGGCCAGCAGCTCATCTATGATTTCGGGGCGACGGCCAACCGGATCGAAGGGGCCAGCCACCGCATCGAAAGTGCCGAAGCCGGTGCCAAGCAGGTGGCGACGGAGGTCGCCATCGATGCCGCGCGCGCGTATTTCGACGTGCTGCGCTCCCGCGCTCAGGTGCGGATGGGCCGGGATTTCATCGCCCGCCACGAACAAATTCTGGCAGATGTGAAACTGCGCCAGGAACAGGGCTATGGCCCGGCAGGCGATGTTGCGCGCGTCGAGGGCTATCTGGCCTCTGCAGAAGGGCAGATTGCCGGGTTTGATCGGCAGCGTGCGCAGGCAGAAGCTCGCTTTCTGGAGGTTTTCGGCTTTGCACCCCCGCAAGAGCTGCCCCGACCCGTCGCGGCCACCGGCATCAGCCGCAGCCGGGATGAGGCCATCGATACCGCGACCAAGAACAACGCCGCACTGAGCCGCATCGATTCGCTGACCAGAAGCGCCACCAGCGACTACCGGGTGACGCGCGCGCAGCGCTGGCCGAGCGTGGCGCTCGCCTTTGATGCCGCGGCATTCGGTATCACCGAGTCCGGCACCGACTATGATATCCGCGGGCGGGTTGTGGCGCGCTACAACGTGTTTGATGGCGGGGCGGCCACCGCGCGCTCCGCACAGGCGTTTCAGCGGCTGCGCCAGGCCGAGGCCAGCGAGTTGCAGGCTCAGAAGGAAGTTGAACGACAAGCCTCGGTCGCCTGGGAAGATGTCAGCGTTCTGGAGCGCCAGGCCGATACGCTGCGCCGGTCCTATGCGGCGAACAAACGCACACGCGATCTGTTCGTCGAGCAGTTCCGGGTGGCGCGGGGAAGCCTTATCGATGTATTGCAGTCGGAACAGGATTACTTCGAGGCAGCCGTACGCTACCTGGACGGCCTGACCGAGCTGGATGCTGCGCGGTACAACCTTATCGGTGCCACCGGCGAATTGCTGAACGTCATCGGCGTTACGTTGACTTTTTCGTCTGCCAAGGAAGTGCTCGGCCGTGAGTGATGTCGCCCCCCGCCCGCCCATGATCGCCCCCTGGCTGGCCGAGCCGCTGAAGGCCAATCGCAATATCTACATCCAGGTGCTGCTGGCGGCGGCGATGACCAACATTTTCGCGTTCGCCACCTCGCTGTTCAGCATGACCATCTATGACCGGGTGGTGCCGAACAACGCCATCGAGTCGCTGGTGGCGCTCTCCGTCGGGGTCGGGATCGTCCTGGTGTTTGACTTCATCCTGCGGTCACTGCGCGGCTATTTCATTGATATCGCTGGACACCGTCTGGACGAGACCGTGGGGGACGCCATCTTCACGCGTCTGGTCGACATGCAGTTGACCAGCAAGAAGGGCTCTGCCGGGTCGCTTGCCGGGATCGTGCGGGAGTTTGAGGCGCTGCGCGACTTCTTTGCGTCCGCTACCATCACCGCGCTGGTCGATGTGCCGTTCATTGTCCTGTTTCTGTTCGTCATCTGGATCATCGGCGGCCCGGTCGTGCTGGTGCCGCTGGCCTGCGTGCCTCTGACGATCATTGCGGCCCGTGTAGTCCAGCCGTCGCTGGACCGCCTGACCCACGAGGGCATGAGCCAGGGCTTCTCCAAGCAGAGCGTGCTGGTCGAGACGATCAGCGGCATGGAGACGGTCAAGGCGACCAACGCCGGGGCTATGCTGGCCGACCGCTGGGCGGATGCCGTGCATCAGCATGCCGAAGTCTCCCGCCGCTCGCGGTTTCTCTCGCAGTTTGCCATCAACGTTGCCGCGTCGCTGCAGCAGATCGCCTACATCGGTGTCGTGATCGTCGGCGTGTTTCTCATCAACGAGAATCTGCTGACCACGGGCGGTCTCATCGCTTGTTCGATCCTGGCCGGACGCTGCGTCTCCCCGCTCTCGCAGATCGCCTCGCTGCTGGGGCGGTTGTCCCACACGCGCAACGCCTACCGGCAGATCGACAATTTGATGAAACAGCCGGGCGACACCCGCACCGAAGGCACTTATCTGCGCCGGCCGCAGCTCAGCGGCGCCATCGAATTTCGCAACGTCAGCTTTCAGTACCCTAACGTCACCGCGCGTGCGCTGGACGATGTGAGCTTCCGCATCAACCAGGGCGAGAAAGTGGCGATCCTCGGCCGGGTCGGCTCCGGCAAGAGCACCATCAGCCGCCTGATGCTCGGCCTCTATGCGCCGACCAGCGGTGTGGTGATGGTGGATGACACGGACGTGCGGCAGATTCACCCGGAGGATCTGCGCAACAACCTCGGTTCGGTCCTTCAGGATGTGGTGCTGCTGTCTGGCACCATCCGCGACAACATCACCCTGTGCCAGGAAGCGTTCGACGATCAGGAGGTGCTCCGCGTCGCCAAGCTGGCGGGAGTCCATGACTTCGTCGGCCAGTTGCCAAATGGGTATGATATCCGCCTGGCGGACCGTGGCGAGGGCTTGTCCGGCGGCCAGAAGCAGTCGATCGCGATTGCCCGCGCGCTGGTCGGCAGCAAGCCGATCCTGCTGATGGACGAGCCGACCTCGGCCATGGATGTGCAGACCGAGAATGCCCTGATCGCGCGGCTGGAGTCGGAACTGGCCGGTCGCACGCTGGTGCTGGTGACCCACCGGGCCTCGATGCTTAAACTGGTCGACCGGGTCATCATTCTGGACAAGGGCAAGATCGTCGCCAGTGGCCCGCGCGACGACGTGCTGAAATCTGTGGCTGTAGGAGGCGCATGATGGCTGGCGCGACCACTGTTCTCGATACGCTGGAAAGTCGCATCAAGCCCTCCCTGATGGCGCAGTTGATCCTGCTGACAATTGGTACGTTCGTGGTGCTGTTCGTCGCATGGGCAGCCATTGCCGAGGTGGACGAGGTGACCCGCGGCACCGGCAAGGTCATTCCCTCGCGCCAGTTGCAGGTGATCCAGAATCTGGAAGGCGGGATCATCAAGGAAGTCCTGGTCGAGCGCGGCCAGTCGGTCAAGCGCGGTCAGGTGCTGATGCGCCTCGACCAGACCCAGCTGGCCGCAGACTTTCTGAACGGTCAGGAAGGCTATAATGCTCTGGTCGCCAAGATCGCGCGGCTTCAGGGCGAAGTATCCGGCAGCGTTCCTAAGTTTGCTACCGCCCTGCAGCGCACTGCCCCTGCCATGGTGCAGTCAGAGCTTGGGCTTTACAGCGCGCGTCAGGCAGAACTGCTCGCAAACCTGAATGTCGGCCAGGCCCGGCTGGCGCAGGCGGAACGTTCGGTCTCGGAGGCTGAGGTCCAGACCCAGACCACGCGGCAGGCGCTGGCGCTGGCCGAGCAGGAGGTGAAACTGCTCACCCCGTTGGTGCAGAAAGGTATTGAGCCGCAGGTTGAACTGCTGCGCGCGCAGGGCCGCGTGGGCCAGGCGTCGGGAGATTACAATGCGGCGCGCCTTGCCACCGAGCGCGCCCGTGCCGCTGTGAGCGAGGCACAATATGACATTACGTCCATCCGGCAGCGCTACCGCGCCAAGGTGGTCGAGGAACTGACCGAGGCCAAGGCGGAACTGGCCGGCATGGGCCGGGAACTCCCTGCTCTTGAGGACAAGGTGACCCGCACGGATGTCCGGGCACCGATTGCCGGAACGGTCAACCGCGTTCTGGTGACCACCATCGGCGGTGTGGTGCGCCCCGGCGAGCCGCTGATCGAGATCGTCCCGTCCGACGACACGCTGGTGGTGGAGGCGCGCGTGCTCCCTAAGGATATCGGCCAGATCGCCACCGGGCAGGCGGCCACGGTCAAGATCACGGCCTATGACTATTCCGTCTATGGCGGACTGAAGGGCAGCATCGAGTCCATCTCGGCGGATTCAATTACGGACGAGAAAACCGGCGAGCTCTATTATCTCATCCACATCCGCACCGAAGGCGACACGCTCAAGAACAAAGCCGGCAAGCCGCTGGATATCACGCCGGGCATGGTGGCCGAGGTCGATGTGCTGGGCCGCAAGCGCTCGATCATGGACTATATCCTGACGCCGATCACCCGCGTCACCGACAAGGCGATGCGCGAAAGCTGAGCACGCTTTCGCCGAGCGCCGAGCCATTCGGCCCGAAACGCCGCTCGATCAGCTCGCCCCGGCCGTCTGCCGCGATGCGAACAACCGTTTGGGCGCGGGTGCCGTAATTGTCCGAGCGGATGAATGCAGGTGCCACAAACCGTTCCCGCTCCAGCCCGACCCCGGTATCGGGCAGGGCCGAGTCCTCGGCGCGGGTCTCGTCCGAGAGTGCCGCAAACAGTGGCTCAGGATTCTGGTCGCTTCTCTCGATCCATCGGGCCAGCCGGGTTTTGAGCGCTTGCGTCTTCGGCCACGGGGCATCCAGTGCCCCATTGGAGAGGCCGTAAAGCCCCTCTGTCAGGCTTTGCACCTGCGGGACTGGCCGATTGCTCACATAGAGCGCAGCCGCCGGGTCCAGAAGCAGTAGGTTGAACGGGCGATAGGCCGCAGCCGCCCGCGACAGCGAGCCGGCAAAAGTGCTGGCATCCTCCGTCCCGGCCAGATAGTCCCGCACCAGCAGCCCGCGTGACAGGGCATCCGGGTCCGGGGAACCCGGCTCGCGTACGTTGGTCACCACCGCCAGTCGCCCGGCGGCCGGAGCGACCGCCAGCCACGCCCCGCCAGCATCCAGATCGCGCCCGCCAAGGATGCCCGGCACGCCTTTCCATTCATCGGCAGGGTGCGACGGACGGGCGTGAAATTCATCGCGATTGCCGACCAGGATGACCGGCCAGTCCGGATGTTGACGCAGGGCAAGCGCGATCAGGCACATGGTCAGTCTGTCGAGGGATAGCTGGTGGCGAGCCGGACTTCTGCACGGTAAAGCGACCAGAAATCGAAAAAGCGGACCGGCGGCATCCCGCGCTTGCGATTGCCGGCGCCGATCTCGAACGCCCAGCGCCATTGCCGCATGAGGATGCGGTATGCCCGGCCAAGAGTCATGCGCGCATCCCATATCTCCGTCGACTCGGCGCCGGCCCCGTTCACTTCCAGGATGGTAAAGCCCTGGCCCTGCTGGAGATTGCGATAGTCATCGAAACGGATATCGAAGCGGCCGAAATGGAAGTCGGGAATTGCGCGGGCAACCGTATCAAAGGCAGCACTCATGGCCGGCGTGATGAGGTGGCTGCCATCCCGGAAAATGGCCCCCTTGCTGTGGCTGCCGGCAAAGGCCAGCCGGACTGGCTCGCCATCCATGGGGACCCAGTCCAGCCGGTGGGCGTTGCGGCCCAGATAGAGGTGCGGCACCTGGCCGGCACGCGGATCGGCAAGGATCAGCGCCTGCAGGGTGGAGCGCCCGTCCCCGATGACATAGGGGAAGTATTTCAGCGTAATCGAGCGCACCGCGCCCGCACGAGACCCAGAGTCACGGGTGTAGAAAATCCCAGCCTCCGCTTCATGGTCGACCAGACGTTGCAGGACGATACGCTGGCCGGGCGGAAATGCCGCCAGATAGCGCTCCAGGGCAGCGCGCTCACGGATCACCCGAACGCCCGCGCCCCGGCAGCCGCGATCCGGCTTGGCAACCAGAGGAAGCGCAAGGCCAGCAGCCGCGATGGCGGCCAGCACGGCCTCTGCCTCCTGCGGGATATCTGGGGTGTGCGCGGGCCGGTCCCATGTCGTGTAATCCGCGACAAATCCGGGGGCCGCCTGCCGGGCCAGTGCCAGAATCAGGGACTTTGACTCCCCGACCAGCCCGCCGGCCTCGAACGACGGGTTGGCGGACAGCGGCGCGGTGATACTGCCATGCCGGAGCATCAGCCAGAGGATATACGGCCAGACCGGCGTGTAGAACACGTACATCGGCCAGAACTCGAAGAAGGAGATCGGCGGATCGGCAGGTTCAAGGGGCGGCATGCCCCGGTGCGGTACAGCCCAGGTCATGGCTTAGGCGCGCGTGCGCAGCCGGCTGATGACCAGCGGCAGAACTAGCACCAGACCGCCAAGCGCCAGCCCCCCCAGGAGTGGCGATACCCCGAAATGCGTCTCGAACAGGGCAAGCACCGTGTGCCCGGCAAACAGCAGCAAGGCGGTCCACGGCAGAACCGACAACAAGACGATGGTCACAAAGGTGTTGAACGGGACGTTGAGATAACCGGCGCCGGAATAGGTCGGCAATCGCAGCCCCGGCAGCATCCGCGCCAGCAAGACCGCCGGCACGATGCGCTGGTGCAGGGCATTGCGCCAGCGCTCGGTGCGCTCGACTCCCAGGCGGCGATGCAAGGCCTTGATCCGCCGTGCGAGATTGCCCAGCCAGTAGAGTCCCATGTCGCCCAGGGCAATGCCGAAGGCCAGTGCACTGAAAGCCAGCACCGGGTCGAGCGCTTTACTGAGGATCAAGCCCGCACCCAGGGCCACTGCCGCTTCTTCCAGTAATAGCGTGGCCAATACCAGTCCAAGCATCATGGCGACCGGCCCGGCATGCTGAAACATGGGCCAGATGTCCGCCAGAAGGCTTGGCAGAGACATCGTCACCAGGCTCCTGCGTGTGCTGACACTGGCTCAGCGTCCGGGCGGTGCAAATTGCGCTCGTGCGCCTCATCGAGCATTTTCATCATCCGGGCGTGGAACAGGCGACCGTCCTCGCCTTGCAGTTCCAGCTCCGCCGACAGGGCGATCATCTCGAACCATTCGCGTTGCACGGCACTCCCGCCAACCCGGTACACCAGGTCGCGGACACCGTTCATGTGGTTCAGCGTGGTGGCAAAATCCCCGGCGGCAAAGGCGCGCATTCCGCGAGCAATCGGCAGGGTTACGGTCTGCCAGACCGCAGAGTCCACTCGGTCAGAGCAGGCGCAGGCCTCCATGGCGTCGAGAAAGGCGGTAACACCGGCGCTGTCGCCAGCGCGCACCAGGCCGTACCAGGCATGCAAATCCAGAAAACTGTTCACGGTATCGCCAATGCGGGCAGCGACGTGTGTGCCGACATCCGCCCAGCGATCTCCGACGTCGATGCCGGCCAGCTCTAAGCGCGCCAGTAGCGAGACCGCGTTGACCTGATCCTGCACATGCCCCTTGCGGTAGCCCCAGACCCGGTTGTCGTAGAGGTCGAGTGCGGCTGCATGGTCACCCAGATCAAGCAGGAGCAGTGCAGTATGCCACCAGTTGTGCGTATAGATGAAGCTGGAGCAACGATCCCAGGTCGAGCTCAGGCCTTGCATCCAGGCCAGTCCTTCTGCAACGCGGCCGGATGTCGCGAGCACATGCGCCACCGCATGATGCGCCCAGGGATCGTCGAGAGAGATCTCAACAGCGCGCCGGCCCGCATGCTCGGCGGCCAGTGTTTCCCCGCATTCGATCAAAGCGAACGACAACAGGCCCCAAGCATAGCCGACATCCTCCGTGCTGCGGATCGCGCGGGTCATGACAGTGCGCATGCCCTGCGCATCGCCGCGATTGATCTGGAGGATCTGCGTGATCTTCAAGGTCACGATGTCACGCGGCCAACGCTCAGCGATTGCCTGGAATTTCTCCAGTGCACGCGTCTCATCACCACGCCACCAGTCGACCACAGCTGCAACGAACGCACGTTCCCGCTCACCACCCTGCGCCTTTTGCGCCGCCGTGACATAGGGGGCGGCACGCCGGTAGCCTTCGCGGGTTTGCAGAAACAGGAACAGGCAGGCTGCATAGGCCTGCAGAAGCGCGCAATCGGGGTCCTGTGCCGCAGCATCGACCACTGTTGCAGCGTTGCGCCCTTGGCTCAGCAGTTCGTGCGCGAAGGAATCAATCGCCTCAATCGAGGCGGGCGACGCGACCAAGACGAAATTTCCGTACCGGTCCAAACGTTGCGTCATGCCGTCCATCCGTCAATTTCTCCAGCCAACACTTCTGCGGTCTCGCACACGTGCCGATCAACAGCCCCCTCCCGGCCGAATGCATTATGCATGGCGGAATAACAAGATATTCGCAACCGGGATTGCGATCACCGGAAGCTATACGAACGTCAAGCCAGAAAAGTTACTCAGCTGGACCAGAAGCCGGCGCAAAAAAGCCCCCGGCGCTAACCGGAGGCTTTTTTGAGCAGAATCAGAGGCTCAGGCGGCGTTAGCGGCCGAGACCAGCGGAAAGTCGATCACTGTCGCGGCAATGTGATTGAAGTAGTTCGTGAAGATGTTCGCCACCGTGACAGCAATCAGCTCAACGATTTCTTGATCGCCGTAGCCGGCAGCGCGTACAGCCGACAGGTCGCCATCTTCGATGTGGCCACGGCTGTTCACGATCACTTTGGCGAAGTCGAGAGCAGCCTGAACTTTGGCGTCCGCAGAACGACCGGCGAGGTTGGCCGCGAGTTCATCTGCAGCAACGCCAGCGCCTTTACCCATCAGGGTGTGCGCTGACGCGCAATAGTCACAGGCATTCACGCCTGCAACGACGAGCGCGATCTGCTCGCGCAGCGCGCCGGATATGCTTGTCGAACCCAGAGCGCCGCTGAGCGACAAATATCCATTCAGAACCGCCGGAGACTGGGCAAAAACCCCAAACAGATTGGGGACGACACCAAGCTTCTTCTTCACGCCTTCCAGCAGCGGCTTCGAGCCTTCCGGGGCGGTTTCGATCGAGTGAGACGGAATGCGTTGCATGAAAAATTCCCTTCTTGAGGTTGCGAGAGGCGGAAGCTCACCGCCATGCATCTCAAGTAAACCGTTCTGTTTATTTTTCAAAAGCTAATTTGATGGCCATGATTGTGTTATACCAAGGCGCACTGATGGAAACTCAAGTTAACGTCATCACCCGGGCGAAAGCCGGGGGCCACGAACACGTCGTTTTACCTGTAATATGAGACGGTTATGTTTATGGATTCCGGCTGCAGTTTATCCTGAGCGCCGCTCGCCAAGCGGCGTTGAAGGGCCGGAATGACGGTGTGGGTCAGATTCAATGCACATTGGCGTTATCCAGCGCACTGGATAGATTTATCTTGCCATTTGATACCAAGACAATATGTATAAAATATACAGAACTGTTTCCAAAGGGGCATATGGCCGCCACCGTAACCCTCCCGAGGCCCAAAGCCCCAACCAGATCGAAGCGCGAGCATCTGCTGCGTGTCGCCGTCGACCTGTTCAACGAGCATGGCTTCCACGCAACCGGGGTCGACCTGGTGATGACAGCCGCCAAGATGTCGAAAAAAACGATCTACAGCTACTATCGCTCCAAAGACGAGCTTATCCTGGCAGCACTGCGTTATCATGACGGTGTTTTTCGTAACGACTTCATGAGCCGGGTGGAGCGCAAATCACCGGATCCTATGGGGCGTCTGCTCGCCATTTTCGATACCGCCGAGGATTGGTTCCGGTCCCCCACATTTTACGGCTGTTTTTTCGTCAATGCCGCCAGCGAATTTCCCGAGGCCGACTCGCCAATCCGGTTTTTCGTCAATGCCGCCAGCGAATTTCCCGAGGCCGACTCGCCAATCCGGCAGGTCTGCCGGGATTTCAAGCGTATGATGCTTGCCTTCATCCGAGATCAATGCCGTCAGATCGCCGTTGACGAGCCGGATCGCCTGGCCGCGCAGCTAGCTATGGTGTTCGAAGGCGCGATTGTAACAGCACAGGTGAGCGGTGCTGCCGCTGCCGTGGATACCGCGCATGCCACGGCCCGCACGCTCATTGACGCCGCACTCCAGGCATCGTCGGCAAAGATGCAGTCTGTACCGGTTGATGCATGACAACCCTCGCAGAGTTTCTGCAGGCTGCGCGCACGTGCACGCTCTGTGCCGCGCACCTGCCGCACGGGCCGCGTCCCATCATCCAGCTCGGGGCCGAGGCCCGGTTGCTGCTGGTCGGGCAGGCGCCAGGGCGCAAGGTCCACGCCAGCGGCATCCCGTGGGACGATGCATCCGGCGATACGCTGCGCACCTGGCTCGGCCTCGACAAGGCCACCTTCTATGACCCCGCGCATGTGGCGCTGCTGCCCATGGGTTTGTGCTACCCCGGCACCGGCAAGAGCGGCGACCTGCCACCGCGCCCGGAATGCGCGCCGCAATGGCACCAGCCGGCTCTGGCGCACATGCCCGGCATTCGCATGACCCTGCTCATCGGTACCTATGCGCAGGCGCAGTACTTACCGGAACCGGCGGGAACGCTCACCGAGACCGTCGCGCGGTTCCGGGACTATGCGCCCCACATCTGGCCGTTGCCGCACCCAAGTCCGCGCAATCGGCCCTGGCTGGCACGCAATCCCTGGTTCGAACAAACGCTGCTGCCGGCCCTTCGCGTGGCCGTTGTTGAGGCTTTGGGCTAACCCTTGCGCGCGCGCGCGCAAGCGACCATAAGCGCCGCATCCATTCCGTTTTGAGGTCCCCATGAAGGCCAAGGTCTACGTCACCCTGAAAACCGGCGTCCTCGACCCGCAGGGCAAGGCGATTGCGGGCGCACTGCATGCGCTTGGCTTTGCCGGTGTCAACGACGTCCGTCAGGGCAAATATATCGAGCTCGATCTTGCCGAGACAGATCCGGCGGCGGCCCTGCAGGCTGTTGAGGAGATGTGCCGCAAGCTGCTGGCCAATACCGTGATCGAGAATTACCGGGTCGAGCTCGCATGAAGGCGGCGGTCATCGTTTTCCCCGGCTCGAATTGCGACCGGGATCTCGCGGTGGCGCTGGAGCGGATCACCGGCACGGCACCACAGATGGTCTGGCATGGCGAGAGTGAGTTACCGGGCGGGCTGGACCTGATCGCGGTTCCCGGCGGGTTCTCCTACGGAGATTACCTGCGCTCGGGCGCGATGGCTGCGCAGTCGCACATCATGCAGGCCGTTCGCGCCGCGGCAGGGCGGGGCGTCAAGGTGCTCGGCGTGTGCAATGGTTTTCAGGTGCTGACCGAGGCCGGGCTGCTTCCCGGTGTTCTCATGCGCAACGCAGGCCTGAAGTTCGTCTGCCGCGATGTGCATCTCAAGGTTGAGAATGTAGATACCGCCTTCACCTGCGCCTACCAACCTGGGCAGGAGATCCGTATTCCAGTCGCGCACCACGACGGAAACTACTTTGCCGACGAAACGACTCTCGACCGGCTGGAGGGTGAGGGGCGCATAGTGTTTCGGTACCGCGACAACCCGAACGGGTCCCAGCGCGGTATCGCGGGCATCATCAACGATGCCGGTACCGTGCTCGGGCTGATGCCGCACCCGGAGCGCCTGTGCGAGCCGGCACAGGGTGGCAGCGATGGACGGGGCTTGTTTGAGAGCCTGTTGAAGTCACTGCACTGATGCGGCCGATCATCTTTGATTGCGACGGCACGCTGGTCGACAGCGAGCGCGTGTACGCCCGCTCGAATGCGGCAGTCTTCGCGCGCTATGGTGCCGTTGCAGAGCCGGATGAGCTGTTCACACGCTATACCGGTGTCTCGCTGACCACCATGGCGGCGGATATCGAGGCACGCTACGGGATCGTGCTTACCCCGCAGATCGGTGACGAGCTTGAGGCGGCGGCCGGCCTGTTGCTGGAGACCGAACTGGAGCCTATTGTCGGCATTCCGGACCTGCTCGCCACCTTGCTGGCGGCAGGTCACGCCATGGCGGTCGCCTCCAACAGCCGTCTGAGCGGGGTACAGCGCAGCCTGCGGATCACCGGACTTGCAGATTACTTTGGCAATCATATCGCCACAGCGGACCAGGCGCCCAACCCCAAGCCGGCCCCAGACGTCTATCTGATGGCAGCGCAGATGCTCGGCGCAGCGCCCGCCGCCTGCCTGGCTATCGAGGACTCGCCGACCGGTGTGCGCGCTGCCCGTGCCGCCGGGATGACCGTGATCGCCTTCACCGACCCGGCGCATGCGTTCGGGGCGCAGCGGCTGGCAGAGGCTGGCGCGCATGCCATCATTGAAACCATGGGCGCGATCACCGGGATGCTGGATCTGGCATGAGCGCAGATATCGTCGTCGCCGCCGGGTATGTGTTTGCACCGCTCGACGATCCGGCGGCGCTGCGCGGGCCGCTGCGCCGGGTGCTCGCGTCTGCCGACATCAAGGGAACGGTGCTGCTCGCCAGTGAGGGCTTCAACACGACCTTTGCCGGGACCCGCAGCGGTGTTGACGCAGGCATCGCAGCGCTGCGTGCGCTGCCCGGCTGTGGCG
The DNA here is from genome assembly GCA_964404985.1 of uncultured Sphingomonadaceae bacterium. Taxonomy (GTDB): domain Bacteria; phylum Pseudomonadota; class Alphaproteobacteria; order Sphingomonadales; family Sphingomonadaceae; genus Hankyongella. The sequence continues at coordinate 51,187 of CAYOMD010000006.1, forward strand.
GGTTTGCGCCGCGCGAGGCCGTCTGCGCAGAGATACCGTTCGGGCAGCTCAAGGTGAAGGTAAAGCGGGAGATTGTGACCCTGGGGGTCGCAGGCCTCGATCCGGTGAACCGGGTGGGCACCTATGTGGCTCCGCGTGACTGGAACGCGCTGCTGGACGAGCCGGGGGTCCTCGTCATCGATACCCGGAACGACTATGAAGTCGCGGTCGGCAGCTTCCATGGCGCGGTTGACCCGCACACACCCAGCTTTCGCGACTTCCCCGCCTGGGTTGCGGCAAACCGGGAGCGCCTGCAGGCCGCGACCAAAATCGCGATGTTCTGCACCGGCGGCATCCGCTGCGAAAAGGCGACTGCGTACCTGCGCGAGCAAGGGTTTGATGATGTCAGCCACCTGCAGGGTGGGATTCTGCACTATCTGGAAACAGTGCCCGCAGAACAGTCTCGCTGGCAAGGCGGATGCTTTGTGTTTGATGAACGCGGGGCAGTAGGGCACGGTCTGGCCGCGATGCCGGAGCTTGAGAAGGTCAAATTGATGCCTGGCAAGCGCCCAGAGCTAGGCGGTTAGCGTTTGCGCCGCAGGGCCAGTGCTGCAACACCGAGACCAAGCAGGCCCAAGGTTGCCGGTTCCGGCGCTTCAACCGGTGGCGGTGGTGGCGGTGTCGTTTCGGTCAACAACTGGAAGTTGCCGAAGGTCCAGGCCTGCGATCCTTCAGCCAGCGGCGAGTTCTCCAACCGGATGCCGAGTGCCGAGATGCCGTTCGCAATAAAGCTGTTGTAGAGTGCTGTGATGTCGAGAGAGATGATTTCGCCGCCTTCGAAGGTGATCGGATCGATGGCGAATTCGCTCACCGCTGTCGTCGGAGTAATCTGGAAATCCCCGAGGGACTCGAAATTGTCGCCTTCATAGGCCAACAGCGCAATGATACCGTCGAACGGGTCTGCGTTCAGGTCGAACAGACCACCCTGAAACAGCACTTCGAATTGCAGGATGGCTTCAGAGGCCGTGGTCAGGCCGGTGAGATCGAACTCGGACAGCCCGCGGATTTCTTCCCGGACTTCATTGCCCTGCCCGTCATCGACAAACAGGCGACCGACTTCGGCGAATCCGCCATCTCCGGTCACTGTGGAGGAATGAAAGTGCGATCCCGGCGTACCGGGGCCATCATTGGCGACCGTGAACGTCAATCCACTGGTAACCGTGGTCAGCGCCAAGGCGCCACTCACGGTACCGAGCGAGAGTCCAAGGGCTAAAATCGCCGCACTAATCCGCATCATCATTCTCCGTATATAGAAAATGACCAGCAAAAATCGAGCCAACCCATGATTCTGTCCCATGCCTTTGAAAGCATGTGGTTAATATTTCGCTCGCGTTATTAGAGGCGCATCGTGTGTAAAGCAGTTCGACAACTTTTGCGCCTCAAACCGCAGGATCCTTATGAAGACGTCGCCTGCGCAACAATTGCCGCGACCAGCGCTGCAGGGGACTGAGGCTGGTGGCCGAAATAGAGGTCCGGCTCGATGACCTCGCACTCGATGACGCGCCACGCGCCTGCATCGTTCACCAGGTCGATCCGGGCAAACAGCGGTAGCTCCGGCAGAGCCGCCAGAATCTGCTGTGTCAGCGCCAGTGCGTCCGGTGGTGGCAGAACAGTGCGAAACTGGCCGCCGTGGCTGGTCTGCACCCGAAACTCGCCGGCTTTGGGTGTTTTCATGACGGCGTGGCTGAACGCGCCGTTGATCGTGAGGACCGATAGTTCCCCCGTCGACAGTACGCTCGCCAGAAATGGCTGCACCAGATAGCCGTCCGCTCGCACAGAGACCGCGCGCCAGGCCGCATCGAGCGCGGGCACCTCAGCGGCAATACGCAAGGTATCGATGCCACCGGCACCAAGAACCGGCTTCAGCACCAGTTCGTCCCAGCCGTTGGCGGACGCCCAGCGCATGACATGGCCGGTATCGCCGAAAGCCGGATAGAGCGTCGGGATGACTGGCAGTCCGGACGCAGCCAGAGCCTTGAGGTGGGTCTTGTCAAAGCCCCAGCGCAAAACAGACGGCGGGTTGAGCAGGGTTGTCTGGTGCGAGGCGCGCTCGATCCAGTCCAGAAATGACGCACGGTGATACTGATAGTCCCAGGTGGTGCGCACGACCGCAACATCGAAGCCCGCCCAGTCCACATTCTGGTCCGACCACGCGGCGCGCACCGCTGTAATGCCCGCAGCAGCACAGGCGTCGAGCAGCGGCTGGTCCGCATCCAGCGCGTCCGGCCGGTTGTCGCAGGTGACGATGGCAACCCGCATCATGGTCGCACCGCGATACCGGCGGCGGCCAGCGCGGCTTTCGCCTCAGCAATCGTATGCTGCCCGAAATGGAAGATCGAGGCGGCAAGCACGGCAGACGCATGGCCGTCACGCACGCCGGCGACCAGATGATCGAGTGTGCCAACGCCGCCGGATGCAATGACCGGCACGGGCACTGCGTCTGCCACCGCGCGCGTCAAAGCCAGGTCGAAGCCAGTTTTGGCTCCATCCCGGTCCATGGAGGTCAGCAAAATCTCGCCGGCACCCAGGGCTGCGACCTGGCGGGCAAAGTCCACTGCGTCCAGCCCGGTCTGCGTGCGCCCGCCGTGGGTGAACACCTGCCATTGGTCGCCTACCCGTTTGGCGTCGATGGCAACGACGATGCACTGGCTGCCGAACTGCGCGGCGAGTTCTGCCACCAGCGCCGGGCGGGTGACGGCGGCGGTGTTGACCGAGACCTTGTCCGCCCCGGCGAGCAGCAACCGGCGTACGTCCGCCGATGTGCGCACGCCGCCGCCGACCGTCAGCGGCATGAAGCACTGGTCTGCGGTGCGGGCGACCACGTCCAGGATCGTCTCCCGGTTGTCTGATGAGGCGGTGATGTCGAGGAAGCAAAGCTCGTCCGCGCCGGCTGCGTCATAGAGGCGCGCCTGCGCCACAGGGTCCCCTGCATCGACCAGGTCGACGAAGTTCACGCCCTTGACCACGCGGCCATCCTTGACGTCGAGGCAGGGGATGATGCGGGTTGCGAGCATCAGGCCGCCCGCGCGATCGCTTGGGCGAGGTCAATACGGCCATCGTAGATCGCCCGGCCGACGATCACTCCGTCCAGCGTGCCGCTACATTGCGCCTGCGCGGCCTTCACCGCATCGATATCCGCCAGGCTCGCCGCACCACCGGAGACGATGACCGGAATACGCGTGCGCGCCGCCAACGCTGCGGATGCGGCAACGTTGACCCCCTTCAACAGGCCGTCGCGACCGACATCGGTAAACAGCACCGCCGCGACCCCGGCATCTTCGAAGCGCGCGGCAAGGTCCGCGACAGGAACGGTGGAGGCTTCCGCCCAGCCCTGCGTGGTCACAAAGCCGTCGCGCGCATCGACCGCGACCACCACACGGCCAGGGTAGGCATGTGCTGCATCCCGCACCAGTTGCGGGTTGGTCATGGCGGCGGTGCCGATCACCACGCGCGCAACGCCAAGCCCCAGCCAATGGTCGATGGTCGCGCGGGTCCGGATGCCGCCACCAAGCTGCACCTTGCCGGGAAACGCGGCCAGAACCGCCTCCACCACAGCGGAATTGACCGGATGGCCGGCGAACGCGCCGTTCAGGTCCACCACGTGCAGCCAGTGGGAGCCGGCCTGTGCGAAGACTATCGCCTGTCCGGGTGGATCGTTCGAGAACACGGTAGCACGCGCCATGTCACCTTCCAGCAGGCGGACGACCTGGCCGTCCTTGAGGTCGATGCAGGGGTAGATCGTCAAGCTCATGGTCGCCATTCCAGAAAATTGCGTAGCAGTGTAAGCCCCAGTGCCTGGCTTTTCTCCGGGTGGAACTGCGTGCCGATGAACGTCTGTGCCCCTACCACCGCCGCGAGTTCCTGCCCGTGGACCGTGGTGGCCAGCACATGCGCGGGGTCTTGCGCCGCCAGATGGTAGCTGTGCACAAAATAACCGTGACCAGCGGGCGGCAACACCGGATGCGGACGGTTTGGCACCACGGTATTCCAGCCCATGTGCGGGATTTTCAGCGCCGGGTCATCCGGTGTCAGCCGCACGACATCGCCGGCGATCCAGCCGAGGCCGGGGTGCTCGCCATGCTCCAGCCCGCGCGTCGCCATAAGCTGCATGCCGACGCAGATGCCGAGGAATGGCCGGCCCTGTGTGCGCACAACATGATTCAGGGTTGGCACCATATCCGGGATGGCGTGCAGAGCCGCACTGCACTGGCCGAATGCGCCGACGCCGGGCAGGACGATCCGGTCAGCGGCCGCCACGTCATCCGCAGTTCCGGACACGCGGATATCGAACGCGCCGTCGGCCACCCGCTCCAGCGCCTTGGCTGCAGAGCGCAGGTTGCCGGAGCCGTAATCGATGACGACAACGCGCTCGGCCAACGCCCTACAGGCTCCCGCCCAGCGTGCCCTTGGTCGAGGGAATGCTGTCAGCCTTGCGCGGATCGATGCTGATGGCGGTGCGCAGGGCGCGCGCCAGCGCCTTGTAGCAGCTCTCGACGATGTGGTGGTTGTTCTCGCCGTAGAGGTTTTCCACGTGCAGGGTGATACCGGCTGCCTGCGCGAACGCCTGGAACCATTCCTTGAACAGTTCGGTGTCCATCTCGCCGAGCTTGTCGCGGCTGAACTGCACCTTCCAGATGAGGTAGGGGCGCCTGGAGACATCAAGCGCGACACGGGTCAGGGTCTCGTCCATCGGGATCAGGGCATCGGCGTAGCGGGTGATGCCCTTCAGGTCACCCAGCGCCTGCGCCACGGCCTCGCCGATGGCGATGCCGGTGTCTTCGGTGGTGTGATGGAAATCGATGTGCAGGTCGCCGACCGCCTTGACCTCAAGGTCGATCAGGCTGTGGCGGGAGAGTTGCTCCAGCATGTGGTCGAGGAAGCCGATCCCGGTCGAGACGGAATAGACACCCGTTCCGTCGAGGTTGACCCGAACCTCGATCGAGGTTTCCTTGGTGGCGCGGCGCACGCTGGCGATACGGTCTTGCATAGAGCGCTGTTATCGCCGCGCGCCCGGCTTGCCAAGGGGCGCACGGACCCTAAAAGCGACCTATGATCGCCAACACCCGTGCCTTGCTGCCTAACCCTGCTCTTGCTGCCGGCTGGGATGGCCTGTGGGTGGCGCACGACGGCCAGCCCGCGCAGCCGATCACGCGGGGTGCAGCCCTGCGGCTGGTCGCTGACACGCCGGTGCTGATGGTCAATGCGCCGCTGGTCGCCAGCCGCATTGGTGCCGCGCAGATCTCCGGTCTTGATCTGCTGGAGCTGTTCGCTTTCGTGCGACCGGCGCAGTTCGCCGTGCCAAGCGCACGCGGTCTGGCGCTGGCACTCCGGCAAGAGCCGCCGCTGACCCTGGAGGATGAACCCGCAGCCCTGTTCGCACTAGCCGAGTCACTGCTGGCCGAGTGTGGCGCGCAGGACTGGCGCTTTGCGCCCGGCGCTTATGGGGCCGCAACCGCGCTCAACCGCCTGAAGTGGCCTTGGGGTCCGTTGGTGACCGCCCGGGTGGTGGCCCCGGCCAAGCTGGATAAGCCGCTGTTTCAGGCGCTGCCCGAATGGCAGGAGCCAGCGCCCCGCCCTGCGCCGCGCACAGTGGAGCTGGCCGAGGTCCAGGTGCTGGACGAACTGGCGCGTGCGGTTGGCGCAAATGCGGAGCCGCGCGCCGGCCAGCGCGCCTACACCAGAGCGGTTGCTGCGGCATTCCAGCCGCGGGCTCAGGTTGGCCAGCCGACGATTGTGCTGGCGGAGGCCGGCACCGGCACCGGCAAGACGCTCGGCTATCTCGCGCCCGCCCGGCTGTGGGCCGAGGCATCCGGCGGCACGGTTTGGATATCCACCTACACCAAAGCGCTGCAACGCCAGCTGGCTCAGGAACTGCGGCGGCTGTACCCGGACCCCACGCGCTATGCAGCCAGCGTTGTCGTGCGCAAAGGCCGGGAGAATTATCTGTGCCTGCTGAACCTTGAGGATGCGGTGCAGGGCGCGTTCACCGGGCGGGCTGCGATCCTGGCGCATCTGGTGGCACGCTGGGCGCGCTTCACCAAGGATGGCGATATGGTCGGTGGCGACCTGCCCGGCTGGTTGACCGGGCTGTTCGGGGCAGGGCGGATGGCCGCACTCTCCGACCGGCGCGGCGAATGCGTCTATGCTGGCTGCCCGCATTTTCGTCGCTGCTTCATCGAGTTGGCGATTGCCCGCACGGCAGACGCGCAGATTGTGGTCGCCAACCACGCGCTGGTGATGATGAACGCCGCGCGCGGCCGCGCCGAGGGCCAGGGGTTGACCCGACTGGTGTTCGATGAAGGCCACCACCTGTTCGAGGCGGCGGACTCGACCTTCGCGGTCCGTCTGTCCGGCGGAGAGGCGCTGGAGCTGCGCCGCTGGCTGCTGGGACCGGAGGGCGGGCGCGCACGCGGACGGCGTCGCGGGCTGGAAACCCGGCTCTCCGAACTCGGCATGGAAGACCCCGTCGCGGCGGCGGCACTGGGTGCGATCCTGAAAGCGGCTCAGGCTCTGCCGAGCGACCAGTGGCTGGCGCGGCTGGCCGAAGGTGCGCCCTACGGGGTGCTGGAAGCGCTGTTCGCCGCCGTGCGCGAGACCGTCTATGCCCGCGCGGAGGAAGCGGATGCCGGCTTTGGGCTGGATGCAGACCTCGCCGCACCCCCGCCGCGGCTGATCGATGCTGCGCTCGCCGCTGCACAGGCCATCGACGCGCTGGTCAAGCCCATGCGTGTGCTGGGCAAGCGGATCGAGGCCCTGCTGGAGGACCAGCCGGCCTGGCTGGAGCCCTCTTTGCGGTCCCGCCTGGAGGGCGCGCGGCTGGGGCTGGACTTCCGGCAGCAGATGATTGTCGCCTGGCTGGCGCTGCTGGCCCGAATCGGTGGCGCGCCGGACCCGGACTTCGTCGACTGGCTGGCGCTGGAGCGGGTCGATTCGCGGGAGCTGGATGTGGCGATCTGCCGCCACTGGCTCGACCCAACCCGACCGCTCGCCACCACGGTATTTCAGCCAGCTCACGGCGTCGCCATCACGTCGGCGACTCTGCGCGACCCGCCTGCCGTCCAGCAGCCGGACCAGGGTTGGGGCCAGGCACAGGCACGGGTTGGCGCGCGCCACGTCGCGGCACGACTACAGACGGCGGCTGCCGCCTCGCCGTTCGACTATGACGCCTCGGCTCGGGTGCTGGTTGTTACCGACGTCAAGCGCGGCGACGTCGCCCAGCTTGCCGGGGCCTACCGCAGCCTGATCGAGGCGTCTGGCGGCGGTGCACTCGGGCTATTCACCGCGATCGCCCGGCTGAAGGCCGTGCATGCGCGCATCGCCGAGCCGCTGTCGACGCGCGGCCTGCCGCTCCTGGCCCAGCATGTCGATCCGCTGGATGCCGGCACGCTGGTTGACCTGTTCCGCGCTGACCGTCATGCCTCGCTGCTGGGTACCGATGCGCTACGGGATGGCGTCGATGTGCCCGGCGAGGCGCTACGGCTGGTGATCCTGGAGGGTATCCCCTGGTCCCGCCCGACGTTGCTGCATGCTGCACGCAAGGCAGCGGCAAGCGACGTCGGCTACGAGGACCGGGCAACGCGCGCACGGCTGGCGCAGGCCTTTGGTCGTCTGATTCGGCGCGCCGGGGATCGCGGCGTGTTCGTGCTGATCGGCGCGGCAACGCCGTCCCGACTGCTGGACGCATTCCCGGTCCCTGCCGAGCGGGTTGCGCTCGCGGATGCGTGCCGGATCGTGCAGCGGTTTCTCAGCCATGACTTGCAGACGGCCCCAAGCTTGCCTAGACCGGCTTCATTCCCACGCGCCGAGGACGCATGACCGGACAGCCGATTACCCTTCAGACCGCGCTGATCTACCTGATGATCGTCGTGGCGGGGGCCGACCAGGAACTGCAGCAGACCGAGATGACCCGGATCGGCCAGATCGTGCGCCGCTATCCGGTGTTCGAGGAATTCAACGTCGAGACGATGATTCCGGCCATGCGGGACTGCGCCGACATTCTGGCACGCGATGACGGACTGGCGACCGTCCTCGGCCTGATTCGCAGCGCCATCGATGCCGACTGGGCGGAGACTGCCTATTGCGTCGCCTGCGATGTGGCTGCGGCTGATGGCAGCCTGCGCACCCTGGAACGGCGCATCCTTGATACTGTGCGTTCGACACTCGGCATCGAACGCCTGGCAGCGGCGGCGATTGAGCGCGCAACGGCAGCACGCTGGCGGCGGCCAGCGGATAGCCGGTAAATCCATGCGCACCCTGTTTCTTCTGCGCCATGCGAAGTCGGACTGGGATGACCCGAAGCTGCCGGATTTCGACCGGCCACTGGCGCTACGCGGTCGCGATGCCGCCAACCGTATGGGGACATACTGGCGGGAGGCCGGTCTCTGTGTTGATCTGGCGTTATCGTCTCCGTCCATGCGCACGCGCCAGACTCTGGCGCTGATGGAGGGGGCTAACGGCGGGCCCCTATGTGCGGGGGCCCCGGCGGTGTTCGATGATCAGCTCTACCTCGCCAGCGCCTCAACCATCGCGATGGTGCTGGAAGACCTGCCGGACGCGGCAACCAGCGCCCTGCTGATCGGCCACAATCCTGGCTTTGAAGATACCGCGCTGGCGCTCAGCGGCACGGCCGAGGCCGGTGCGCTGGAAAAGCTGCACGACAAATTCCCGACCGGCACGCTCGCCCGAATCGATCTCCCGATCACCCGCTGGGCCGACCTCAGCCTCAAGACCGGGCACCTCGCATTGTTCCTGCGACCGATCGACCTTGATGCCACCCTGCCGGCGGATTGAGGGCCAGAACTCCTCTTTTATCCTCAGCCCGGCGGCTGGTGCAGCCACCAGGCCCGCTCGTTGATCGAGTAGATCGGCCGGTAATGCACGATCAGCCGGTCTGACAGCACTTCGCTGATCTGGTTGTCGAGAATCAGGAAGCCATCCCCGTTTGCTACCGCAAGGACTGCATGGGGCACGCCGAGATTTTCGTCCTGAAGCACCACAATGCGCAAATCGTCGGTCGCATAGCCAAGCGCCTTCAGCGCCATATATTTGGCGATGGCATAGTCTTCGCAGTCGCCATTGCGTGCCAGGAACTGGCGCACCGCTGCCCAATAGTCCGGCAGGCCCCAGTTTTCGGGGTCGGTGATGTAACGGTGGCCGTTCAACACCTTGTTGATGAGCCGTAACTGTTCAAGCCGGGGCAGTTTGCGCGCTTCGGCCAGCAGGTCGGGCAGGCTGGGGCGGGCACAGATCGGTGAGCCGGGCTTGCAGGTGCCGCTGGTTGCCAGAAGAGCAGCCGCGCCACGCGGTAGGGCACCAGGTGCTGGTTCCGGCGTGAGCGGAGCCGGGCTGCGCTGCTCGCGCGCCAGCATGTCCACCCATTTCGGGAACTGTTCAACGGAGGAAAACTGCCGCTCCGGCGCGCCGAACAGGGTTCGCGCACAGGCGGGGGCCGCAGCATGGAGACAAGCGGCGCATAGTAAAAGCAGGAAGCGCGCGACCATGCTTGGCTTTTGCCGGCAGGTCTTTAAGAAATAGCTAAGTTTTCGCTGTGAGACAGTTTGCATTTTCGCTCATGGTGAGCATGGACGAACCATGAGCTGCTCACCCCCTTCGTCAAGCTCAGGGGGAGCGGTGACAATCGAACTGGACCGCCACAGAAGTTTTGCAGGAGCTCGTACTCGCCATGGCGCAACCGACACCGCGTCGCCAGACCATCTTCGCCCTCGTCGGGCTTGGCGTTGCCTATGCGCTGGCACTCGGCTTTGGTCTACGCAACGCACAGGTGGAGCGCACGCGCGACGTCGCGGCACTGACCCAGCAGCAGGCGCTGGTCGCTGCCAGTCGTGCCGAAGCTGTCTCGGGCTGGATTCGCGAGACCCAGGATCAACTGGCCGCCCTTGCCGAAAATCCGGCCGTGCAGCTTTACACTCAGGGGGCCAGTGGCGGCGGTGATCCGCGGGCAGCCGCCGGCCAGGCGCAGTATCTCGAAAGCCTGTTGAGCGCCACCGCCGCCCGTTCCGGCTTCGGATCGGCGCAGATCGTGGTGCGGGCCGAGGTCAAGGTGCCGGACGCCCCGGGGATCGCGGTACTCGGCCCCGACGGGCGACCGATCGCGCGCGCTGGCGGGCCGCTACCGGCGCTGGGCTCTGGCGTCAGCCCGACCAAAGTTCAGGTCAGCGCAACCCGGCTGGCTGGCCAGCCTGCGCTGAGCATCACCCAGCCGATCCGAAGGCTGCAGGACGATTCGGGGCAGCCGATCGGCCTGCTCTACGCGGTGCGTCCGCTGGATGCGGGGCTGGCGCAACGCCTTCGCCAGCCGGGTGACCCGTATGCGACCGGGCGGGCCATTCTGGTCGATCAGGACGGGACGCCCTTGCTGGCTCCCGGCGCGCAGGATCCAGCGCAAGCCCTGCCCGCGGATATTCTGGGCGCTCTGCCCACCGGCGATACCCCGCGTGTGACTGCGTCCGCTGTCGCTGCATACCGCCCGATCGGAATTGCCGGGCTGGGTATTGTGCGCCTGGTCGATGCCGACGAGGCGCTGCGCGAGGCGGATGAGCGACAGCGCCTGAGAAGCCTCGGCTGGATCGCCGGGATCAGCTGGCTGGCTGCTGTTTTGCTGCTGCTCTGGCGGCACGGTGCTGCACAGCGGGCGACCAGTGCGGCGCGCGAGGCCGAAGCGGCAACCACGCGCGAGGAACGCGCCCGCCTGTTCCTTCAGGAGATTGCCGACTGCCAGCAGGCGTTGATTCTGGTCGGCGACCGTCAGGGCCAGCTGGAATTCTCCAATGCCCGCGCCCGGGTCGCGCTGCACCTCGGGCGTGACGCCCGCGATGTCCCGCTCGCCAGCCTGTTCGGGGCCGCCGCCGACCCGGTCGCAGAACTTCTCGCCGCGCTGCACCAGACCGGGAGTATCGCCGGGCCGCAGCGGTTGAGCCTGGGCGGACGCACAGTCAGCCTGAGCGCACTGCCGATGTCCGACGGGCAGAGCCTGCTGGTGGGTGACGATGTGACCGACGTACTGGCGGCTGAGGCCCGCCGCGCCGCTGCAATGGCCGCGCTCGTCAGCCTGCTCACCGGGCTCATCGACGCCCGCGATCCGGCGTCGACCGCGCACTCCCAGAAGGTCTCGCGCCTGGCCGTCCTGGTCGGCACTCAGCTTGGTTTGAGCGAAGCGGACTGCGCAACCCTGCAACTGGCCGGGCAACTCATGAACCTCGGTAAGATCCTGGTGCCGGCGGACATCCTGACCAAGGCCGGACCGCTGGATGCACAGGAGCAGAGCATCGTGCAGGCGGCGGTGGCCCGGGCCGCGGACATGCTGGCCTCCGTGCCGTTCGACCTGCCGGTGGTGGAGGTGATTCGGGGCTTGAGTTCGGCGTCGTCGCCACTCCCGGCGCGCATTCTGCGCCTTGTGAACGCCACGGTCAGCATGGTCAGTCCGCGCGCTTTCCGGGCTGCCCTGAGCCCCGAGACTGCGTTCGAGATTCTGCGTGCCAAAGCCACCCCAGCAGACGCGCCGGTGATTGCGGCGATTGCTCAATCCATCGGAACCGACGCAGGGCGCAGCGTGCTAAACGGTGACTCTCGCTGAGCACGCAGCCGCTCGGCGGCGCGGCGGGCAAAGCGCAGCGTCTCGGCCTTGCGCCGGGCCGGTGCGACCGGGATCGAGACCGGCGCGCGCAACTCCACTGCTTCGAAGCGGTCGGCGCGGATCAGGCCGACTCGCTGCGGCTGAAAGGCGGCGGCATCTAGGAGCGCGGCATCAAGCGTCGGCGGGACCGCAAACCAGAAACGATCGCAATACTCAAGGTAGTCCGGCCACTTGGCGTCGCCACGCAGGTCCGCGACCGAGACCTTGATCTCGACAATGGCCAGCACCCCGCTGGAGTCGACGCCCAACAGGTCGGCGCGGCGGCCATTGCCCAGCGTTGCCTCGCTCAGCACGGCATAGCCCATCTGCCACAGCAGGCGACCGACGCTGCGATCCAGATCTGCGGCTGTGAGCATCAGCAAGAACAATACGGAATTGAAAACAGAACAAACAAGAACAAAATCGACTGCATGAGTCAAGCGGCGTTGGCGTCGGGCAGTGTCTCAGCTTGAAAATCCCCGCTCACCCTGAGCTTGGACAGAAGGGCTGAGCGGCTCGTGGTTCTGTCCACGCTCACCACGAGCGGATTTTCAAGCTGAGATACTACAGAGCGTCGCCCATGCGCCGGATGGCGGCGATTTTATCCTCGAACGGAGCCCAGTCGTCAATGCGGTCGATGGCGGCCCAGAGTGCCTCGATCTCGTCGATCAACAGGGTGCAGGGGGCCGGGTCCGTCCAGTAGGGGTGGGCAAGTCGGGCGACCGGCTCCAGGGCGCAGACCCGCGTGAGTGCGGCCTGAAACACCGGCAGCGCATAGGTCGCCGCCGCCGGTGATGCTGCCGCCCGGTCACGCGAGAGAGCCCCGCCGCGCCAGTCGAAATAGAAACGGTCCGGCGACAGACCCGTCTCGCCCAGCGCCTCGTCAATAGCGGTCAGGGTCGCCAGATTCTCCGCATGGTCCTGTGCCGGCATGACGCCGAGCCGCGAACAGACAGCAGCCGTCATCGCCGCCTCGAAACGGGCCGGGAAGGTCTCGAGCGCCGGCACCAGCACAGAGCGATCCACGATCAGCAGCAGGGCCTTGGCGAGCTGATACAGGTTCCAGTGCAGCGCCTCGGGTTGGCGTCCATAGCTGTAGAGACCCTGGTGATCGAAGTAGGCGGCGGTGAAATGCGGGTCGAGCCGGGGGGCAAAGCGGTATGGGCCGTAGTCAAAGCTCTCGCCGGTGACGTTGATATTGTCCGTGTTCAGTACGCCGTGCACAAAGCCTGCTGCCATATAGCTGGCAACCAGCCGCGCCGCGTTGGCGACCACCGCGTCCAGAAAGCGCGCCACCCGATCCTCCAGCGGGCCGTCCGCCGCACCACCGAGCAGATGCACGAGGCAGTAGTCGACAAGGCGGGCCATGGCGTCCTGCTCCTCATGGAAGGCCAGCCGCTGGAACGTGCCGTAGCGGATGTGGCTGTACGAGAGGCGTACCAGCACGGCTGAGCGGGTGGGTGACGGCTCGTCATTGCGCTCAAGGGCCTCGCCGGTCTCGATCAGCGAGAAGCTCTTGGACGTGTTGACGCCGAGCGCCTCCAGCATTTCGGTCGCCAGCACTTCGCGCAGACCACCCTTGAGCGTCAGTCGCCCGTCCCCGAACCGGCTGTAGGGCGTCTGGCCGGAGCCTTTGGTGCCGAGGTCCAGCAAGCGACCGTTCTCAAGGTCGCGAAGCTGCGCATAGAGGAAACCGCGCCCGTCGCCGATATCCGGGTTGTAGGTGCGGAACTGGTGGCCGTGGTAGCGCAGCGCCAGCGGCTCTGGCAGCGAACCGGGCAAGGGCTGGAACCGGCCGAAATGGTTGACCCAGCCTGCCTCGTCGAGGTCCTGGAGGCCGATACGCGCCGCCCAGCGCGTATTGCGGAATCGCACGATATGGCTGGGAAAATCCGCCGGTCGCACCGGGTCGTAAAACGGTGCGCCGAGGGTAAGGATCGTGGTTTCCGGCTGGGGGCTGGTGCGTTGCATGCGCCTGATGTAGCGTCAGGAACAAGAGGGCACCAGTAGCAAGACTTTAGAGTCCGCGTGCTGCACGAGTTCGAGAAGGACGTGAATAACGATTCATATAATATCAATAAAAACAATATGATATTGCGTTTGTGATTGTTTTCTTCCAATTTGCAGAAACATTCCTATAAGCGCCAATCAACGGCCAAACGCCTAGAAACCGGGAGGATCAGACCATGCGCATCGGGGTTCCCAAGGAAATCAAAGTTCACGAGTACCGGGTCGGTCTGACGCCGGGGTCCGTTGCTGAGCTGACCGCCCATGGCCATGAAGTGCTGGTCGAGACCGGAGCCGGGCTCGGGATCGATTTCACCGACGAGGAATACCAGGCTGCCGGTGCCAGGATCATCGGGGGACCAGAGGCGATTTTCGCCGCCGCCGACATGATCGTGAAGGTCAAGGAGCCGCAACTGCACGAATGTGCATGGCTGAGGCAGGGCCAGACCCTGTTCACCTACCTGCACCTGGCCGCCGACAAGCCGCAGGCGGAAGCGCTGTTGCAGTCCGGTGCGACCTGCATTGCCTATGAGACGGTGACCGATGCCCAAGGCCGCCTGCCGCTGCTCAAGCCGATGTCCGAAGTGGCCGGCCGGATGTCGATCCAGGTCGGCGCGCACTTCCTGGAGAAGGAGCAGGGGGGACGCGGCGTGCTGCTGGGCGGCGTGCCGGGAGTTTCCTCCGCCAATGTCGTCATCATCGGCGGTGGGGTCTCGGGCTATAATGCCGCCCAGATTGCGGTCGGCATGCGTGCCAATGTGACCATTTTCGATACCTCACTTTCGCGTTTGGCGGAGCTGGATCAGTTGTTCGGCTCCAGCATCCGCACAGCCTATGCCACCAAATCCGCAATCGCGCAGGCGGTTGCCGGTGCGGAGCTGGTGATCGGCGCGGTGCTGGTGCCGGGGGCGGCTGCCCCTAAGCTCATCACCCGCGAACAGCTCAAGTCCATGAAGCGCGGCGCGGTGCTGGTAGACATCTCGATCGACCAGGGTGGCTGCTTCGAGACTAGCCACGCCACCACCCACGCCGACCCGGTGTTCGAAGTGGACGGCATCATCCATTACTGCGTCGCCAACATGCCCGGCGCGGTTGCCCGCACCTCCACGATTGCGCTGAACAACGCGACGCTGCCGTTCGCCGTGCAACTGGCACAAAAGGGCCCGTGGGAGGCCATGCGCGCCAACAAGCATCTCGCCCACGGCCTGAATGTCGCCAACGGCAAAATCACCTACCAGGCCGTCGCCGACGACCTGAACCTGCCGTTCGAGATGCCCGCGCAACTGGGCTGAGGGTTAGAGCTTCTGCGCGACCAGCGCCTTGAGGTCTGCCTCGGGGCGTGCGCCCATGTGGCTGATAATCTCTGCTGCGCAAATGACCCCCATGCGCCCGCACTGATCGAGCGGCAGGCCTTTGGCCAGCCCGGCGAGAAAACCGGCGGCAAACAGATCGCCCGCACCCGTTGTGTCCACCACATCCACGCCCGGCTCGGCCGGCACCACGTGCGTTTCGTCGCCAGACACGATCACAGCCCCCTTCTCCGAGCGAGTGATCGCCACAATATCGCAGGCATCGCGCGCCCAGGCGACCGCGGTGTCGAAATCCTCGGTCTGGGTCAGGGCCTTGATTTCAGCCTCGTTGGCGAACAGGATATCGATGTGGTTGGGAATGAGATCGAGAAACTCATCGCGGTAGCGGGCGACACAAAACGAGTCGGACAGGGTGAACGCCACCTTGTTGGCGTGACGGTGCGCAATCTGGATCGCCGCCATGAACGCCTCTTTCGCGGCAGGCGGGTCCCAGAGGTACCCCTCAAGGTAGATGACTTCGGCACGGGCGATCTGTGCGGAGTCGATGTCGCTCGGGCTGAGGCCCTGGCTGGCACCCAGAAAGGTGTTCATGGTCCGCTGGCCGTCTTGCGTCACCAGAATCAGGCAGCGCGCGGTCGAGGCACCCTCGGTGGCCGCGTCCGTCAGATATTCGACACCGGCGGCGCGGATGTCATGAGTGAACACCGCGCCAAGCTGATCGTTGCGCACTTTGCCGACATAGCCGGCCGGGACCCCCAGCGCCGCAATGCCGGCAATGGTATTGGCGGCAGACCCGCCGGAGATTTCATGGCCGGGCCCCATCTGGCCGTACAGCCGCTCGGCCTCGGCCTCGTCGATCAGGCGCATCGACCCCTTGACCAGCTCCTGCGTCGCCAGAAAGTCGTCCTTCGCGTGGGACAGCACATCGACAATCGCGTTGCCAATGCCGAGAACTGCAAGCCGATGATCGCTCATGTCGATGTCTCCGATAGGGAATCCAGAATGCCGCTGCCATACCGGGCAGGATGCGTGATGGCAACCGAAGTGGATACTCGCTGATGCTGCACGCCTTCGCCCTGTCGTTCGGACAGATATTCACCGGCCGGTTGCTGCTGATCCTGCTGATCTCCAGCCTGATCTCGATCGGGCTGTTCGCCGGCCTGTGGGTTGTGCTCGACCGGTTTCTGGACGGGGTCGATCCCGCCGGTTGGCACCCCTGGCTGCAGTGGGTCTGGACGCGCGGGCAGGATGCAGGCGGCGTGGTGCTGGCGATCCTCGCCGGATTGCTGCTGTTCCCCGCTGTTGCGACTACAGTCATGAGCCTGTTTCTTGATTTTGTGGTCGATGCCGTGGAGGCTCGCCACTACCCGCACCGCAAGGCGACGCAATCCATCGGTCTGTTCCGGGGTCTGGGGTTGGCGATTGGCTCCGGCCTGCGCATGCTGCTGTGGAATCTGGCCGCGTTGCCCGTGTACCTCGCCCTGCTGTTCACTGCCGTCGGCCCCTTCGTGCTGTTCATGGCGATCAACGGCGTGCTGCTGGGGCGCGATCTGTTCCAGCTGGTGGCATTGCGGCACCTGGCGCCTGAGGCCGAGCGGGCATTCCGCCGGGAGAACCGGGGGGCGGCAAATGGCCTCGGCATAGCGGCCTCTGCGCTCTATCTGGTGCCGGTGCTGAACCTGCTCGCGCCTCTGCTTGGGGCGTCCATGGCCACCCACATCGTGCACAGGGTGCTGGAGGAGAACAGATGACCCGCTTCATGGCGCTCGGCCTGATCCTTCTGCTTGCGGCCTGTGCGCAGCCGGCGGCTACACCTCGCATCGCACCAGTACCGCCGTCGCCCGCACCTGTCTCTCCAACCACAGCCTGGGTCATCGGCCAGTCGCCGGATGCTGTGATCGCCCGCCTCGGCCCTGCGACATTCGCGCGCGAAACACCATCCGCGCGACACCTGCAGTTTGCCTATGTGCCATGCATCCTGGATGTCTATTTCTACCCGCCGCAACCGGGGGCAGCACTGCTTGGCACGTTTGTCGATGCGCGCTCGGAGCGCGGCCCGGCCATGGATCCGGTCGCGTGCATCGCCGCACAGCGCGAGCGGCGGATCAACCCGCAGAAGTTCCTTCAGTCACAGCCCGGGGCTGGAGTGTACCCACCCCGTTAACCACAACTGATTACGGGAAATTTTACCCGCGCGCTGTAGATGCGGTGGTATGGAAGACGTTCAATCGTTCGCGGACTCAGGGGAAAATGTCGAGACATGGATCCTGGAGGCGACGCGGGAAGCATCACCGCCGCCCCCGGCGCCTGCGCGGCTCGGGCGTATTGTCTCGATATCCGGCCTTAACCTGGTCGCCCTGATCGATCCGGAAATCTGCGGGGCCGGTGGCAAAGCAGAACTGCGCAAGGGTGAGAGCGTGCGCCTGCACTGCGGCGCACACCGGGTCTTCGGCATGATCACCGGCCTGACCATCCCGATGCCGGAGAACGGTGACAAGTCAGAACTCCACCTCGCCGAGATCGAACTGGTCGGCGAGACCACGCCGGAATCGAACGGCATGTTCAAGCGCGGGGTGTCCCGCCACCCGGCGCTCGGCGAAATCCTGCATCTGGCGACAGCGGATGATCTGGAGACGATCTATAATTTCTCCTGCGGTGCCGCGATTGCCATCGGCAGGCTGCATCAGTCCGAGGACCGCCGCGCCTATGCCTCGGTTGACGGCATGCTCGGCAAGCACGTCGCGATTCTCGGCTCGACCGGGTCCGGCAAATCCTGCGCTGTCGCCCTGCTGCTGCGCCGCCTGCTCGACCGTCATACCCAGGCGCACATCGTTCTGCTCGACATGCACGGCGAATATGCCGCGGCCTTCCCGAACCGCGCGGAGATCCTCACGCCGCAGACTATGGAGTTGCCCTACTGGCTGTTCACCGCGGACGAGCTCGCGGCGATCATCTCCGGCAACCGCGATACTGGCGACCATGCGGAAGAGGCCATCCTGCTGCTGAAGGAGCTGATCCCGGTGGCGCGGCGCGCCTATGCCAAGACCATCCACTTCCCTGAAAATCTGGTGATGCTCGACACCCCGACACCCTACGCCATGCGCGAGGTGATCCGGCTGATCGACGAGCATATGGGCAAGTTCGAGAAGTCTCAGCCGCTGCTCGCGGCCCGCTGGCTGAAGAACCGGCTGGAGACCCTGCGCAGCGACGCCCGCTTCGGCTTCATGTTCGGCGGCCTCACCCTGCGCGATACCATGGCGGACATCGTTCGCCGCATGTTCCGCATTCCGGTCGAGGGCAAGCCGCTGACGATCATCGATTTGTCCGGCGTGCCGTCCGAAGTGCTGAATGTCGTGCTATCGGTGCTGTGCCGTATGACCTTCGACTTCGCACTGTGGAGCCGGGGCGAGCACCCGATCCTCCTGGTATGCGAAGAAGCGCACCATTATGTGCCGGCTGACCCGAAATCCGGGTTTGAGCCGACCAAGAACGCCGTCGCGCGCATCGCCAAGGAGGGCCGCAAATACGGCCTGTCCCTGGCGATTGTCAGCCAGCGCCCAAGCGAAATCGACCCGACCATCCTGTCACAATGCAACACGGTGGTGGCCTTCCGCATCACCAACCCGCGCGATCAGGATATCGTGCGTGGTGTGATGGCGGACAGTGCGACCGGCCTGCTCGACTTCCTGCCGTCGCTCTCGACCGGGGAGGCGATCATGACCGGCGAGGCGTTCCCGGTGCCGCAGCGCGTGGTGCTAGACCCGCTGCCCGAAGACCAGCGGCCACGGTCCGCAACTGCGGCCTTCTCGACCCGGTGGAACACGGCAGACAGCGGCGAGGATAGCGTCGCCACCATCATCGATCGCTGGCGTCGCCAGAGCCGCTAGGGCATCGCTCTAAAAAACCGGTTGCTGGTCCGGGTCAAACGGGGTGACATCCGCGCCGTCGCTGCTGTGGATGCCGCATTCGGTCTTGTTCCAGCCGCGCCAGCGACCAGCGCGCGGATCCTCGCCCGGTTTCACCACGCTGGTGCACGGCATGCAGCCGATGGAGAGGTAGCCTTGCGCCTCCAGCGGGTGGCGCGGCAGGGCGTGGGTCTCGAAATAGGCGTCGAGATCGGCCTTGGCCCAGCCGGCCAGAGGGTTGATCTTGAGCTTGCCCTTCTCCACCTCGAACAGCGGCAGGTTGGCTCGGGTCTTCGCCTGGAAGCCCTTGCGCCCGGAAATCCAAACCTCGACGCCGTCCAGCGCCGTGTCCAGCGGGGCGACCTTGCGCACGGCACAACAGCCATCCGGATCGTAGGACCAGCGCAACTGCTGCGGATCGACCGCTGCCAACTGCGCCGCCTCCGGCGTCACACTGTCGACACTGGTCAGGCCCAGCCGTGCAATCAAGGTGTCGCGGTACGCCAGGGTCTCGGGGAACAGGCGCAGGGTATCGACAAAGATGACCGGGGTGCTCGGCTCAGCCGCCGCCACCAGATGTAGCAGGACCGCGGATTCGACACCGAAAGACGACACGACACTTACCCGGCCCGGCAGCAGTTCGTTCAGGACTACGCGCAGCATGTCCTGCGTCGGTACGCCGGCAAAGCGGGCGTTGAGCGCATCCGCGTCCGCCTGAGTCCAGAGGCGGATTACGTCAGGCACATGAGACTTGGTAGACTGTGCAGTCACAGCAGACAGATAGGTCATGACGACCTCCGCAGTTGCCAGACTGGCGCGCGTGGATCGCTGCCGCGCTGGTAGACGTAGGCATAGCGATCGAGCGCCGCCTTCGCAGCCTCGGCGCTGACCGCCGGGTTGAGGACGAACTGGTCGATCCCGCAGCGGGCCATGAAGGCGATCTGGTCGGCCAGAACGTCGCCGACGGCCCGCAACGCGCCCGTATACCCCAGACAGTCACGCAGGATGCGCGCCGTGGAATAGGCGCGACCGTCGCGGAACTTCGGGAACACCAGGTCAATGAGGTCAAGGCGCGGCAGATGCTCGGCCAGCGCCCGGGCGTCATCCTCCGGCATCAGGCGCACACCGCGTGCGTCCGTCTCTGCCAGGCGCTTGAGGCCAACCACGCAGGTGGTGCCGGCCTCCGCCTCATCCGGGACAAAAGCCCAGTCCAGTGCTGCATCGCGCAGGCTGAGGCGCACGCCGGAGACATCCACGTCGATGGCGGCGCGCTCCTGCTCCCGGCGTTCGATGGCGGGGTTAGCCATACACGGCCTCCTTGAAAGTCTGGGCACCGGTGCGGCGGTAGGTATCGAGGAAGCGCTCGCCGGGCTGGCGGACGCTGCGATAATGCTCGATGACCGTCTCGACGGCGTCGAGAACGCCCGCCTCGTCGAAGCCGGGGCCGAGGATTTCCGCGATGGAGGCATCCTCTGCCCCTGAGCCACCCAGCAGAAGCTGATAGTTTTCCGCACCCTTGCGATCAACGCCGAGGATGCCGATGTGGCCGGCGTGGTGGTGCCCGCAGGCATTGATGCAGCCGGAAATCTTGATCTTCAACTCACCGAGGTCAGCCTGACGATCCCAGTCGGCAAAGCGCTCGTGGATTTTGAGCGCCAGCGGGATCGAGCGGGCATTGGCGAGACTGCAATAGTCGAGCCCCGGGCAGGCGATGATGTCCGAGACGAGCCCGGCGTTGGCGGTTGCCAGCCCGATCTCGACCAGCGTGCTCCAGACCCTGTGCAAGTCTGCGGCGCGCACATGGGGCAGGACCAGGTTCTGCTCGTGGGTGACGCGGACCTCGCCGAATGAACAGGTGTCAGCCAGTGCGGCAATGGCATCCAGCTGGTCGGCCGAGGCGTCACCCGGTATGCCCGCTGTGCCGTCCGCGTTCAGTGGCTTCAGGCTGATGGTCGCAATCCGGTAGCCCGGTGCCTTGTGGCTGGCGACATTGCGCTGCACCCACTGGGCGAACGCCGGGTCAGCCGCCAGCGCTGCCTCGAATGCTGCGTCGGTCGCGGCGGCATCAAACGGTGGCGGGGCGAAAAAGGCGGCAATCCGCGCGATCTCGGCATCCGGCGCGTCAATGCCCTGCTTCAGGATCGACTGCCACTCGTCGTCCACCTGGCGCGCGAATTCCCCTGCGCCGATCTCGTGCACCAGGATTTTGATGCGTGCCTTGTAGATGTTGTCGCGCCGTCCGTAGCGGTTGTAGACCCGCATGATCGCCTCGACGTAGCTGAGAAACTGCGCCGTCGGCAGAAACGGCTTGATCAGCTTGCCGACAATCGGCGTGCGGCCCATGCCACCACCGACATAGACCTCAAAGCCCAGCCCGTCGTCACCCTGCACCATGCGCAGGCCGATATCGTGGAACAGGATGGCGGCACGGTCGCTTTGCGCGCCGGTTATCGCCACTTTGAACTTGCGCGGCAGGTAGGAGAATTCCGGGTGGAAGGTTGAGTACTGGCGCAGCAGCTCGGCCCAGGGGCGCGGGTCCGCCACTTCCTCGTCGGTTGCACCGGCAAACTGGTCGGCGGTGATGTTGCGGATGCAATTGCCGGAAGTCTGGATGGCATGCATCTCGACATCGGCCAGCGCCTGCAGGATGTCGCCAGCCTCCTCCAGCTTGATCCAGTTGTACTGGACGTTCTGGCGGGTGGTGAAGTGCGCATAACCCTTGTCAAAGCGCCGGGCGATGTGCGCCAGCTGGCGCAGCTGCGCCGAGGACAATGTGCCGTAGGGGATCGCGACCCGCAGCATGTAGGCATGGAGCTGCAGGTAGAGGCCGTTCATCAGCCGCAGCGGCTTGAACTGGTCCTCGGTCAGCTCCCCAGCCAGGCGGCGCGCGACCTGATCGCGGAACTCATCGACCCGGGTCTGGACAATCGCCTGGTCGAAATCGTCATAGCGGTACATGTGCGCCTGAACCGGCGCGGTGCGCAGCGCTGCAAGGCTCATGCTTGTGCTCCTGTATTGAAATCAGCCTGTTTGCCAAGGTCCGGCCGCACGCTGGGGCCAAGCGCCCGCACCCGCTCGCGCGCGCGCACCGGCACCGGGCCGTCTGCGGTTTCTGTGACGTCGACAAGATAGGTCTCAACCACCCGGCGGGCGGCGACTTCTGCCGCCGCCACCTGCTCGGCCTCGGCGGTGTCGGCGACGATCATCGCCTCGCGGATGTCCCGGCTCCAGCGATGGCCGGTCCAGTAGACCACATCGCCGGTCAGCAGATCGTTGGCATTCAGGATTTGCGGCATGTCATTCGGTTCCCAGGGCTTCGAACGCCGGCAGCGCGAACGTCTGTGGTGACAAAGGGGCGTGCGCGGCTACCGCGCCGACTACGATCAGCGCAGGGCTTTGCACATCATGGTCACGGACGAGGTCAGCCAGCCGGTCCAGCCGCCCGCGCAGCACCCGCGCCTCCGGCCGGGTGCCGTTCTCGACGATGGCGACCGGCGTTGCCTCCGGCAGGCCGTCCGCCATCAGTTTGGCGGCGGCATCGGCGGCGGTCGCCAGCCCCATGTAGATGACCAGTGTCCGGCCCGGTCCTGCCAGCCCGCGCCAGTCCTGGCTTGCAAGATCGCGCTTCTGCCCGGCCACGAAAGTGACGCTGCTGGCGATATCCCGGTGGGTCAGCGGCATGCCGACACCGGCGGCGCACCCGAGTGCGGCGGTAATGCCGGGTACGATATCGACGGGAACGCCGGCGGCGAGCGCTGCGTCCATCTCCTCCCCGCCGCGGCCGAAGATGAACGGATCCCCGCCCTTCAGCCGCACGACATACTGGCCGCTCTGCGCCTCCGCGACCAGCAGCGCGTTGATCGCCTCCTGCGGCATGCTGTGGTGGTCGCGCCGCTTGGCGACGCTGATCAGCAGGGCCTCCGGCCGCACCAGCGCCAGAATCCGCGGATCGACCAGGCCGTCATGGACGACCACGTCTGCCGCACCAAGCGCGCGTGCGGCGCGCACGGTCAGCAAGTCCGGGTCACCGGGGCCAGCGCCCACAAGGCTGATACGACCACCGGACGCATGGCCGGCACGGGAGAGGGGGTAAGGGAGCATGGGTGTCTTCATAGCAGCCCTCACATGGCGATGCGGCGCTGATCGTACAAACCAGCTTTTCTTGGGTCGCGACAAGGCCGGCTTGCGGGGGCGGGAGCCGCAATAATGTGCCTAAGCCAATATGGCTGGTCCAGACGGCGAAAACCCGCGTATATAGGCAGAAATTGATCGGGAGATTGCCATGATCCGCCGCCTTTTGACTGCTGCCCTTGCCATGAGCCTGCTGGCCAGCCCGGCGCTTGCCGCGCTGAAGCCTGGTGCCAGCGCCCCCGCCTTCACCGCGCAGGCCTCGATGGCCGGCAAGCCGTTCAGCTTTGATCTGAAAGCCGCGCTGAAAAAGGGTCCCGTGGTGCTCTATTTCTATCCGGCTGCCTTCACGCCGGGCTGCACCATCGAGGCGCGCACCTTCGCGGACATGATCGGCGATTTCACGGCCGCCGGCGCGACCGTGGTCGGCGTCTCCGGCGATGATATCGCGACCCTCAACAAGTTCTCGGTCAAGGAATGCCAGAGCAAGTTTGCAGTCGCCTCCGCCAGCAAGGACGTGATCGCCCGCTATGACGCTGCTTCAGCGCTGAAGCCCGAGCGCTCGGGCCGCATCTCCTACGTGATTGCCCCGGATGGTAAGATTGTCTACACGCACAGTTCAGGCACGCCGGTCAGCCACGTCGAAGGCACCTTGAAGGCCGTACGCGACTGGAAAGCGGCCCGGAAGTAACCCCGCCGGAGAGATGCCGCATGGCTGACGACGAAGACTATGTGTACGATGACGTCAGCGGCGAGTGGGTGCCCGCCAGCCAGGTACAGGCGCCACCCGGCGAGGACGTTGTCGAGGTGCGCGATGCCGTCGGCAATCTGCTGGCCGACGGCGACCAGGTAACCCTCATCAAGGACCTGACGGTCAAGGGGGCCGGCCAGACTCTGAAGCGCGGGACCCTTATCAAGTCGATCCGCTTGACTGGCGACTCGCAGGAAATCGATTGTAAATTCGACGGCATCAAGGGCCTGGTCCTGCGCGCCGAGTTTGTCAAAAAGCGCTGAACCGCATTGGGTCAGTCCCACCGTTGGGTGTGGGATCAGCTTTAAAATTCCAGCTCACCCTGAGCTTGGACAGAAGGGCAGAGCGGCTCGTGGTTCTGTGCGAGCTCCCCACGAGCGGACTATCAAACTGACCCACCACCTACCGTTGACTTGCCCCGACCGACATCGCATGTACGATCTCAATCAGGCGGGTCTGCTGCACGCGGCAGTCCGCCTGTTGTCGTTTCGCGCCAGCCGAGCGGAGCCGGCGCGGGTGTGTCGCAGCTCTGGAGACCCCTGATGATTTCTCCGATCATGCCAACCTATGCCCGGGCCGACATCGAGATGGTGCGCGGTGAAGGCGTCTACATGTTTGACGCGCAGGGCCGCAAATATCTCGATTTCATCTCCGGCATCGGGGTCATGGCGCTCGGCCACTGCCACCCGCATCTGGTGAAGGCGCTGCACGACCAGGGCGCAAAGCTCTGGCACACCTCCAACCTGTACCGGATACCGCTGGCAGAGCGGCTGGCGGAGCGGCTGGCCGCAGTGACTTTTGCCGACACCATGTTCTTCACCAACTCAGGCGCCGAGGCCTGGGAATGCTCGGTCAAGGTCGCGCGTGCCTACCACCATGCGATGGGCACGCCGGAGAAGTTCCGTATCATCACCTGTTCGAACGCGTTCCACGGCCGCACCATCGCCGGTATCGCCTCGACCGACCAGGAAAAGCTGCGCAAGGGCTTCGAGCCGCTGCCCGACTGGTTCAAGGTGGTACCGTTCAACGACCTGGCCGCCGTCGCAGCCGCCATCGACGACAGCGTCGGCGCGATCAAGTTCGAGCCGATCCAGGGCGAAGGCGGGTTTACCGCGGCAACCCCCGAATTCATGACCGGGGTACGCAAGCTGTGCGACGACCATGGCCTGCTGATGATTCTCGATGAGATTCAATGTGGTGTCGGCCGCACCGGCAAACTGTTCGCCCACGAGCATTACGGCATCACCCCGGACGTGATGTCGATCGCCAAGGGCATCGGCGGCGGCTTCCCAGTCGGCGCATGCCTCGCGACTGCGCGCGCGGCCATCGGCATGACCGCCGGCACCCATGGCAGCACCTACGGCGGCAACCCGCTGGCGATGGCCGTCGCCAACGCCGTGCTGGACATCGTGCTGGAGCCGGGTTTCCTGGAGCATGCCACGCGAATGGGCGAGCGGCTGGAGTCGGCATTCAAGCAGCTGACACCGAACCTCGATGATATCTTCGACCCCGATGCCCCGCTGCCCGGCATGGGCCTGATGCGCGGCATCAAGTGCAAAGTCCCGAACAGGGATTTCGTCAACCACGCCCGTTCGGAGGGGATCCTCGCTGCGGCCGCCGGCAAGGATGTCATGCGCTTCCTGCCGCCACTGATCATCGCGGAAAACCACATCGAGGAGGCGTGCGAGCGCATCTCCGCTGCCGCCAAGACATATCGCAAGCCGGATGCCTGATTCGCGGCTCCTGAGGACGTTTCATGGTTCGCCACTTTCTTGACCTGTTCACGGTCGGGCCGGACGTCAGTCGGCTGATCATCGACCATGCGCGCAGCCGCCGCGATGCCCGCGCCGGGCTGCCGCGCGGGGCGCTGGACACCGACCGACCACTCACCGACCAGGCACTTGCCCTGATCTTCGAGAAGCCCTCAACCCGGACCCGTGTCTCTTTTCAGATGGCCATGCACCAGCTGGGCGGGGCCTGCCTGACCCTGAGCGGTGCAGAACTGCAGCTGGGGCGCGGCGAGACCATCGAGGATACCGCCCGGGTCATGTCCCGCTATGTCGATGCGCTGATGCTGCGCACGGCCAGCCACGCGACCGTGAGCGATCTGGCGCGGGCGTCTGCGGTGCCGGTGATCAACGGCCTGACCGACCTGAACCACCCCTGCCAGGCGCTGGCAGACGTGATGACCTTTGAGGACCATCGCGGTCCGGTTGCCGGCAGCACCTGGGCGTGGCTCGGCGACGGCAACAATATGGCCAACGCCCTGATCGAGGCGGCAGGCGTGTTCGGCTTTCACATCCGGCTGGGTGTGCCGGTCACGCACCTGCCCGATGCCGGCGTGATGGCAAAAGCACGCGCGCTGGGCAGCAGCATCACGGTCCACACTTCGGCGCAGGAGGCCGCAGACGGGGCCGATGCCATCGTCACCGACACCTGGGTCTCCATGGGCCAGATCGGCGGGGCCGCCAAATTGGCTGCGATGAAGCCCTATCAGGTGAACAGCGCGCTCATGGCCAGGGCCAGGCCGGAGGCCGTGTTCCTGCACTGCCTGCCCGCGCACCGCGGGGAGGAAGTGACCGATGCGGTCATCGACGGGCCGCAGTCGATCGTGTGGGATGAGGCGGAGAACCGCCTGCATATCCAGAAAGCCATTCTGCTGTGGTGTCTGAATTGTCTGTGAGCGAGCCCATTCAGGTGGGCGCGGTGGTGCGCTTGCTCGATATGGCGCAATCCTTCCACGTCGAGAGCCTGGATGCACGCGGACGGCTTGCGCGCCTGGGGCCTGTACTCGACGATATCCTGAGTGCGCACAACTACCCCGCGCCGGTGACCCGGCTGCTGGCAGAAGCCCTGACCTTGACCGCGTTGATCGGGGTGACACTGGCAACCGACGAGGGGGCGAAGGTCACCCTGCAAGTCCGCAGCGATGGGCCGGCTTCGCTGCTGGTCTGTGATTACGAGGCCCCTGGCGCTCTGCGCGGCTACTGCAGCTTCGACCCGGAGCGGATAGCCGGCCTGTCCGGCGATGCCGACCTGCCGAGTCTTACCGGCAACGGGTATCTTGCGCTGACCATTGATACCGCAGGTGATGTCAAACGCTACCAGGGGATCGTTGATCTAGACGCCCCGACATTGCGCGATGTGGCGCAACGCTATTTCGAGAACTCGGAGCAGCTTGCCACCTGGCTGCGCATGGATGTGCGCCACGACGCCGTCGACAATCGCTGGCTGGCCGGTGGCGTGCTGTTGCAGCACCTGCCACGCGGGGAAGACGGCGGCCCGCGCCTGTTTGCCAAGGATCATCCGGACGAAAAATGGCGTCATGCCGTCACCTTGCTGCAGACCCTGACCGCCGAGGAATTGACCGACCCGAGCGTTGGCTTCGACGTGCTGCTGTGGCGGCTGTTCCACGAGGAGCGCGTGCTGGTGCATACCCCGTTCCCGCTCACTAAGGGCTGCCGCTGCTCGATCGCGCGCATTCAAGGCGTGCTGCGCCAGTTCAGCTTCGAAGACCTGATGGAGATGCGCGAACCGGACGGCACCTTCCGCGTCAACTGCGCCTTCTGCTCCCGCGACTGGGTCATCGAGCGACCGCAGCCGAAAGAGAGCTGAGGCTGGATTTTCCAGTTGGATCCATGCGCCATCGAGATCAGGCGCAATGTGTTGTTGGCTGTCGGGTTGCGATGAGGGGCACACAGTAAGAAGCAACGACAAAGGGAAACGCCCGCACAGGGGTCTGTGCGGGCGTCCCGGTGATGTGGTCGTAGGATAGGGTTAGTAAGCGCCGCTCGATTTAAGAACTGCTGGCAGGGTGCGCAGCAGGATGGAAACATCGGTCCAGAGCGACAGCTTGCGCACATAGGTGCAATCCAGCTGTACCCGCTGTTCATAAGTGGTATCGTTGCGACCGCTCACCTGCCACAGGCCGGTAATACCCGGGCGCACCGCATAATAATACACGCGGCGGCTGCGGTAGTAGGTGTCGAGTTCGTCCTTCACCACCGGGCGCGGGCCGATGAGGCTCATGTCGCCAACCAGCACGTTCCACAGCTGCGGCAGCTCGTCGATGCTGGAGAGGCGCAGGAAATTGCCAACCTTGGTGATGCGCGGGTCGTTTTTCAGCTTGCGGGTGGCGTTCCACTCAGCGCGTGCATCCGGGTTTTGCGACAGGAAACGCTCGAGCAGCGCGGCAGAGTCGACGACCATCGAGCGAAACTTGGCAACCTTGATCTCGCGCCCGCCGCGCCCGATACGCTTCTGGCGGTAGAAAATCGGGCCCTTGTCAGTCATCCATACGGCCAGAGCCGCCGCAGCAAAGATTGGCGAGAGCAGGGCCAGGCCGATCAAGGCGCCGACGATGTCCATGACACGCTTCAGCGTGACGTAGGCGCCGGTCTTGTCGACCGTTGCCACCGCGCCCACATCCGCCCACGCACCCACGTCGTTGGCAAGCGTGGCATCTACGGCAAAGGCCGGGGTCATTTCGTAGCCATCTGTATTTCTATACATCAAGCAAATCCTTTAACATCCGGAACAAATCGTTGGTTTTGTAGGCGAACCAAACAGCGGACAAACTGGGCAAGAAGCGATTGTTTTATCTGGACAGATTCCTAGCAAATACCATGCCATGCGCAGGGCTGATGCCAGATGACGGCAAGCGGCAAGAATTTAGCCGACCTGAAGGCAAACATTGCGGCATAGCAACACTCCGAGTGTCAAATATTCCGACACTTTTTGGCTATTTATTGTTGCAATGCCATGACAGTTTCGTACGCGGATGCAAAAAAATCATGCATCGCATACGGACATGGTTGACCCGCCAGATAAATATATCCTCCCCCGGCACCATGTTTGTGACGCTTCTCATTCAATTTCGGTTAAATTATGTGGTTAAGACGCTGCAAAAATGTAAAGTCGTTCGCGCACTTATCTCGAAAGCTCATGCTGCACTGCGTCAATTCCAGCGTGTTGATGTGGATTGTGCGACACCAAATGCCAGCAGCAGCACATAGGCCGACGTGACCGCCGGAATCTCCAGGCTGAAGTCGACCAGACTATGCAAACCAACCTGTATGGTCGCGCCAAGCCCGATCAGACTGTAGGGCAGGACGCGGCGGCGACGATAAATCCCGTTGTAACAGGCATAGGCGAGCAGCCCCAGGCTGCTGAGCAGAACCAGGGTGCCCGGCCAGCCGAGTTCGATCATATTCTCGAGATAGGAACTATGTGCATCGACGACGGAGCGCAGGCCGATCAGTTCGTCCGAGATGTAGGGTGTGAAGACATATTCAAAAGATCCGAGGCCGTTCCCCAGCAAAGGGGTATCGTGAAATGCGCGGATAGCGGATTTGTAGATCACCGAGCGGTCATCGACAGAGTCGAACGTCGAGGCAGAGGCAAACCCCTCGGTCATGCGCCCGCCTGCGATGCTCATGATACCGCCGACGCCAAGCGCCAACAGAATAGCGGCGCCAAGGAGGCTTTGCATGCGCAGTCCACGGCGACTCAGCACCAGGATCACCATGATGCCGCAGGCGAGCGCTGTGGTCAGAACCCCGGCCCGTGATCCCGTGAACGAGAGGGCAACGCCAAGCACGCTGAAGCAAAGGACCAGCATGAAATAGCGGGTAATCAGCAACTGGACCACAGTGCGCACCTGGATGTGCAAAGGGTCCTCCCGGTTGATTTCCCGGCGCAGCATGGAGACGATCATCCCGAGTGCCGTCACGACCCCAAGGCCCACAAACGTGGCGTAGCTGTTCTTGTTGATGAAGGTCGCGGTAAGGCTGTCGCGATAGGCGACACGCTCCACGAAAGCGACGGACGCATTGCCGGTGGCAAGCACGAACACGCCGTAGCAGGCCAGGCCGACCTGGATGACGAGAAATGCCTTCAATCCGGCTTCCGCAGCGTCGCGGTTACGCCCGACGGCCCAGCCAAGCAGGAACAGAACCAGATAAAATTGATACCAGCTCAAGGCATTGCGGGTAATGCCCGGCGTCGCGCTGATGGTGCCGTTGAGCGAGGTGCTGAGCGCGGTGCCCGCCTGGGCCCAGATCGGATGCCACATGCTCTGCGGCAAGCCCGGCACACTCTGGAGAGAGATGAAAACCAGCAGTCCGACAAACAGCAAGCCGGGTGCCACGACAGGGCGCACATCCCAGTGCGGCAGTTCAACACGCGAGATCAGCATCAAGCCCAGGGCAAGTGCCGCACTGCCGGCACCGAACCACCCTATGGACTGCGCCCAGGTCTCCACACCGCCAAAAGCGATGGCGAGCACCAGGATCGTCGCGACCAGAAGATAGGCCGGCGCATGCGCCAGATAACGCGGATTAATCTTCAGGCCGCGCTGGCGCTTGCCCGTGTCTTCCTCGAAATCACGCACTGTGGTCGCCATGGGACTCTCCGCAACGGTAAAGATTAGAGGGCAAGCTTGAGATTCAGGGATACACTGTTCCGACGATAATCAACGAAATCGATCGGGCTGTTGCGCGCCTCGCGCGAGGCCGTCAGCACGAGAGTCAGGTACTCGCTCAGCAGGTAGCGGATCGAGAGCAATGCGAGTGTCTCGGTATCCGTGCGGTTCAGGCCATTGAACCGCAGCCGCCCATACTGCCCATCGAGCGAGATGATGAGGTTGCGCAGCAATTCGTGGTCCACGCCGAGGCCATATTGTGTGACCAGCCGTCCGGCCGAGATCGCCGTTGCCGTGTCGACCACACGGCGGTCAACGGTCAGGCGGGCGGAGGTCAGGGGGGTGACGTTCCACAAGAGGTCGGCCCCGAACGTCACACCGTTTACGCTATCGATCGCTGGGCTCTGGTAATTCTGGGATAGATACCCGGCCCGAACATTCCCGTAGAGCAAACGGGTCAGGGCAAATTCGAAGCCGCCCTCGATCTCATAGCCTTGTGAGTCACGGTCGAGGTCGGTGTCCGGGTTGAACTGCGGGCTGTCGGTATCAAGCACATAGCTACGATCATCGTAGCTTGCGCGAAGCAGAAGCTTGTAGCCGGGCGACAGTTCGTAGTCGAACTGTAAGGCACCGCTCAGAATGCGCCGGTCCCGAAAGTCCTGATCGACGACAATGTCGTCTGGGGTCGACTCATCACTGTAGTTCAGCTTCTCCCAGTCGACACTCAGCAAGGTTGTCAGCCGGTTCAGGGTCAATTCTGCGCCAGTGCCCACCTTGCTATCGGTATATTTGATCGGGTTGCGGGTTTGCGTGTTGGTGTCGATACTGGCGCGGTTCTCGAACAGGCGCTCGAAGCTGCCCTCGGCCGTGATTTTGATGTAGCGCGAGATATCGTAAACGCCACTCCCCTCGATGCCGGCGTCGGTCGCGTTCTCCCCGCCGGTGTCGATGAAGCGGCGGGTACTGGAATAGCTGGAGAGCTTGAATGCGTGTCGTCCCCAGTTCGACTGCAACCGCAAGCGTGGCTCGATTGTGAAAATACCGTCGCTGCTGGTGTCCTCAGCCTCGGCGAACACGTTGTCCGTGTAGCTCACATCGGCAGTCAGCGACGGGTAGAGAAAAAAGGAGCCCAGCCGGACGCCGACAGCAGAATATTCCGGTCGCGGGCGATCCGCGGAACCCACGCCTTCCGGGATTGTCTGGCTTTGCGCCGGGGCAGCAAACAGGACAGCCAGTGCCAGCATTGTCACGGTCAATCTTGTTTTTTTGTCCATTGCCGAACCCTCTTGGTATGCCACGGCCAGATGTGACCGACTCTGAGCCATCGATCCAGGACTAGAAATAGCGCTCAAGCACCTGGATAGTGTCGCCGGGCAAAATCAATGTGTCCTGGCTGGCCTTTGCTTCGATCTTTTGGCCGTCCTTGCCGCGAGTGATCAGCAGTTTTTTGCTGTTTGCACGGTAGGTGTAGCCGCCTGCCGTTGCGATCGCTTTCAGCGCATGGAGGCCAACCGTAAAGGGATACTCGCCTGGGTTGGTGACCTCCCCGTAGATGTAGAAAGGCCGGTAATTCAGGATTTGCACGCTGACTCGCGGTTCCTTGACATAGCCCTCGCGCAGGCGGTCTGACACACGCTTTTCGAATTCGCCCACTGTGGAGTCCGCTGCTGCGACATTGCCGATCAGCGGCAGGGCGACCTGGCCGCTGTCGCTGACGGTAAATTCCCCGGAGAGCTGGCTTTCGTCGAATACGATCACCCGTAATTTGTCGCCGGCCCCAAGACGGTAGGCGTTAAAAAACGCACTTTCAGACTGGGGCGTCGCAACGGTCGTCTCCGGCGCCGCCACCGGCGCGGTGGCGCAGCCCGCAATGAGTGACAAAGCGAGCACGGCAAGCGTGAAGGTGCGGGATTTACTCCACCCGCTTCGCGTTTTCAGGGTCTTGAACATCACTCTGGCCTCATTTTCATATTTTACTGCTGCCATAAGGGTCGGTCCTGCTTTGCCGTTACGCATCCCAAACACGCAAGCTGTAACTCAGGACTCCTGATCCTTATCATCTTTCTCCCGCCGACGCGGCAGCGGCTCTGGGGGCAGAACATTCGCCTGCGCTAGCAAGCTGTTCATTTTGCCCTGCACAACAGCATCCAGGGAGTAATAATAATCCGGCCAATAGGAGTTTAGCGGCCCGTCGATCAGGCGAACCTGGCCAATACACTGCTTTTTTTGGGGAGCCGGCAGGGCTGACCAGTGGACGGCGCAAAAGGTCAGGCGCGGAAACACCAGCTGACCGTAACGCTCGCCGGTTTTGATGGAAAAGTCGAGGGCATTGACGGCGCTTTGCGCGACGCCGCCGTTGCTGCTCTCGACCAGAGCGAGGTTGTACCAGACAGCCGGTTGAGGCGGCGCAGCCTTCAGGGACGACACGATGTTGGTATAGGCGATTGCGCGCTGCGCTTCATATGCGCGGTCATCCTCCGTCTGGTCTGCGATAATCATGCTGATGTCGGCCAACCGGGCCTTGAGGATTGGGTCTTTGCGCGTGGCTTTGGTCGCCAGGAAGAGTTGATCGAAAATCTGCGTTGCCTGCGCCTTGTCCTGAATATCCGTGAACAGGAAATTGTCGTAAGCATATATAGCACGCCAGCGTTGCCAGTTTGGCCCCCAGGTCAGCGCTCCCAGGGTCATCAGCCCGGCGCCTGCCAGGGCTATAAACGCACCCGCCATGGTTCGTGGCTTCATCTCTCCCCCCAACTCTCGTTTTAGCAGCGCGGCGACCGCATCGTTGCGTTACGCGTCTGCGCGCCCGCCGTCTGCGTAATATTTGGTGTAGCGCCCTGAGTAATAGTTCTCATCGCCATAGGCGACGCTGTTGCGCGCCATGCGCTGCAAGTCGACAACATTCAGCACAAAGCCGGCCACGCGAGCGTCCGTCTGACGCAATTTGCGCAGCGCAGCCATCGTGGCGTCCCGCGGCGTAAGCTCCCAGCGGGTGGAGAACACCACGCAGTCAACCTTGCGGGCCAGCACCAGCGGATCGACGATCGGCAACACCGGCGGGCAGTCCAGAATGACATAGGCATAGCGGCTGCGTGCGCCGGCAAGCAGATCGCTCATGGCGCGGGAGTCCAGAAGATCTGCCGAATTGGAGGGTTTTTGCACGCTGTAGATGCAGTCCAGACGCGCGCCCTCGTGACGGACGACCGTATCCGCAAGGCTTGCCTCACCGCTCAGGAGCTCCGGCAGCCCGATTTCCGGCTCTGCACTCATGATCCCGGCCACGCTTGGGTTGCGCATGTCTGCATCGATCAGCAGTGTCTTGTGGCCGGAGGCCGCCAGAGAAGCCGCCAATGCGCATGCCAGCGTCGATTTGCCTTCATCCGGCAGCGACGACGTAACCATGATGATGCGGGGCGGGTTATCCACATTGGAAAACACCAGCGAACTCCGCAACTTGCGCAGGGACTCGACGAAGATCGAGGTCGGCGCCTGCGTGATATAGTCGATAATTGTTTCGGCGCGAGCGTCCTTCAGGGTCTTCTTGTTGACCAACGGCACCGAGGACAGGTGCGGCAGTCCGAGATATTGCTGCACTTGTTCAGCGGATCGGAAACCGCGATCCAGCGCCTCGAGCAAGGCAATGATCGCCACACTGATTGCGAGCGAGAGAATGATCCCGATCGACAGAAAGACGCTGGTGTTGGGATAGCTCGGCTGGTTCGGGACAATGGCCTCGGATGTGATCCGCGCGACGGGCTCAACGGAGTCGGAGTTGCCGAGTACGAAGGACTTCTTGTAACCTTCCAGAAGGCTCTCGTAGAGCTGGCGCGTCGAGTTGGCTTCGCGCTGCAATTCGCCCAGGCGTACCATGGCCCGCTCGTTGGTAGCGGCCGAGCGGTCGAGCTGGCTGAGCGATGCTGTCATCGTATTGAGGCGCGAGCGGGCGACAGCGGCTTCGTTGTCGAGGTTCGACATGATCCGTCGGGACTCGGCAACGATCTGGCGCTCGACATCCGCCATCTCGGCCTTGATGTTCACGATAGACGGATGCAGTTCCCCGTAGCGGCTGCTCAGTTCTGCCTGCTTGCGGGCAATTTCCGCCTGCTGGGCGCGCAGGCGCGAGATGACGTCCGATCCCAGAACCTCATTGAGGGTCTGGACGTCGCCACCGCGCTTCAGAATATCGGCCATCTGCTGGCGGCGCGCTTCTTTCTCGGCGAGGTCCGCACGCGCCGTGACCAACTGGCTGTTGAAGTCACCGCGTTGCTGGTCAGTCAGTGATTTGCCACCAATATCCAGCAGATTATTGGCGGCGCGATATTGCTCGACCGCTTGTTCCGCCTTCAGCAGTTTGATCCGCATACCCTCTAACTGGCCATCAAGCCAGCTGTTGGTCCGCCTGATGCTGTCAATCCGGGTATCAAGCTGGTCGACAAGATAGAGGTCCACCAGCGTGTTCGCGAGGTCAGCCGCGCGCTTGGGCGAGGTCGAGGTGGCGTTGATGCTGATGAGCTGGCTGATGCCGATACGCTTGACGGAAATTTGTCCGCGTAACTGGTTGATAATCTTGACAGTCGCCGGGTCGGTTGCAGGCTTGACCTCATCCTGGGTTATCGTTGACGCTGGCTCGTCCTTTTTCAACCAGGACAGGGGATTGAGGTAGGACAGTAGCGAGCGACTGTCTTTGACGTATTTGAATTCATTGATTTCTTGCAAACGGAGCCGCTCGGTGAGGCGCGCCAGCAGGGTCGAGGACTTCAGGATTTCAACCTGATTGTCGACGAAAGCCGACTCTGAGGAGGCCGGTACCGAACTCTCTGTAAGTTCGAACACCTGCGTCGACCGCGGCAGAGCCAGTATCTGCGCCGAGGCGGTATAGCGTGGCTCCGCCATGGCTGTCGCAAGGAGAGAGAGCACAGCCCCCAGTACCACAGCGCCGGCAAGGACCGAGCGCCTGCGCTTGATTACTTCGATCAGTGCGGTCACGCCGTTGGGTGCCGTCGACTGCTCGTGGTCGCTAGCTGATGCGGCCATACGCTCAGAGGCCATGAGAAGAAGGCGATTGTCCTGGCTGGAGCTTGGTTGCCGAATCGCGGGAATATCCATCAGAACGGTCTCCAGATTGCGGGCACGGTAAAAAAATGCCTCTGGTAATATGGCACGGCAAAATCGAATCCGGCTGTCTTATCGATCTTGCTGTTCATCCGCAATCTTTCCGCGAGGCACCTTACGGTACACGGAGTGCTGCAATAGCAGGGACTATAGCAGGGCTGAGGCTAAATTTCGACCGGTTTGAGCGGCTCGGCAGGCCTACGCAGAAAACACTCGACGCAAAAACGCAAAAAAATAGGCCGCTCTTTAAGAGCGGCCTATTCCAATCAAGCTTGGGTAAAGCTTAGGCGTTGTTGCGCGGCGGGATCGGAGCGCGGCAGTTGCGGCCACCCGGAACGCGCGGGGAGGTTCTGCAGCTACCGGTGACACCCGGGCTCGGGTTGCCAACTGAAGTGCGAGCGAAAGACGGAGTAGCGGTCGAAACCGACAGGCCGAGTGCGATGGCAGCCATCAAACCAAAAATCTTCATAAGTCACCTTTTCCCTGTAAAATACTATGAACTCAGAAACCTCAAATCCCTTATCGGAAGCCCGTCTCTTAGTAAATGGAAATCTGCCTACGGATTAAATTATTCCGGGCACGTTGGGTATGTGATGATTTTTGCCAAGAGAAACACGCCAAATTGGCTCTTTTGTGCAATTCGACCGCCTCTGCTGCCGGTGTGAAGCGCGGCCGGGCAGGCAAAGGCGTAGGCTTCGATTCGCATGTGCACAACTCTTTGCCAGGCGTGGCCTGCTGCGGGCATCGCAGGGGGCCTGTGCAAAGCACTGCTCTATAATAATGCACAACTGTATATTGTGTGCATGCTGCCAGAGTATATTGTGATGCATGCCAAGCCAGAGCGCCATGGCCTAATTGCTGCTCTGGTGCGAGGTTCAGCACTTTCGGATGTTCGGGTGCCTAGGGTCGCCATTGTCCGAGAACTGTCATACTCGGGCCCACAAAAGCGTCGGATTTTTTTACACGCCCACATAGGCATAAATTCTAAGATATTGTAATATATGGTTATATAACTTGGCACGCTTGCTGCATGTTGATGCTGGATCGTGTGTGTGTATTTTTTAATGTTACAGGAGCATCACAATGAAATTCGATCTGTTCAAGACTGCCGCTATCGTTGCTATCGTCCTCGGTGCAGGTGCTGCCCAAGCTGCACCGTCGGGCACGGTTCTTTTTGACCAAACCCCATCTTCGCCGCTGACCGGCATCGCATCGGATGACGGTTCGTCTGCTTTCTCGCAGTATGAAGCTGCTGACAACTTTTCGGTTGCCACGACCTCGCAACTGACGGGACTGGTGTTCTGGGGCAACCGTCTGTCGCAGCAAGTTCTGGATAATTTCACCGTTCGCATTTATGCTGACGATCCTTCGTTCCCGGGCGCTCCGAGCATCTCGCCGCTCTTTTCTGCCAGCCTGGGTGATCTGACTGGTTCCAACACGGTCCTTTTCGACGACGCGGGCGTTCAGGTTCTGCAATATGAAGCTGATGCTCTGTCTGGTCCGGTTCTGGTAGCTGGCGAACAGTACTGGATTTCCATTGTCAACACCCTGACCACCGGTAATAACGACGATTGGTTCTGGTCCTTCGGTCCGTTCGGTGCTGACGGCTTCAATGCTGGCCGCAGCCTGCTTGGTGCGCCGGTTGACTTCGACGTCTTCAATGACGGCGACTTTGCCTTCCAAGTTTACGGCACGCAAGTTCCGGAGCCGGGTTCGATTGCTCTGCTTGGCGCTGGCCTGGCTCTGGCCGGCTTCGCTCGTCGCAAGCGCGCCTAACTTTTAAACCGACATTGTCGATTTGGGACGGCAGCGGAATATCCGCTGTCGTCTTTTTTTTGGGATCAAACTCATTTTGCATTCGTATCATTTACTTTGGATATTCTTTGAGCTAGCGTTATTATTTCAGTAAATAATCGTGTTTAAGCCAAATAAACTACGTGAACTGCACGGCAGATTATGATATAGAAAAAATGTTATATGAAGATGTTTCTATTTTTGGAGGAAAGCATGAAGTACACACTCAACGCTTTGGTGCTTGGCGGATTGCTTGCTGTGGCTCCTGCCATTGCTCAGGCGGCCCCTCAGGTTCTGTTTACGCAAGGCATCACGCAAGGGGCTAATGGCATTGCTTCGACAGCAGGCAACGGTTTCTCACAATATGAAGTGGGTGACAATTTCACGCTGGGCGTGAACGCACAACTGACCTCTATCTCTTTCATCGGCAACCGCAGCAATCAGTTCTCTGACGAGGATGACTTCACGATCAGCATCTACGCGGATGATCCTGCTTTCCCGGGCGCACCGAGCATTTCACCGCTGTGGTCCTCGCAGGTCGGGAACATCGCGGAAAGCCTGATTGCACAAACCGACATCCTGGATAATGACCTGTTAAAGTATGAGATTGCCATTGCCGGGCCGTCACTGCTTGCTGGCCAACAGTACTGGATTACGATCGTTAACGCTTTGTCGGACGGAGGAGACTGGTTCTGGTCGACCTCCAATGATGGGGACGACTTCAATGCAGGCCGCAGCCTGCTTGACGGACCGGTTGATTTTGACGTTTTCGACGACGGTGACCTCGCTTTCACCCTGACGGGTGAGGCATCCGAAGTCCCGACGCCTGCGTCCTTCGCCCTGCTGGGTGCTGGCCTGGCACTGGCCGCACTGGCACGCCGCAAGCGCGCCTAAAGCGTCTTTTAGTCTATTGTGAACAGGCGGCGGGTGCAAATCCGCCGCCTTTTCTGTGGCTTTA
This sequence comes from uncultured Sphingomonadaceae bacterium, assembly GCA_964404985.1. Classification (GTDB taxonomy): domain Bacteria; phylum Pseudomonadota; class Alphaproteobacteria; order Sphingomonadales; family Sphingomonadaceae; genus Hankyongella. The sequence goes on from CAYOMD010000006.1 coordinate 89,244, forward strand.
CTCTGGCAGGGCGCTGTTCCGGCGCAGGCTGACCGAGAGGGCATGGGCCGGCAGGCCTTCTGCTTGTGCCAGTGCAACGGTCGCCGGGCCGAGGATCGCCAGAGCATCTGGCGGGCACTCCAGAAATGTCGTCCGCTTCATAAAATCGGTCACCGACAGGCCAGAGGCAAAGCGCGCCCGCCGACCGGTCGGCAGCACGTGATTGGGGCCACCGAGGTAATCGCCGATGGCCTCTGGCGTGTGCCGCCCCAGAAAAATCGACCCGGCATGGCGGATTTGCAGGCGTAACGGTTCCGGATCCGCCACGGCGAGCTCAAGATGCTCTGCAGCCAGCGCGTCGATCAACGGGAGAGCCGCCGCCAGTTCCGGCACCACAATCACCACGCCGTAGCGATCCCAGCTCTGCCGCGCACTGCTGTCATCCGGCCACCGCGCCAAATGCTGCTCGACCCTTGCCATCACGGCGCGGCCGAAGCCGGCATCGTCGGTGATCAGGATTGCCTGTGCCACAGGGTCATGCTCGGCCTGGGACAGCAGGTCAGCGGCAATATGGCCGGGGTCGTTCCGTGCATCGGCCAGAACCAGAATTTCCGATGGCCCGGCCACCATGTCGATGCCGACCATGCCGAACACCTGCCGCTTGGCCTCTGCCACATAGGCGTTGCCCGGGCCGACGATCTTGTCGACAGCCGCAATCGTCGCGGTGCCATAGGCCAGTGCGGCAATCGCCTGTGCCCCACCGGCCCGGTAGATTTCCGAAACGCCGGCCAGATGCGCCGCCACCAGGACCAGCGGGTTCAAAACACCGTCCGGTGCCGGCACCACCATCGCCAACCGGGCAACACCTGCAACCACGGCAGGTATCGCGTTCATCAGGACGGACGACGGGTATGCAGCGCGCCCACCCGGGACATAGAGCCCTACCGTATCGATGGGTGTCCAGCGCACGCCGGCGCGTACGCCCAGCGCGTCAATCGTCTCAAAATCGGCCGGGTATAACTGGCTGTGGAAATCACGGATACGCGTGGCCGCCAGTGCCAGGGCATTCCGGGTCTCGGCAGGGCAGGCTGACACAGCATCGGCAATCTCGTTCGCGCTCACGCGCGCAGTCTCGGGCGTGAGTACAATGCGGTCGAAGCGCTGCGTGTATTCAAACAGGGCGTCATCCCCGCGCGCGCGAACATCTGCCAGGATCAAACGTACGACATCGGCAACATCTGCGGGCGCCTCCCGGCGGTCCTGCACGATTGCCGCAAAGGCCTGGGCAAAATCCGGGTCAGTCAACTCAAGCCACTGGGGCAAGGGCGGCCTCCTGCGTTGTGAGGCTGCGAAATGCATCCACCCACGGCGCGAGGGTCGCGGCACGCGTTTTGAAAGCGGTGCGGTTGACGATCAGGCGGGTGCTGACCTGCGCAATGGTTGCCACTTCGATCAGGCCGTTTTCCTTCAAGGTGCGGCCACTGGAGACCAGGTCGACGATGCGCTGACACAGCCCCAACTGGGGGGCAAGCTCCATCGCGCCGTTGAGTTTGATGCATTCTGCCTGCACGCCGCGCGCCTCGAAATAGCGCCGGGTGACCTGCGGATATTTGGTGGCAATGCGAATGTGGCTCCAGGTGGCCGGATCGTCGGTCGCGCTGAGTGCTGCTGGTTCTGCGACGGAAATCCGGCACTGCCCGATGCCGAGGTCGACCGGCGTGTAAATCTCCGGGAAGTCGAATTCCATCAACACGTCGTTGCCGGCCAGGCCGAAGTGTGCGGCACCGAAAGCGACGAAGGTGGCGACATCGAACGCGCGGACACGAATGATGCTGAGGCCGGGAATATTGGTGGCAAAGCGCAGCGCACGGGACTCATCGTCATGGAACGCGGCCTCCGGCGCAATCCCGACTGCGGCGAGCAACGGCAGTGCCTCCCTGAGGATGCGTCCTTTGGGGAGGGCGAGCACAAGCTCTGCAGGGGTGTGAACGAAGGCCATGGTCAGTATCCGGTGGTCAGCGAGGCTCTGTACCTAATGCGGCTCCCCGGTAGCGTCCATGCCGAACTGCACCCGGATGCTTGAGTTGCTTGCATTTCCTGCAGTCTTGCGCCATGACCGCACATCTTGCGCACGCACGGATTCTGCCCGTCGTTTCGCGCGCTCAAAAAACTTGACGCAAAAAAGGGTCCGAATGGCGAAGGAAGAACTGATCGAAATGCGCGGCAGGGTGCTTGAACTGCTGCCCAACGCGATGTTCCGGGTGAAACTGGAAAACGATCATGAAGTCCTGGGCCACACTGCCGGCAAGATGCGCAAGAATCGCATCCGTGTCCTGGTCGGCGATGAGGTTCTGGTGGAACTCACCCCCTACGATCTCACCAAGGGTCGCGTCACCTACCGCTTCAAATAGCGGCTGATGTCGGGTTTTGTCCTGGCGTCGTCGTCCCCACGTCGGCGCGAGTTGCTGGTGCAGCTGGGCATAGCCCCGGATTGCATCCTTGCTCCGGATATCGACGAAACACCGCGTTCCGGTGAACTGCCGCGCGTCTATGTCGCGCGCATGGCGCGGGAGAAAGCGCTGGCAGTCTCAGTGCGCGCACCGCAGGCAGCGGTCTTGCTGGCGGCGGATACGGTTGTCGCCTGTGGGCGGCGTATCCTGCCGGCCGCGACAACGCCGGAACTTGTGGACCAGTGCCTGCGCTTGCTCGCCGGGCGGCGACATGCGGTGCACACGGCCGTCGCGGTGATCGATGCCACCGGCAGGCTTCGCGCGCGCCTGAGCTCCACGGTCGTGCAGTTCAAACGCCTGAGTGATGCGGACTGTGCGGCCTATGTTGCCAGCGGGGAGGGCCTGGGCAAAGCCGGCGGCTATGCCATCCAGGGCCGGGCCGGGGCATTCGTCAGCTTCCTCTCCGGCTCCTACAGCGGGGTTGTTGGTCTGCCCTTGTACGAGACCCGCCTGCTGCTCACGGCCTCAGGTCTGCCATGATCTGGCGCGGCGAGCAGCGCCCGGGTGAGGCACGCATCGGCGGGTACAGCGCGGATGGCCGGCTGCTGGAAATCCACCTGCACCGGGAGGATGGCGGGCCGGAGCCGGGCGCTGTGCTGGCCGGGCGGGTGCGCCGGGCCGGGCTGCAGGCGACCCTGGACTGGGGCGGCGCGCCGGTGGCGCTGGACCGGGCCGAGCGATGCCCCGAAGGAACACTGGTCGCAGCAGAGGTCGTGCGGGCTGCGATCCCGGAGCCAGGCAGGCTTCGTCCTGCGCGCGCCCGTCTGCTGGATGTGCACCCGGCCAGCGCCGGGCTACTCGAGGCGGCACCGCCCCTGGACACGCACTTTCCCGGCCTCACCTGGGTGTCGGCTCTGGACGACCTCGCCGAGGCGCTGGAGACGGCGGACGGCGGCGATATTCCGTGTGGCGACTTTGCCCTGTCGCTTGAGCGCACACGCGGCGGTCTGGTCATCGATGTCGACGGCGGGAGCGACGCCTACAAGACCAATCTTTTGGCCGCGACCGAGATTGCCCGGCTGCTCCGGCTGTATCAGGTGGGGGGCAGCGTGCTGGTGGATTTCCGCGCGATGACAAGCCGCACGCACCGGCAGGCGGTCACGCAGGCCATGCTGGACGCCAGCCGGGACGATCCGCGCCCGGCCGAGCAGACCGCCGTCAACGGCTATGGTCTCCTGCAGTTGGTGCGCGCCCGCCCAAGGCCGAGTGTGCTGGACATCCGCTGTGGCATCCAGCGGTGTGATGCGGATGCCGCCACCCTGGCGCTGGAATTGCTGGCGCAGGCGAAGTGCTCCCAGGGAGCAGGCTGCCGTACCATAAGGGCCAAACCACAGATCGCACAGTGGCTGGAGAGCCGCCGGGCCTTGCAGGACGGCGTTGCGCGTACGCTGGGGACAGAGCTGCGGGTGGTGGCGGATGCAACGGTGAGCGGCTATGGGCATGTCCATGTCGAACACCCCTGATCCTGTCGCGCGCTGCCCGTTATGCCGCGCACCAGCCGCGCATGAGCACCGGCCCTTTTGTACGCGGCTCTGCCGGGACCGCGATTTGCTGAACTGGCTGCACGAGGATTACCGGGTGCCCGGCCGCCCGCAGGATGAAGACGACGCGCCATCCGCCTGAGCGCGTGTTGGGCTGGACAAGCCGCAACAGGGGCGATATAGCCGCCCGTCTGAACTGCCGGGCCTTGCCCCGGCGTGGTTGGCCCAGGTAGCTCAGTCGGTAGAGCAAGGGATTGAAAATCCCTGTGTCGGCGGTTCGATTCCGTCCCTGGGCACCATT
>CAYOMD010000007.1:0-84723 GCA_964404985.1 uncultured Sphingomonadaceae bacterium
AGGGATAGGACTCTGCTGTCATGCCATCGGTCGAGGTCACGGCGCGCAAGGCCAGCACCTGCTCGTAGGTGCGGCCGTCGCCCATGACGCCGACCGTGCGCACCGGCAGCAGCACGGCGAAGGCCTGCCAGATCGCGTCGTAGAGGCCGTGCAGGCGGATCTGGTCGAGGAACACCGCGTCGGCCTTGCGCAGGATCGCGAGCTTCTCGGCGCTGATCGCACCGGGGATGCGGATCGCGAGGCCGGGGCCGGGGAACGGGTGGCGGCCGACCAGCTTGTCGGGCAGGCCGAGCTCGCGGCCCAGCGCCCTCACCTCGTCCTTGAACAGCTCGCGCAGCGGCTCGACCAGCTTCATGTTCATGCGTTCGGGCAGCCCGCCGACATTGTGGTGGCTCTTGATGGTGACCGATGGCCCGCCGGTGAAGGAGACACTCTCGATCACGTCCGGGTACAGCGTGCCCTGCGCCAGAAAGTCGGCCCCGCCGAGCCTTCTCGCCTCTTCCTCGAATACGGCGATGAATTCCGCGCCGATGAACTTGCGCTTCGCCTCCGGGTCGGTGACGCTGGCCAGCCCGCCCAGGAAGCGCGCCTCCGCATCGACCACCACCAGCGGGATATTGTAATGGTCACGGAACAGCCGCTCGACCTGCGCCCGCTCATCCAGCCGCAGCAGGCCATGGTCAACGAACACGCAGGTCAGCTGGTCGGCCCCTGAGTCCTTCAGGGCCTCGTGGATGAGCACCGCGGCCACAGCGGAATCGACTCCACCGGACAGGCCGCAGATCACCCGGCCGTTGCCGACCTGCGCCCGGATGTCGGCGATCTTGCTGGCGCGATATTCCGCCATCGTCCAGTCGCTGGCTGCACCGCAAATCCCATGCACGAAGTTGGCGAGCAGCCTGGCGCCGTCCGGCGTGTGCACGACTTCCGGGTGGAACATGGTGGTGTAATAGCGCCGGGTCTCATCCACGCAAATGGCAAAGGGCGCGTTGGGGGAGGTGGCGACGATCTCGAACCCCGTCGGTGCCACCGTCACCCGGTCGCCGTGGCTCATCCACACCGGGTAGTGGCCCCCGACCTCCCAGATGCCGGCAAACAGCGGGCTGGCTTTCAGGATTTCCACGTCGGCGCGGCCGAACTCGGCGGCATGCCCGCCCTCCACCGTGCCGCCAAGCTGCGTGCACAGCGCCTGCTGGCCATAGCAGATGGCGAGGATCGGCAGGCCGGACTCGAGGATCGCCGGGGGGATGCGCGGGCTGTCCTGCGTGGTGACCGATGCCGGCCCGCCGGACAGGATGACCCCGCGCGGGGCCAAGCGTGCAAGCCCTTCGGCCCCTTTGCTGAACGGCACGATCTCGCAGTAGACACCGGCCTCGCGCACGCGCCGCGCAATCAGTTGCGTGACCTGGCTGCCGAAATCGAGGATGAGAATGGCGTCGGACATGCTGGCCTCCGGAAGTGGGAAGCACCGCGCTCTAGCCGAGGCGACGTGACCCCGCAAGGCCACAGGACCCATGGTCGTGGGTCAGTTTGAAAATCCACCGCTCACCCTGAGCTTGGACAGAAGAGCTGAGCGGCTCATGGTGCGACAAGCTCACCACGAGCGGGATTTCACGCGAACCCACGACCGGGCCCGGGCTTTAAGCATTATTCGTGGGTGCGGCGACGGGCCGGAGCCGGCGTCATCACGCGCTGCCCGGCATGCTTGAGCAGCACCGCAGCCAGCGCGACCATGCCGGCATGGGCCGGCTCGGCCACGAATAAGGCAGCAATCCCGAAAGCAACCGCCGCTTCTGCAGCCCCGATGGCAAGAGTATCGAACGTCATCTGCGTTCTCCCTGTTCAAGTTCTGAGTATACGATCAGCATGGATGTTTTGTTTGCGCTGCGCCCTGCATTCGTCATGAATAGGCATCGCTTGGGCGATAATTTGAGCAGTGGCACCGGGCAGAGGGGTTCACCCGGTGCCGTTGCGCATATGATCATCATCAGTCTTGAAGACAACACAGCAAATCTTCGCCAGTGAATTGCCGAAATGGAAACAATAAGGGAGAGGGTCGTGATCGTCGTTGGTCTTGATCCCGGACTGCAGCGGACCGGATGGGGCGTCATCGCAGTCGAGGGCGTACGACTGCGCCATGTCGCGCACGGCGTCGTCGCGACCGTGCCAGCCGATCCGCTGGCGGTGCGTCTGGCGCAGCTCTACGCAGGCCTGGCGGCCATTCTGGAGGCGCACCAGCCGATGGAGGCCGCCGTCGAGGAGACGTTCGTCAACCAGAACCCGGCCTCAACCCTGAAACTGGGGCAGGCGCGTGGCGTCGTGCTACTGGCACCGGCGATGCTCGGCCTGCCAGTCGCCGAATATGCGCCCAATCAGATCAAGAAGGCTGTGGTCGGTGTCGGGCATGCAGAGAAAGCGCAGGTCCATGCCATGGTCGCGCGCCTGCTGCCGGGCTGCGGGGTCAAGGCGGGCGATGCCGCCGATGCACTGGCGGTCGCCATCACCCATGCGCATCTGCGCGCCGCACGACATCTTGCATGAGCCTGAGCCGCATGATTTTTGACTTCGCCGGTGGTCATGGATAGGTGCGCTCGGGGGAGACGATATGGCCGCCGATACCCGGAGAATTGACCCGACACTGTCGATGGTACTGGACGTTCTGCGCTTTGGCGCAGCGCTCGCCGTGATGTTCGGCCATCTGTCGGCCGGCTGGCTCACCGGCGGCTATCTCTGGCAGCTCGGGGGCTTCCTGCATCTGGCGGTGATGGTGTTCTTCGTCCTGTCCGGATACGTCATCGCGGCCACGACCTCCAGCGGCCAGAGTGCTGCGGCCTATGGCGCGGCCCGCTTTGCCCGGATTTACTCGGTCGTGCTGCCCGCGCTTGCGATCACGGCGATCCTCGATGCCATCGGGCTGCACCTCGCGCCGGATTTCTATGATGTGACGGCTGCGACGGCCAGCCCGTCCTTCAATGTCCGGGACGACTGGGGCCTTCGTTACCTGCTCACCCTGCCGTTGATCCAGGAATTCTGGATGTTCGAGAGCATACGCGGCTGGCCGGGATCGAACGGGCCCATGTGGTCCCTGTCTTACGAGGCTGCTTATTACGTCTTCTTCGGCCTCATGCTTTTCCTGCGCGGGGGCTGGCGCATGGCGGCCATGCTGGGCTGGCTGGCGATCGTCGGGCTGCAGATCGCAGCCTTGCTGCCGATCTGGCTGCTGGGGGTGCTGGTGTGGCGGGTACGCCCGCGTATACCGGCGCTGCTCGGCTGGCCGCTGATTGTGGCCGGCGTGGCAGGACTTGCGGCAACCCTGCACTTTGATGACGCGCTGCGCACCCTCGATCTGCGCCTGGTGTGGAGCGAGGCCATGCTGACGGACGTGCGCACCTCGTCTGGTCTTGCGACCCGCTATGCGGCAGGCATTGCCACGGCCATGCTGGTGCTTGGCGTCTCCCTGCGCTCGCCCGGCTGGCGCGTGCCACCGGGGCAAGCAACAGTCCGCGCACTTGCCGACCACACGTTCGAGCTCTATGCGGTGCATCTGCCGGTTGCGGTGTTTGCGGCTGCCGCCTCGCCGTTCGCTGTCGGCGATGTCACCCGCGCGCTCTGGGTCTACGGGCTTGTGGCAATTGTGGCATTCCTCGCAGCGCGCTGCAGCATGCCGCTCAAAACCCGGCTGCGTGCACTCGTCCTGAAAGCATAGTGATGTTCGCCAAGCTCACCGGAACCGTCGATGCCCTGCTGGAGGATGCGCTCATCCTTGACGTGCAGGATGTCGGCTATCTGGTGGCGGCCTCGGTGCGCACGCTCGCACATATGTCCCCCGGCAGCCGCGTGCGCCTGTTCATCGAGACCCAGGTGCGGGAAGACGCGATCACCCTCTATGGCTTTGCGAGCGCGGACGAACAGCGCTGGTTCCGCCTGCTGCAATCGGTGCAGGGCGTGGGCGGCCGGGTCGCGCTCAATGTGCTCGGCGTCCTCGCACCGGATGACCTGGCGCAGGCGATCGCCGCCCAGGACAAGGCCAGCGTCGCGCGTGCGAGCGGGGTCGGGCCCAAGCTTGCCCAGCGCATCGTCAACGAACTCAAGGAGAAAGCGCCGTTGCCGAGCGGTGTCAGCCTGGGGGCAGCCCTTGCCGTACCCGGCGCGACAGATGACGCAACGTCTGCCTTGCTCAACCTCGGGTTCAAGCCGGCTGAGGCGGCGCGAGCCGTCAGCGCCGCGCGCAATGCGCTGGGGGGCGATGCGCCGCTCGACCGTGTGATCGCAGCGGCCCTCAAGGAACTGACCCGCTAAAATCAGGCTGCTCCCTGAGGGCCGCCGCAGGTGTTACGCCGCGACGCGCAGCGCACCGAGGTAATCGAACTTGCCAACCGGCACACCGACCGTGCGCAGATTGGCGTAAACCACGGTCACATGGAAGTAGACGTTCGGCAGCACGAAATCGGCCAGATACTCCTTGCCGTGGAACTTCAGCGGCATCTGGCCGGCCATCATGGAGATTTCCCGGGTTTCGGCACCGTCGAACGCGGCGGCCGGAATGCCCAGAATGAACTCCCGCGCCTTGGCGACACGGGCCTGCAGGTCCGCGATTGTGGTCTCATCGTCCGGGAACGAAGGCAGGTCCGCACCGGCCAGGCGTGCCGCACCGCGCACAGAGATGTCACACGCGACCTGGACGTTGCGGGCCAGGTGCAGCATGTCCGGGAACAGGCGCAGGCCAAGGATCGTCGCATCCTCGACCGAGCGCTCGGTGGCATAGGCTGCGCCCTTGCCGAGCACGGTGTGCAGGTTCTGCAGGTTCAGGGTCAGGGCGGGAACGGCGGCTTCGTAAATGGTCAGTGACATGATGCATCCTCCAAGGGTGTGTTGGTGCGCGTTGCTTAACGCGCCACCACCCCGGAGGCTATGGAGCAGGCTTGGACGGCCCGTTCTCTCTGCAGCATCAATGTTCTGATAGTTTACGGTTTTGTTACACGAAAGTCGCCACCCAGCTCCGACAGCAGCCAGAGTGTCGCGGCAAAGCTGCCGACACTGTGGTTGAGGCGCTTCGGCTCGATGCGGTCGAACGTGTCATCCGGGGTGTGGTGGGCATCGAAATAGTCGCTGCCGTCCATCTCCAGGTCGATCACCGGCACACCGGCCTGGCGCAGCGGGGTGATGTCCGGCCCGCCGGAGGCCTCGTTGGAGCCGCGCACCACGCCAAGCGGGGCCAGCACGCGCATCACCGCCTGGGCAGCCGGGTGGTTGGCGTCAGCAAAACGGGTGTTGAATGCGTAGATCGGCCCCTGCCCGAAATCTGCCTCCGTCGCGACCATGTGGCGGACGGCCTTGTGTTTCTCGGCGTAGGCGAAGGCCCCGGTCAGGCCCTGCTCCTCCGCGCCGAACAGCACGAAGCGGATGGTGCGCTTGGGACGCTCAGGCAGCGCCTTGATGAGCCGGGCCGCACCCAGGATGATGCCGACGCCCGCCCCGTCGTCGAGCGCGCCGGTCCCGTGGTCCCAGCTATCGATGTGCGCGCCGACCAGTACGATCTCGTCGGGCTTTTCGCTGCCGACGATCTCGCCGACGACATTCTGGCTGACACCGTCCCGGATCGGGCCGGGGGTGAGCGTCAAGGTGAGGCGGATCGGGCCGCGCCGGGCCAGCCGCTGCAGCAGTTCCGCATCCGGCGGCGAGACGGCTGCCGCCGGGATGCCTTGGGTGATGGCCGCACGGTCCTGGCTGCCAGCGTGCGCAAAGCGGTGGTCGTGGGTGCCGAGCGCGCGCAGCAGGAAGGCGACTGCCCCGCGCTTGCCAGCCTCCAGCGCGCCGAACCGGCGGATGGCGCCGGTCGCGCCGTAGCCGCCACCGTCGTGGGCACGCGGTGTCTCCTGCGTCACCATCACGATCTTGCCCGTGTAGGCGTCGGCGGGGGCGGCCCGCAGCGCCTCCAGCGTGTCGACCAGCACGACGTCTGCCGTGATCCCTGCGGCCGGCGTCGGCGGAGACCAGCCGAGCGCCGTCAGTACCAGTTTATGCGGCGCGGGAGAGAGCACCACCGCTTCCTCGCGCCCGCGCTCCCAGACTTTGAGCGGGAACGGCTCCTGACGGATGTTGGCCAGCCCCAGCGCCTTCATCTGCGCCTCGCCCCAGGCCGCACCACGCGCCTCGGCTTGCGTGCCCGCCAGCCGCTGGCCGACACGGGTCGTCAGGTCCTCGACCAGTTCGTAGGCCTTGCCGTCCCCAGCCAGCCCGGCTGCCGCCAGTGCGCGCGCCGTCGCCTCCGGCTCGGCGGCCTGGGCCGGCGCGGACAAAAGCAGGGCGGCAAACAACAGGGCTTTAACGGTCATGGCAACTCTCACAATGGGCAGTCCACGCATAAAAGGGGAACGGGACAACCCTGACAAGCCTTTTCCAATTCACCACCATGTTGCGCATTGCGGCCGAGATGGCTATCCAGCCTCACGCTTTCCAAAATCAGGACTCTCCCCAGTGAGCACGCAATACACCTATGTCATGAAGGGCCTCGGCAAGGCCTACCCCGGCGGCAAGACCGTCTTCAGCGATGTCTGGCTGTCGTTCCTGCCGGGTGCCAAGATCGGCATCATCGGGGTCAACGGCGCCGGCAAATCGACGCTGATGAAGATCATGGCCGGGATCGACACCGAGTATCAGGGCGAAGCGTGGGCAGCGGACGGGGTGCGCGTCGGTTACCTGCCGCAGGAGCCGGAGCTCGACCCCGCCAAGGACGTGATGGGCAACGTCAAGGATGCGGTGAAGGACACGGTTGCCCTGGTCGACCGCTATAACGAAATCTCGACCATGCTCGGCGACCCGCCGGAAGACGCGGATTTCGACGCGCTGATGGAGGAAATGGGCCAGTTGCAGGAGCGTATCGACGCGGTCGATGCCTGGTCGCTCGACAGCCAGCTCGAACTTGCGATGGATGCGCTGCGCTGCCCGCCCGCAGACGCGGACGTGACCCGGCTGTCAGGCGGCGAGAAGCGCCGGGTGGCCCTGTGCAAGCTGCTGCTGGAAAAGCCGGACATCCTGCTGCTGGACGAGCCAACCAACCACCTGGACGCGGAGTCCGTCGCCTGGCTGGAGCGCCACCTGCAGGACTACAAGGGCACGGTGATCCTGGTCACCCACGATCGCTACTTCCTCGACAACGTGGTGGAGTGGGTGCTGGAGCTGGACCGCGGCCGCGCCATCCCGCACCAGTGCAACTATTCCGCCTGGCTGGAGGCCAAGCACAAGCGCATCGTGCAGGAGCAGAGCGAGGACGAAGCCAAGCAGAAAGCCATCGAGCGCGAGCTGGAATGGATTCGCGCCACCCCCAAGGCACGCCAGACCAAGTCCAAGGCCCGGGTCAAGGCGTTCGATGAACTGGTGGAAAGCCAGGAAAACCGCGTCGCCGCCAAGGCGCAGATCGTCATCCAGCCGGCCGAGCGCCTGGGCAACACGGTGATCGATGTCGAGAATCTCACCAAGTCGTTCGGGGACCGGGTGCTGATCGAGAACCTGAGCTTCCGCCTGCCGCCCGGCGGCATCGTCGGTGTCATCGGCCCGAACGGCGCCGGCAAGACCACGCTGTTCCGCATGATCATCGGGACCGAGCAGCCGGATGCCGGCAGTATCCGCGTCGGCGATACGGTGAAGCTGTCCTACGTTGACCAGTCGCGCGACGCGCTCGACGCCAAGAAGACCGTGTGGGAGGAAATCTCGGGCGGGCTGGATGTGTTTCGCTTCGGCAAGCAGGACGTGTTTACCCGCTCCTACGTCGGGTCGTTCAACTTCAAGGGCTCGGACCAGCAGAAGAAGGTCGGCCTGCTCTCCGGCGGGGAGCGCAACCGGGTCCACATGGCCAAGATGATGGCGCGCGGCGGCAACGTGCTGCTGCTCGACGAGCCGACCAACGACCTGGACGTGGACACCCTGCGGGCCCTGGAGGAAGCGCTGGAGAGCTACGCGGGCTGCGCCGTGGTCATCAGCCACGACCGCTTCTTCCTGGATCGCCTGGCCACGCACATTCTGGCGTTCGAGGGCGACAGCCATGTGGAATGGTTCGAGGGCAACTTCCAGATGTATCAGGAAGACCGCAAGCGCCGTCTGGGTGATGCCGCCGACCGGCCCCACCGCATCAGCTACAAAAAGCTGACCCGGGCGTAACGGATCACCCACCCCGGTGCTGCGCACCACCCCTCCCCCTGTGAGGAGGGGAGGCCGAAGGCCCGGGTGGGCCGTGATCCCATAAATCCCCGTATCCACAGGCTGCGACTTTTCTGCTGCAGACGCCACCTCATGGCTTTCCATCCGGCGTCCAGTCGCTAGTCTGGTGCCATGACCACGTCGCCCAAAACGCCCACGACCCCCAAAACAGCCAAGACCAAGGAGCTGCGCCTCGCGCTGGTCTGCTATGGCGGGATTTCGCTCGCCGTCTACATGCACGGGCTCACCAAGGAGATCTGGAAGCTGCTGCGGGCGTCGCGCGCCTTCCACGCCGCCCCCGAGAACAGCGATTTCGCGGACGTCAATCCCTACAGCGACCCTACCGATACCGAGGCGGTCTATTTCGATCTGCTGCGCGACATCGGCCGGGATGTGAAGCTGCGGGTTCTGGTCGATATCATTGCCGGTGCATCGGCGGGCGGCATCAATGGCGTCATGCTCGCCAAAGCCATTGCCGATGGCTCTAGCCTAGAGCCGCACCGCAGCATGTGGCTCGAGAAGGCGGATGTCGAAGAACTGCTTGATCCGGCGGCGCGTTCCAGCCGCTGGAGCAAAATCTACATGCGGCCGTTACTGTGGCTGTGGAACCGCCTGAAAGCCAACGGCATGGAGCCAGAGTTCGGGCAGACGCTGGAAGCGGAGATGCGGCGCAAGCTCTCGTTGTTTGTGCGCTCGCGCTGGTTCCACCCCCCCTTCTCCGGCGTACGCTTCGCCCGGATGCTGCTGGACGGCCTCAACCATATGCCCGCGTCCGCCAGAAGACCGGCAGACTGCGCGGCAGGCGATGCTTTATTGCCGCCCGGGGTGCCGCTGGACCTGTTCGTCACGGTCACGGATTATGCCGGCTACCGGCAACGCATCCGCATGCACTCGCCGCCCGAAGTCACCGAGCGCGAGCACCGGCTGGTCTTCACGTTCCGCGACCATGGCCGCGACCCGGCCCGTGTGCGCAGCCTCGGCTCGAACGCCAGCCTGGCGTTTGCTGCGCGGGCGACCGCCAGCTTCCCCGGCGTTTTCCCGGCAGCCAGCTTTGCAGAGATGGACCAGGCCCTGCGCGAGAGCGGGCAGTCCTGGCCGGACCGCGCAGCCCTGCTCAGCCGGCTGGCCGACGAGCGCGGCGCACCGGGCGACCCCCCGGAGCGCAGCGCCTTTCTCGATGGCAGCGTGCTCAACAACAAGCCGTTCGGCGAGGCGATTGCCGCACTGCGCGCCCGGCCGGCCAGCCGGGAGGTGGACCGGCGCATCGTCTATCTGGAGCCCGTGCCGCTGCACGAGAAAACGGACCTGCCAGGTGCCTCACCAGGATTCTTCTCTTCGATCCGCGCATCGATTTCCACGATCCCGCGCAACCAGCCGATCCGCGACGAGCTGGCGTGGGCGCAGGATTTCTCCTACCGGGTACGCCGCTTCAAGACGGTGATCGCAAGTATAGAACCGGATGTGACGGCAGCCGTGCGCGCCGCACTCGGCCCGGAAATCGGCAATGCAGACATCACGCCGGAGTCCCTCAAGGCATGGCGCGATACCGCCAACATGGCCGCAGCAGCACATGCCGGCTTTACTTATGGGGCCTATGTCGAGCTGAAGCTGATCGACGTTCTGGAGAACCTTGCGGACCTGATCGGGCGGCTTGCCGCGCCGGGGCGTCTCAATCCGGTCGATCCGGTCCTGCGCGAGCGGGTCCAGGCCTGGGCACGCCAATCGGGTGTCCTCAACGGGGAACGGCCGGGGGCCGGCATCCCTACCGGAGACCATCTGCCCTGGGTTGCCTTCCTGAAGCGTTATGACCTGCCGTTCCGGGAACGTCGCCTGCGTTTTATGATCCGCCGCCTCAACCGCCTGTACACGCAGCATGGCACCAGCGATCCCGAAGCACTCGATACCGCCAAGGCGCGTTTCTATGATGCCATCCACCTGGTCGAGGCCACCAGCGCGCCGGAGCGGTTCCATGCAGGACTGAGGGTCCATGCAGTCAATGCGGCCTCCGGTGCCGACCCGGATGGCTGTATCGCCGCCATCGGCGAAGTCCTCAACCTGCAAGCACTCGACCTGGAGATCGATGTAATGGTGGCCGAGGCCTTGAACGGTGATCTCAACACCCCCTGTCAGCAGGCCTTGCTGTTCACGTACCTCGGCTATGCGTTCATGGATGCGGCGACCCTGCCGCTGCTGGAAGGCCGCGACCTCGACGAGTTCGATGAAATCAAGGTCGACCGCATCAGTCCGGACGACTCCCAGACCCTGCGACCCGGCGGCGCGGGGGCCACACTGAAGGGTCTGGAACTCAACCTGTTCGGCGGGTTCTTCTCCCGTGCCTACCGTGAGAATGATTATCTCTGGGGCCGGCTGCACGGGACTGAACGCATGATCGACATCGTGCTCTCGGCGGTCAGCAGTGCAGCCAAACTCTCCGACGAGCAGAAACTCGCCTTCAAGCAACGTGCCTTCTCGGCGGTTCTCAATGCGGAAGCACGGCACCTGCCTAATACAGACCGGCTGATCTGCGACCTGCTGGAGGAGAATGCCCGCCTCACCGGCAGCAACAGCGTCCGTGTGCGCCCGCTTGCGGGCTGATTCCGGCTTGCGAGCCTCACACTGCAGATGGCTGCTGGCACCGTCAGCCTCAGCGATTCGCGCGGCACCGGTCCGAGCAGTATTTCACCTCATCCCAAACCTTTGCCCACTTTTTCCGCCATGTGAACGGACGCCCGCACACACAGCAGACCTTGGTCGGGAGATCGGATTTGCGCTGCATTTTCATCGGTCATCAAACAGCGGCAGCGCTGCTTTTCTCGCAGGTCGTGTCGGTCTGGTCCCGCTCTTGCGCGAGCCATGCCGGGTCTGGATACGCTCGGCTTCCGTGCGAAACTCTGGGCCACGCCGTGCAGCCCAAATCGCATCGCGCGCGGCACGCGCCGCCGCCAGATGGTCGGCTATCGGCGCGGGGTAGCGAGTATCCAGCAGCCGGGCTGCCTCCGGCCAGCGCCAGGGCTCATGGATATAGGCATCCGGCACTTCAGCCAGCTCCGGGACCCAGCGCCGCACGAAACGCCCGTCCGGGTCCTGATCATAGCCTTGTTTGACCGGATTATAAATACGGATAGTGTTTATACCTGTGGTGCCGGACTGCATTTGAACCTGCGGCCAGTGGATGCCGGGCTCGTAGTCCGTGAACCGCCGTGCCAGCACCAGGCCACTGGCGCGCCAGGGCAGCCAGAGGTGGTAGCTCGCAACAGCCATCACCATCGCCCGCATGCGAAAGTTCAACCAGCCGGTGGCCGCAAGCGCGCGCATGCAGGCATCGACAAACGGCCAGCCAGTCTCCCCATGCGCCCAGGCGGCGAGTTTGTGCGGGTCCTGCAACTCCTGCCGCAGGGGAGCGTAGGCGCGGTGCATGGCCTCATGCTCGATGCGCGGCGCGTCCTCCAGTTTCTGCATGAAGTGGCAATGCCAGTGCAAACGCCCCGCGAAAGACCGCATCGACGCGCGCCATTCTGGGGCTGCAACGTCCCGCAGTGCCCGCTGGCGCGCCCAGGTCGCCTGCGTGGCCTCGCGCATGCTGAGAGCGCCCGCGGCAAGATAAGGCGAGATGCGGGAGCAGGCGTCAAAGCCGCTCACCGGGCTGGACATCGATTTCTGATAATGCTGCCCCCTCGTCTCCAGGAAGCTGCGCAACGTCTCCTGCCCGGCAATGCTGCCGCCGCGTTGCTGCTCCGGGCAGGGATCGGGGGCAAGCCCGAGATCGTTGCAGTCCGGGATACCTCCGGGTGCAACATCAAGGGGTTCAAGGTGTGGCGGGGTTGCCACGGGGTCAGCCATGAACCGGTCCCACAGGCGTGCCCATCCGTCCCTGGATTTCAGCCGACGAACGACACCGTGTTGCGGCAACTCGGTCCATGGCACACCGTGCGCCCTACAGTAGGCGGCGACCCGGAGGTCACGCGCGTAGGTCCAAGCATTGCCGGTCTCCTCGTGCGACCAGAGCCCGGCAAGCCCGTATTCGGCCCGGATAGAGTGAAGGACGGCACATACATCGCCCGTCCGCACGACCAGCGGCTGCCCAAGTGCCGCCAGCGCCGTGCGCAACTCGCCAAGGCAATCCGCCGTGAACCGCCACTGCCGGCCGGACGTGTCAGGTTGTGCCCAATAGTCCGGCTCCACAATGTACAGCGGCAACACGCGCCCCCGCTGAGCAGCAGCCACTAGTGGCCGGTGATCCGTGGTGCGCAAATCCCGCTTGAACCATACGATGTGCAGCATCATGCAGTCGGTACGCATGAGGGCCCTAAGCAGTTCAGGCTTTTAACTTACTGCGTAATATTTCTGACTGTCATCACCGTTGCTTCGCGCCAGCCTCAGGCCGCGTCGCCCGCAGTCAGATGGTGAGAAACCATGGGCATCTCAACAGCCTTCATGGCTTTCGCGAGTGTTTCGCGCACGCAGGCACGGGCCTCCATATTGGCGCGCAGGTCACTCAGAGTGTTCGGCATCCGGCAGACCATGTTGGCGGCCGATTCGATGCGGCGCACCATGGCTTCGGCACCGGCTTTGGAATTGAGGTTTAGGTCGCCATAGCGAACCGTCACAGCGTGGCTGCCGTCTGCTCCGCTGGTCAGCCGGTACACGTCGCTGGCGTTCGCGCTAGCGCTGAAACCGCAGGCAAGCAAGGCCGTGGCAGCAACAAGGCTGCTTTTAACGATGGAATTCATGATCTCATCCCTCTTGTTTAGCACCCAGAACCATACCTGAGTACTATTTAACTACCAAAAACCGTAGACACCCCGCCTACGGCATTAGACTTAAAGTTAAATGCCACAAAAACGATTGAGTATCATATCGACTTTGTGACTATTACCGATTTACAGGAATTTTTTACTTTCCTCATCCGGATATCGATTATCGGCGGGATATGTGCGACGAGTAGCTTTCGTGCTTCACTCTGCCGACATATGTACTCGGCTCGTCGTCGACTGCTGCGCTGAGCCTGCCTGAAGCAGTGCGACCAGTGCCTCAGGCGCCAGCGGCTTGGCGAGCACAGTCACGCCGAGGTCTTTCAGCAGCGGAAAGGCTTGCCCCTGCGGGTCAGCCGTTACCAGCGCCAGGATTGCCTGCGGGTGCGCATCCCGTATCCATTGCAGGATTTCGATCCCGGTGGTGTCGCTGTCCAGCCGGTAGTCCACCAGCGCCGCATCGATCGTCTCGGACCTGATGATCTCCAGGGCCGATCGCGCATCCGGGGCAGTCATCGCCCGGCAGCCGATGGCATCGAGCAGGCTCTCGGTCGCCTCCAGGATGGCGGGCTCGTTATCCACACACAGCACCTGCAGGCGCTGCAGCATGGCGGTGCTGGCGACAGGCAGCGCGGGCCGTTCGCTGGTGTGGACCTGCATATGAAGCGGCAGGCTGACCCAGAAATGGCTGCCCCGTCTCAGGCGCGAGGACAGACCAAGGTCAGCCTCCAGCAGCCGGGCGAGCCGTTGGACGATTGCCAGGCCGAGGCCTGCACCCTGTTCGGTCTTGGTCAGGGTCGGCAAGCGACGGAATTCCTCGAAGATGGCACCATGAAGATCGTCCGGAATACCGGGGCCGGTATCCCAGACTTCAAGGCGGACTTTATCGCCGCGCACCCGGCAGGCCAGCAATATGCCACCAGACGCCGTATAACGCACAGCGTTGGAGAGAAAATTCTGCAGGATCGAGCGCAAAAGCGCCCGGTCCGTCTGCACAGAGACCGGGCGGCTGTGCACGCGCAGAGACAACCCCTGCTCGGCGGCCAGCGGCGCAAATTCCGCCTCCAGCTCCTCAAACAGGTCACTGATGCGCAAAACACTGGGCTTGGCCTCGATACCGCCAGCATCCAGGCGGGAAATATCGAGCAGCGACTTGAGCAGACGGTCCGCAGCGCCGATCGCGGCATCGATCTTGCGGGACAAGACTTTGCCCTTCTCGTCAACCTGATGGCTGAGTGCTCCGCACAGCAGTCGTGCCGCATGCAGCGGCTGCTGCAGATCATGGCTTGCCGCAGCCAGAAACCGCGTCTTGTCGCGGTTCGCCGCGTCCGAGGCCTGTTGCGCCAGCCGCAATTCCGCCGCCAGCTGGCGACTGCGGTCTGCCTCCCGTGCCAGATCGCGATTGGCCTCCATATAGGCTTGTGTGCGCTCGGTCACGCGGGCCTCCAGTTCGTCGCGTGCGGCCTCCAGCGCCTGCTGCGCGCGTCGCTCCTGGGTCACATCTGTGAAGCACATCACATAGCCGCCGTCCGGCATCGGGCCGCCGACGGTCTTGATGATCGTGCCGCCGGGGCGCACACGCTCGAAGGTATGCGGCATGGCCCGGCGCATATGCGTCAGCCGGCGGGCAACAAGGCCTTCCACCTCGCCGGCACCACATTCACCGCGCAGTGCATTATGGCGGATCAACTCGTCAACTGGCTGCCCGACCCGGACGAACCCCGGCGGATAGTCAAAGATCTCGAGGTAGCGCCGGTTCCAGGCGACCAGCCGGAGGTCCCGGTCCACCACGCTGACACCGGGGTCGATATGTTCCAGCGTGGCGGCGAGAAGGTCCTTGGAAAACTGCAGGCTATGGCTGGTTTCATCGAGCAGCTGGACCACATCGGCCATGCCGAGGCTGGACCCGGTCATGGCGGACGACATGATGACCCGCGCGGACGGCGCGCCGATGACGCTGGCGATCAGGCGCTCGGCGCACCGGGCGGCCTCCCCGTTCAGGGGCGCATCCAGCGCTCTTGAACGGGTATCCAGCCGGGAAAATGCATCGTTGGTCACCTCATGACCGACGAAGCGGGCCGACAGGGCGCGAACATCACCGACTGTGCGCACAATGCCGAAACGCGAAGCCGGCAGCCGGGTCGCGACAAGACCGGCCACAAAACCCCGCAATGGCTGGCTGTAGCTTAGCAGGATGAAAATGGCGATATTGCCGCCTAGGCTCCACAGCGTGCCGTGGGTGATAGGGCTCAGTCCGGTCACACCCAGCAGGGCATGCGGATCGACCCACTGTGACACAGGGCCCAGAAAATCCCGGATGTTGGCGAGCCCAAGGGTCGACGGCAGGAACAAGGTGTAAAGCCAGAGTACTCCGCCTGTGAGCAACCCGGCCCCGGCAGCAACAGTGCTGCGTTTGGCGCTGAGCACACCACCGACGAGAGCCGGCGCAAACTGGGCTGCCGCTGCGAACGCGATCAGGCCGATCCCGGCCAGGGTCTCTGAACTGTCAACGGTCCTGTAGTACGCATAGGCCCCAGCGACGATTGCCATAATCGACAGCCGGCGTACTGCCAGCAATTGCCCGCCGATATCGTGCTCGCGGGTCATCGCCGTGCTGCGCAGGATCAGCGGGGCCAGTATGTCGTTCGAGACCATGGTCGCGAGTGCCAGAGTCTCGACGATCACCATCGCCGTCGCCGCCGAAAATCCGCCGAGGAAAATCAGGGTCGCGATCGCCGAATTGCCGTCCAGCAGCGGGAGATCGATGACATAGAGATCCGGAGATGCAGTGCCCGGCAGCAGGGAGAGTCCGGCCCAGGTGATCGGGATGACCACAACAGCCGTCAGCGCAAGATAGGCGGGGAATGTCCATCGGGCATGGCGGACATGCGCAGGGTCGGTCGCCTCGACGACAGCGATATGAAACTGCCGGGGCAGGCACAGGATCGCCGACATCGACAGCAGGCAAATCACCGGAAAATCCAGCGACAGCGCCTCCGGCGCGAAAAGGCCCTGCAAGCGCTCCAGGCCGTTCGCGCGTGGCGGTGCGGGCGTACCCATCAGCAGCCATACCGCAAACAGGCCGGCGATGGTCAATGCCGCAATCTTGACCACCGACTCCATGGCCACGGCAACGACCAGACCATGGTTGCGCCCGGCGGCATCATAGCGCCGCGTGCCGAAGACAATTGCAAACAAGGCGAGCACACCGGCGATCAGCAGCACTGTGCCGGCCTCTGGCGGTGTCACCGCCTGACCGGGGGCGCTGTAGACCAGTTCATTGTAGGTCATCCCCAGCGATTTGAGCTGAAGAGCGATGTAGGGCAGCGCGGACAGCAGCGCGATCAGGGTGACGAGCGCAGCCAGCCTGCGATCCTTGCCGTAACGCGAGGAGATGAAGTCCGCGATGGAAATGGAGCCGTCCTGCTTGGCGGCCATCACCAGCCGGCGCATGAACCCGTTGCCGAACAACAGCACGAGCGCCGGCCCCAGATAAATCGGCAGATAGTTCCAGCCGCTGGTCGCTGCAGTGCCGACAGCGCCGAAAAACGTCCAGGACGTGCAGTAGACCGCCAGAGACATGGCATAGGTCAACGGGCCGGATGCACCGCCGCCACGCGCCGCTCGATCTTCCGTGCGCCACGCAACGATGAACAACATGAGCGCATAGCCCAGCGCCAGCGCAAGCGGCAACCACGTCGGCACCGCACTCTCCCCTTTTGCGGCCTTGCAGGAGACCGCCACAACGCCATGCTATCATGCGCGCAACCAGAGTCGAGCAGACCATAGTCTAAACCCTTTCCGACTTTGATTGAATCACATCGTGATGGCATCAAAGGTCGGATAAAAAGGGTCTATTCTTATGTCTGGAGCCATTCTTGTCGTTTTTTTGATTGAACACCTGGTTCAATCAAAAACGGAAAGTCTCTAGCGCGTTGCGCTCTTTGGCGCTCGCCGCTAGTGCTGCGCCCTGTAGCAAAGGCAAAATCCTCCATGAAAAATACCACGGGCACAAATCGTGACATCACCCGAACCTGGCGCCCTGCGACCCAGGCTGTGCGGGCCGGCACCTGGCGTTCCGATTTCGGCGAGACCTCCGAGGCTTTGTTTCTGACCTCCGGCTTTGCCTACGACAGCGCCGAAGACGTCGCAGGCCGGTTCGAGGGCGTGAGGCCGGGATTTACCTACTCCCGCCAGGGTAACCCGACGGTCGCCATGTTCGAGGAACGGATGGCGATCCTGGAAGGGGCAGACATCGCCCGGGCGACCGCAACCGGCATGGCTGCCATGACGGCTGCGCTGCTCTGCAGCTTGAAAGCCGGCGACCATGTTGTCGCATCACGCGCCCTGTTCGGCAGTTGCCGCTGGCTCATCGACACCCTGCTGCCGCGCTACGGCATTGCCACGACCACAGTCGACGGCCGGGAGCTGGACGCCTGGCGCGCGGCGATCCGCCCCGAGACGCGGATGTTCTTCCTGGAGACCCCCGCAAATCCCACCCTTGATGTCGTGGATATTGCCGGCGTCAGTGCCCTTGCCAAAGCGGCGGGCGCGCTGGTCGTGGTCGATAATGTGTTTGCAACGCCGCTGCTGCAGAAGCCGCTGGCGCTGGGTGCCG
Source organism: uncultured Sphingomonadaceae bacterium (assembly GCA_964404985.1). Classification (GTDB taxonomy): domain Bacteria; phylum Pseudomonadota; class Alphaproteobacteria; order Sphingomonadales; family Sphingomonadaceae; genus Hankyongella. The sequence goes on from CAYOMD010000007.1 coordinate 17,566, forward strand.
ATATCGTCGCCTATTCCGCAACCAAGCACATTGACGGGCAAGGCCGGGTGCTGGGCGGTGTGGTCTGCTGTTCGCAGCATTTCCACGACGAACACCTGTTTCCCTATTTCCGGCATACCGGCTGCGCGCTCTCCCCCTTCAATGCCTGGGTGCTGCTGAAGGGCCTGGAGACCCTTGAGCTGCGTCTGAACCGCATGTGCGACAATGCAGAGGCCGTTGTGGCTGCCATTGCCGGTCGTGCACCGGACCTGCGCTACCCCGGCCTGCCCGATTTCCCGCAATACGCACTGGTGCAGGCGCAGATGACGCGCGGCGGCACGATCTTCTGTTTCGACCTCGGCAGCCGGGAGCGGGCGTTTGCCTTCCTCAACGCTCTGGAACTGATCGATATTTCCAACAATATCGGCGACTCGCGCAGCCTGGCGACGCATCCGGAGACGACCACGCACAAGGCGGTGCCGGCGGAATTGCGCGCAGGCCTCGGCATCACGCCGGGGCTGATCCGTGTATCGATCGGCCTTGAAGATCCGCACGACCTCATCGAAGACCTCTCGCGCGCGCTGCACGCGGCCGGCACCTAACCCCAAGATCCGAGACAGCCATGAGCAATACCGACGACGACTACCCTTATGCCGCCCAGACCGAGGGCTTTGTCGTGCGCGTACGCCCGGTCTTCCTCGACGACCAGTCGGACGAGAGCGACAACAAATACCTCTGGGGCTATGAAATCCGGGTCGAGAACCACAGCACGGTGACCGCCCAGCTGCGGTCCCGCCACTGGATCATCACGGATGGCAACGGACAGGTCCAGGACGTCAAGGGCGACGGGGTTGTCGGCGAGCAACCCATACTGGAGCCGGGTGAGGCCTTCACCTATGGGTCCGGCTGCCCGCTCAACACGCCGACCGGCTTCATGGTCGGTCGCTATCAGATGGCGACAGAGGACGGCCGCACCTTCGAGATTGATATCCCGGCCTTCTCGCTCGACAGTCCCTACGCGAAACGGACCTTGAACTGAGCGCAAAAAGAAAGGGCGCACCAACCGGCACGCCCTTTTGTTTTGTCGTCCAGACGTGCGTTTAGCGCTTCGAGAACTGGAAGCTGCGGCGGGCCTTGGCGCGACCGTACTTCTTGCGCTCGACTACGCGGGCGTCGCGGGTCAGGAAGCCGGCTGATTTGACTGCTGCGCGCAACACCGGCTCATACTTCTGCAGAGCCTGGGCAATGCCGTGCTTGACCGCACCAGCCTGACCAGAGAGGCCGCCGCCAGTGACGGTGGCATAGACGTCATAGGAGTCGACGCGGTCTGCGACCAGGAACGGCTGGTTGATGATCAGCCGCAGGGTCGGACGGGCGAAATACACCGTCTGATCGCGACCGTTGACGATAATGCGGCCATTACCGGGCTTCAGCCAGACACGGGCGATGGCGTTCTTGCGCTTGCCGGTCGCGTAGCTGCGGCCCTGGGCGTCGATTTCCGGCTCCCGCAAGGCAACGGGCTCCGGCTCGTACGTGCCGCTGGTCAGGGACTTCAGGTCTTGCAGATCATGCACCTCAGACATTAGGCGCCTCGCTTATTCTTGGGCGACATCGACGCCACATCCAGGATTGTTGGGCTCTGCGCTTCATGCGGGTGCGCTGTGCCGGCGAAAATGCGCAGATTGCGCATCTGCTTGCGGCCGAGGGGACCACGCGGCACCATGCGCTCAACCGCCTTCTCGAGCACGCGCTCGGGGAAGCGGCCGTCCAGCGCATGGTCAGCACGCAGTTCCTTGATGCCGCCCGGATAGCCGGTATGGCGATAATAGAACTTCTGGCTCAGCTTGCGCCCGGTGAAGCGCACTTTCTCGGCATTGATGACAATGATGTTGTCACCGCAGTCGACGTGCGGGGTGTAGGTGGTTTTGTGCTTGCCGCGCAGGTGGTTGGCGATGATCGATGCCAACCGGCCCACAACCAGGCCATCGGCATCGATCAGCAGCCACTTTTTGTCCACCTCGGCGGGTTTCGCCACGAAGGTCTTCATGTGTGCCTCTCAAGCGTCGCGCCGGACGCGCCAGCGACTAAAAAAACAAAGCGACGCAGATCATGCGCCGCCGCTCAGGACGCGCTTATTTCCAAACTGCCGTGAAAAGTCAAGCGATATCAGCTCGTCAGAATTGCGGTGTCTGAATACCGCATCGAGGCTGCGGGATAGGCCCGGACCGCAGCGTGCGCCACCCAGAGCGCCGACGCCAGCAACAGCACGCCACCGGCCTGATGCGCCACCCCGAGCCATACTGGGACGCCGCTCAGCAGCGCGGCGATCCCGAGCACGACCTGCAGGCTTAGGGTTCCAGCCAGGGCGAGCCCTCGCATCCGGAGTCCGGCCCGCCAGGCCAGGGCACTTGCGTAAATCCCGACGGCAAACACGCCATACGCCAGACAGCGATGCAGGAATTGCACGGTCACCGGGTTTTCAACGAGGTTGAGCCAGAGCGGGGTGAGCGTCCAGAGACCATCCGGCGCAAAATGGTCCCCCATCAACGGCCAGGTGTTGAACGCATAGCCGGCATTCAGGCCGGCGACGAACGCCCCAAGACCGATCTGCAGCGGCAACAGCGCCAATGTGAACAGGCTGGCGGCTTTCAGACGTCTGCTCGCACTGCCCTGGCCGGGGCGCAGGTCAAGTGCCGTCCACAGCACCAGGCTGAAGATCAGCAGCGCCATCAGCAGGTGCACCGCAAGCCGATAGTGGCTGACATCTGTTCGCCCAACCAGGCCGGAGGCAACCATCCACCAGCCGATCGCGCCCTGCAGCCCGCCAAGCGCCAGCATGGCCCAGAAGCGCGGGACAAGTGTTCTGGGCAACTGGCCGCGCCATAAAAACCAGAAGAATGGCAGAGCATAGACCATCCCGATCAGCCGCCCGAGCACCCGGTGCCCCCATTCCCACCAGTAAATCTGCTGGAAATCGGCAAGCTGCATCCAGGCATGCTCCAGCCGGTATTCATCGGTCTGCTGGTAGAGGGCAAATTCGCGTTGCCAATCGTCCGGCGTCAGCGGCGGAATCGTGCCGCTGATCGGCGACCAGTGGGTGATGGACAGGCCGGATTCGGTCAGCCGGGTCGCGCCCCCGACCACAACCATGAGGAAGATCATCACGGCGACGCCCACCAGCCACCAGAAGACCGGTGCGCTGGTCGAAACCGGGGTTTGGCGCGTATCCAGGATAGGAGTCGAGTTCATGCGGTACAAGTAGACCAGGACCCAAGCCTTCGCCACTGCGACACGCACGCGCAAGCACCTGACCCAGAACTTGATGTCACGTTTTTGTGCCTGCGCTTGACATCCCGACTTGAATTCGTGGGATGTTACACTATATCACACTCATGATCCGCAACATCAACTTGCCCCGTCCCCCTGCCGATCTCCTGGGAATCGGTCTATCCAGCCTCTGCGCCCTGCACTGTGCGCTCGGGCTGGCGGCGTCGCTCGCCCTGTCGGCGACCAGCCTGAGCGAGAGCCACCACAGCCTGCACATGCTTGTGCTCGGTCTGGCGGCCGGGCTGTCGTTTGTGGCGTTCATGCCACGCAAAGGGCAAACCCCGTCGCGCTGGCTGGCGCTGCTCGCGCTCGCAGGCTGCAGCCTGCTGCTTGGTGCCGTATTCGTCGGTCATGCCGACCGGTCGGAAATGCTGCTCTCGATCCTCGGCAGCCTCATCCTGTGCTGCGCTCATATTCTCAATCTGCGGCGCGCGCGCCTGAACCTTGCGACCAGCGTTGTTTTTGCGCGCCATCCTGCGCATAGTGCTCAGATGGCTCAGACAGATACAGCAGAATTGAACGCTGCACAGCGCCAGGCGCTCAACAACGCTGGCGAACAGTGGACCCCGCTGCGCGAGCAGGTGTTTCTGGCGCTGGCCGCACAATCCAAGCCCACAAGCGCCTATGATATTGCGGATTCGGTCTCGCAGGCTCTTGGCCGCCGGATCGCTCCCAATACCGTGTATCGCATGCTGGACCTGTTTGTGCAGGCGAACCTCGCCACACGCATCGAAAGCCGGAACGCCTATCTCGCCAGCGCCCACCCCCAGCATCGCCACGACTGTATCTTCCTGGTCTGCGAGCAATGCGGCGAAACCCGGCACCTCGACGACGATACCCTCACGGAGGTGCTCCGCACGCGCGCTGCCGCGCAAGGCTACACCGCCCTGAAGCCGGTGCTGGAGGTCAAGGGCCTCTGTGCGGCCTGCTCTGCGCCATGAGCGATTGGCATGTGGACCACACGGGGACCCACCGCTGCTGGTGGCCGGGTGATGATGCGCTCTATCAGCACTATCATGACACCGAATGGGGCTACCCGGTCGCCGATGACCGCCGCCTGTTCGAGAAGATCTGCCTGGAGGGGTTCCAGTCCGGGCTTTCGTGGCTGACCATCCTGCGCAAACGTGAAAACTTCCGGGCGGCCTTTGCCGGCTTCGATCCGGAACGGGTCGCAGGCTTCGACGACGCGGACATCAGCCGCCTGCTTGGTGATGCCGGCATCGTCCGACACCGCGGCAAGATCGAGTCAACGATCAACAACGCGCGCCGCGCCCTTGCCTTGAGGGAGAAACACGGGTCGCTCGCCGCCTATTTCTGGCGCTTCGAGCCACCATTGCACGAGCGCCCGCAGCATTTCACCCGGGCAGCCCTGAGCGCCATCCCGACGACACCGACCTCAACGGCTCTGAGCAAGGACCTCAAAGCGCTGGGCTGGACGTTCGTCGGGCCCACCACCTGCTATGCCTTCATGCAGGCGATGGGCATGGTCAACGACCATGTCGAGGGCTGCCATGCCCGTACCGCTGCAACAGCTGCGCGGGCACATTTTGTGGTGCCAGCCCTTTAGCCCCGAACCGCGCGCTCCGCGACCAGGCTGTCGACCACAGACGGGTCCGCCAGGGTCGAGGTGTCGCCCAGGCTGCTGATATCCCCTTCCGCGATCTTGCGCAGGATGCGCCGCATGATCTTGCCGCTGCGGGTCTTGGGAAGGCCCGGTGCGAACTGAATGACATCCGGGGAGGCAATCGGCCCGATTTCGTGGCGCACCCACTGGACCAGTTCCTTGCGCAGGCCCTCATCGCCGGTCTCGCCGGAATTCAGCGTCACATAGGCGTAGATGCCCTGCCCCTTGATCTCATGCGGCATGCCGACCACCGCAGCTTCCGCAACTTTGACATGGGAGACCAGCGCACTCTCGATTTCCGCCGTGCCCATGCGATGGCCGGAGACGTTGATCACGTCGTCGACCCGGCCGGTGATCCAGTAGTAGCCATCGGCATCCCGGCGGCAGCCGTCGCCGGTGAAATACTTGCCCGGATAGGTCGTGAAGTAGGTCTGGAAGAAGCGATCGTGATCACCCCAGATCGTGCGCATCTGCCCCGGCCAGCTGTCCACCAGCACCAGATTGCCCTCGGTCGCCCCGTCCAGCACTGCACCGTTCGCATCGACGATCTGCGGCTGGATGCCGAAGAACGGCCGCGTCGCAGACCCCGGCTTGAGATCGGTCGCGCCCGGCAGCGGCGAGATCAGGATACCACCGGTTTCGGTCTGCCACCAGGTATCGACAATCTGGCAGCGCTCATCCCCCACAACCTTGTAATACCACTGCCAGGCCTCGGGGTTGATCGGCTCGCCGACCGAACCCAGGAGGCGCAGGCTGGCCCGCGAAGACTGCTTCACCCAGCTCTCGCCCTCGCGCATCAGCGCCCGGATCGCCGTCGGTGCGGTGTAGAGAATGTTCACCTTGTACTTGTCGACCACCTGCCAGAAGCGCCCGAAATCCGGGTAATTCGGAACCCCTTCGAACATCACGCTGGTGGCACCGTTCGCGAGCGGCCCATACACAAGATAGCTGTGGCCGGTGACCCAGCCGACATCGGCGGTGCACCAGAACACTTCGCCAGGCTTGTAATCGAACACATAGTGGAAGGTGATGGCGCACCAGACGAGATAGCCGCCCGTGGTGTGCAGAACACCCTTGGGTTTGCCCGTTGACCCGGAGGTATAGAGGATGAACAACGGGTCTTCAGCGCCCATCGGCTCCGGCGGGCAATCACTGTCCACCGTCGCCTCAAGATCATGGACCCAGTGGTCGCGCCCGTCCTGCATCGCGATTGCGCCGCCAGTGTGGCGCACGACAAGCACTTTTTCCACGCCGGGGCACCGCTGCAACGCCTCATCAACATTGGCCTTCAGCGGCACCTTGCGGCCGGCGCGGCGACCCTCATCCGCTGTCACCACAACGGTCGCATCGCTGTCCTGGATACGCCCGGCCAGACTGTCCGGCGAGAAGCCGCCGAAGACCACGCAGTGAATGGCACCGATACGGGTGCAGGCCAGCATGTACACGGCCGCCGCCGGGATCATCGGCAGATAGAGCACCACACGACAGCCCCGGTGTACCCCCAGTGATTTCAGCATGTTGGCCGCCTTGCAGACGCGTCCGTGCAAGTCCTTGTAGGTGATCGCCTCGCTTTCCGACGGGTCGTCGCCTTCCCAGAGTATGGCGACCTGATCGCCCCGGGCCTCCAGATGCCGGTCCAGACAGTTGGCACTGACATTGACCTGACCGTCTTCAAACCAGGAGACGCCGAAATCCGTTTCCTGAAAGGAGGTTTTTTTCACCACCGTGAACGGCTTGATCCAGTCGACCCGTTGCGCTTCGCGCTGCCAGAATGCCTCCGGGTCGCGCACAGACTGCTCGTAGAGCCTGGCATAGGCCTCTGCATCCGTATGGGTGTGCGCGCGCGCTGTGGCGGATACGGGGACAACGGTCTCGGACATGGTCTTTTCCTCCCAGATTGTTGGCGCGTTATAGCGATTTTTTATGCGCACGTGACCCACGACCAAGGTTGGGTATTCCATAGTCTGAGCACCCGGTATGGAGTTGATGGCAAGCGTTGCCTTCAGCCAGTAGCAACCCTATGGATACAGTGCGTTATTGCATCCATCCCCCCGAAAGAATCCGCATGACTGCGACACCGCCGACCGACAGCACAGAGCCGTTGCTGCTCAACCGGTTCATTCCCTTTCGGCTGTCGGTGCTGTCGAATCAGGTCAGTCGTGCCGTCGCGCGGATCTATGCGCGGCGCTTCCGCCTGAAGCTTCCGGAGTGGCGTGTCCTTGCGATCCTCGGTGTGCATCACGAACTGACAGCCTCGCAAATCTGCGAGATTACCGCGATGGACAAGGTGGCGATCTCCCGCGCCGTCACCCGGCTGATCGCGATGGGCAGAGTGACGTCCATCATCGACCCTGCGGATGCGCGCCGCGCCTTGCTGTCTTTGACGGCAGAGGGCATGGACATCTATCAGCGTATTGTCCCGATGGCACGCGCAGTAGAGGCGCGCCTGCTTGAGCAGCTGACCGAGAGTGAGCGCGCGCTGCTTCACGACCTGTTCGACCGCCTGGGGGCCAGTGCCCAGGAGCTTGACCGCTAGTGACAACACAAGTCGAGCAGTTTGAAAATCCGCTCACCCTGAGCATGACGAAGGGATGAGCGGCTCGTGGTTCTGTCCAAGCTCACCACGAGCGGATTATCAAACTGACCCAAGACGGCAAGTTTAGGCGATGATATCGGGCACCATCTGGTCCTGGATGTGGGCAATCTCGTCCCGAAGCGCCAGTTTGCGCCGTTTCATGCGCTGCATCTGAAGCTGGTCGTTCGTCCCTATCGATAGCAGGGCGTTGATGGCGACATCGAGATCGCGATGCTCCTCAATGAGGATGGAAAGCCGCGCCTGCAGTTCTTCCTGACTGGCCTTGCTCACCTGCACCCCACGACGTCACGACACGAGGTTGCTCAGCTACCATAGTCGTGGCGGTGAGGGTAGAGCCTGCAAGGCCCTATGCCGCATCGTGGGCCACGCATGCACGAGCCCATGGGTAAGCCGAGTCGAACTGTTACCGAGGCGTTAATGCGCAGGATTAGTACATGTGACTGAAATTATAGACTAAAAGCACATGCCATCGATACGCCTCGGCATTCTATAAATCGACCTGAATTTCGTGTGAACCACTAACTGTAGAACTTGTCCGCAGACAGTTTTCACCCGTGTCGGGTTTTGACTGACAAGCGCTCCCATCTGTGATGGAGTTATCGACGCGGTTAAGCCGTAGGATGCAACGAAAGGAGCATGTCCCGATGAGCATGAGCCAACATCTCAGCAACATGAGTGCCAAACACGCGCAACTGGAAAACCGGATACTGCGTGAGACTGTGCGCCCGGCACCGGACTGGCAATTGGTTCACCAGCTCAAAAAGGAAAAGTTGCGCCTCAAGGAAACCCTGGAGCGTATTACCCAGTAATACCAAGCTGCATTGACAGAAACTCATGGAAACGTTGTTACCCCGGCGAGAGCCGGGGTCCTGGAACGCGTCGTTTTCCAGTAACTTGAGACGGATGTGTTCCTGGAGCGTGATGACTTTAGATTGAACCGGGTCTCCCCTCCCGTCTACGGGAGGGGAGGTGCGAAGCACCGGGGTGGGCAAGCGCGTCTCTGGCACCCACCCCAGCCTAGCGGCCACCCCTCCCTCAACGAGGGAGGGGAAATGAGTCTGTTTGATGTCAGCAGGCTCAAGATTGCGGCTGAAGTTTATCCTGTGCGACGCGCGCCAATCGTCGTCGATGGCCGGAGCGATGGTATGCGTCACGATCCCTGCACACTGGTATAAGTCACCGCTCTATTCTTCCAGCGAACCCTCTGCCAGAGCGGCGGCCTCTGCCTCGGCCTGGCGGGTTGCGGCGCGCAACTTACGCAGCTCTTCCTCCAGCGCCGCGGTTTCGCGGTCAACAATGGCAGCGTCGGTGGCGGCAGCGCGATCCTTGTTCGCCTGACTGACCAAGGCATCCAGTTCGCGCTGGCTGCACAGGCCAAGGGCAACCGGGTCCTGCGGCTTGATGGCCTGAATATTCCAGTGGCTCTTGTCCCGGATGCCGGAGATCGTGTGCTTGGTCGTCCCGATCAGCTTGGAGATCTGGCTGTCCTTAAGTTCCGGATGGTAGCGCAGCAACCAGGCGATGGCATCCGGCTTGTCTTGCCGCCTGGAGACCGGCGTGTAGCGCGGCCCTTTGGTGCGCTTGGCCTGTTCTGGACCGGTGATCGCCATCAACCGGGCCGCCGGGTTCTTCTGGCAGCGCTCGATATCCGCCTGCGACAGTTGTCCGGTGCGCACTGGATCGATGCCGACCATCTTGGTCTGGACCGTATCATCGGCGATCGCCTGCACTTCCAGCAGGTGAAGGCCACAATAGTCCGCTATCTGCTGAAAGGTCAGGCCGGTATTCTCGACCAGCCAGACTGCGGTTGCAAACGGCATAAGAGGTTGCGACATCCTGCGTCTCCTGTCCCGACAAAGCGGCTGCGGGCTGAAAAAAAATTAGCCGCCCAAAATGGGCGGCCGCTGGGCGCAGACTAGCCGCGAGCCGGTCCGGGTTCAAGCCTCGATTGGGTCTTGCCTGGCAGCGTAACGGGTTCCCCGGCAAGCAGGCCCGGGCTCTACTCGAAGACGAATATACTGGTGTGGGTCTGCGCACCCTCAACGCTGCACGGGTCACAGCGGACACTGGCACCCGGGCCGGCGGCACCAAGCGCCGTGAACAACGGCATCAGCGAGTCTTCCTGCGGCTGCGGCGTCACCGGGCAGTTGAAGCGCTCGCGATAATCCAGCAAATCATCAACACGGCCGCTTTGCAGCACCTTGTTCATCCAGTCGATGAACCCGACCATGTCCTTCGGCTTGTCCTTGTCTCCACAGGTTACGCCGCCGCATCCAAGCACCAGCACATCGCGACTGCGTAATTTATCCAGGTGCAGGCCGAGACTATAGTGATGCAAGGCGCCGCGCAGGCTGAGCAGCGAGACCTCAACGATAGGCGGCATCTTCTTCTCAAACAGGAATGCCGCCGGCCAATGGCTGCCAGAACCCAGAGTCTCGACCACCAGCATTGGCGCGATGGTCGCGCCGATTGCGTCGGCAACCAGCGTCGCGGCCCCCTTGCGTATCGGGGTTTCCGCTCCATCCGTCGTCACGAGGCGCACCTGCGCTGTCGTCGTGCGCCATTGGTTCGAGACCAGGGCAATAGCCTGCGGACGCGGCAGACTGTCACCCAACGTCTTTAGCGCGCGTTTCGTCTCCGGGTCGCTTGGCGACTGGTCCGGCGTGCCGTTACAAACGAAGATCGCGGGGATCACATCAATTCTCCTAGCATGACCCCTTACAAGTCAGCACAAACCGTCAGGTTGCTAGTGAGAGACTCGCGAAAGCAGTGTTTCACATATGGGAAAACGGCAGGTCGCTTAGCTGTTGACAGGTGCGACAACCAGTTGCGCGCCCTCTACGCCGATGACCTTGACCATCCGCCCATTCGGCATGTCCGGCCCGCGCACCAGCCAGGCGGTATCCCCAACGCGCGCGCGGCCCGTGCCGGCCTCGATCGGCTCGATCAGCTTCAGTGTCTGGCCGACCAGCTGATCGCCGCGCCGGTTCAACAGCGGTGCCGCAGAGACAATCGGGAAGCGCCGGAGCAGCGTGCGCAGAACCACGACATTCAGCACAGCGAAAACGGCAAACAGGATGAACTGAACCTCCACTGCCGGATCGACCGCCACCGTGATGACACCGGTTATGATGCAGGCAATGCCGACCCAGAGCATGAAAGACCCCGGCGCAAAAATTTCCAGCACCGCAAGGATCAAGCCCGCTGCTACCCACCACCAGCCGAAGCCGGTCTCGCCGCTCATCATTTCAGACAGACTCATGTGCGCCTCGCGTTAGCTTTCGGTGGTCACTTGCTTACCGCTCTCCGGCGGGCTTGTCATCCGGCCGCACCGCAGCCAACAGTTCCGCGATGCCACCGACTGATCCGGCCAGGGACGACAATTCAAGCGGCATGAAAATTGTCTTGCTGTTGTCCGACCGAGCGAAGGCACTCATGGCCTCAACATATTTCTGTGCGACGAAATAATTGATCGCCTGCGGGTTGCCGGCGGCAATCGCCTCACTGACCATGGTGGTGGCGCGGGCCTCGGCCTCGGCTTCCCGCTCGCGTGCCTCAGAGTCGCGGAATGCCGCCTCGCGCCGCCCTTCGGCCTCAAGAATCTGCGCCTGCTTCTGGCCCTCGGCGCGCAGGATCTCCGCGTGGCGCGCCCCTTCCGCCTCCAAAATGGTTGCGCGCTTCTCCCGCTCCGCCTTCATCTGTCGCGCCATGGCATTGGAGATGTCGGCAGGCGGGCGGATGTCCTTCACCTCGACACGGGTGACCTTCAAACCCCAGGGGTGGGTCGCCTGGTCAATGATGGTCAACAACCGCGCATTGATTGAATCGCGTTGCGACAGGGTCTCGTCGAGGTCCATCGACCCCATCACCGTGCGCAGGTTGGTGGTGGTCAGGTTGAGGATCGCGAGCACCAGGTCAGAGACCTGATAGGCGGCAGAAGCGGCATCGAGCACCTGATAGAACACCACGCCGTCAACGCCGACCATGGCGTTGTCCCGCGTGATAATCTCCTGGCCCGGAATATCGAGCACCTGCTCCATCATGTTGATTCGTCTGCCGATACGGTCAACGAATGGCACAATGAGGTGGAAGCCGGGTCGCAGGGTCTTGGTGTAGCGGCCGAAGCGTTCGACAGTATACTCAAAGCCCTGGCGCACGGTCACGATCCCGGCGGCAACGGTAATGAACGCCAGAATCGCCAGGATGATCGCAACTATGATACCAGTCATGTCTTTGCCCCCTTTTATTGGTACAAACTGTGCGCAAACATCGGAGCCTCTGGCAAGCCCACATCAAAGGGGGGTGTTGATGTCCCCTAATGACCTCAACGCCTATTGTGCTGCGCTGACGGCAACCACCCACGTGGTACAATGGGGTAATGCCGACGTCTGGAAGGTTGGCGGCAAAGTGTTCGTGATCGCCAGTGCTGGGGATACACACTCCGGCATCACCTTCAAGGTCTCGCCTATGAGCTATGAAGTGCTGCGGCAGATGCCGGGCCTGCGCCCTGCCCCCTACCTCGCATCGCGCGGCATGCTCTGGATCCAGCACTATGCCCAACCTGGCCTGAGCGATGAGGACCTGCAATTTTACCTCAACGAGTCCTACCGGCTGGTCGCGAAAGGTCTCTCAAAAAAGCGCAGGCGCGAGCTTGGCCTCGATTTCTAGAGCAACGGGCTTTAAATCCGCATCAGCCTGATGGTGCTCTGGATCCCGGATCAAGTCCGGGATGACGATAGAAAACATGCATTTCAGCAGGCTGCTAGCGCGTCAGCCAGGCCACCAGCTGACGCACCTTCTTCTGCTGCCATTGCGGCTCCGGCGCGGTGAGCCAGTAGCGGCGCGGGTCAGGCTGCGCCGGGCCAAGCGGTTCGGCGAGCAACCCACGTGCCAGCAGATCGGCGACCAGCGGCAGCGATACCAACGCAACGCCGTGCCCTGCCAGTGCTGCCTCAACGGCAGCCGCACTGAGATCGACATAGAGGCCTGCGTCTGACGGCTCCAGGCTGACACCCGCCTGCGCCAGCCACGATGCCCAATGATGATCCGCATCGTGGATCAATGGCGCAGTGACGCCCGGCCTCGCCACGGCTGCCAGCGCATCGTCCAGCAGCCACAGCGCGGGCTGGCCCTCCTGTGGAGGGTCGCCATGCGTGATCGCCAGATCGATGTTCGCCTGCACAAAATCAACTTGTGCATTGCTGGCAAACAGCCGCACGCTCAACCCGGCATTTAGCGCATGATATGCGGCCAGGCGCGGGGCCAGCCAGCGCGCAGCAAAACTTGGCGGCGCAAGGATCGTCACCACGGAGGACGCCTGCCCCGCCTGCAGCAGCGCCACCGACTGTTCGAAATGGGTGAAGCCTTGTCGGAGCGACGGCAGCGCCGCCTCGGCCTCCGCCGTCAACTCCAGGCCACGGGTGGTCCGCCGGAACAATACGACACCCAGCAGATCCTCAAGCGCCCGGATGTGCTGGCCGACGGCAGCCGGGGTCACCGCCAGTTCATCTGCCGCGCGGGTGAACGACAGGTGACGTGCCGCTGCATCGAACACGCGCAAACCATTGAGGGGAAGGTGCGTCCGCTTCATGCGCGAGAGGGTTAGGCGGGCAGGCGGGCCGACGCAAGCCCGCCGTAACTGAGCTTGATCAGGCGGCGCGGAGATCCTGCAGCTTGGCAGTCAGTTCGCTTGCCATGCTCGTGGACTGCGCATCCAGCATCGTTGTAGAGGTCACCACCGCACCAGCCTGCTGGTTTGCAGCCTCGGCGAGTGCCTTGATATTCTCGACCTCGTCGCTCAATCCTCCGACAGTCTCAACGACGACCCGCGTAGACCGGCTGATCTCAGCGGTGCTCGCTGCCTGTTCACGCACAGCCGCAGAGATTTCCGAGGAAATTTCATTCACCGTTTCCACCTGCTGCGCCACCGCATCCATGGTGGCGACGCTGCGCTCGGTGTGCGTCTGGATTTCGCCGATCAGCACGCTGATATCCTGCGTGGCCTTGGCAGTTTGCGTAGCCAGACCTTTGACTTCGCTGGCAACCACGGCAAAGCCGCGCCCGGCATCTCCGGCGCGCGCAGCTTCGATGGTCGCATTGAGCGCCAGCAAATTGGTCTGCTCTGCAATATCCTGGATCAGTTCGACCACCGCCCCGATACGCTTCGAGGCTTCCGCCAGGCTGGCGATTGTTTTGGTCGACTCAGAGGTTTGTCTGGCCGCCTTTTCGATCTCGCTGGCGGCAACGCCGATCTTGCGTTCGATTTCCCGAACCGATGCCGACATTTCTTCGGTAGCCGCCGCAATAGCCTCAATATTTTCGCACGCGATGTCGCTCTTCCCGGATGCAACCGCACAACTGGCAAGCGTGGCTGAAGCACCCTGACGCATCGTCTCGGAGGCCTGACCAAGATCCTGCAGTGCTTGGGTCACGCGGTCCATTGATGTGGCAACCTGGGTTTCCATGGTGCCGGCAAGAGACATCACGAACATCCTGCGCTGCTCTTCGGAAGCGACTTGTTCTTCGCCCCTGCGCACAGCCTCCGCACTCTGCTGCGCCAGTTGCTCGGCAATGCGGGTCTTCTCCAGTTCCTGTAATTCCAGGGCCGCTTGTGTCGCCTCTGCCTCCAGGCGGCGGCGCTCAATAAGAGCACCGCGCAGCGCCTCGAGCGCCCGGGTGATCTCACCGACTTCGTCCGCGCGACCCTGGTTCGGGATATCTGCGTCAAGGCGGTCATCCGCGAGCGCGCGTGTCGAGTTGGCGATCCCGGTCAGGGGCTGCAGCGTACGCCGCAAATACCACGCCAGTCCCAACGCTCAGAACAACCCGACACAGAAGGCGACGAGCCAAAGCCTGCTCTGGATGCCTTCAACAATCTGGAGAAACTCAGACTTCTTCAGGCCGACATAAAGGATACCGATAACTTTTCCATTCGCATCCAGAATAGGATCATAGGCGGTGAAGAACGGGGTACCGAGGATATCTGCTGACCCGCGATACGGCTTGCCCTGACCGAAAATTGCGTCATATGCTGGGTTTTTGGCCAACGGCGTGCCGACGGCGCGACTGCCATCAGGTTTCTTGACGTTTGTCGACACGCGCATGTCGCCCTGGAAGATGGTCGCCGTCCCGCCAACCAGCTCCTTCACGCGGTCGACGACTTCGAAATTGTCATTGACCACATAGTTGTCACCGACAGTCATTTTGCCGTCTTTGATCGAGAAACCGTCCCCTTTTGTTTTGAGGACTTCCCAGGCAACGCGCATGCTGGAGTCCTGCCGCTGTTGTGCAAGTTGCTCGAGCTGATCTCGCATCATCCCGCTCGAGATGATAACGATTAATATGAGCGCAGCAATGATGGTGAAAAGCGCGCCAGCGACGATTCGTGCTGACAAGGTCTTGTTAAATCGGGCAAACATTTGGGGGGAGCCTTTCGTTAGCCGCTTCGATGCATAGCAGTTTGCTTGGTGGAGATGTTGATTTGCTTAATATAACGACACCGATACAAATATTGCCTCGCGGGCTACTGGTCTTGGGGTTGCTGGCTCTGGCTGCCCCCGCGCAGGCACAAGTCCTATCGCCCGGCGAAATTGTGGCGCAGTCCTCTGCTGATGCCTGGACCGATATTCCCGATACAGACCTGCAGACGCTCACGCTGGCAAATGGCCGCACGGTCACGATCCAGTTGGTGCGCGGCTTTGCGCCGGTTCACGTCCGCAATATTGAGTTGCTGGTGGCTGCCGGCTGGTTCGACGGCGTCAGCATCAACCGGGTGCAGGAGAATTATGTTGTCCAGTGGGGGGACGGGAGCGAGAGCAAGCCGTTGCCCACCGGCCTCGGCGTCGCACCCACCTCGGATTACGAGAGACCGCTCGCGGGGCTTGGCTTTCGCCCGCTTGGCACCCCTGATGCATACGCGGCGCAGACGGGCCACGCTGGCGGCTGGCCGGTCGCGACCGATGGCACCCGCGCCTGGCTGCCGCACTGTTTTGGCATGGTCGGCGTCGGGCGGGGCCTGGCACCAGACACCGGCACAGGGGCTGAGCTTTATGTCGTCAACGGCCATGCGCCGCGCCATCTGGACCGCAACATCGCGCTGGCCGGCCGGGTCATCGACGGCATTGAGGCCCTGACCACTCTGCCGCGGGGAACCGGGCCGCTTGGCTTCTACGAACAGCCCGAGCAGCGGGTTGGCATCAGTACGGTACGCACCGGCTCGCCCAGGCGCTGGCAGATGCTCAAGACCGACAGCCAAACCTTTGCAGCCTTCGCGGATGCACGCGCCAACCGGCGGGACAGCTTTTTCATCCGCCCCGCCGGCGGCGCGGACATCTGCAACGTGCCTGTGCCCGTCCGCACAAAGCCATGACCCCGCGCGACGCCAATCTGCTTGGCTTTGCCGGCTTGCTGCCGTCGCTTGCGGCCCTCCTGGTGCTGTTGTTCGGGCCGGAGGATTGGCGCGCGCTGAGTTTTCACCTGGGGCTGCTCTATGGGGCTCTGATCCTTGTGTTTGTCTCCGGCACCTGGTGGGGCCTGGCGAGCCAGAGCGATGATGCGCGCCTGCGCACGCAACTGTTGGTGCAGTCTGTGGTGCCGACCTTTGTAGCGCTTGCCTGCCTGTTCAGCTTCTCCGGCATTTCCGCGCTCATCATCGGGCTGACCTTCCCGCTTGGTCTGCGGGTCGATCACAGACTGGCCCTTGCAGGCCTGGCGCCTGACTGGTGGCTGCGTCTGCGCCTGCCGCTGGCGCTCGGCATGGGGGCACTCAACGCACTGATCGGCCTCGTCGCCTGGAATGCCGGGTTGTGAGCGATTTCCAAGCAGGTGGAATCACCGGCTGGTTAAGAAGTCGCGGCAAATCAAAGAGGGAGATCGGGGACCTGATTCAATCAGATCGAAAGCTGCTCAACCCAACTTTTCCAGGATTTCGTCCGGTATTTCAAAGTTTCCGGTGACGGTCTGCACATCATCATGGTCTTCCAGACCGTCGATCAGCTTCATGAGTTGCGGCGCGTCTGCTTCCGACACCGTGACACTGATATTCGGCTTCCAGGCGAGCTTGGCGCTTTCAGGCTCGCCCAGCTTGGCCTCCAGGGCTTTGGCAACCTCGTGCAGGGCCTCGATGCTGGTATAGATTTCGTGGACCTCGTCGCCGAGCGCCACATCATCTGCGCCCGCGTCCAGCGCCGCCTCGAATACGGCATCCGGCGCGCCGGCCTTGGCATTATAGACGATGAGGCCGACCCGGTCGAACTGGTGGGCAACAGAGCCGCTGGTCCCCATGTTGCCGCCGTATTTCGAGAACAGCGACCGCACGTCGGATGCTGTGCGGTTGCGGTTGTCGGTCAGCGCATCGACGATGACCGCGACACCACCAGGGCCAAAGCCCTCGTAGCGCATTTCCTCGTAATTCTCGGTATCCGGCCCGGTCGCTTTCTTCATCGCCCGCTCGATATTGTCCTTGGGCATCTGGGCGGCGCGGGCGGCAGAGATGGCGGCGCGCAGGCGCGGGTTGTGCGCGGCGTCCGGCAGCCCGGTCTTGGCGGCGACGGTGATTTCGCGCGCCAGCTTCGTGAACATGCGTGCGCGCTTGGCGTCCTGCGCGCCCTTGCGGTGCATGATGTTCTTGAACTGGGAATGCCCGGCCATGGTGTCCTCATGAATAAGTCTGGGGTGCCCGGCCATAGCAAGACACCGCGCGCGCCGTCAAACGCCCGCTTGGATCAACGAGGCGATCCAGAACTAGCCGAGACGGACTGCCGTGCCGGTCGCCGTGACCATCAACATGGAGCCGTTCTGGCCCACGGTCTCATAGTCGAGGTCAACGGCAATGACGGCATCGGCACCGAGTGTGCGAGCCTCATCCGCCATCTCCCGCAGCGCGGTCTCGCGCGCCTCGCGCAGGGTGGACTCGTATGAGCCGGAGCGCCCGCCGACAATGTCGCGGATCGAGGCGAACAGGTCCTTGAACAGATTGGCCCCAATGATCACCTCGCCGGTGACAATCCCGAGGTACTCCTTGACCGTACGGTGCTGCAGGCTGGATGTGGTCGAAATCAACATGGCGTCCTCCTTCTTCAGCCGGTGATCCTGGCAACAGCGCGCATGAGCATGACCTTGCACAGATGTGCACGGTATTCCGCACTGGCATGGATGTCACTGTTCAGGTCGTCTGCCGGCAGCGTGAGCGCAGCCAGCGCGGGAGCACTGAAATTGGCGGTCAACGCCGCTTCAGCCTCTGACCAGCGGAACACGCCCGGCCCGGCCCCGGTGACGGTCACGCGAACCGTATCCCCCCAGGCGACGAACACGCCGACAATCGCATAGCCCGAGGCAATATTGCGGAACTTGGCGTAGGCCGCGCGTGCGCAAGGCTTGAAGCGCACGGCAGTCACCAGTTCGCCCGGCTCCAGTGCGGTCTCGAACAGGCCCAGAAAAAAGGCGTCCGCCGCGATCACACGACGATCGGTGATGATGTCCGCCGCCAGGGCCAGAAGTGCAGCCGGATAGTCGGCCGTCGGGTCGTTGTTGGCGATCGACCCGCCGATTGTGCCGCGCTCCCGCACCTGCGGATCGCCGATACCGCCGGCCAGATCAGCCAGGGACGGGACCAGTGCCTTCACGTCTGGGCTGGCCGCGACCTGCGCATGGGGTGTCATGGCACCAACCACCAGTTTGTCATCCTCGACCCGGATCCCGCGCAGGCCGGGGATGCGCACGAGATCAACCACGGTACTCGGGGCACGCAGCCGCTGCTTCATGGTGGGGATCAGCGTCATACCGCCGGCCAGAAAAACGGCCTCCGGGTCGTCACGGAGCATGGCGACTGCGGCGTCCACAGCTTCCGGGCGTTCGTAGGCGAAGGGTTGCATGGGCGCCTCCTGAGAGCGATTTCCAATCGAATGGCTCATTCGATGGTTAAGAAATCGCGGCAAACAATAGAGAAAGAGCAGCGATCTGATTCTTTAGAGCATGATGACTTTACGTCAGTTCAAGACCCATACCGTTCCTGTCGAGCCTCGTCGAGACACGTCCATTTGATGCTGGCAGACGATGCTTGAGCCGTCCCTTGACCTGGCTCGCAGCGAGCGATTAATCAAAAAATCATCACGGATACTCTATGCGTCGGCCATGGCGCGTGCGCCGGCCTCAATCGCCGTGACAATATTGAGATAGCCGGTGCAGCGGCAGAGATTGCCGTCCAGCTCCTCGCGGATAGCCTCGCGTGTGGGGACACCGTGGCGCCGGGCGATCGCAATGCCGCTCAAAATCATGCCGGGCGTGCAAAAGCCGCACTGCAGGCCGTGATGCTCGCGGAACGCTGCCTGCATAGGATGCAGTTCCTCGCCGGTTGCCAGGCCCTCGATGGTGGTGATGGCTGTGCCGTCGGCCTGCACCGCCAGCATGGTGCAGGCCTTGACGCAGGCATCGCCCACCAGAACATGACAGGCCCCGCACTGGCTGGTGTCGCAGCCGATGTGAACCCCGGTCAGGCGCAGATGCTCCCGCAGGAATTCGGATAACAACAGGCTCGGCGCGACATCATGGTCTGTGCGCGTGCCGTTGATGGTCAAGGAGATGCGCATCAATGGATAGCTCCGTAATACGCAGTCCTTTTAAAGACAGCTACCACATTTGGAAAGGGCGACGGCAGGTCCGGTTCCACGAACGCTACGCAACAGAAACCGGACCGCGGGCGTCAGGCCTATTGGCCATCCAGCTGGACGCCCATTGTCGTCCGACAGAAGGCTGATCCATCCACGACTCATCAGGACCAGTCTTCAATGTGGTGTTCGCAAACATTGGGCCAGACCATAAGGCATTGAATTCTTTTGCGATAAAAATTCAACCCCCGCGTGCACCGTCTCGCTGTGGCACAAGCTGTTCCAAACTATGTGCCAGAAAGCATGCAATCCTTTGCAAATGGCCTATTCCGCCAGGCCCAGCGCGGATTTGTAGGTCTCCAGCAGAGCCTCCTGCTCGATACGCTGGTGCCGGTCCATGGCGCGCAGCTTGACAACCGAGCGCATGGTCTTGGCATCGAAGCCTTGCGACTTGGCCTCGGCATAGACCTCGCGGATATTCTCCGCGATGGTGGCCTTTTCCTCTTCCAGCGTTTCGATACGCTCGATGAACTGCCGGAGTTCGGCAGCGGATACGTTCATGTCTAACATAGGACCTCGATGTAAAATTAGTCGAACAAGCTGGAGACCGAGCTTTCCTCCGCGATGCGGTGCATCGCCTCACCGATGATCGGCGCAATGGTCAGCCGGCGCATGCGTTTGGACACGCGCACAGCCTCGGTCTGCATGATGGTATCGGTGATGACCAGCTCGGTCAGCTGCGACGCGCCGACCCTGGCGACCGCACCGCCGGACAAGACGCCGTGGCTGACATAGGCGACAACACCGCGTGCGCCGGCCTGCATGAGTGCTGCCGCCGCGTTGCACAGGGTTCCGGCTGAGTCGACGATATCATCGACCAGGACACAAAAGCGATCCCGCACATCACCGATGATATTCATAACTTCCGACTCGCCGGGACGCTCGCGCGTTTTGTCCACATTGGCATGGGGGGAATCGTTAAACCGCTTGGAAAGTGCGCGCGCGCGCACCACGCCGCCGACATCCGGGGAGACGACCATCAACGGCTCATGGCCATAGCGCTCGCGGATATCCGCGCTCATGACAGGTGCCGCAAAAAGATTATCGGTGGGTATGTCGAAAAAGCCCTGAATCTGCCCGGCATGCAAGTCCATGGTCAGAACCCGGTCCGCGCCGGCAACCGTAATCAGGTTCGCGACCAGCTTGGCAGAGATCGGCGTGCGTGGCCCGGGTTTACGGTCCTGCCGGGCATAGCCGAAATACGGGATGACCGCAGTGATTCGACGCGCACTCGCACGCTTGAGCGCGTCCGCACAGATCAGCAGTTCCATCAGGTTGTCATTGCACGGTGCCGACGTCGACTGAATGACAAAGACATCTTCCCCGCGCACGTTCTCGTGGATTTCCACGAAAACCTCCTCATCGGAGAAGCGGCGGATGCTCGCTTTCGTCAGCGGCAGGTTGAGATAGGCGGCAATGGCCTCGGCAAGCGGCGGGTTAGAATTGCCGGCAACCAGCTTCATCGGACAAACCTGAACAGGAATGGGAACAGAGCCCGTGCATAGCGGGCTTGTCACATACACGCAACATGGCTGCACGCCAAAACAGCGAACGGCTCGGGGCGAACGGTTCAGACTAAAGTCATTAGGCTTTAGCAGGCTGCTGAAAAACACCAGAGCGAATAGATATTGGCACTTAGTCTCCCCTCCTTCGCTTGCGAGGGAGGGGTGGCCCGAAGGGCCGGGGTGGGTAAAAATGCGTTGCTGTTGCTGCACCTATGCCCCCAACCCGCCCTGCGGGCACCCTTCCCCCCGCTAACGGGGGAAGGGAGAAAAAGCTATGCTAGCGTGCAGCTTTCAGAGTTTTTCAGCAGCCTGCTAAAGTTCCGGCAGGCTGTCGTCAGGGGCGAGGTCCCGGATCGCGCGGGCCACACCGCGTGATGGCGGCCGCCGTTTGAGATGTTCCATCTGGATGCGCTCCAGCGATCGCAGGTGCTCTGCCTGCGGGCGTGATCGCGGCTGGACGGCACGGTCCACCACCAGGGCGAGTTGCTCGGCGACCCGTGCCAGACGGTCAGCCGATGCACTGTTGATCTCGCCGCTGGTACGCAACTGCGCCACCGCCTTGGCGATCCGGCTGCGCGAGGCGCGATCCGTCTCGAACCCGGCCTCAAACTTGGCGAGCAGGTCTGCAACTTTGGCCAGTGGTGCCGAGAGCAGTTCTGCATTTTCCCGCCCAGCGCGAACTGCCTCCAGCGCCAGCGTGCGCACCTCACCGATCGTCGCGCTGACAGCGTCGCCATTCTGGCTGACAATCGCGGTCATGACGCTGTGAAGCTTGTCCGAGAGGTCGCGAACCAGCGCACTCATCTGCTGCGGGTTCGATACCAGATCGGGGCCAGGCATGACCTCGCCCGCCTTGACCAGCGCCTCGACCAATACGGAGTCCGGCGAGGGCTCCGGCGAGGGCATAGTGGCAACCGCCTTATGACGGGTCTCCATACTGGCGGCGATCGTGTCGATCACGGCTTGCCGTCCGAGGATCGACTGATGATGGGTCAGTATATCATGCAGTCTGGTGACCGAGGCTGCTGCAGCATGATAACCAAAATGATACAGCATACGAGCAAAGCAGGTCCCGAGAAACCCGGCGGTCAGTGCGGCGGCGGCATTACGCGCCGCCAGCGTCATTTCGGTATCGGCAACAGCAACAACGGACGTCGCCACGAGATGCAGCCCGTTGTAGACCGCAGCCAGCGCCAGCACTGCCGCCAGCGCCAGCGGCGCCCAGGTCGCGGTCCGGTAGGTCCAGCCGGCGAGATCGTGGGTCAGCAGGCGGTTCGGGCACAGGCCATCGACCACCAGATGCTGCAAGCTGGATTTGACGCCCTGATGCCGCGGCAGGCCAAGCGCCCGGCGTAACCATGCGCTCTCGAGTATGGCATCCACCACGAACGGACGGATTTCCGCCTTGCGTGCCCGCATGGTCAGCGCCAGAAACGCGGCATCCGCAGCGCGGCCCAGGATACTGCAGGGGATCAACCAGCCCGCAACCAGCGCAATCCAGACGCCGATGCTGGCGGCCAGGATGATCTGGACAATACGCACCCCTATCGCCGAGGCCAGAACCGGGCTGCCGGCAAGCCACACGTCGATCTGGGGCATCGCGTGCGTGAAGGCGATGGCCACGCTGACTGCAGACGCCAGCCCGGCCAGGCTGGCACCAAGGCCCAGGCTGATCGCACGGCGCATCAGATCGTCTCCTGCCGGCGGGTCAGCCGCGCATACACAGGCGCGTAATTATCGACGGTGCGGGCCCAGGTCCGCTCGGTTGCGACATACCGGCGGGCGCGCTCCCGGCGTTCATCCCAGCTTGTGCGATTCTCAAACAGCGCCGCCACGCACATGGCCAGCGCCTGCGGATCGTCCGGCGCGAACAGTTCGCCCGTCTCGCCCGCAGTAATCAACTCCCGGTGGCCGCCGACGTTGGAGGCAGCCACCAGTTTGCCCTCGGCCATGGCTTCCAGGGGTTTGAGCGGCGTCACCAGATCCGTCAGCCGCATGGACTTGCGCGGATAGACGAGCAGATCAACCAGGCTGTAGTAGCGTGCCACATCCGCGTGCGGCACGCGCCCGGTGAAGTGGATGTGGCGCGCCACCGGCGAGGTCTTGGCGAGCGCTTCCAGCGCCTCCGCCATCGGCCCGCCACCCGTCAGCAACAGATGCAGCTTGGGCCGCCGGGCGACCAGTTCTGGCATCGCTGCCAGCAGAACATCCAGGCCTTCGTAATCATAGAATGACCCGATGAAGCCGATCACCTCGGCATCCGCCAGCCCAAGCTCGGCCGCCAGCGCTTCATCCCGCACCGGGGTATTGCCGAATTTGTCGAGATCGACGGCGTTGGGGGTCAGAAACAACTTGGACCGAGGGACACCGCGCGCCACCAGATCGGACAGCACGCCATCACACAGGCAGCCGACCGCATCGGCACGGTGGACCGCGCGTGTCTCCAGCCGGCGGGTCACGGTGTACCGCAGATCGCCTTGCTTGCAGGTCCCGTGCGAGACGGCGGCATCCTCCCAGAAGGCGCGGATCTCGTAAACAAAGGGCAGGCCCATGGCGTCTGCAACACGCTGAGCGGCCATGGCGTTCAGCACCGGCGAGTGGGCATGCACGATGTCCGGCCGGACGCTTTCCGCCAGCGTGCGCAAGGCGTGGGCGCTGGCGTTAATCTCCGCGATCTCGCGCAGCACCGGCTTGTCCGCCATCCAGCCCTTGGGGGCCGGTGTGCGGTGGAAGGTCAGGCCGTCAATGGTCTCAGGATTATTGCCGGGGCGCGGGTGTCGCGGTGTCGTCAGGTGCACGGTGTCCCAGCCGCGCGCGCGCTGCTCCAGCAGGATTGCACGGCTGCGAAAGCTGTAGCCGCTGTGCTCCGGGATCGAATGATCAAAGACGTGCAGAATACGCATGGTTCATCTCTTGGCGCATCTTGTGTTAGCGCCGGGTTACCCCAGCCTTTCGATGCACCTGCCCCCCTGTTGTCGCACGTCTCACGTCGTTAACCGCGTGTAAACCGCGACGTAACTGTTGGCAACCACATCAAGACCATAATGAGTACGCGCCAGTTGCCGCCCCGCCTCACCCAGTTGCCTGCGCAAGACAGGGTCTGCCACCAGCGCGCGCAGATGCGTGACCGCGTCCTCAAGGCCCTCGACTCGGTAACCGGTTTCGCCCTGCCGAATGAAGGCCTCGTTCACACCAGGCAGGTTGCGGGCAACAACCGGCAACCCGCACATCATCGCCTCGATCACGACGGTGCCAAACCCCTCCTTAGTGGACGGAAAAAACATGATGTCCGCTTGCTGGAACTGGGCGTAGACATCCTCCACATGGCCGATGAAGCGGATGTTGTCCTGTAGGCCTTCCGCTTCGATCAGCTGTTCAAGTGCTGCCTGATAGTCCGGCTCCATCACCGGGCCGACGATCAGGCCGACGATGTCCGGCGCGTCCGCCTTGAGCAGGGCCAGCGCCTGCACGAACTCTCGCTGGTTTTTACGCGCACAGATGCCGCCAACGGTGACGAGCGTCACCGGGCGGCCCGGCGGGCGTGTGGGCGCTGGCGTTGGCAGAGGGATTCCGATGGGAATGACCGCCCGCCGCGCGGCCGGCAGACTGGCATTGCCGTCGTCCAGCCGTGGGCTGATCGCCACGAAGCAGCCGACCACACCCATCAGGCGCCGCACCAAAGGCCGCAGGATTGGCCGGTAAGACTGAAGGATTTCCGCCACGCTATCGTCCAGCGTCGCCATCATGAGGATGCGCGCACCTCTGAGCCGGGCCACTACATAGGCCAGCCAGGTGCGGTCCCCCAGCGAATGAACGTGCAGAACGTCGTAGCGACCGGCATGCGTCGCCATCCACCGGATCATGGCGATGCTCTGCTGCAACCGGCTCGTATCGTCTTGCGCCTGAAGATAGGCGACCTGCCCGAATTGCGGGAGCTGCAGCGGCACGAAAGGACCGGGCGTAGTGACCACCAGCACGTCGTGCGTGATGTCGGGATGTGCCGCGCGCAGTTCACGAACCAGTCGTTCGGTAAACACGCCCTCGCCGGTAAAGTGCGGGCGGAAATACCGAAAGACGTGCAATACCCGCACTTGCCAAACCTCAAGCCAACCCCTACGGCCACGAAATACGCAGGCGCGTTGTTGTTTTGCAAGCCATTCGACAGATTGAGAGACAATGGCCCGTTGCCCGATCTGCGATTGCTTGTATCGCGAACAGACCAGCCCGCCGGCCTGCGAAGGCTGCGGCGTAAGCATGGTGCCTGAGGCACTGAGCCCGGTCCTGGCTCAGCTGCACGACGCCTTCAGGCAAGGACGGAACATCAAGTCAGCACTCCCAGCCCGCAGCCTGGATGCCTATGCCCTGCGGCTGGGGTATCTGCGCCTGCGCCCTCTCCTGGAGCAATGGCTGGCGCGGCCCATGAGGTGGTTTCCATCCAAAGTCATGCAGATCGAACCAAGTCACGGCCTGGAACTGGCGGTGATGTCCCGCGCCAGCGAGGCACCAGCCGTGGCAGCGCTCGCACACCATCTGGGTGAAAGCCTCAACGCCGCGTGCGTTCTGTTCGATACCGACGTCGCGCCAGACCTGACACGCCTGCGCGCGGTGCTGCACGACGCAGCACCGCATGTCGACTGGGCTGTGGCGGGCCGAGCCTTTGACCGGGACTTCGGGGCCCAGCGCTCGGCCCTGCAGCGGCTGGCACGCCGGCCCTGGACGCTGCATCTCGACACCGACGAGCGGATCAGCCCGGCGTTCTTCCTCTGGCTGGGCGGCCTGGCGGCGGCGCTGGCAGGTACAGATGTCGAGGCTGTGTCCCTGCGCCGCCTCAACCGGGTCGACGGCGCGCCGACCCGGCACTGGCCGGACTATGTGCCCCGGCTGATCAAGCGGGATATCCTGTTCCGCAATGCGGTGCACGAGGTGCCTGAGGTTACCCACTGGCGGCGCATGCTGCTGTGCCCGCGCGGCTATATCGAGCATTTTATCGAAAGCGCGCGCCTGCCCGTGCGGGACACTCTCTACGCTGCAATCAACCCGGGTACAGTCAAAGGCGCAGAGCCGGAGCGGCTGCGGCAACCGCTGGATGTCCCGCTGGAAAGCCTCGACGATCCGCATTGGCGATCGGGGGAATACTAAAGCTTGATGACTTTAGATGGACTCGTCATTGCGAGGAGCCGCAGGCGACGCGGCAATCCATAGGCTTTGATTCTGCTCGCTGGATCGCCACGGCCACTGCGTGGCCTCGCGATGACGAACGGTGAAGGTCTTGATTCTGCGTAAAAGTCATCAGACACTAACCTGCAGTGCGGGCACGCAAGTCAGCGATGCAGCGGCTGGCAGTCTGGCCGTCCCACAGGTCCGGGCGCACGCCCGACGGCCAGTCTCCGGACAGCACGGTCTCGACGGCCGACAGCAGGTTGCCCGGAGCGATCAGCCGGTTGGTGCCCTGCGTCACCGTTACCGGGCGTTCCGTATTCTCACGCAGCGTCAGGCACGGAATGTTGAGGTAGGTCGTCTCTTCCTGCACGCCGCCCGAGTCGGTGATCACCATGCGCGCGTTCGAGACCAGGCTCATGAACGGGCGGTAGCTGATTGGTGCGGTCAATGTAATGCCTGCAGACTCAAGGCGACCACGCAGGCCGAAATCGTCGAGCTTCTTTGCCGTGCGCGGGTGGACCGGGAACAGCAGGCGGCAACGTTCGGCTACGTCCACCAGCTCTGTCACCAGCGCGCCTAGTGCCTCAGCCGTATCGACGTTCGACGGGCGATGCAGGGTCACCAGGCCATAGTCGCGCGGCGTAAGGCCGAAGGCGGCAGGCGCATTCTCCGCCTCGATGGCGGTGCGCAGCAGTTCGTAGGAATCAAGCATGATGTTGCCGACGCGGGTGATGCGCGCTGCCGGGATGCCCTCGCGCGCCAGGTTCTCGTCGCCATCAGGCGACGGCGTCCAGAGCACGTCCGAGAGCTGGTCGGTGACCAGGCGGTTCAGTTCCTCTGGCATGCGGCGGTCGAAGCTGCGCAGGCCCGCCTCCAGGTGCACCACCGGGACCTGCAGCTTGGCACCGACCATGGCACAGGCGGCGGTTGAATTGACATCCCCGACCACGATCAGCCAGTCTGGGCGTTGGCTGAGTGCCACCTTTTCATAGGCGATCATGACGTTGCCGGTTTGCTCAGAATGACTGCCCGAGCCTACCCCCAGATGATGGTCCGGGGCCGGCAGCTTGAGATCGGCAAAGAACGTGTCCGACATGTTGGCGTCATAATGCTGCCCGGTGTGGATCAGCACCGGCTGGAAATCCGGTGCTGCGGCCAGTGCATGATACAGCGGCGCGACCTTCATGAAGTTCGGGCGCGCCGCAGCAATCAGGTGAACAGTCTGAACCATAACAGCTTTCTCTATTCCGCAGGCTGCGGTGCAGGGTTGATGATGGCACCGGTCAGGCGGTCACGCGCGACAACCGTGCGACTCGACAGGTCAGCAAGCACGACACGATGAAGGATGGCGGAGAGCGCCATGAGGTGCAGGAATATCTCTGCGAATGCGACTTCCAGGAAGGCACCGCCAACCATGAAGCAGACGATACTGGCCTGACACATCTGCGCGAGGTCGCGCGCCCATATCAGCTCCGTATCGTTCCTGGTCAGCCGTTTGACCTCCTGCAAGGTCACGAGTGCCGTCGCGATGAGCGATATGAACAGAAACAAACCGACGTAGCCGTGTTCTGCCAGGACCTCGAAATAGATCGAGTGCGACGCCCGCAGCCACATGCCGGGCGGCAGATACTGGGAAGCAACGTCCCGCATGGTGAAGATTCGGAAGCCACCCCCCGTGAACGGCCGGTCTTCTGTGAGTTCCATCGCGTAACGCCACATATCGAGGCGACCCTGGGCGGACGCGTCCTGATCGTAGGTCTCGATCGTCGACATCCGGTCTTTCCAGCTCTGCGGCATGAAGTTGACGGCAAAGCCACCCATCACCAGGCACGCCACCAGAATGACGCCGCGCCGGCGCGACATCATGATCAGCCAGAAGCCGATCACGAGCAGCGACAGCAGGCCACCGCGCGACTGGGTGCCGAGAATGGACACCGCACAGCATAGCATAAGGCCGACAGCCAGCAGGCGGATGAGTTTGCTGCCGGCGTGCAGGCTGACATAGCGCGCCAGCGGAATGACCATCGCCAGAACCATCGCAAGTGCATTGCGGTCCTCGATGAAGGTTCCGACAGGCCCCATCACATTATGGCCACCACCAGTTGCAATGGTGAACACAGCCCCTTTGAGCGCCAGATAGCCTAGCGCCGCGCAAATTACGAGAATGAGTGCCTCGATCCGGTGGCGGCTATTGATCAGGCAGTAAACAAAAGTAGTGTAAATCACTGCCTTCATGGTGTTGCCAAGCTTCAGTTCGGATATCTCCGGGTGAAAGGAGGCGAGGGTCGTGATGTTGATCCAGATGACGAACAGGATGAACGGCAGCAGGATCGGGTGCATCGGCAGCTTTTTAGGCTCGCGCGAGAACAGCCAGCTGAGTGCGGTCAGCGCAGCGACGACATCGAGGAACGGGAAATAGGTCGCAAAACCGTACATCATCCGGTTGGGAAACATGTAGGAAAACCAGGTCCAGACCAGGACACCCACATGGGGTGCCATAAAGATCAAGGGAAACGAGGCCAGGACGATCATCAGGATCGCGAGACTGCGCAGCATGGTGTCGTGTCCTCGTCGCCGGTCGTGCCGGTATCATGCATGGTCAACGGCGTTTTTGCTTTAATGCCCACGCAAGCACTAAGCCAACATTAATGCATCGTACCTAACCTCGACACACATCAGAATTCGGGACATAGTGACCGGCAAGACTGAAGGACGCTAAAAATGGAAGCCATTGCGCTCACAACCGCCTGTGCATGCATCTACTGCATCTTTGTCTGGTCCATGCAGGTTGACCGGCGTGAGCGACGGGCCAAAGCGCCGGCCTCTGCCCAGCCCCGTGACCGCCTGCGCGGCTAGAACGCCTGTGAGCGACGCGGGCTAACCGCGGACTTTCAGCCAGGCGACGATGCATGCAAGCAAGGCCTCCTCGTTGCCCTGCAGGCTGAAGCTGTGGTCTGCGTTGGGCACCCGCAACAGAGTCAACCCCGGGATTTTCGGCAGTACCGACTCAAAGGCGCGCGCCGTCCAGTCCTTGTCAGACAGGACGACCGCCGCCTTGCCGGCAACGGTTCGCAGTCGCGCCAGCATGCCCTGGGTTTCTGCAGAGACACCCTGCTCCCCCGACCGCACCAAGATAGCACTTGCCCGCGCAACCAGTTGTGCAAACGTGAACTCGCCGCGCAGGACCCGGCCCAGCGCCCGGCCGCTCGTTGCCCGCCGACGGTAATGATCGGCTGTGGCACGCGCGGTATCCTCGGCTTCTGCCGTCCAGGGGTTGAGCAGGATATAGCCATCGAGCGCCAGGTCCTGGGCCAGCAGCAGGGCTGCCGCACCGTCGCAGAGCCCGAGGCCGATGATCTGGCGCAACTGCGGTTGCGCCGCCCGAAACGCTACCAGCGCTGCGGCAATGTCCGGCCCGCTGTTACGAAAGCCGGGGTCATGGCCTGCGCTGTCCCCCACCCCGCGCCGGTCAAACCGCAGAACAGGATAGCCACGCTCTGCCAGATGTGCGCCGAGCGCCAGAAACCCGCGGTGCGCACCGAAACGGGTCTGCACGCCGCCCGGTACGATCAGCACGCCCACGTCACCGTCCGACGGATGGAGGCTCAGCGCGATGTCTGCCCCCATACAGGGTACAAACCAATGGCGCACGGCAGTAGGGCTCATGCCAGCACCAGATCGGCCAGGTGCGCCGCCACGTCGCCCGGCTCTGGCGGTTCGGCAAGCTGCCAGTAAACCGGCGCTTCGACGGCACCGGGCCCGGACCCGAGACGATACACCACCGCGCCCTGATAGTCCGTGCCCGGCCATTGTGCGTCCGCGATATCGGTCGCGAGCGCCGCTGATACCTCAGCGCCTGCCAGGAGCAGCGACCGCCCGGCTGCGATGTCGGCTTCCAGATCGGTGACGCGCACTTCCGGGCCGACTTCCTTCGATGCTAGCGCGCGGACTCGCAGCCAGTGGCGCAGGTGGGTGTCGCCGCGATCAATCGGGCCCAGCGCAAAGTGACGCTCTACGGGTGCGCGCACGACCGCATGCGCCGCGATGAGCGCCCCGAGCCGGATGCTGAACAGACGCACCGGCGGTTCCGTCTGCGCGATCAGCGCCGCCAATGTCTCCACCCAGGTGTGCCAGCGGGCCTGCGCCAGGTCTGTCGGGCTCTCGCCACAGCCCGGAAGATCCGGCAGCAGGCAGGACCAGCCGCGAGCCGCCAGTGCTTCGCCAACCACGTTGAACAGCCGGCGGGTCCGGTTGGCCTCCTCCAGAAACGGCTGCACACAGATCACCGTGCCGCGCCGTGGCGGCTCAGGGCTATGCGCGAGGCACGGTACAACGACACCAGCATGCTCAGTGGTGATGAAAGCGCGGTTCACGCGGTCTTGCGGGCAACCATGGCGGCGAGATCGCCAAGGGTCTCGAAGGTCTCGGCGCTGACGTCGTCATCGTCGATCCGGATGCCGAAGCGTTCTTCCAGTGCTGTCAGCACCGTCGCGACGGCCATCGAATCGAGCTCCGGCAGTGCGCCGAGCAGTGCTGAAGAGGCATCAAGCGCATCGCCCCGGGCCCCCAGATTCAAGGTCTCGGTGAGGAGCGCACGCACTTGCGTCAGAGGCGCTGCGGGGTTTGCCGCCGTCTCGGCCATGAAATCACATCCCTTGGTACTTTTGTCTGTTGCAAGGACTTATAAGGACTTGTCGGCGCAAGGCAAAGCCGACAGCGAGAATACCACGATGAACCCTCCGCTTGATCCCGCCCTGTTGCAACGCTCAGGCTTGGCCGCCTACCGGTTGGGCCGCCTGGTCTCGCTCAGCCGTCTCGGGAGCTGGCACAGCTATGCCCTGATCGCCACGCCACGCACCGGCATGCCGGCAATGCCTGCGGGGTATAGCTCTCGCGCGGCACATACGATGGCGGATCTCGAGGCGGCACTCCTTGCCGCGGGCATAAGCCGGGGGGTCGCCGAATCACGTCTCTCAGCTGGTGGCATCTGCCTGATGGCCCTGCGCGGGGATACTCCTGTCGGCGTGACCTGGGTCTACAAGGTGCCGGTTCAGGAGGATGAGATCGCCGCACTTTACGATTGCGGCGCGCGCGCGGCGTGGGACCTCGGCCTTCATGTCGCTCCTGAACATCGGGCGAGCCGCGCGTTTTCCGCTCTCTGGGCCGCAACTGGCGACTGGCTGGATGCGCAGGGGTTGCAGTGGTCGCTCAGCCGGATCGCGCTCTACAACGAAGCATCGCTGCGCGCGCACGCCAGACTGGGTGCCCGGCTCATCGGGCAGGTGCAGGCCTTGCGCCTTGGCAATCTTCAGTGGCTGCGTGCCCGGGTTGCCGAGACCGCCTGCACCAGGATCACCGCCATCTCCAGGCCACCAAAACTTGCTTTGGTATCAGCTGTAGACGCATTAGAGGCGGCACCATGATCCGCTATGTTGACGACCTTCCGGCTGCCGCCGATCCGGACGCACCTGCCCTGCTCTGGCGGGGTGCCCCGATCCGTTACGCAGTGCTGAACCGCATGGTGGAAGCGGCGGCGCAATCCTGGCAGGCGCTTGGTCTGGCGCCGGGTGCGCGCGTTGCGGTCTATCTCGCCAAGACACCGGAGACCGTCGCGGCCCTGTTCGCTGCCAGCCGGGCGGGGATGGTGTTTGTGCCGGTAAACCCGGTCCTGAGGCCGGCACAAGTGCGCCACATCCTGGAGGATAGCGCCGCGGAAGTCCTGGTGACATCGGCGGCCCGGCTGGCGGCACTGCGCGAGGAAGACGCCCTGCCGGAGTGCCTGCGCGCGCTCTACAGCATCGATGATGCGCCCGATGCCCGTGCCTGGCCGGACCCCGCCCCGGACGCCAAGCGCACGGCACGCGACTTCTCGACAGACGCGCTCGATACCGGGCTGGCCGCTATTCTCTACACATCGGGCAGCACCGGACGACCCAAGGGGGTCATGCTCTCGCACCGGAACCTGCTGCTGGGTGCTGACAGTGTGCGCCAATATCTCAACGTGCAACCGACTGACCGGCTGCTGGCGGCCCTGCCCTTCAGCTTCGATTATGGCCTCAACCAGTTGACCTGCGGGTTCCTCGCCGGGGCCTGCGTCAGTCTCATCGATTACCTGACCCCCCGCGACGTGGTGCGCGCGGTTGCGCGGGATGGCATCACCCTGCTGGGCGGTGTGCCGCCGCTCTGGAGCCAGCTTGCGGCTATCGACTGGCCGGAGGAGGCGCGTGCACCGCTGCGCGCCATCACCAACTCGGGCGGGCGGATGCCGCGTGCCGTGCTCGGCAAGCTGCGTGCCCTGTTGCCGTCCACGCGCGTTTTTCTCATGTACGGCCTGACCGAGGCGTTTCGCTCTACCTACCTCGACCCGGCACTGGTCGATGAACGCCCGGACTCGATCGGCAAGGCGATTCCCCATGCCGAGGTCTATGTCTGCCGGCCGGACGGCACATTGACGGAACCGGGCGAGCCGGGCGAAATCGTGCACCTTGGCCCGCTGGTGGCGCAGGGCTACTGGCGTGACCCCGCGCGCACCGCCCAGCGTTTCCGTGCACCTCCCCAAGCGGCAGGCGAGCGCATGCCCGGCGAACAGGCTGTGTGGTCCGGAGACAAAGCCGTCCGCGATGCGGAGGGGTTCCTGACCTTCGTTGGTCGCGACGACGAAATGATCAAGACATCAGGCTACCGCGTCAGCCCCACCGAAGTCGAGGAAGCGGCCTATGCCAGCGGTCTCGTGGCCGATTGTGTGGCGATCGGGCTGCCGGATGAGGCGCTCGGCGAGGCGATCCTGCTGGTGGCGGCACCGATTGTCGGGGTGCCAGACGCTCAGTCCGCGCTGCCGCAGGCGCTCAGCCGCACCCTGCCCGGTTTCATGCAGCCACGCAGCATCGTCTGGCGCGACAGCCTGCCGCGCAACCCCAACGGCAAACTGGACCGGCCTGCAATCACGGCAGCCGCCCGCGCGGAGCTCGGGGCATGAGCGCGCCCGCCCACGGCGAACAGCGCGTCTGGCCCGAGGGCTATACCGTGATCGATGGCTGCCTGGCCGTCGGTGGCCGGCCGGTTACCGACTGGGTAAGGGAGCTCGGGACCCCGCTGTTCCTTTATGACAGGGCCCGCATTCAGGATCGTATCCGGCAACTGCGCGCCGCACTGCCGACCGAGGTTCACCTGCACTATGCCATCAAGGCCAATCCTCTGCCCGCAGTCGTCAACTTTCTGGCGAGCCTCACTGACGGTCTGGACGTCGCCTCAGCCGGCGAGGTTGCCGTGGCCCTGGCCAGCGGCACCGCCCCCGAGCGGGTGAGCTTTGCCGGCCCCGCCAAGCGTGACCCCGAGTTGGAGTGTGCGGTCCGGGGCGGCATCATCCTGAATATCGAAGGTGCGGGCGAACTGGAACGCGCCGCCCGCATCGCCGCAGCACTGGGCCTGCCCCTCAAGGCGGCGCTGCGCATCAACCCGGACTTCGAGGTCAAGGGCTCGGGCATGCGGATGGGCGGCGGGGCCAAGCCGTTTGGCGTCGATACCGACCAGGCTCCGGCCTTGCTGGCGCGGATGCAGGTGCTCGGGGTAGATTTCCATGGCTTTCATATCTATGCGGGTTCGCAAAATCTCTCGGCGGCGGCCATCAGCGAGGCACAGGATTTGTCGCTGGCCCTGGCGGCACGGTTAACGCCGCATGCCCCCCGGCCGCCGCGCCATGTCAACATCGGCGGCGGCTTCGGTGTACCGTATACGCCACAAGACCAACCGCTCGACCTGGCGAGCCTCGGTGACAGCCTGAAAGCCCGCCTGGCCCGGACGGAACCGGAACTGGCACAAGCGACGATTGTGCTGGAGCTTGGGCGCTACCTGGTTGCAGAGGCAGGCGTGTACCTGACCCGTGTTGTCGAAAAGAAACAGTCGCGCGGAGAAACGTTCCTGATCACAGACGGCGGCCTGCACCATCAACTCGCCGCGAGCGGGAACTTCGGGCAGGCAATCCGCCGCAACTACCCTGTTGCAATAGCGAACAAGTATTCACAAGCCGCAACCGGTTCGGCATCTGTCGTCGGCTGTCTGTGCACACCGCTTGATAAGCTTGGCGAAAAAGTCCCGCTACCCGATGCCGAGGTGGATGACATCGTCGTCGTCTTTCTAGCTGGAGCCTATGGTCCAACCGCAAGCCCGGGCCGCTTTCTCAGCCATCCGGACCCTGCAGAACATTTGGTCTGACGATCATTTGCAGTGCAACACTCTGGTGTTGCGTTTATAAGTGGTACGCAATAGTTTGCCGCGGATTTGTAACGGACTGCTTTCGCACGCTTTCGCCGCAACAAAATTCTGTTCGCAAAGCCATGCTTACGCTTTGTTCACATATTTTGGGCTTTAGGCAGTCAATTACAAGAAGTGCTTGGGACCTGGTGGGTTTACCAGCGTCCGCAACAGGAGGGGACAGACTGTGAAACTTGGCCTGAAAACCGTATGCCGCGCTGCAATTCTCGGCGTGATCGCGCTGCTCGCCGCCTGTTCGAGCACGAAGGACAGCCTGCCGCCCGCAGCATTTGTCTCACCTGCCGAAGGGCCAGGCGCTGATTATATCATTGGGCCGCTTGATGCGCTCAGCATCTTCGTCTGGCGCAATCCGGAGCTTTCGACCGGCGTGACCGTCCGCCCGGACGGCCGGATCACGGTGCCGTTGATCCAGGATATGGCGGCGACCGGCAAAACGCCGACCCAACTCGCCAAAGACATTGAAGGCGACCTGGCGAAGTACATTCAGAACCCGATCGTCTCGGTGATCGTTACCGGCTTCCAGGGGCCGTTCGCACAGCAGGTCCGCGTGGTCGGCGAGGCAACCAACCCGGCCGCCATTCCTTACCGTGCGAACATGACCCTGCTCGACGTCATGATCTCGGTCGGCGGTCTCACAGAGTTCGCCGCCGGTGACCGCGCCAGCCTGGTGCGCTTCGACCGCACGACCGGAGCCCAAAAGGAATACCGGGTGCGTCTGGAAAGCCTGCTCAAGGATGGTGAGACATCGGCGAACGTGCGCATTGAGCCGGGCGACGTGATCATCGTGCCGGAGAGCTTCTTCTAGAGCCTTTTATCCGACTTTGATGCCGACACGTCGTGATTCCATCAAAGTCGGAAAAGAGTAGGATGCCGTCACCGGCTTAATAAGGAGCGTCGGCTCGAGTCCGGCAACCTTTGGTTTGTACTTGTGCGATAGGATCGTCAGTTCAAATCTTAGCGCTGATGCCTGCCGACACTCGCAGGCGCATGCACGGGAATGAGTAGGGTATATGCACTCAGTCTATGATCAGCTTCTGGCGACTTTGTATCTGCTCTGGCGCAAGCGTCTTTATGGCCTTGCTGCCATGTGGGTCGTCTGTCTGATCGGCTGGGGCGTCGTGGCGGCGATCCCCGACACCTATGAAGCCCGGGCGCGGATTTTCGTTGACACCAATACCGTGCTGCCCCGAATTCTCGGCACCGATGACGTGAACCCGATGCGCCAGGTCGATATCGTGCGCCGAACCCTGGTCTCGCGCCCGAACCTGGAAAAAGTGATCCGCCGGACCGACCTTGATCTCACGGTCGGGGATGACCCCTCGGAGATGGAACGTCTGTTCACAAAACTCACCGAGAACATCACCCTGCAAAGCCAGGGCGACGATCTGTTCACTCTCACATTCCGGTCCGGTGACCCGAAGCTGACCAAGGCGGAAAACGCCAATCTCGCCAAGCGGGTGGTGCAGAACCTCATCAATATCTTCGTCGAAGACAATTTGAGCGGCCAGCGCGACATATACAACGAGACGCGCCGGTTCCTGGAAGAACAGATCGACGAGTATGAGAAGCAGCTCGAGGCAGCGGAGCGTCGCCGCGCCGACTTCGAGACCAAGAACCTCGGCCGCCTGCCCGAGTCTGCAAACTTCCTGCAGCAACTCCAGACCCTGCGCCGCGAACTCGATACTGTCGATGGTGGGTTGGCACAGGCGACCAGCGCGCGACGGGCACTGGCGGCACAGCTTGCCAGCGTGCCTGCCAACATTTCCGCCGGCTACTACTCTCCGGTGGTCAACAACGGTGCATCCATCGATCCGCTCTCCAAGGAAGGACAGATCCGGTCTCTGGAGCAACAGGTCTCTGATGCACTGGCGCGTGGCTACACCGAACAGCACCCGGATGTGCTCAGTTCGCGCCGTCAGATCGAGAATCTGAAATCGCAGGAAGTCGCAGAGCGCAAGGCAGCTGCCGCGCAGCCGAAATCGGCCAAGCAGGAGATCGCAGGGCCCACCCAAGCCAACCCGGTCTATGTAGACCTGCGCAGCCGCCTGTTTGACAAAGATGCAGAAATCGCTGCGCTGACCTCGCGCCGCGCCGCGATCAGCCGCGAGATCGAAGAGCAGCAGTCCAAGGCGGAAACCTCGCCGGAGCTGCAGGCCGAGCGGTCCAAGCTGAACCGCGACTATGAGGTCATTCAGCGCAAGTATCAGGAGCTTCTGGGATCACGCGAACAGACGCTGGTCGCCCAGAAGGTTGAGACCACCACCGACAAGGTGCAGTTCCGTATCGTCGACCCGCCTGAAGTGCCGCTGAAGCCGGTCGCTCCGGACCGTCCGTTGCTGCTCTCCGGCGTCACGCTGGCTGGCCTTCTGCTCGGTATCGGCATCGCCGCCGCCATGAGCCATGTGCACACCACGTTCATAACGGTCGGCAACCTGAAGAGCCTCACCAGCCTGCCGGTGCTGGGTGGTGTGTCCGCCATTCTCAACGACCAGCAGCGTGCCCAGGAGCGCCTGCGGCTGGGGGCCTTTGCCGTTGCCTTTCTCGTGCTGATCAGCGTCTTTGCTGTTCTGCTCACGATCGAGAGCATCCAGGCGTCAAAAGCCATCTAGCGTCGCCACCCGACCAAGGAAGCAACCATGAGTGACGACAGCACACAGCCCGGCGATGACGAGAACATCTCGCTGCTTGAGCGCGCCGCCCGCAAGCTGAGCGCCAACCAGAACAAGCCGAGCACACGCGACTCCCTGCGCACCAAAGTGACTCGCAGCGACTCCCCAGACATGACGGCACGGGCCACAAGCGTCGCCAGCACCAAGCTCAGCCGCCGCGGCGAGGTGGATTTGATTTCTCTGCGTGAGACCGGGTTTGTGGTACCGGATTCGCCAGCAACCCAGACCGCCGAGGAGTTCCGCATCGTCAAGCGGCAGTTGCTGCTGAACGCTTTTGCCCGCGGCGAAAACGCGATCAAGAACGGCAACCTCATCCTGGTCTGCTCGGCACAGCCGAACGAGGGCAAGACGTTCTGCGCCATCAACCTGGCCCTGTCGATCGCCTCCGAACGTGACCTGACTGTCATGCTGGTCGACGCGGACTTCGCCAAACCGGAAATCCTCTCGACCCTGGGTCTTGAGGGCGGCAAAGGCCTGGTGGACGTGATTGTCGATCCGTCGCTCGACCTCTCCGATTGTCTGATCCGCACCAACATTGAGAACCTGGCTGTGCTGCCGGCCGGGCGCCAACACCACCTGACCACCGAACTTCTGGCCTCTGAGCGCATGGGTGCCATGATCGAGGAAATCGCCAAGCGTTACCGCGACCGGGTGGTCATTTTCGACTCGCCCCCGGCACTGGCGTCCTCCGCCGCCTCGGTGCTGGCGCTGCATGTCGGCCAGGTGTTGTTCGTGGTCGAGGCCGAGAGCACACGCGAGCCGCAGCTGCGCGAAGGCCTGGCCATGATCTCCGGGTGCAAGAACGTCAGCCTGCTGCTGAACAAGACACGCTTCTCGACAGCCGGTCGCCGCTTCGGCACCTACTACGGCTATGGCACATAATCGACCGATGACGGGGGGACATGGCCATATGAGACACAGGATCGGCACACAAGCCGCCGCCCTTGCCCTAGCGTCAGGCCTTGGCTGCACAGCCGCACAGGCCAAGGTCGAGTTCCACCCGCAGTTAGAGGTGCGGCAAAGCTGGTCCGAAGGTGTCAGCTCGGAAAACGGCTTCATCACCACCATTTCGCCCGGCGCGGATATCAGCTTTGATTCGCGGCGTGTCTCCGGTGGCATTACCTACAACTACGAGCGGCGTATCGGGATCGAGACCCGCGTAATCGACAGGGACCGTCACAATCTGGTTGCCCGGGTCAATGCAAACATCATCGATGACTTCCTGAGCCTCGATACCGGGGCAGTCGCAACCCGGCTTGTCCGGGACCTGCGCGGTCCGCTGTCGCTGAACCCGGAGCAGGACGGCCAGAATCTCTCGGATGTCTTTAACGTTTTCGTCCGGCCTACAGTCACGCGCCCACTGGGGAATCTGGCTAGAGTTACTGCGAGTTACGAGTTTGCCTACACGGATATCAACGATATCGCTGATCCGTTCGCAGCCGGCGGCACGGGCTTCGATGGCGATTTGTCCCTAGGGTCTGTGGCCGACAGCACGCAGCATAACGTGAATGTCTCGATCGCCAGCTTGCCGAACAGCGGGCAACTGACCTGGTCGCTGAGTGGCCGCTACGGTCGCGAGAACATTGAGGTGCTCAGCGAGCAAACAGAGGTCTATTCCGGCACGCTCGACCTTGAGTATGCGCTGACCCGAAAGATCAGTCTGCTAGGCTCTGCCGGTTGGGAAAGCACCTTTGACGACCGTGATACGCCGTTGACCGACCAGCTTGGTCAACCCGTCTTCGATGATAACGGCGACTTCATCGTCGACTCGACTGCACCGCGCACGGTGGTGTTTGATCAGGAAGGCGTGATCTGGGATGTCGGCGTCCGTATCAACCCGAACCAGCGCACCAACCTGGTGGTAAGAGGCGGGGAGCGGTATGGCGATCTCATCTGGTCTGTGGCTCTCAACTATCAACCACGCCCCGGATTGACCCTCGTCGGCAGTTATAACCAGTCGGTCGATACCTTCGGGCGCCTGCTGACCCAGAACGTCAACGGCGTTCCGGAAACCTTTATTGTCAACCGGAACCGGGTCTCGGGTTTGTTTCTCGGTGGTATCTTCCCGGTGCAGGGCCTGATCAACGGCTTCCCGTCGTCCAACTTTTCTGCGGTCAACAATTCGGTCTTCCGGGTGCGCTCGGGGTCGCTCGGGGTTACCTACGACCGCCGCAAGTTCCAGAGCAACCTGTCGTTGTTCTTCCAGACACGCGATCTTCTCTCCTTTGTTCCGCTGCCCGGCGTTCCGGATGAACTGGAGCCGACCAATATCGGCGACCGCGACCGCTCGGTCGGTGCTTTTCTGACCAACAGTTTCAAACTCAGCCGCAAGAGCAACGTAAGCCTGGATCTGTTCTACTCGGCGCTGACCTTCCAGTTGTCCGAAGGCCGCAACGATAATTTCTATGGCGGCAGTGTCAGCTATACCTACACGCTGGGTCGCCACATTAATCTGTTCAGCCGGGTATACGGGTCGCAACGCACCAGCAACTTTGATACCGGATTCGATAACAACGACTTCTCGGTCTCGGCCGGGGTCACGGCGCGCTTTTAGGCGCACGGGCCAATCCGGAAGTGAAATATCAACCGTCTGAGAGACATAGTGCGCCTGGCCGCCAGATGGGAGCGCGCTGGCAACAACGAAGCGGATAGAGTAAACGCCTGTCCGCGCCTTGATGAACGCAAGAGCCTTTCCGTTTCAGATTGATTCAATCCGAAACGATCAAGGTCCAGGACGGCGAGACGGACAATGTATACCGAATTCTATAACCTGACCGGACGCCCCTTTCAGCTCACGCCGGACCCGCGTTTCTATTACGACACGCGCACGCACCGCAAAGCCATGGCGTACCTGACCTATGGCCTGAACCAGGGCGAAGGCTTCATCATCATTACGGGTGACGTCGGGGCTGGCAAGACCACGCTGGTCGGCCATTTGTTCGATGCCATTGAAGGCAGCGAGTATGTGCTGGCCAGCGTCGTGACCACGCAACTGGACGCCGACAGCACCCTGCGCATGGTCGCGACTGCTTTCGGCCTAAAGGTCGAGGACTGCGACAAGGCGGAAATCCTGCGCCGGATCGAGCAGTTCCTGCGCGCCCATCACGCTGCCGGGCGGCGGGTGCTGCTGACCATCGACGAGGCGCAGAACCTTCCCGTCTCGGCCCTGGAAGAGCTGCGCATGCTCTCCAACTTTCAGGATGGCAACAAGGCGCTGCTGCAGACCTTCCTGCTCGGCCAACCGGAGTTCCGCGACAAGCTCGCGCTCTCGCCCGAGCTGGAGCAATTGCGCCAACGGGTGATCGCCACCCACCACCTGGAGCCGATGCAGGAGGAGGAACTCCCGGAATATGTGCTGCACCGGCTCACGCTGTGCGGGTGGCAGAACGATCCGATGTTCACAGATGACGCTTTCAAGCTGATGTTCGACTATTCCGGCGGCGTGCCGCGGCGACTGAACAATCTGTGCTCGCGTATCCTGCTGTTCGGCGCGCTGGAGGAAACGCATGTCATCGATGCCAGCCTGGTACGCCAGGTGATTGATGACCTGCGACAGGACAATACGCCGACGACCGGGCCAAAGCACACGCTGGATGCCGACAGTGCCTATTCCAGTATCGGCCCGATGAATGGCCGTATCCCGCCCAAGATGAACCGGGACCGCATGCTCAACGAGCCCGGCCTGACCGACCCGGATGTTCTCCGTCGGCTCGACATCCTGGAACGCTATGCCCGGTCGCACGACCGCTCGATCCGCCAGATCATGCGCATCCTCAGCGAATGGGCTGACGAGGCGGCCGACGAGGTGGACGACGCGGCACCTGAGGAACCGACAGAAAGCCCGCAACCGTGACCCGCGCTATTGTCAACGCACTGTCCGTCGATGTGGAGGAATATTTCCAGGTCGGCGCGTTCGAGACCTGCATCACGCGCGATAGCTGGGCGCGCTGGCCGAGCCGGGTCGCAGAAAACACGGGAATGGTGCTGGACCTGTTCGCACGCAAGGGCGTCAAGGCGACCTTCTTCACGCTGGGCTGGGTTGCCGAACGGCACCCGGACCTGATCCGGCGCATCGTAGCAGAGGGTCACGAGTTGGCATCCCATGGCTATGCTCATGACCGGGTGCACACCTTCACGCCAGAGCAGTTCCGCGCCGACCTCGACCGTTCCAGGAAGATTCTTGAGGATACCGGTGGTGTTGCGGTCATCGGCTACCGCGCGCCCAGTTTCTCAATCGGCAAGGCCAATCGCTGGGCGCTCGATGTGCTGGCGGACAGCGGCTATCGCTACTCCTCCTCGGTCGCGCCGCTGGCGCACGACCATTACGGCTGGCCGGAGGCTCCGCGCACCCTGCACACACCGGTCGAAGGCTCGCCGATGATCGAGTTTCCGGTCACTACCGTCGATCTTGCCGGCAAGCGCCTGGCCTGCGGCGGTGGTTTTTTCCGGCTGTTTCCCTATGCCCTGTCGCGCTGGGCGATCCGCAAGGTCAACGAGACCGAGCGCCAGCCGGCGGTTCTGTATTTCCACCCGTGGGAGGTTGATCCGGCACAGCCCCGGGTGCCGGGTGCGCCCTGGAAATCGCGCCTGCGCCATTACACCAACCTGGACGCCATGAGCGGCAAACTGGGGCAAGCGCTCGACGATTTCGCCTGGGACCGCATGGACCGCGTACTTGGTTTATCGCATGTCGCTGGCTGATCCGGCGCGCCTGCGCGTCCGCCACCTCGACCTTGACGATCCAGCGGGCTGCGCGCGCTGGGACGCAGCGGTGCGTGCACACCCGGATGCGACCGTCTTTCACCTGACCGCCTGGTCGCGCGCTGTCGCGCAGGCTTACGGCCACCGGGTCTGGATGCTCTACGTCGAGCGGGACGGCGTGATCGACGGCCTGCTGCCGCTCACGCTCATCAATTCGCTGCTGTTCGGCAAGCGGCTTATCTCGACCGCGTTTGCGGTCTATGGCGGCCCGCTGGCTTACAGCCCGGAGACTCACGCCGCACTCGACGCGGAGGCAACCGGCATCCAGGCCTCATGCGGGGCCGAAGCACTCGAATATCGCAACCGTCAGCGCCTGCGCCCGGACTGGCCAGCCAAGACCGACATCTACGCGACCTTTCGCAAACCCGTCGACCCAGACCCCGAGGTCAACATGCTCTCGCTGCCCCGCAAGCGGCGCGCCATGGTGCGCAAGGGCCAGGCTGCCGAGTTGCAGGCTGAAGAGGTCGCACACGTCGACCGGGTCTGGCTGTCCTACGCGGAGTCTGTGCGCAACCTTGGCACCCCGGTGTTCCCGAGGCGCTGGTTTGCGGCCCTCAAGCAGCAGTTCGGGGATGATTGTGTGCTGCAACTGGTCACGAAGGATGGCGTTGTCCATGCGGGTGGGCTGTCGCTGATCTTCCGGGAAGAATTGCACTTCTTCTACTTCGGCGGCACCCGCGAAGGCCGCGAGTGGGCAGTGAACGATTTTCTGTTCTGGTCCGTGATGGAGGCAACGCGCACGCGCGGGCTGCGGCTGTTCGACATGGGGCGCAGCAAGGTCGGCACCGGGGCCTACGACTTCAAGGTGAACTGGGGCATCGAGCCTGAGCCCTTGGCCTATGAATTTCATCTCGCCCCCGGCGCGCATATGCCGGACATGAACCCGAATTCGCCGAAGTATCAGCGCTTCGTGCAAATGTGGTCCCGCCTGCCGCTGGAGATTGCGAACCTTGCCGGGCCGCTGCTGGCGCGGAGTCTGGGCTGATGCACGTTCTGTTCCTTGCGCACCGTATTCCGTTTCCGCCGGACAAGGGCGACAAGATCCGCTCGTTCAACATGCTCTGCCACATCTCGGCGCGCGCGCAGGTCCATTTGGGCTGCTTTGTCGACGATCCGGACGACTTCGCCCATGCCGATACCCTGATGCAGCGCTGCCAGAGCCTGCGCCTGCTGCCGCTGGAGCGCAACCGGGCGCTGCGGCGCGGCCTGCCGGCCATTCTGGGCGGCCAATCCATCACCCAGGCCATGTATCACGACCCGCAGATGCAGGACTGGGTCAACGAGACGATCCGCGATTATCCGATCGAGGCCATCTTCCTCTACAGTTCGGCGATGGCCCCCTATGCTGCGGATCATGGGTCCGGCAGGCGGGTGGTGATGGACTTTGTCGACATGGACTCCGACAAGTGGCAGCAGTACGCAAAATCCAAACGCTGGCCGATATCGTTGATTTACAAGCGTGAGGCTGAAAAGCTGTTCGTGCTCGAGCGGGCAGTCGCGGCGCGTGTCGATCACTCCCTGTTCGTCTCGGAGGCCGAGGCGCTGACCTTCCGGCGTGAAGCCGGGTCGGCAGCGCATGATGTCCGCGGCCTCTCGAACGGGGTGGATCACGGCTATTTTGCACCAAGGCTGGTCGCACCGGCCGCGCTGCCTGGCGCACCACGGCTCGTCTTCACCGGCGCCATGGACTATTGGGCCAATGTCGATGCCGTCACCTGGTTTGTGGATAGCGTGTTTCCCAAGGTTCAGGCCACCCTGCCGGAGGCCAGCTTCACCATCGTCGGCTCGAAACCCACGCCGGCTGTCGAGGCGTTGGGGAGCAAACCCGGCGTGCGCGTGACCGGTCGTGTTCCGGATGTGCGGCCTTACCTGGAGGCGGCCGATATTGCCGTTGCCCCCTTGCGGATTGCCCGTGGCATCCAGAACAAGGTGCTGGAGGCGATGGCCATGGCCAAACCGGTGGTCTGCACCCCGCAGGCCTTTGAGGGGATCGACGCCACACCGGGCGAGGACCTTGTGATTGCCGAAAGCCCGGAACGCATGGCCGAGGCCATCCACGCGTTGATGCTGGACACCCCACTTCGCGCAGCGATAGGGGCATCAGCGCGCCGCGTGATCCTGGATCGCTATGATTGGGACACCGCGCTCGCTAGCCTTGACCCCATGCTCGGCTTGCCCGAAACCGATACGACTGCAGTCGTCGCCTGCCCGGAGGAAGC
The DNA here is from genome assembly GCA_964404985.1 of uncultured Sphingomonadaceae bacterium. GTDB lineage: Bacteria > Pseudomonadota > Alphaproteobacteria > Sphingomonadales > Sphingomonadaceae > Hankyongella. The sequence continues at coordinate 61,340 of CAYOMD010000007.1, forward strand.
CCACTCATGAATGCCGATGGTGCCACGATGACGGCAGAAACTGCCCCCCCCAGTATGGCCGACGGCCTGCCGCGCTGGGATGCGCGCTGGAAAAGCCACGGCCTCGCCTACGGGCTGCTGGTGCTGGGCCTGATCGGGCTGTTCTGGCAGGACGCCCGGGATATGGCGGTCATCTGGTGGAATACGGATACCTTCGGTCACTGCCTGCTCATCGTACCGATCGTCGGCTGGCTGATCTGGCAGCGCCGCGAAGAGCTGGCGCGAGTTGCCCCCGCGCCCTCCTACGCTGGTGCCATATTCCTCTTGTTCGGCGGCCTGCTGTGGATGCTCGGGCATGTCGCCTCACTGGACGTGGTGCGCCAAGCCGCGCTGATCGGCATGATCCAGGCATCCGTGCTGCTGGTGTTCGGCTGGCGGGCGACGCTTGCAATGATATTTCCAACGCTCTACCTCGCCTTCCTGATCCCGATCGGGGAGCAGATCGTCCCCCCCATGCAGGAATTCACGGCGGATTTCTGTATGTGGATGCTCGGCATTGTGCAGCTTCCGGCAGTGCGTGACGGCGTGTTCATCTCTGTCTACGATAATCACTTCGAGGTGGCGGAAGCCTGCTCCGGCGTGCGGTTTCTGATCGCCATGTTTGCACTGGGGACCCTGTGCGCCAACCTGTTCTTCAAGACCTGGGGGCGGCGCATCGCATTCATGGCGCTGGCCATTCTCGTGCCGATCATTGCCAACGGCTTCCGGGCGTTCAGCATCATCTACATCGCCCACAAGACCAACATGGAATATGCGGTTGGTGTCGACCATATCGTCTATGGCTGGGTGTTTTTCTCGGTCGTGATGGTCATTCTGCTGCTGGTCGGTCGTACCTTTGCCGACCGCTGGGTTGATGATCCCACTTTCGATCCGGCCAAGCTCCAATGGACCCCGCCTGCCGGCGACAGCCTGAGGCCGGCCATGCTGGCTGCCGTGCTGGGCCTTCTGGGGGCAGGCATCGGCTTTGGCTACGGCGCTTATGTCGATAACCGGGTGCCGGACCGCCAGGTGACGCAGCTCAGCCTTGATCCGCCCGCCGGCTGGTCTGCAACCAACACCCCCGGCCCGCCGTGGCAACCGAACTATCTGGAGAACACCGCGGAGGCCGCATCCACATTCTTCAAGGACGGCAAAATCGTCAGCGTCTACATCGGTGCTTATGATCGCCAGCACGACAAGGCAGAGCTTGTCGGCTTCGGCCAGGGGCCTGTCGCCCCTGCCGAAATCTGGGCCTGGGCGCAGAACCTCAGTGATCCTCAGACAACCCGGCAGGCCGTCCCCCCGAAGGCCTTCCAGATCAATTCCAACTACGGCACCACCCGCGATGTCTGGCAGTGGTACTTCGTGAACGGTCGGATCGTGAGCAACGACTATGCCGCCAAACTGGAAAGCCTGAAAGCCAAGCTGTTCGGTGGCCCCCTGCTCTCCGCCACACTGATTGTCTCGGCAGAACGCTTTGACCGCACTCAGCCGGTTACCCCGGACATGGACGAGTTCATGCAAGGCTTCGGGCCGGTCGCCGAACGGCTTCCCGCCCTGCTGGACCAAGGGGCGCGCTGACATGTGCGGCATTACCGGCATTTTCGATAGCTCAGGCCACCGCACGGTCGCCGAGACACTGCTGCGGACCATGAACAACAGTCAGCAGCACCGGGGTCCGGATGGCGACGGGCTGTGGATCGCGCCGGGCATCGGTTTTGGTCACCGGCGGCTGGCGATTATCGACCTTGCCGGCGGATATCAGCCGATGCACACGCAGGATGGTCGTATCTCCGTGGTGTTCAACGGGGAAATCTACAATTTCCAGGAGACCCGCGCCCTGCTGGAGGATTGCGGCTACAGTTTCCGCACTCATAGCGATACCGAAGTGATCTTGTATGCCTGGGCGGAATGGGGCGAGGCGTGCCTGCACCATTTCCGTGGCATGTTCACAATCGCGCTCTATGACAGCCGAACCGAGACCCTGTTCCTGGCTCGTGACCGGCTGGGCGTCAAACCACTGCATTACGCCATTCTGCCGGACGGGCAGGTGCTCTTCGGCTCCGAGCTCAAAAGCCTGATGGCGCACCCTGGCATCGGTCGCGAGATCGACCTGGCCGCAATAGAGGACTATTTCGCCCTGGGGTATGTCCCGGACTCGCGCTGCATCCTGCGCGGGGTCCGCAAGCTGCCGGCGGGACACAGCCTCACCATCCGCCGTAACCAGCCAATCCCGCAGCCAAAAGCCTATTGGTCGCCGGATTTTCACACACGCCACAGCGGCACCGATGAAGACCTAGCGGCCGAACTGATGGCGCGTGTGCGCGAGGCCGTCGAGCTGCGCATGATCGCCGATGTGCCGCTGGGGGCCTTCCTCTCCGGCGGTGTCGACTCAAGTGCAGTGGTCGCTGCCATGGCAGAGCTGTCCTCCACCCCGGTCAACACCTGCTCCATCGGCTTCGATCACGAATCGCTGGATGAGACCGCCTATGCCCAGCGGGTCGCCAACCGCTACGGGACCCGGCACAGCACCCGGACCGTGGCAGCAGACGACTTTCACCTGATCGACCGGCTGGCATCGGCCTATGACGAACCGTTCGCCGATGCCTCTGCCCTGCCGATGTACCGGGTGTGCGAACTGGCGCGCGAGACGGTGACCGTTGCGCTGTCCGGCGATGGGGCGGACGAAGTGCTGGCCGGATACCGCCGCTACCGGCTGTTCCTGGGCGAGGAACAGGTGCGCGGCATGGTGCCCGGTTGGGTACGGCGCGGTCTGTTCGGCTGGCTCGGGCAGGTCTATCCCAAGCTTGACTGGGCACCCCGGCCCTTGCGCGGCAAGGCGACCTTTCAGGCGCTGGCGATGTCCACGGCGGACGCGTATTTCAATGCGGTCGCCGTGGTGCGTGACGGGATGCGGGAGAAATTGTTCAGCCCCTCCTTTCGGTCAGCGCTGCAGGGCTACCGCGCCAACGAGCTCTACCGCGAGGCCATGGCTGCAGCCCCGACGGACGACGCGCTGGCCCGCGCGCAGTATGCCGACATCAAAATCTGGCTCCCCGGCGATATCCTGACCAAGGTAGACCGTGCCAGCATGGCGGTCAGCCTTGAGGCCCGTGAACCGCTGCTGGACCACAAGCTGATCGAGTGGGCCGCAGGGCTCGCCCCCCGCCACAAAATCCGTGATGGCCAGGGCAAATGGCTGTTCAAGCAGGCCCTGCGCGATAAGCTGCCGGAAGATATCCTGTACCGGCCGAAAATGGGCTTCGTGGTCCCCATTGCGCAGTGGTTCCGCGGGCCGCTGGCCGGGGCTCTCCAGCAGCTTGGGCAGAAGTCGCTGGCGCTCTCGACCGGCTGGTTTGATACAGGGTTCGTGCGCACCTGTATCGACGAGCACCAGCGGGGCCTGCGCGACCACAGCCGTATGCTCTGGCAATTGTTCATGCTCGATCGCGCATTGGCCCATCTACTGGGCGAAACGCAGTCGCACCTGACGACGGGCGGCCAGTGACCCAGTTAAGCCGCCGGTCCTGGCTTGCAGGCGCTGCAGCGTTCGGGCTTCTGGGTTCCAGGTCGGCTGAGGCGGCGCTGCCGGAATCCGTCGCACGGATCAAACGTTCGTTGGTCGGCATCACGACCTTTGCGCCGACTGCCGCCATCTCCCAGCGTCTTGCCGGCACCGGCTTTGCCATTGGCGATGGCCGCCACATCATCACCAACTACCATGTCATCCAGAGTTCGCTGGATAAGCCGCCCCAGCAACTGGGGGCGCTGCTGCCGCAGAGTCTGGAGCCGGAGCGCCGGGGGCTCGAGATCGTCAAGGTCTCGCCGGCGCACGATCTGGCGCTGCTACGCCTCTCCGGCGCACCGATGCCACCGCTGGCGTTATGGTCCGAGACAACGATGGTGGAGGATGGCACCGCGGTCGCCATCACCGGCTTTCCGCTCGGGGCAGTACTTGGCCTTGTGCCCGCGACCCAGACCGGGATCGTCTCCGCGCACACACCGAACATCAGCCCGCAACCGAACTCCCGCTTTCTCGATGCCGAGTTGCTGCGCACGCCGCGCTTCTCGATCTATCAGCTCGATCTTACCGCCTATCCGGGTCATAGCGGCAGTCCGCTCTACCTCGCGGATACCGGGGTGGTGATTGGCGTGCTGAATGCGACGGTGATCAAATCGACCAAGGAACGGGTGATCTCAGACCCCAGCGGGATATCCTACGCTGTGCCGTCTGCGTTCATCCGTGATATTGCCGCTCAGGCCGGGCTGGCGCTTTAGCGGCTTTGCGGCTGTACGCGACTCTCGTCCTGCGACTTGTCGTCGCCACCGGCGGCAGTCTCGATACGGGAGAGGTTCTCCGGCGTAGCCTCTGCCGTCAGGGCTGCTGCTGTCGGCTCGTCGCCGCGGATCAACTGATAGAACAACACGACTGCACAGCCCCAGCCGATCGTCAGGACCGCAACCCAGACCAGTATAGAATTACGCAATGACAACCTGTCGGATTGTTCCGCCGGTTTCATGACCGTAGACCCTTTTTACAGCCCGGATATCGCAGCAGCGCCATACTCTACTCTGGCACTGTTGAAACCGGTCTTTGATTGCAACATAACTTTAACAGTTCTTAGCAATCAACGTGCCAAAAGCGGCATTCTGAAAAAGACCAAATATTTCAATGTATCATATTGGTACAAGAACGTAGGCGGCAGAAACGACTGTAAAATAGCCCGACGTCACACAGCATATTGTTCATGCACCGTTCAGGAAGCTGTTGCAGCAATTACCCCCTGGAATAGCCGGCGCCGAGTCAGCGCCGGGCAGGCTGCATCAGTTCGATTGGTCCGACTCCGCAGGTTCCGGCCAGACGACTTCCCGCACCAGATCGAAGTTGGCGAGAATTTCGCCATGAAGCGGGCTGTTTGGGAAATCCACGCCGATCATCTGGATCGCACTTTGCCTTACAATCTGCATGGCCGGAATCAGATCCGTATCGGCCGAGACCAGGATCAGGCGATCACAGGACTGGGTCTCGACAACCTTTGCCATGTCAAGCCCCAGACGAAGATCAAGTCCCTTCTGCTCGAAGTCTGGCCGGAAGTCCTGATCGGAGAGGCCATTGCTTGGAAGTGGCAATTGCTTTGGCTTCCAGCCGCGGAATTTTAACACGCCAGTCCGCACGACGAAGTAATCGCGGGACGCCAGTTCATCGAGCCAACCGCCGCCAGACTTGAATACAGAGCTCTCACCAGAGACTGGCAACGGCGTTTCACCTTGGAACGGGCGGCAATCATAATAGATCACGCGAATCAGTTCTTCAGTTTTGCGCACAAGTGTGTGGGCAAAATCTTCGATAAAGTCTACGGTGTAGTCGACACCATCGCGGCGCGAGTGAGCACGAAGATGCCCACCATCAATTTGAATAATAACCCGTTTCATCAAGACCCCAAGAACAGTGTTTGCTATAGAGCAGTTGCAAGACCCGCAATCGTTAGCAGCCCTGTCACAGAAATGAAATGAATATTTACAAACTGCGACAAACGCCGAACATCGTGACCGTCGATACACGCGGGCTGCGTTGTCCCCTGCCCGTCCTGCGGCTGTTGAAACTCATGCGTGAGCATCAGAATGCGCACAATTTCCAGGTACTTGCAACGGACCCCACTGCAGAGGAGGAAATCCGCTCCCTATGTTACGCCAACGGCTGGGCCTTCAGCGCTGGCCCCGGAGACACTGCGGGCATCATGCTCCTGCAGGTCGTACGGCACACCGCGACGGGCGGCCAGTCTAGCCAGGGATAGAATCACGAGCGGCTCCAGAGGTTTGCGGTAACGCCCCTCGACCGTGAAGACCGGCTGCAACAGCAGCGCCAGAGACAGAGCGGCACCGGCAAGGACTATGGGGTCTGCGCGCGTCCGCCGCCATGTCACAACGGTTCCGATCAGTAGCGTCAGGATCGCCGGCCCCCACAGCCAGCGCAGCAACACGGCAAGGCGGTCCCCCAGATGAACCGGGCTGTCGTCCGGCCAGGAGCGGCCAAACAGCAGGACCGCAGCATTCTCCAGCGCCTGCATCGCCTTACGCTCAGGCGTGCGGGTATCGCGGGCGATCGCCTCTTCGACATCCAGCAGCCGCATGTCGGGGTCGAAGCGGAACGCCACGCTGAAATTCCGGCGCGAGTCTGCCGGGGTCCAGGCGGACAACGGGGCGAAGACCGGATCGAACATTGCTGGCGACGTAAACTCATAGTGCGCGCGGTTGCCCCAAAAGAAGCGGATGCTGCGCGTGTCGCTGACATGATAGAGCCGGGATATCCACGGCGAACCGGTCGGCTCGAAATTGCCGAGAGTGGCGTGTGTGCGCAAGCCTGCAGGCACAACCAGCACTGCAGCGAGCACCGCTGCCAATATCGCCGCTGGCACACGAGCAGACAGCCGCCACCAGGCAAACGCCAGGCTGACCAGCGCGGCCGGGGCCACCACGGACTTGGTGAGGACGGCCAGAGTCCAGAGGAGTACCGCCAGCAGAAAAAGCCGCACATGTGATCGGCGCCAGGCGGCCATGGTCGCCCACAACGCCGCGCCGGTGAGCGGCAGCAGCAGTGTCTCGATCATGAAGAAGCGGAAGATCGCCCACAGCGACGGGTGGAGCGCCAGAAACACTAGCGCGACCAGGCACCAGCGGCGCGGCGTGCCTGCCTCCCGCAATGCTGCAGCATAAACCCAGGGTGTCAGGGCACACAGCACCCCTTGTGCGGCGGCAATCGCCCACCGGTTGTCCGGCCCGCCCAGCGCAAACAGCCCGTGGAGCCAGAGCTGATAGACGGTAGGGTCCATGGCGCTGAGCAGTTCGGGCGTGAAAAATCTGCCACCATTCTGCCAGTGCCGCAGGGGGTCAGAAAACAGATTATCCAGCGGGTGGGCCCAGAACGGATAGGCAAAACGCAAGAGGGTGGCGCACAGCACCACCCCCGGCATTAAGGCCTCTAAGGCTCTCCAGCCTTGTGCCGCTCTCACCAGATGCGCACACGCTGCTCCGGCGGGATATATTGCTTGTCGCCAGGCTTGATGCCGAATGCCTCATACCAGGCGTCGATGTTCCTGACCGGCCCCACTGCGCGGAACTGCCCCGGCGAGTGCGGCCCGACGGTGACCTGCTGCTTCAGCGCCGGCTCGCGCCACAAGGTCCGCCAGACCTGCGCCCAGCCGAGGAAGAAGCGCTGGTCCCCGGTGAAGCCATCGATCACCGGGGCCGGCTTGCCGCCCAGCGACAACTTGTAGGCTGTGTAGGCGTTCTCAAGCCCGCCCAGATCGCCGATGTTCTCGCCGAGCCCGAGCGCACCGTTCACGAACAGGCCTGGCAGCGCCTCATAGGACGAATATTGCGCAACAAGGGCATCCGTGCGCTTCTTGAACTCGGCGCGGTCCTGGTCGGTCCACCAGTTCTTGAGCGTGCCATCAGCATCGAACTTCGAGCCCTGGTCGTCAAAGCCATGGCCGATCTCGTGGCCGATCACGCCGCCGATCCCGCCGTAGTTCACCGCCGGGTCCGCGTTGGGGTCAAAGAACGGCGGCTGCAGGATCGCCGCCGGGAACACGATCTCGTTCATCGGCGGGTTGTAGTAGGCGTTGACCGTCTGCGGCGTCATGAACCATTCGTTGCGATCGATCGGCTTGCCGAGCTTGTCCAGCTCTTCCCGGATCGCGAATTCATTGGCGCGCAGCCAGTTGCCATAGGCATCACCGCGCGTGATGGTCAGGCTGCTGTAATCCTTCCACTCGGACGGGTAGCCGATCTTGGGCCGGAAGGTGGCGAGCTTGGCCAGCGCCTTCTGCTTGGTCTCGGGGCTCATCCAGCTCAGGTTGGTGATGCGCTGGCGATAGGCCGCAATCACATTGGCGACCAGCGTGTCCATCTTCTGCTTGGAGTCCGGCGGGAAATGCTTGGCAACATACAGCTTGCCGACGGCTTCGCCCACTGCGCCCTCGGTCAGCCCCACACCGCGCTTCCAGCGATCCCGCAGTTGCGGCGTGCCGCCCAGAGTCTTGCCATAGAAGTTGAAGTTTTCCTCTACCACTGCCTTGGGCAGCACGGGGGTTGCCGCCCGCAGGGTATGGAACCGCAGCCAGTCCTGCCAGACCGAAACCGGCGTCTCACCAATGATCCTGGCCATGGCGGTGAAGGTGCCCGGCTGACGCACGATCAGGAACGACTGACTACCGACCCCTGCCGTGGACAGATAACGTGGCCAGTCGAAACCGGGTGCCTGGGTGCCAAAGCTCGCGGTCTCCCACTTGTTGTAGGTCTTGTCGGCGTCGCGGCTTTCCACACGCGTCCAGTGAGTGCGGGCAATCTTGTCTTCCAGGGCAAAAATCGCCTCTGCGCGCGCGGTGGCATTATCGAATCCCGCCAGGGTGAGTGTCGCCGCAATATGCGCCTTGTACTTGCCGCGCACCTCGGCCCACTTGTCCTCGGTGTAATATTCGCGGTCGGGCAGTCCCAGCCCGCCCTGGTTGACATAGACTGCATAGGCCTGCGGGTTCTTGAGGTCCTGGTTGATGAATGCCCCGAACGGCGTCGGCAATCCCGTCAGTTGATGCTTGCCGAACAGGTGCGCCAGCTCCGCATGGGTCTTGAGGGCGTCGATGTCCGCGAAGGTCGTCTTGAGCGGCGTCATGCCCAGCGACTCGATTTTCGCCTCGTCCATGAAGCTTGCGTAGAAATCGCCGACCTTCTGGGCCTCGCTCCCCGGCTGGCCGCCGCTGGCGGCAACCGACTCGATGATGGCACGAACGTCCTTCTCGGCCTTGTCGCGCAGCACGGCAAAGGACCCGTAGTTGGAGCGATCGGCCGGAATTTGCGTCGCCTTCAGCCAGGTGCCGTTGGCATACTGGTTCCAGTCATCGCCGGGCTTCACGCTCAAATCCCGGCCGGCGACATCGACGCCGAAGCTGCCCAGTTCCGGCTTGCCCGCTGTCTGCGCGGCAGCCGGAAGGCTCAGCGCACTGAGCGCCACACCGGCCAAAGCGATTTTAAGGAATGCCCGCATGTCTTGTCTCCCATTATCCTGCCGGTTCTGCCCGGCGCTGTTATCGTCGTTCAAACGCTGTAGCGCTCCTCGGCCCATGGCTCGCCGACCATATGGTACCCGCGCACTTCCCAGAAACCCGGCTTGTCCGCCGCCATGAATTCGATCCGCTTCAGCCACTTGGCCGATTTCCAGAAATAATATTTGGGGATCACCACCCGTACCGGCCCGCCATGCTCACGGCTGATCGGGGCCCCGTCGTGACTATGGGCAAGCAGACAATCGGCATCGGCAAACAGCGCCAGCGCCACGTTGGTGGTGTAGCCATCATAGCCGTGGAACATGACGTGGGTCGCCTCCGGCTTTGGCCGGACCGCAGCCAGCACGTCGCGCACCGCAACACCCTGCCAGCGGTTGTCGTAGCGCGACCAGGCGGTGACACAGTGGATGTCGGAGGTGTCCTCGAACGGCGGCAGTGCCGCAAAATCAGCCCAATCCCAAGTTACCGGGTTCTCGACCAGGCCATCAATGGTGAGGCGCCATTCCTCCCGGGTGACATGAGGCTGAATGCCAAGGTCCAGCACCGGCCAGTTGGTCACCAGGCGTTGGCCGGGCGGCAGCCGTTCCTCCTCCGGGCGCGCCGTGCGACCGGTCAACAGTCGACCATCGCGCGCCCAGGCCTCCTTGGCGGCAATCAGTTTATCCTTGATGCCATCGCTGCTCACGGCTGCCTCTGCTTGAAAATTGCGCCACCCTTCATGACGAAATCAACACGTTTCAAAACCCGGACATCGGCGAGCGGGTCCCCGGATACGGCGATCAGATCAGCATGCGCGCCCGGCGAGACTTCACCCACCTGCCCCTTGAGGCCCAGCAGGTCAGCCGCGTTCAGCGTGGCGGCAACAAGGGCTGACTGTGCGGTCATCCCATGCTGCACCATCAGCTCGAACTCGTCCGCGTTGCGGCCGTGCTTGGAGACTCCGGCGTCGGTGCCAAAGGCGATCTTGACCCCGGCGGGCACGGCGCGCTCCAGGCTCTTGCCGGTAATGCCGATACGCCATTCAATCTTGGCACGCACATCCGGCGCATAGGCGTTGGGGTTGGCGGCCAGACGCTCCTTGTATCCGTTCACGGTCGACAAGGTCGGCACATAATAGGCACCGGACTTCGCGAACAGGCGCAACCCTTCGTCATCCGTCAGAGTCCCGTGCTCAATGGAGTCAGCGCCAACCTTCAGCGCGAGGGTCACGCCATCTGCACCGTGGGCATGGACGGCGACTTTCTTGCCGTAGAGATGCGCGGTCTCGACGATGGCGCGGGCCTCATCCTCGAACATCTGCTGGCCGAGGCCTGCACCGATGCGGCTGTTGACACCGCCGGTGGTCGCGATCTTGATCACATCAACGCCGCGCGCAATCTGTCGGCGCACAACTGTCCGGCAGGCATCCGCACCGTCGCAGGTATTGTGGGCATCGATCGCCGGATGCAGATCGTCGCGAAACCCGAGGGTGCCGTCCATGTGCCCGGCTGTCGTCGAGATCGAGGTCCCGGCGTCGATGATGCGCGGGCCAACCGCCCAGCCGCGCGCAATCGCATCGCGCAGGCCCAATGTCACGCCGTCGCTGTCGCCGAGGTTGCGCACTGTGGTAAAGCCTGCGTTCAGGGTCTTGCGCGCGTTCCATGCCGCTTCGTGCGCTGTCAGTGCCGGGTTGTCTGTCACCTCCGCGAGCTGGCCTTCCACACCGGCCCGGTCGGAGGACAGGTGCACATGGCAATCGATCAGGCCCGGCAGCACGGTCTTGGCCTTGAGATCAATGACTGTCGCACCTGCCGGTGCGTCTGTGAATCCGCGCGTGACCGCCGTGATCTTGCCATCGGTAATGGTGATGGTCGCAGGCGACAGAGCGGGCTTGTCTGCGCGGGCGATCAGGGTGCCAGCGTGTACAATGGTTACAGACTGAGCGAGCGCCGGCGCACAGACCAGCCCGAGAGCAGCAGCAAAGAACATCTGTTTCATGGGCGCAGGCTATACCTGCGCAACAATGTTGTCGAGCCTCGCCTCTAGTGTCGTGGATTCTAAGTTCGCTCCACATGATTATAGTGCCCCTAAAGCGAACTTCGAATCATAAAACGACACTAAAACAATAATTTGCTAGTGTTCTTATCGAATCTGAAATCCAACCGAGTGCTGTATCAGGTATAACGGATTTCAGATTCGGGGCACTAAGGGCAAAATATCCGCTTGAAATTTCGCTCGTGGTGAGCTCGGACAGAACCACGTGCCGCTCTGGCCGTCGCCATGTTCTGGCTGAGCGGCAAAATTATCAAACGATCAAGTTGCGCTGGCGCAGCGACTGTTAGGGTGTGGCCTGCCAAAACGCATCTATTGCCCAACCCGTTGGCATATGCTACGGCATATGCCAATTTGAGGGACTGTGTCTTGACCGTCGAACGCAGAGTGAAAATCTTCAAGAACGGCCGCAATCAGGCGGTGCGCATTCCTCGGGAGTTTGAGCTTCCGGGGGAAGACGCGGTCATGCGTAAGGAAGGTGAGCGGCTCGTCATCGAGCCCGACGTGCCGCAATCTCTGCTGGCCCTGCTGAAGACCCTCAAGCCTATCGACGAAGACTTTGCGCCAATCCCTGATCCGGCGCCGGAGCCCGTCGAACTTTGACCGCACGATTTCTGCTCGACACCAACATTGTCTCAGACCTTGTTCGCCACCCGCAGGGGCGTGCAGCGGCAAAGATCGCCGAGCTGGGCGAGGACGCAGTTGCAACAAGCATCATTGTCGCCGCCGAGCTGCGCTATGGCGCCGCAAAAAAGGGGTCGGTGCGACTGGCGTCCCAACTTGAAACAATCCTGGGCGCGCTGGAAGTCATCCCTTTCGAGGCGCCCGCGGACACGACCTATGGAAATGCGCGCGTCGCGCTGGAAGCGGCGGGGACCCCAATTGGGGGGAATGACCTTTTGATCGCCGCGCAGGCGCTGGCGTTGGATATGGTTGTCGTGACGAACAATGAGCGCGAGTTCGCACGCGTGGATGGGCTTAAGGTCGAAAACTGGCTGCGATGATGGGTGGGGTTGATATCGTACGATGAACGCGGTCGAGATCGAAGAGGCCGTGAGCGCATTGGCGGAGCGTCTGTTCGTCGCCGCTGAATTTCCGTTCACGTTTCTTGAGGCTTTCGGCAACTAGAGCAACGGGCTTTAAATCCGCATCAGCCTGATGGCATGAGCTTGTTGTTCACCCGCGCCACCCGCACAGTGAGCGGCCGGGCCAGCAGCTCGGCGACCCCCACGGCATCAACCAGCGGCCGCACCGCCGCTTGCTGCTCGGGCGTAAAGCCCTGCCAGCAGTCAACGACCCGCTGCCACATCCACTGGGTGTAGGGGAAGATCATGCGCGTCCCGCTCGTATCGCCGATACTGAACGGTTGCTGGCCAATAGCGCGCGGCAGTTCTTCGCCCGCATGAGCCGGAATCCAGGCTGCGTTAGCCTCCAGCGTGCCGGCGACAACGCCTGCATAGCCTTGCCAGAGCAGGGCCAGCATCGCGACGACACCGTCCGGCACCGCATCGTCCGCCACGAGTTCACCAAAAGTCACCGGCGGAAAGTTCATGCGCTCCACCCAGTCGGCAACGCGGGGTGCCACGGTATACATGTGCTCGCCCGAGCGCGGGTCCCGGTAGAGGTGGCCGTAGAGCGGGCCCATCAGCGCATGATCCGCAAGCGTCGGCCGCCCCCCCAGCACATAGCGATGCTGCAAAAGATGGTCGGCGAACAGGCGGAGGAACTCTTCGTATAACGCATCGATAGCCGGTGTTGTCTCCGGGGTGACACCGAGCAGCGGCAGGGCCCCGGCGAACGGCTGGCAGATTTTCGCGCCGATCTCCGCCTGCTCGGGGACGCTGAGTTCCGGTGCGCTGAACATGCCGAACTGCTTGACCGCCCAGTCGCGGTTGCGGGTCCAGCGGAACAGCATGGCAGGCAGCAGCAGCCATTCGTCCGCGACGCATTCCATCAGCAGCGCCGCAAGGCGTTGCGCTGGTGTTGCCGGATAGGCTGGATTCAGGGGCGACAGCAGATCAAGCGCATCAATAATGTCGGAGGTATCCTGCACAAAGCGACCGTCCGGCAGTTCGACTGCCGGCACATAGCGCACTCCGGTGTTCGGGATGACAATCTCTTTGTACACGCTGCGGGTCGCCTGGATTTCGTCAAACGGCAGCCGCTTGTTGAGCAGGAACGCGCGGGCCTTCGCCGTGTAGAGCGACACGTGGCCACCGTAGAGCTTGATCGTTTCCATGCACCCTCCCCCTTTTGATAGGCAGACTGCGCAGATCAGCCGCTGATGTCCATGCCGTTTGCGGCGATCAGCGCGCGAATACCATCCTTGAAGTGCTCGGGCGCGAACTGGCGCGCATGCCGGATGGCGGCCTGCGGGTCAAAGTCGCCGGCCGTGCTTATGAAATGCTCGATCGCCGCGATCAGCCCCTCGACACTGGCATCCCGGAAGAACTGGCCGGAGACACCGGGCACGACAGTATCCAGCGCGCCGCCGCGCTCATAGGCGATGACAGGCCTGCCAGACGCCATGACCTCGACCGGGATGATGCCGAAATCCTCCTCACCGGGGAACACCAGCGCCTGGCAGCGGGCATAGTGCGATTTCAGCACATCGAACGGCACCTTGCCAAGGAACCGGATATTCGGCTTGGCGAGGGCCTCCAGCGGCTTGCGCTCCGGCCCGTCACCGATCACGACAAAGGGCAGGCCCAGCCGGTTGAAAGCGTCGATGGCGAGGTCGGGGCGCTTGTAACTGACCAGTTCACCCGCCCAGAGGAAGTACGGCTCGCGCTCTGTGACTGGCACCGGACCGAAGCTCTCGACGGCGACCGGCGGGAACACCACGGTCGACTCGCGCCGCCAGTACTTGCGGATACGCTTGGCGACGTGGTTTGAGTTGGCGGCAAAGGCGTCGACTCGCGCCGCTGACGTCACATCCCACTTGCGCAGTTCGTGCACCAGATGCGGCATTACCAGTTTCGTGAAGCCACCTGCGCGCTGGAAGTAGATGTGATACTGATCCCAGAGGTAGCGCATCGGCGAATGAGTATAACAGACATGCAGGGCATCCGGCCGGGCGATCACGCCCTTGGCTGGCCCTGCTTCGCTGGAGATCACCAGATCATAGGCGTTGAGGTCCAGTTCCTCGAGTGCGCGCGGCATGAACGGCAGATACTTCTGATAAAGCTTGCGCGCCATCGGCATGCGGCTGATGAACGTCGTCTCGATCCGGTGTTTCTGGATGACGGGCGAGAGTTTTTCCCGGTCCAGCACATGGGTGAAGATGTCCGCCTGCGGGAACATCTCGCAGAGCGCTTCCAGCACCTTCTCGCCGCCGCGCATATGAAACAGCCAGTAATGAATGATGGCGACGCGGGGGATCATCTTGGGTCTCCGGCAGGTTCTTGGGCGTCGAGGATCGCGCGGATGCGGCCACGCAGCGCCTTCAGGATGCGCTTGCGCTTGAGGAACAGGGGAAGCCCGCCGACACCAAGAACAAGTGCCGGGGCCGCGAGTGCTGCCAGATCGTGCAAACGCCCGGCAAGGTCAAACTGCGCCACAATCCACTGGCCGGCCCATGCGGCGGAGCCAGCCAGCAGAGCGCCGCTCACGACCGCCGTCGCCGTGACGCCAAGCGCCGGCCAGACCGGGAACACGAAGGTCCGACGGGCGATCCACACGCCACCAATCGCAAGAATGAACATGTCCGTCAGGCCAAGCACCAGGCCGGCGCCATAGCCCTGAAATGGCACGATCAGCGCAAGGCAGCCAACCAGGGTGACCAGGCTGTGGATGCCGCGCAAGGCGAAGATCGAGGCGTTCTTGTGCGCGTAGGTCAGCCAGCTGACATAGACATGCGTGATACCAACGGCGACACCACTGACCGCCATCATCAGGAAGAGCTTGATATCGAAGACGTTGCCGCCATTGGTGAGCAGGTTCAGGAATTCATCCCCGACAATCGTCAGGGCCCCAATGGCGGCACCCAGCCCAAAGCCCAGCACAATGCCGGATGAGAGAATAATGGCGTTCTGCTGGCGGGTGTCCCCAGCAGCGGTCGTGCGGCCGAGCTCAATGCCGTAGTTCAGCGCGAACTGCATCCCGAACTCGCGCAGGATCGTCACCAGATTGCGGTTGAGGATGAACGCCAGCACCACCGCGCCGTCCTTCACCAGCGCGTTGATGAGCAATGTCGGGCCCTGCAGCGCGAACAATCGTGCCATGTCGCCAACCCAGAGGTAGAAACACTCGCGCGGGGATGCATGCAAGCGAGGCTTGGCTGTTGCAAACCCGCGCCAGAGGTGCGGCTGGGTTTTATAAATATCCCACATCGGCAGGCCGACCCCGAGCACGATGAGGCATGCAAAGAACACAGCCCAGCCGATAAGAATGTCCCGCCAGATCACGATCGCCAGGATGGTAATGGCAAAGCGCGGCCACCACAGGAGCGTGTTGAAATTGACGAAGCGGGGGTACTGGTCGTTGGCGCGGTAGATTTCCAGGATCCCGGCGCGCACGAAGGTCACCACGCCGAACATCATGGTCAGGAACATCAGATCCGGCTGATCGGCGAGCGGTACCACCTCGAAATGGAACAGGCGGTGGATACCAAATGTGTAGCTCGCCAAAGCGCAGAGCAAGGTAAGTGCCACGGCAATGCCGCAGTACAGCAGGACGACGGCCTTGAAATAGCTCTGCTGCGCCGCCAGCTCGCCTTTCACCCACATGTCGCGCAGGTGATTGCCGAACACCTGCCGCATGCCGAAATCGAACACGGCGAGGAAGGTGTTGATCGAAATGAGGATCGCCCAGTCCTGAAAGGCGACATCCGTCATCAGATAGGCGAACACCGGCACGAAGATGATACGCTCGGACACCCGGGCGATCATCTCGAGAACCTTGGCAATCATGCCCTGATTGATGCGCTTCAGCCCGTCCACGCCTGCCCCGTGAATTTTGCCAGGCGATCATACCGCAGGCGCGAACGGCTTATTCGATTTGTCCGGGCGATGCCAGCAGACTATCGCCGTTCACTATGAAATTCCGTGGTCCTGGCGCTTAACGCGGCGAGCGCTTGGCAAGGATGCGTTGCAGCGTGCGCCGGTGCATCTTGAGCTGGCGCGCGGTTTCCGAGACGTTGCGGCCGCATTGCTCGTAGATCCGCTGGATATGCTCCCAGCGCACGCGGTCAGCGGACATCGGCTCGTCGGGCACTTCCGGGATCGAATCGCCCGACTCCAGCAAGGCGCGCACGATCGCCTCCGGATCGGCCGGCTTTGAGAGGTAGTCGATTGCCCCGGTCTTGATCGAGGCGACAGCAGTGGCCAGGTTACCGTAGCCGGTGAGGATGATCGCGCGGACATCGGGGACGATCTGGCGCAGTTCCGCCACAAACTCGAGGCCGTTGCCGTCCTCAAGCCGCATGTCTAGCACCGCATAGCCCGGACGGTAGTCGGCCAACAGCCGGCGCGCCTCCAGCAGTGAGGCCGCCGCTCGAACCGTAAAGCCACGACGCTCCAGCGTCAGGGCCAGCCGCTGCCGGAAGGCGTTGTCGTCGTCCACCAACAACAGGTCGCGCTGTGACACTGCAGTCGCTTGCTCTGTCATGGCGTCCATGTTCTGGATCATCTGATTCATGCGCCAGTCCTTTACCGTTTCCGTTTCATCACACCTGCGTCGGCACAGATGCGTTCGCCGAGATGCTGCCTTTTCTGCCGACGTCGACCTGAGCGCGCCGCCAGCTGACCTCAACACTGGCACCCCCCTGTTCCCGATTGGAGAAGCGCAGGCGTGCTCCTGTCCGCTCCAGCAAGGTGACGGCAATAAAAATGCCCAAACCCGTGCCACCGGCTTCCGAGAGATGCGGCCCAAGATCCGGCTCGCCCAGTTTGGGTAACAGTGCACTACTGAACCCGGGACCATCATCTGCGATGCTCATCCATACGGTGTCGCGGCTTTCGCGGATGTCGATCTCCACGGCTGTGGTGGTATGTCGCACCGCATTGGCCACGAAGTTGCTCAGGCCATGCAGCAATTCCGGCCGCCGGGCGGTCCACACGGGCTGCACGCCCTGCGGCCCGGCGCGCGTGAGGCGGATCGTCGCGCCGCGTGCCTCGAACGGGCGAACGACCTCCCGCATGATGGCCTCCAGCGGCAGATGCTGAAACACTTCGTCCGCCTCTGCGCGCTGGGCGATGGTCACCAGGATATTGCGACAGCGGGTCGCCTCTTCGTTCAGCAAGGTCAGGTCAGCACCGAAATCGGGGTCATTGCCCAGTTGGTCCTTAAGGTCCTTGGCGATGAGCGTTATGGTGCCAAGCGGCCCGCCCAGTTCATGCGCGGCCGCCGCCGCCAGCGAGCCGAGTGCTGCCAGCTTCTGCTCCCGCGCCAGTGCCGTCTGGGTTGCCACCAGCGCTTTCTGCCGCAGACGGGCCTGTGCAGTCACCAGCCAGGCGTAGGCGGTCAGGAACATCATCGCCAGCATCAGCGCCGTCCACACGCCGAACCGGTAAATCTCCGGCAGCGGTTGGGCCCCGCTCCAGGGCAGCGGCAAGGACCAGCGCCACAGCACCACCAGACTGAGCGCCGCCAGACCAGAGAGCGCAATGGTAGAGCGTAGCGAGAGCAGGGTGGCCGAGATGGTGACCGGCACGAGAATTAGCACCGAGAAGGGGTTGGCGACCCCGCCGGTCAGGAACAGCAGGGCAGACAGCTGGGTCAGGTCGAAGGCAAACTGGAGTGCTGCCTGCGGGCCAGTCATATGTGCGCTGCTGCGATACCCGAACGTGAGCATCAGGTTCATCAGCACCGAGGCCAGAAGCGCCAGGCCGACCGGCAGCCAGGGGATCGTATAGTCAAAATACGTGGCAACCACGCCAAGCGTAAGCGACTGACCGCCAACCGCAATCCAGCGCAACGCCGTGACCGTCCGGACATGGACCCCCGGCAGGCCAAGCTCGACCGGACTGACCTCGCTCATCCTGGCTGTCATCAGGGTTGCGGCGGCTGGACTGAGGTGCCGGCCTTTGTGTCCGCCGCGTCCTTCACGACCGGGGCCTCCAGCAGCCGCAGGATCATTCCGGCGCGACGGTCTTGCCGCGCATAGTCGAGGGCGGAGTAGCCGCTGGCGTTATCCTGCAGCTTGGGATCTGCCCCCAGAGAGAGCAGCAGCCGGACCATGGCGACGTTGCGGGCGCGCACGGCCTTGATGAGTGCCGTCTCGCCGGCCCGGTTCTGCGCATCGACCTTGGCCCCTTTGCCGACCAGCACCCGCACCCCATCGGTAAAGTCGCCGATTGCGCAGTAGATAAGCGGGGTATTACCGTCCCTGTCCTCGACGTTCGGATCCGCCTCGTAACGCAGCAACAAGGCGAGCCAGCCCAGATCCTCCCGTTTTACCACGATATGAAGTGCGGCCTCCCCGGTATCCGGGTCCAGGCGGTCGGCCAGCCGGCCGCCGGATGTGGCAAGAAGCTGCACCGCTGTTGGCGCATCGGACTTGCGCACCGCCTCAATCAGTTCATATCGGGCAGACTGCGCCAGCACCGGTGCCGCCAGACACAGGCTCATCAGCAGGACCAGACGGGCAAAGGGAATTTTCATGGATTCAGACACTCGCTTAGCAGGCAGTACCAGCCGATATAGGCGTTTTCGCGCAATGGGGAACAGCCTGACGCGCCGATCACTGATAGCAGTGTCACTTCTCGCGCTGGCCGCCTGTGGAAGCGGCGGCAAGACGGACAGTTCTGGTAGCGGCAAGGCACTGGTCGGCGGCCCGTTCGCGCTGATCGATCAGGATGGCACACCGCGCACGGAGCAAAGCTGGCCCGGCAAATATCTGCTGGTCTACTTTGGCTACACGTTCTGCCCGGATGTCTGCCCCATCGACTTGCAGCGCAATGCGGCCGCCCTCAAAATCCTTGAGGAGGAGGCCCCCGCTATATTGGAGAAGATTCATCCGCTGTTCATCACCGTCGACCCGGAACGCGATACACCCGACGTCATGAAGGCCTATGTAAATGCCTTCGGGCCCCGTTTTGTCGGCCTTACCGGAACACCGGCGCAGATCGAGGCCGCTAAAAAAACCTACCGCGTGTTCGCCCAGAAGCGGCAGGATGAAGGATCGAGCGAGTATCTGATGGATCATACCTCCGTGACCTACCTGATGGCTCCGAACGGCGACTACCTCACGGTCTTCGGTTCCGGCACCATGGCGCAGGCGATGGCGACCACCTTGAAAGAGCAGGTCCAATGACCAACGACCGGTTCTGGGTGCGCAAATCGCTCGATCAGATGTCCAGGACCGAGTGGGAGTCGTTATGCGATGGCTGCGGCAAATGCTGCGTCCACAAGCTTGAAGATGAGGTAACGGGAGACGTCTTCCCCACCAACGTCTGCTGCCGGTTGCTGAACCGCCGCACGGCACGCTGCGCCGACTATGCCAACCGCAAAACGCTGGTGCCGGATTGCATCGTGCTGACGCCCAAGCTCGCCCGCACCATGGACTGGCTGCCGGAGAGCTGCGCCTATCGTCGTCTGGCGCTCGGGCAGGCACTGCCGGAGTGGCACCCGCTGGTGACCGGGGACCCGGATAGCCCGCGCAAGGCCGGCGCTACGGTGGCTGGCCGCGTGCTCTCCGAGTCCGACGTCGGCGATCTGGAGGATTTTATCCTCGATACGCCACTTTGACCCAGACGTTGACCGTCACCTGCGAGGCGGGCGCCGTGCCGGTGCGGCTGATCCGCCGCGCCAATGCCCGGCAGCTGCGGCTGATCGCGGACCCGGTACGCCGCGAGTTTCGCCTCACCCTGCCGCTGCGCGCGAACCTGACCGCCGCCCAGGCCTTTCTTGAGAGCAATCGCGGCTGGATTACCGGGCGCGCCCAAAACTTTCCCGCGCCGATGCACTTTGCCCCGGGATCAACCATTCCCTACCGCGGCGTACCGCATGGCATCGTGCTCGGCGATTCGGGCAAACGTGGCATTACCGCCGAGAACGAGACCTTGACCGTCCATGGCCCACCCGTCACGGCGAAGGACCGCCTGCTGCGCTGGCTGCGGCTGGAGGCGCGCCGCGTGCTGGGGGCAGAAGTCACTGAATCCGCCGCCAGCCTAGGGCACAACGATGTGCGGGTTGTCACGGGTGATACGGTCTCGCGCTGGGGCAGTTGCACCAGTCGCGGTGTGATCCGCCTGTCCTGGCGGCTTATTCTCGCACCGGACCGGGTGCGCCGCTACGTGGTCGCCCACGAAGTCGCGCACCTCCGGCATATGAACCACTCCCCTGCCTTCTGGGCGCTGACAGAACAGCTTTACGGCGCGCCGGTCACAGAGCCGCGTGCCTGGCTCAAACAGCAAGGGGCGCTATTGCTGGGGATTGGGCGATGACTGCAAAACCCCGTCCAGCCAGGCATCGTTGATCTGCGGCTCGGGCGCGGGTTCGCCCTCCAGTGTTGCCGTCTCCGGGTCGGCATCCAGCGCCTGTGGATCGTCCGCTGGGATCTCCGCCTCGGGAGAATAGCCATAAGCCTCCTCCTCCGGGGACAATTCCTCCAATTGCGCATCGGCATAGAGCGGCGTGGCCGGCTGCCCGGCGGTTGCCTGCTGCATGAAGGCGGCCCAGGCGCGCGCGGGCGTGCGGCCACCGGCCAGCCCCGGCACAACCCGGGCATCATCGCGGCCGATCCAGACGCCCGCCGTCAGGTCGGCGGTGAACCCCATGAACCAGCCATCCTTATTGGAGGTGGTGGTCCCGGTTTTGCCGGCCACCGGACGCCCGATCTGGGCGGCGCGGCCGGTGCCGGTCGCCACCGCCCCCTCCATCAGCCGGGTCATGCTCGCGGCGACTTCCGGTGCAACCAGTTGGCGCGGCACCCGCGCTTCGTGCCGGTAGACGACCCGGCCGGAGGCGGTGCTGACGCGGGTGATGGCATAGGGCCGCACCTCGACCCCGCCGGCCGCGACGCTGGCATAGGCTGCCGTCAAGTCGATCAGTTTGACCTCCGATGCGCCGAGCGCCATGGCCGGCAGGCGGGAAATCTTCGTGCTGATGCCAAAGCGGCGCGCCATGTCGGCCACCGCGTTGAAGCCGACCTCGTCGGCAAGCTTGACCGCCACCGTGTTGATCGATTTGGCAAAGGCATCGCGCACGCTGACCTCGCCGATGTAGCGGCGGTTGTCGTTCCGCGGGGACCAGCCGTCTATCGTGACCGGCGAATCCTCGATCAGGTCGTCTGGCGATACCCCGTTCTCCAATGCGGCGAGGTACACGAACAGCTTGAAGGAGGAACCGGGCTGGCGTGCCGAGATCACCGCACGATTGTAGGTGCTGCTGACATAGTCCCGCCCGCCGATCATGGCACGCACCGCGCCGTCGTGGTTGAGCGCCACCAGCGCGCCCTGCGCCCCCTCCGGTGCCTGCGCGCGGATCGCCTGCTCGGCAGCGCGCTGCATACGCAGGTCCAGCGTGGTCTCCACATCCAGCGGCTCGACCGTCTCGTCGGTCAGCGTTTCCAGTTGTGCCAGCGCCCAGTCCGTGAAGTAGCGCACGCTGTTCTGACCCGGCGGCTTGACGAAGCGCAAGCGCGACAGACCGGCGTTCTCGGCATCATTCGGCGCGATACGGCCCGTATCGACCATGGCCGCCAGCACCAGCCTGGCGCGGCTGCGCGCCTGCTCGCCATCGGTGGTCGGGGCATAGCGGCTGGGCGCCTTGACCAGCCCGGCGATGATCGCCGCCTCCGCCAGGCTGAGCGTGCGCGCGGAATGCCCGAAGAAGCGGCGCGACGCGGCATCGACGCCATACGCGCCACCGCCAAAATAGACCCGGTTCAGGTAAAGCTCGAGAATCTGCGCCTTGCTGAACTTCCACTCCAGCGCCAGCGCCATGACCAGCTCGCGCGCCTTGCGGCCGAACGTGCGCTCGGAGGTCAGGAAGACGTTCTTGACCACCTGCTGGGTGATGGTCGACCCGCCCTGAACGAAGCGGCCTGCCGCCATGTTGACGCGCATGGCGCGGGCAACGCCCTGCGGATCGACACCGATGTGATTGTAGAAACGCCGGTCCTCAATGGCGACCATCGCATCCTTGATGGTCTGCGGCAGCCGCGCGCCGGGGATCCACTCGCCGTAAGCCGGGCCAACCGTCGCAATCACCGTGCCGTCGACCCCGCGCACGGTCACCAGTTGGCCGCGCGGCGTTTTGACCAGCGTCTCGAAACTCGGCAGCGTGCCAACCGTAAGCGCGACCACAACCGCCAGCGCCACCGCACCCGCAGCCACCAGCCCGAGCAGGACCTGGGCTGTGCGAAGGGCAACAGTCGCCGGGACCGAGCGCCGCCTTGGCGTCGATTTTGCGGTTTTGCGTTGCGAACTATAAGGCTTGCGCGCCATCTCTATCCTTGAACTGTTGCGTTAAGCGTGCGCACGGGCTGGCGCAAGTCCGTTGCGCGCTCAGTGCTTGCAATTCAGTGGCGGACGGAGGCGCAAGACTTTAGGCTTAACGCATGCTGGACCTCTGGAGCGTTTACGCCATTCTGGCCGGGCCGTTTGTCGGCAGCTTTGTCGGGCTGGTGTCCTTGCGCGCACCCGTCGCCCAACCGTTCGTCCTGGGGCGTTCGGCCTGCCAGTCCTGCGCCCGGCCCCTGAGCCCGCGCGAACTGATCCCGCTGTTTGGCTATCTGCTGCATCGCGGTCGCTGCCGGACTTGCGCCAGCGCCATCCCGAAGCGCTACCCGCTGCTGGAGATCGCCTGCCTTGTGATCGGTCTGCTGTCGGCGCTGCTGACGGCTGGTCCGCTGGCACTGGCCACGGCGGTTCTGGGCTGGTGGCTGCTGTTGATCGCCCTCATTGACGCCGAGCACATGCTGCTGCCGGACAGTCTCACCCTGCCGCTGATTGCGCTTGGCCTGCTCGTCAGCGGCTGGCGCACGCCGGACATGTGGCTGGATCATCTCATCGGGGCTGCTGCCGGGTTCGGTGCGCTCTGGCTGGTGGCGTTCCTGTACCGGCGTCTGCGCGGCCGCGACGGGTTGGGCGATGGTGACCCGCGGCTGTTTGCCGCCAGCGGGGCATGGCTGGGTTGGCAAGCGCTGCCGCAGGTGCTGCTGGGGGCAACCCTGCTGGCCCTCGGGTTTGTTCTGGTGCAGCACCTGCGCGGCCACAGCCTGCGCGCGCAGGACGCCCTGCCGTTCGGCCCCTTCCTCGCTGTCGCCACCTGGGCCGTCTGGCTGCTGTTCATGCAATAGTGCTTTCCGCCCCCCCGGTCTGGCACTAG
>CAYOMD010000008.1:0-75154 GCA_964404985.1 uncultured Sphingomonadaceae bacterium
GGAATCACATCGTGATGGCATCAAAGGTCGGATAAAAAGGGTCTATTCTTATGTCTGGAGCCTTTCTTGTCGTTTCTTGATTGTACCCCTGGTTCAATCAAAAACGGAAAGGCTCTAGCGGCTGCCGCGCGTGCGGCGCGCAATGACGATTCCATCAGATAGAAAACCGTTCTAACTCGCGCTCCGGCCCGCGGGCTGCGCCGCCTGTGCTGCACGCTGGGCAGTTGGCGGCACCTGACGGAAGGCCTCGCGATAGCCGGCAATAGTCGCATTGATCGAGTCGACGGCCTTCAGGGTCTCGCTGAGGCTGTTCACGGCATTGGGGTCCGGCGTCGGCGCGGTGATGATGTCGAACGCTGCACCAAGGTTGTCCCCTGCCATGCGGCTGCGGAATTTCGCCCGCAGTGCCACCAGTGCCGCCTCGTCTCCGCGCATGGTCTGGGCCACCGCTGCCCGGAGGACGAGTCGCTTGGAGTCGCTGTCAAAAGCAGCACCCGGTGCCTCGACCAGGCGGGTCAGGACCGGTACCAGATCGTCCCAGCGCTTGCCTTGCCAGAAGATGTCCGCACGCAGCAGGTCTGCAGGCCGGCTGGCGTCACTGTCGAGCACGACTTCGGCCTCGTCTGCGCGTGCCAGATTGATCAGCGCCTGAGCCTCGATACGATTGCGCTCTGTGCGGACGTCGGCCGGCAGATTGTCCTGACGGGTGGCGCGGATCACGGTCAGTGCCTTGTCGGGCATGTTGTTGAGGATGTGAATCATCCCGAGCCGCCCGGCGACCATCGCTTGCGGCACCCCTTCCAGACGGAAGCGCACCTGGTGGTCGAGCAGACCTGCCGCCCGGTCGAGCAGGTTGACGCTCACCAGTCGCTCCACCAGCCGGCGGATCATCGAGTCGCCATCCGGCCCCAGCGGCGTCAGGTCCCGGTAATCGTAAAACAGCGCCACCGCCCGCGCCGGCGGCAACTTGTCTGCCTCCCCGTCTAGGAACAGTCGCCTGAACAAACCATCGAGCCGTGTGCCAATGGTCTGGGTGGTATCACTGGGCGGAAAATAACCCACCGCCTGCTTCATCAGGTTCAGCGCCTGCCGGTAGTCGCCGTCCGTCTCGTAGAGTCTTGACAAGGTGTCGAGCAGCTTCAGTTCCAGGTCATCACCCCGCCAGGCAAAGCGCAAGCGCTCCAGCCGGTCGATCGCCTGTTTTACCGTCACTGCCTTGCGGTTCAGATCATCGACGATCTGGGCATAGCTTGCGTGCACGCCGTACTCGCGGCCACCGAAGGTAATCGCCTTGGCGTAAGATGCAGCAGCACCCGCAGCGTTGCCGGACCGCTCGGCAAGCTTGCCGCGCCAGTAGGCGATTTCGGTGCGTTGATCCTGGCTCAAACCGTTTGCCGGCAGGTCCTCGATAATCTTGCGCGCCATCGCGTCTGTCCCCTGGGCGAGGTCCGCGCGGATGGCCGCCAGCTGGAATTCTGCCTGGTCGCCCGGCGCAAAGGAGGACAGCACATCAACCCCTGCAGCATAGGCTTTCACGGCATCCGCCGGACGTTTGGCCGCCTCGGTCGCCAGCGTACGCCAGAGCCAGAGGTCCGGTTCCTCATCGAGCAGCGGCCGGTCAAGGTCATCAAGGGCACCGGGAATATCATGCGCCATCAGACGTGCAACACCGCGTACGGCCCGGAACGTCGGCGCATTCAGCAAATCGGATTCGGTGCGGACCATGGCCTCCAGCACGCCGATGGCATCTTGCGGCAGCCGTTGACCCAGATAAAAGCGTGCCAGATCCCAGCGCCGGGCCTGCCGCTCGGCCTCACCCGCCATGCTCAGCGCATACAGCAGCTCGATCTTGCGTTCGTGCGGGGTTTTGCTGCCAAGCTTTGCCCATGTGGTCAGATCGACCAGACGATCCGTGTGCAGGCTGCCATCGACAGTCTTGCGTGCGTTGCGCACCGCATCCGCCGGCGTTTTGCGCTCAATCCCCAGGAATGCAATCCCGTTCGGGTAGCGCAGGGTTTGCGGCCGATCTCCGGCAAACGCATAGGCCAACCCCTGGATGGTCGGCAGGAAGCTGCCGCCCGGTTTGGGTATGGCCGACAGCATGCCCCGGCTGGCAGCTGTTGTCGGCACGATCATCAGCCGCTTGCCGGTGCCCGGTTCATCCAGGACAAAACCCTCGCTCGGCTCCGGCAGTTTGGCAAATATCCTTGTGCCGCCTACGTCGTCGGCCTGACGGTCGAGCGTCAGGCTCTCCCGCGGCAAGACCTCGGTATCCTTGATTGTTAGCAGCCAGCTGTTCTCATCCCGGCGAAACCCGACGAACTGACCCGGCCGCACCACAAAGGTCAGCAGATCGTGACCGGCAATTGCCCGCTGCTCAACACTGCGCAACCGGTCGCCGGTCGCCTTTTCAATCGGTGGATGGCTGAGCAGGCGGTTGCCGGCGAACGCCACCTGAAGCGTGGAGCCGCGCTGGATGGCCGCGGCGGCAACCCGCCCCGGGAACCGATAGGCCAGCTGCACGCCGCCCCCCGGCAATGGGCCAACTGCAACTGTCAGGGCCGCACGCTGGTCGCGCACGGATTGCACGGCATCCAGCGCTCTGGCGACAACCGGTTTGCTGGTATCGACGGCTCTGGGTGGTACGGGCTTGGGCGGCGGCGGAGTGCTCGCGAGCTTCTTGAGCGCCCCTATCTGTTGCTCGGTGTAGTCATCCTTTGCGGCGGCGGGCGCGATCTCCTGCACCTTCGGGCCCGTGCCATCAACGGTATCAACCACAAGGGTCGCCCCGTCGCTGTAGTGTTTGATGCCGGCTCCGTCCGGGACCTTCCAGCTAACCTGCGTCGACTGGCGCTGGCGGGTTACCTTGAAGTCACTGACCCGTTTTATGCCGAGGCTATTCAGCGCTGCCGGGTTGATGACCACATCGCGCTGGATGACCAGAGCGATTCGGCCACCAGTAACGCTGGCGCTATAGCCAGCCGGTTTATCGAGTTCAAATACCACCCGCGAATAGGTCGGATGCTCGCCACCGCGCACCTTCACATCCGCTGCCTGCACGACCAGCGAGGAGAACATCATCGCGAACAGCAGCACGAGCAGAAACAGGGTCTGTTGAAGCAGGCGGGGGCTCAAGGCTCAATCTCCACCGCAAGTCCCTGCGCCTGAGCATCAAGTATCAGGCGCACCGGTGGGCCGATGTTCTGGGCCGCCAGTATTTCATGCAGTGCTGCCGCCGCTGTGATCGTCTCCGGAGAGGCAATGACAGAAATCGGCTTGTCTGCGCCCGAGAGCTGCAGGGCGAGGTCCCGCTGCACGGTGCGCTCTCCCGCTGAGGCCGCATCGAGCATCAGGCGGGGTGCATCGTCGGCAAGGCTCATGACGTCACGCGAGGGCACATCGGCCAGACGACGCGACAGCCAGGCGCGCCAGTAACCGCCACTCTCGGTCACAGCCACGGTGAGTGCCGGAGCGGCTGCGGGCGTGGCGCGAAAACCGGCGCGAAACTGCTCCAGCGCCGGCGCAATATCCTTGGGGGGGGTGTGGTTCAACGCAAGGTTAAGCAGCATAAGGCAGAGAAAATTCGCCATCAGATCCGCAAACGTGACCGTCCAGCTCGCAGACTGCGGCAGGGATACAGCCATAAGTCAGCCTCCCCGCACAATCGACAGCGCTGGCTGCTGCGCCTGCGGGTCCATTACTGCGCGCCAAGTGGGCGGTACATCCGCCATCATTTGCGCAAGCGCCTCCAGCCGCAGGGCAAGAACGTCCATGGGTGCATCCGCGCGCAGCGTCATCTGCAAGGTCTGGCCAGGCTGCAGCTTCGGCAGAATGGCGGCGGCCATCGCGAAGGCACGCGCCCCTTCTGCGGTAATACCGGCGCTTGATGGCTCGTAGAGTGTCGAATTGAGGCTCACGCTATTGCCGTCCCTGGGGTTGCCGAGGCCTGCGCGCACGAACGTTTGCAATATCTGCGCCTCAGCCGATAGCGGCGCGGGTGCTGTCTCAGGCGGCTTGATTGCCGAGAGCACCGCGACAAAGGCGCTCAGCGTCAGGAACAGGGTGCCCATGAGCGCTAAGGTCGAATCCTGGCCGCCTGCAGCGCGCATGGGTGGCCATCATCAGTCGAAGCTGGCGAGCAGCGCGTCGATATCGTCCTGGGCGTTGCCATCACCCTCGAGAGCCGGCCCGTTCAGCAGGTCGCGATGATTGACAATGTCGCCGGTCTCGTCACGCTGGACTTCCTTCTCGGCGACATGATTGTCGCCGACGGCAGCCGCGAGCGAGGCCAGCTTTTCCTCGATATGCTTCAGCACACGCACGACCTTGGTCACGCGCTGGCCGGTGATATCCTGGAACGAGGAGGCCTCGTAGATTTTGGTGGCGATGTCGGTCAGCTTTTCGCTCATATCACCGTCCACGGTTCCGGCGATGGTGGTGACCTCGTCAGCGCAGTCCATGATGGCACCGGCAGCCGCCTCGGTATGTTGCACGATCGCATCGAGTTCGTCTGCGGCACCCGGCAGGTCGCGCTTCGAGAGCGAGTTCGGACGGATCGAGGCGATTTCCGCTTTCGCCGTATGAATGAAGTCGATCAGGTCCTTCAGTTCGGAGCCGATCTTGAGCGCCGCCATCTCGAGCTCGCCCTGCATCGAGGTTACCATCGACGACACGATTTCGGCAATATCACGGACCGGCACTGTGCGCGTGCTGTCGGTATGCAGGCTCGCCAGTCGGGTGCTGATATCGGTCGCTTGTTTCACAGCCATGGTGATTCACTCCAGAAGGTCGGTCCGGCGTGCAAATCTGCCGGAAACTGTATTCCCGGCAAAAGTAGACAGCCGGTCGTAAAATTGTCGTTAAGGGCCGTTCACTCCGCCACAATACTGGCGCTGGCGAGCTCCATTGTGAGCGTTTTGGCCTTATCCGGGTCCATAGCGGCCAGAATCGCCGCCATTTTCTGCTCTTTCATCTTGCTGGCCACCGCCTGCTGTACCTTGAGATCGAGACGCTCGAAGATTCGCGCGGCATCTTTCGCCTTCATCGTCTCGTAGACTTTGACGAGCGATGCGAACTGTTTGTCCGCCTGCTCCTGGCGCTCACCGGTGAGGCGCTTGAGGTTCCCTTCCAGGCCTTTGAGCTCGCCGAGCTTGCCGTCGAGCCGCTTTTCGGTTGCCTCAAGTAGGCGTTGGCGCAGGACCGGGTCCTCGCCGGTCGCCGGAGGCTTCTTCTGCGCCTTGGCGGCGATTTCCTGCTCGATCTGCGCCTCGGTCCGGCTTTCCGGTTTTGTCGCCGGTACTGCTGCGGGTGCTTTGGGGGCAGCAGGCTTGGCAGCGGGTTTGGTGG
This sequence comes from uncultured Sphingomonadaceae bacterium, assembly GCA_964404985.1. GTDB lineage: Bacteria > Pseudomonadota > Alphaproteobacteria > Sphingomonadales > Sphingomonadaceae > Hankyongella. The sequence continues at coordinate 5,347 of CAYOMD010000008.1, forward strand.
CGGGTTTGGTATCTGCAGCACGTGCGGACGCGATCAAGACACCGGCATCCTGCATCATCAGGTAGGAGCGACCGGCAAATGCGAGCCCCAGCACGGCGAGCCCGATCGGCAGGAGACGCAGGTCAATGGGCTTGCGCGAGGCCTGCTTCGGCGGAGACGCCCGGACTTCCACGCGGCGTGGCGGCGTTACAGTCTTGTCCGTGGTCCTCATCAGCGCAGCCCCTTCAGCGCCTTGAGCAGCGGCGCTTCGCTGGTTGTCACGGTATCACGCGCCGCCTCGGTGCGGACACCGGTGCGTGGCGCAAGAATGCGGGTGTTGCTGGCGGCCTGCTCCAGACGCGAGGCCAGCCGGTCACCGGATTCGATCATGATGCTGAGCTCATCGCGCAGCGCCCTGGCGTTGCCGAGCGGCTGGTTCAGCGAATCCTCGCCCTCTTTTACCGCCGCGCGCAGTTGCGCGACGCTCAGTTCTGCACGCTCGCAGGCGATATTCAGCGCCTTGATGAGGGCCGCCATCTCAGCGCGGCCGGAGCGCAGCACATCCAGGCGACGATCCAGCCTGATCCCGACGATGATGGCCGTGATCAACAGTGCTGCGACCAGCCCGTCGGCCAGCAATGTCCACATCATGAAGCCGTACTCCGAGCCATGGCCGAGCTGTGCTCGACCGAGATTGCGATGTTGTTGCCGGCACGCCCGAGCCGACCGCTGATCAACGGAATGTCGGCGCAACGCAGCTCGACCAGATTGCGCGTCGTTGCGTTGAACAGCAGCGTCTGCCCCACCTGAAAGCGTCGCACCTCACCCAGCGTCATCATCTGCTCATCGAGTACGGCATCTAGCTGGATTTCGGTGCGCCAGAGCTCATTGGCCAGGTGGGTTTCCCAGATGCTGTCGCGGCCGAACTTCTCCCCCATGAACCGTTGCAGCAGCAGCTCACGGATCGGCTCCAGGGTTGCATAGGGGTATAGCAGCTCGAGCCTGCCGCCACGATCTTCCATGTCGACGCGCAACTTGATGAGCACGGCGGCGTTGGTCGGGCGGGCAATCGAGGCGAACCGCGGATTGGTCTCGATACGATCGAACTGGAACAGCACCGGCGACAACGGCTCGAACGCTACCGCCAGATCCTTGAGGATCACCTCGATCATCCGCTCCACCAACGTCGTCTCGATGGTGGTGTAGGGTCGGCCCTCGATCCGCATCGCCGCCGTACCGCGGCGGCCACCGAGCAGTACGTCCACGATGGAGTAGATGAGGCTGGAATCGACGGTCAGCAGGCCGTGATTATCCCACTCGACGGCCTTGAACACGCCCATCATCGCCGGAAGCGGCACCGAGTTCAGATAGTCGCCGAACCGTACGGACGTGATATTGTCGAGGCTGACCTCGATATTGTCGGAGGTGAAGTTGCGCAGGCTGGTCGTCATCAACCGCACCAGGCGGTCGAAGATCACATCCAGCATCGGCAGACGTTCGTAGGACACCAGGCTGGAATTGATGATAGCCTGAATACCGGTGCGCGCCCCTTCATCGGAGTCGCCGTCAAAGCCGAGCAGACTGTCGATCTCGTCCTGGTCCAGCACCCGGCCCGGCACTGCGCCGAAGCTGTCGTCGCTGGCCATGCGCTCCCATTCGTCGGTGACGTCGCCGCCGCCGCCATCCGCCATGGCACCCCATTCGGCTGCCAGATCTTCGTCTTCAGGCGGCATCATTGGATCAGCATTTCCTTGAACAGCACATCGTCGACCTTGGCCGGTGCGAGTGTCACGTTAATACGGCGCAGCAGTTCCTCCTTGAGGCGGAACAGGCCGGCAGACCCCGAAAGATCCTCGACCCGCAGTTCGCGCAGGTAGGTCTGGAAGCCGTCGATCACGCGCGGCATCTGCGCTTCGATCTCAGCGGCTTCCTCAGGGTTCGAGACTTCAAGCGAGATAGCCAACTTCAGGAAGGAGGCCCGAGACCCGGTTGTGCGTAGGTTCACCAGAAATTCCGGCAGGTCGATATAGGTCGCCGATCCCTCGCCGCCCTCGCCGCCGCCATGACCAGACGACGCTTTTTTCTTGTCGCCCTTCTTGTCGCCATGGCCATCGTCGGCAGCAGCCGACTCACCATGGCCGCTGTCACTTTTCTTGCCGTGAGCGTCCTTGCCGTCACTCTCCGCGCTGGCGTCCTCGTCACCCCCCAGGAACATGCTGGCCGCAACACCTCCCGCGATCAGCACCACCAGAGCCGGCACGACGATGAACACGATGCGCTTGCCGGACCATTTTTTACGCGGCGGGCCTTCGCCCTCATCCACAGGGTCCTCAGCAGGTTTGGGCTTCTTGGCCATGATCACTCTTATCAGCTTACTGAATCGCGCCACATGCGAGCGCCGTCTTGATGAAAAGTAAGCGCAATCGGTTAACAAGAGCTTGATTGGGCGGTTTATTCGCCAGCCGGCGCATCTTGCCCGGCAACTTCTGCGCGGCAGACGCCCTACAGAGCCGGCATCCAGCAAAAAATCCCGGAAAACCGCGGCAGGCTGCACATGGCATGCCCTTTGCTCAGTGTTGCTCGGACCGCCCTGAAACGGGGACAGTCCTTGGCAGGGTAATCAGGAAGACGTTCAGAATGGAAAACCTGAATTACGTCGCGCTCTCCGCCCAGATGGCCCTGCGTCGTCGGATGGATGTGATCGCGAACAACATTGCGAACGCGGACACCGCGGGCTTCAAGGAAGAAGCGCCGATTTTTGCCTCCTACCTTCAGCGGCTGGAAAGCGAAAATGCGCGCTCGGCTAACTCCATAAGTTTTGTGCTCGACCGTGGCACAGGTCGCAACTTCTCCTCCGGGCAAATTGTGCCGACCGGCAACCCGCTCGATATTGCGCTCGCGGACAACACATTTCTGAGTGTGCGTCTGCCGAGCGGTGACACCGCCTACACCCGCAATGGCCACCTGCGCCGTTCGGAGGATGGATTTCTGGTGACCTCGGCTGGCCAGCGGGTTCTGGACGCCAACGGCAGCGAAATCGCGTTGACCGCAGACGACAACCCGCTTGAAATCGCCAAGGACGGCTCCCTCGCCAACGTCAACGGCCCGCGCGGCCGGCTGCAACTCGTGCGCTTCAATGACCTGAGCCAATTGCGTAATCTTGGTGGCAGCCTGATGGAAGGCCCCGGTGCCGAGCCCATTCCGGCCGGAACCCAGGCCGTGCAGAGCGGAGCCTACGAAAGCTCCAACGTGCATCCAGTCGCCGAAATCGTCGAGATGATGGAAGTTGTGCGCACCTACCAGAGCGCGAACAGCATGATCGACCGCTACGACGAGCTGCGCCGCCGCGCGCTCGATCGCCTTTCCCGCATTCAATAGCAGAGGACCTGAACCATGGGCGCACTGAATACCGCCGCGACCGGCATGCTGGCACAGCAACTGAACGTCGAGGTCATCTCCAACAACATCGCCAACCTGAACACCACCGGGTTCAAGCGTTCGCGCGCCGAATTCCAGGACCTGCTGTACCAGACGGTCGAGCGTGTCGGCTCCCAGACTTCGGGATCAGACACCCGCAGAGCCAGCGGCATCCAGATCGGTGTCGGTGTGCGTGCTGCCGGTGTGTACCGGATCAGCCAGCAGGGCAGCCTGACCGATACCGGCAACCGATACGATATCGCCATCGATGGCCGTGGCTACTTCCAGGTGCAGCTCCCGAACGGACAGGATGCCTACAGCCGCGCCGGTGCCTTCCAGATCTCGGACCAGGGCCTTCTGGTCACTGCCGAGGGCTATCAGGTCCAGCCGGGCATCAATATCCCGAACAATGCTGTCGATGTCACCATCAGCCAGACCGGGTTGGTTCAGGTCAAGATCGACGGCCAGACTCAGCCGCAAACCGTCGGCCAGCTCCAGCTTGCGACCTTCTCGAACGATGCGGGGCTGGAAGCCATCGGCTCGAACCTTCTGCTTGAGAGCGCGTCATCGGGTGCGGCCGTTCTCGGGTCCCCTGGTGACCAGGGCTTCGGCAGTGTGCGCCAGGGCTTCCTGGAGGCATCGAACGTCAATCCGGTGGGTGAAATCACGTCGCTCATCACCGCGCAGCGCGCCTACGACATGAACTCGAAGGTCATTCAGGCTGCCGACGAAATGCTCAACGCCGCCAACCAGATCCGGTAAATCTCATGATCCGATTTGTTCTCCTCTTCAGCCTCCTCGCCTCACCGGCGCTGGCAGCACCTGCCGGCCAAGCGACCATCGACGGCGTCACGCCGGTCGAGGTCATCCGTCGCGGCGAAATTATCGCCGAGGCGCAGCTCAACCCGATGCCGATCCCGGTCAACCGGGCACAGACCGTCCTGCGCCGCGCCGATGTCGTCGGCCGTCAGGCCCGGCGCGACCTGTCCCCCGGTCAGCCGATCCGCACTTTCGACGTCCAGCCGCCCGAGGCGGTCAAACGCGGCGAGATCGTCACCATGGTGGTCGCCAACGGCGGCATGGTGGTCGCTGCACAAGGCCGCGCCATGGAGGCTGGCGGCATCGGCGATACCATTCGCATCCAGAACACGGTCTCGCAGCGCATCGTCTACGGCTCGATAACCGAAGGGGGCATCATCCGCATTGCCCCGGTTGCCGCGCCAAAGCTGCCGGCGCAGTTTACAGCTCTCAACTAGGACCAGGCCATGACCCTTCCCTATCGCACACTCAGCCTTGTCAGCCTGCTCGCGCTTGCCGCCTGCGGCGTGCCGGAGCGCATTACCAACATCGGCAAGCCACCGAGCTTCTCCAATATCGCGCCGGTCGCACCGACCCGCGAGGCGTCACTCGGTCGGCCGTCTCTGGTGGATGTTGCGCCGGGTGATCTTGCCACAGGTGCGGCTTTCGATCCGGTCAAAGGCAACCCGCTGGCCGCCGTTAATCCATCAGCCGCGGCAGCCTATGGCGGAACCTCTCTTTACAGAACCGGTTCACGCGCATTCTTCCGCGACCAGCGTGCAGCAAGTGTCGGCGATATTCTGACGGTCGAGATCGCGATCAATGACAGCGCGGACCTCGGCAACACCACCACACGTACGCGCGCCAACAGCGAAAATGCGGGTCTTGCCAACATCCTCGGCTTTGAGTCCAGGCTGGCCGCAGTTCTCCCGAACGCAGTCGACCCCAGCAAGCTGATCGACGGTTCATCCGCCAGCCGGTCGACCGGCACCGGCGAAGTGCAACGCAGCGAGGCCATCCAGCTGACCGTGGCCGCCATCGTGACCGGCGTGCTGCCGAACGGCAATCTGATCATCCAGGGCCGGCAAGAGGTGCGGGTGAATTTCGAGAAGCGCGAATTGCTGATCGCCGGCATCGTCCGCCCGGAAGACATCAGCCGCCAGAATACCGTGAAACATAGCCAGATCGCCGAAGCGCGAATCGCCTACGGTGGCAAGGGCCAGCTGACCGACGTGCAGCAAGCCCGTTACGGCCAGCAACTCTACGACATCCTCTGGCCGTGGTGATAGGTTAAAGCAGCGCGCCTTCAATGTGACCCACATCCGGGATAGAGCGGTTTGTCACATTTAAGGAGCAAAGATGCTTTAGATTTATAGGTTTATAGAGCAATTTCTGGCTTTAAATCCGCTTTGAGCATGCCACTCGGCTGACGCGGATTTAAAGCCCGTTGCTCTAATCCTCGCGGGTTACCTTCTCCATGCGCTCGTGGCGTTCCTGCGCCTCAAGCGTCATGGTGGCAATCGGGCGCGCCTCCAGGCGGCTGATGGAAATCGGCTCGCCGGTCACTTCACAATAGCCATATTCACCGTCTTCGATCCGGCGCAACGCCGAGTCTATCTTGGAGACGAGTTTGCGCTGCCGGTCACGGGTCCGCAGTTCGATCGACCAGTCGGTCTCGGATGACGCGCGATCGTTGATATCAGGCTCCCGCAACGGCTCCGCCTGCAGCGTCTCCAGGGTTTCGCGGGCATCGCGCATAATTTCCTCCCGCCATGCCTTAAGCTTGCGCCGGAAATATTCCTGCTGGCGGGGGTTCATGAAAGGTTCGTCATCACTGGGGCGATAGTCCGGCATCAGGACGTCCAAGCCATCCTCCAGGTCGTCGGCACCTTGCGCCATTATCCCGCACTCCCAATGATATATTCGCTTTTTTGCTGTTTTTTGGCGCGTATAGTCGTTTGTTAAGGCACTAGCAACTGCGCGCGTATCCGTTGACCACGAAATGACTCTGGAAATTCAGGCGGAGATGCCGAGTTTTGCCAGTTCGACCATTGCTCGCAGCTCGATCTGGGCGAGGATATCGTCCAGCGCCGGGTCACCACTCCCCCGTTTGCTGCGCGCATAGGCCAAAAGAGTGCTCATGCGTTCACGCGGGATCGTGCCCATCACCAGCCCGCGGCGGATCGCCTCAAGCATGTCAAGCATCTCATGGCCTTCACGGGTGGCACGCTGACGCTCGGCAGCTTGGTCCTCGACGCCCTGCGCGGCCAGCATGGCTCCAAGGCCTGCGGTCGGCGCTATCGGCGCAGCACCTGCGGCCTGGCCGGCTTCTGCCGTGCTGTCCGTCTGAAGAAGCGCGCCAAAGCCGGCGCTGCCGCTGGCTTTGGCCTTGGTGCGCTCGGTCTCTGCGCGTTGCGGGCGCTGGATGCTGTTAATGAACATTGCCGCACTGTCGCCGAACAAGGTTGCTGAAGTCTAAACGCGGCACCGTTCTTGAGTTGGCACGCAATTCGCATTTCTAGGGGCGACAGCGCGCCGAACCGCGCGCCAACGCCAGAAGGACGCCACGAATGTCAAGAGAATCCGCGAGATATGCACGCTATGCGACTTGTGCAGCCGGTCAGATCTGCCGGGCTATACTTGCCGCCCTCCTGCTGCTGACATCGCAGACCAGCGCACTGGCAGCCTCCCGCATCAAGGATATCGTCGATTTCGAGAACGTCCGGGAAAACCAGCTTGTCGGTTATGGCCTGGTTGTTGGCCTCAAGGGCACCGGTGATTCGGTGCGCAAGGCCCCCTTCACGGAAGCCTCGCTGAAGGCCATGCTGGAACGGCTTGGCGTCAATGTCCGGGATGTGAATATCGATCCGGACAATGTGGCCGCGGTGTCCGTGACGGCCTCCCTCCCTCCTTTTGCCCGCAAGGGCTCACGCATTGACGTGCAGATATCGGCCATCGGTGACGCAGAAAATCTGCAAGGTGGAACGCTACTGGTAACACCGCTCGTTGGCCTGGACGGGGAAGTCTATGCGGTTGCCCAGGGCTCGGTTGCCGTTTCGGGTTTTGAGGCGCGTGGTGCTGGCCAAAGCGTCTCGCGCGGGGTCACCACAGCGGCGCGGATCGCTGGCGGCGGCATCGTCGAGCGTGAGGTCGCGTTCAACTTCAATGGCCAGCAAGGGATCAAGCTGGCCCTGAAGAACCCGGATATCACGACAGCCCGCCGGATTGCTGACGCCATCAACGAGGCCAAGGGCGGAAAAATCGCGATGGCGATCGACCCGACCACCGTGCAACTCATCCGCCCGGTCGAGGACCAGACGGGCATGCTGGCATTGCTCGGGGATATCGAACAGTTGCCGGTCAAGGTCGACCAGCCGGCCCGTGTTGTCGTCGACGAAGCGTCCGGCACCATTGTGATGGGTGCCGATGTCAAGATTTCCGAAGTGGCGATCGCCCAGGGCAACCTGACCATCCGCATCACCGAGACCCCGCAAGTTTCCCAGCCAAACGCACTTTCCCAGACCGGGACAACTCAGGTCGTCCCACGTACTTCGATTGATGTCGACGATGGCAACGGCAAGAAACTGGCTCTTTTGCGTGCTGGAGTCTCGTTGCGGGATCTGGTGGATGGGCTGAACGCTCTGGGCGTCGGCCCGCGCGACCTCATTACCATCCTGCTGGCACTCCGGACCGCCGGTGCCTTGCAGGCTGAAGTGGAGGTCTTCTGATGAATGCGCTCTCTCTCGCCTCGCTGCGCCCTGCCACACCCACGGGATCGGTCGCGCTCAATGCGGACTATTCAGGCCAGGGCGTCCGCGAGAAGCTGAAAAATGCCGCCCGCGACTTCGAGGCGGTGCTGATCGGCCAGCTGACCAACGTGCTGCTAGAGTCGGTGCCGGTGAATGAAACCTTCGGCGCTGGGCAGGCCGAGGAAACATTCCGCAGCATGCTAGGGGATGAGGTTGGCAAGTCCATCGCCCGCCGTGGCGGCATCGGCCTCGCCCCGGCCGTACTTGACCAACTTCTGAAGCTGCAGGGCCTTCCGCCGGAGAAAGCCCCCGGCCGTGGTCCGCCATCTCTTGCACAAACCGGAGCCGCACGATGAGCCCTGCCCCTGCGCACGCCAAGGAAGTCCCCCTGACCATGACGCAGCAACTCCACGCACTGCTGTCGCTCATTGACCAGATTGCCAGTCTCACAGAGCTTGAGGAGCACCGCCTGGAGCTGGAGCGCGCCGGGGCCCTCCATGAACTTATTCGCGAGAAGACCCGGCTTGCCGGCGAGTTGCAGCAACGCCTGAAACTGGTGCGCAGTGGCACGCAGCAATTGCGCGAGTCGGATGCGTCCCTTCGTGAGCAGGTTCTGCAGCGGCTCAGCGATCTGCAACAGCGGATTGTGGAAAACGGACGCAGCATCCTGCGCCGCAAGACGGTTAGCGAAGGCCTGCTGTCCGCCATTGCAGCAGAGCAACAGCGCATGCAAATGCCAAACCCGGTTTACAACGGTCGCGCCGTCGTGACCCCGAATGCGGTCAAGCCGCCAGCAGCCTCCATTGCGCTCAACGCTGTAGTATAAGCTTATTCGCTGCAAAGCGCCCGGCGTTTACCCTCTATTCAGCCGGAAGTGAGAGTCTCTTGCGTACTGAATTGCCCCCTGTCTATGTCGCAGGCTCATGGTCACCGAAACACGTTTCCTGTTCTTCTCGAACGATGAGCTGATCGACGCTCTGGCCCCGGTGTTCAAACACCGGAAGTTGAAAGCGCATGTCGGGGAGCCGATAGTCGTCAGCTTCAGTAAATCCAAAGACGATGCGCTTGAAACGCACCTGACTTATGTCGGCACAGCATCGCGCCGCAGCTTCAGCCAGGATGAAGTGGGTGCCGCGCTCATTTTGTTGTGCATGCGTCTTGGCATTCCCTTACCCAAGGATACCCCAAAACGCGTGGAATTGCGGGACAACCAACTTTGCCTGATTATCGGCGACCACGACTGCTATCCATTGGTGAAGCCTGAGAGTACACCAAGCAAGGAGAAAACCATCCCCAGCGACGTGCTCGAGTCGGTCGACCATGAAACCGCACTGCTCATGGTCAGTGGCCTGCTGCCGGGTTAGGCCCTTTTCGTTTGAGCCACGGAAAACTTGTAATTTCGATGTTAAGCCTTGTAGGCTAGTCGCAGGCCGCCCCAGTGGCGCCCCCGCACAAAGATCGGGGCTGAGGCATCCTTCATTGCGACGAACACGCCACCCATGTCCCGACGGTATGACTGGAGCAGGAACGGCTTGATGTTTTGCCCGGCGCGCAGACCGACGCGGTCATTGAAGATGCGACGGTTACGGCCGTGGGCGGTGTTCCATACCGGGTCCGGACCATGCGGCTTGGAAAACTTCAGATTATGTGTCGGCAGATAGCCGTTGATATCAACTGCAGCACAGAACACCACCCGCTCGTCAATATCCAAGGCCGCTTCCTGGATTGGCGGCAGCAGCCTGTCGGTCAGCGCTGTAAATTTCGCCAGCACTTGCTGCGGGTTGGTGCCGTCAATGGGCGTATAGGCATGACTGAACAAGTCGGCTTCAAGAATGTCCCCGTTTGCAATAGCGGACTCGAACAGTGTCGCAATCCGTGCTGCATCATGCCGCACCTGCTCGATCATGCTCGTGTCTACGGTCCTAACGCCGGCATTTATCGGGATTGCCAGCAGGTCCTCTGCCCGCTCAACCACAGTACCGACAAGAGTACTGACACGAGTCAGATCATCGCTTGAACGCACCAGAGCGCTAGCCGTACCGGTCAACCCGATGAGAAACTTCTGGGCATGCTGATCGATCATGCTGGCTTCGTTTTGTATCGCAGCCGTCATGTCATTCATCTGCGTCATGACCGTTCGGGTGCGCTGCATAACCTCGCTGAGTGCGCCGGCTTCCTGGCGCGCAGAAACTGCTTTGTCCAATCCCTCTTCTGCGCGTGTGAGAATACCGCCTGCAGCTTGATAAAGTCCGGCGACAGTTTGCTGAATCTGGTCTGTCGCATCGCTGGTCGAGGCGCTGAGCGCTTTCACCTCGCCAGCGACCACCGCAAATCCCTTCCCCGCATCCCCCGCCCGCGCGGCCTCAATGGTAGCGTTCAAAGCCAGCAGGCGTGTCTGGGCGGCAATCCCGGCAATCGAGGCCGCAACACTGTCGATTCTCTTTAGAGCATCGCTGAGGAGGGCGGCGTCGGCACGAACACCCTCCACAACCTCGGCCAGTCCCCGCACAGTATGATCTGCCCGCGCTAGGGTCGTGATCGAGGCTTCAGCTTCACGCCGCGCGGTTGCTGTAAGATTTTCAGCATCAGCTGCCGCTTGCCGGACCGTACTGATACCGGAGGCAACCTCAGTCGCCTGTGTCTGCATGGTGCGCAGGCTGGTGACTTCTTCCCCGATCCGTAGCGACAAATCACTCACACCACCGGAAATGTCGCTGATCGCCGTCGCAACAATCCCCGCAGTTGCGGCAATATCCGCCACGACGGTGTGCAGACGATTATCCGAGTCTGCCTCTTGCGTCTTAGAGTTCATAGCCCATACCCACAGAGCAATATCTCTAGGCAAGTCTTGGACCTGCGACAGGGCATAGACAATGAGTTTCTGTGATAAACCGTGGCGTACGACTATCGTATATGCAGCTATTCGGCAGCGAGCATCCCTGTCTCGACTGGCTCCTCAACTATAGTGTCACGGCGGGCCTGCTGGCGCTTGTCGAAGGCACCCCAGACTTCGCTCCAGTTCCCCCGGGTTGCGGCCTTGGAATATTCAGTGGCCCGCGTTTCGAAGAAATTGGCATGCTCCACCCCGTTCAGCAGCGGTTGCAACCAGGGCAGCGGGTGCTGGTCAATCAGGTAGAGCGGTTTCAGGCCCAATTGCTTCAGCCGCCAGTCAGCAATGAAGCGGATGTACTTCTTGATCTCGGTGGGCGTCATGCCGGGAACCGGCCCCATCTCAAACGCGAGGTCAATGAAGGCATCCTCCAGCCGCACAACACGCTGGCAGCAGTCGGTGATCTCGTCCTTGAGCGCCGGCGTCAGGCAGTCATTCTCGGCGCAGAACGCATGGAACAGCTTGATGATGCCCTCGCAGTGCAGGCTCTCGTCGCGCACGCTCCAGGATACGATCTGCCCCATGCCCTTCATCTTGTTGAAGCGCGGGAAGTTCATCAGCATGGCAAAGCTGGCGAACAGCTGCAACCCTTCGGTGAAGCCACCGAACATGGCAAGCGTGCGGGCGATATCTGCCGGCGTGTCGACGCCGAACTGGCCCATGTAGTCGTGCTTGTCCTTCATTTCCTTGTAGGACATGAACGCGGCGTATTCGGTCTCCGGCATGCCGATGGTGTCCAGCAGGTGGCTGTAGGCAGCAATGTGCACCGTCTCCATGTTGGAGAAGGCTGCCAGCATCATCTTGATTTCGGTCGGCTTGAAAACGCGGCCGTAATTCTCGTGGTAACAGTCCTGCACTTCGACATCGGCCTGGGTGAAGAAGCGGAAAATCTGGGTCAGCAGGTTGCGTTCGGTCGGGGTCAGCTTCTGTGCCCAGTCCCGGCAGTCTTCGCCCAGCGGCACTTCCTCCGGCATCCAGTGGATCTGCTGCTGGCGCTTCCAGAAGTCGAACGCCCAGGGGTATTCGAACGGCTTGTAGGTCTTTGAGGCTTCAAGCAAAGGCATGGTCGTCAACCCTTCTTTCTAGAGCCGTGCGAGCCCACACCGAGGACGCACACGCCGAGGAAATACCCAAAATCATACCAGCCGCCGTTGTTGGGCACTGCATAGATCGCAACGTTATCCATGAACAACGACAGAACCCAGGCGAACGGAAAAATGAAACCATGCAGAAGGCCCTGAAGGAAGCCTGGCGCATCGGATTGCGTTGCCTGTGCGCTTTGCTGTGCGCATCCTGAAAGGATCAGGAGCGCAGGCAGGACCAGCATGGGTGGCAACGCCGGACTCATCATTATGTTCTGCTTATGTACCACATCGACAGGCAAAAGCAACTCCTGTCCCCTACTGGCAGGCCAGGCATTCGTCATAGTCCTTCGGCTCGACCTCGATCTGCCGCAGCTCCGGCGTATTGTCAGCCTCGACGCCGCCGGCAAAGCTGGCGCGCTGGAGGGATTTTGAGCGCAGATAATAGAGCGACTTGATGCCAAGCTCCCAGGCGCGGAAGTGGAGCATCAACAGGTCCCACTTCTCGGCGTCGGCCGGGATGAACAGGTTCAACGACTGCGCCTGGCAGATGTAGGGGGTACGATCTGCGGAGAGCTCCAGTAGCCAGCGCTGGTCGATCTCGAAGGCCGTGCGGTAGGTCGCCTTTTCGTCAGCGGTCAGAAAGTCCAGATGCTGGACCGAACCACCCTGCTCCAGGATCGAGTTCCAGACGGCATCCGAGTTCTTCGCCTTCTCGATCAGCAGCCGCTCCAGATAGGGGTTGCGCACCACAAAAGAGCCAGACAGCGTCTTGTGGGTGTAGATATTGGCCGGAATCGGCTCGATGCAGGCGGAGGTGCCGCCGCAGATGATGGAGATGGAAGCTGTCGGCGCGATGGCCAGCTTGTGGCTGAACCGCTCCATCACCCCGACGTCCGCAGCGTCCGGGCATGGCCCGCGCTCGATCGCCAGTGCCATCGATGCCGCGTCCACCCGCTCCTTGATGTGGCGGAAGACTTTCAGGTTCCAGGCCTTGGCCATAGCCGACTCGAACGGCAGATTATGCTTCTGGAAAAAGCTGTGAAGGCCCATCACGCCAAGTCCGACCGAGCGCTCCCGCTGGGCGGCGTATTTGGCCCGGCGCATGCTGTCCGGGGCCCGCTGAATGAAGTCTTCCAGAACATTGTCGAGGAAGCGCATCACATCTTCGATGAAGCGTTCGTCGCCGGCCCATTGCTCCCAGGTCTCGATATTGAGCGAGGACAGGCAGCACACAGCCGTGCGCGCATTGCCCAGATGGTCGACCCCGGTGCTCAGGGTGATCTCCGAGCAGAGGTTGGATGTGGTGACCTTCAATCCAAGCTCGCGCTGGTGCGCCGCCATCGCCTTGTTCACGGCATCCGCGAAGATGATGTAGGGCTCGCCCGTTGCCAGCCGGGTCTCGACGATTCTCTGGAACAGCGCCCGGGCATCCACTACAGCGCGCTTCTCGCCTGTGCGCGGGCTGACCAGGTCAAAGCTCCTGCCGTCCCGCACCGCTTCCATGAAGGCATCCGTAATCAGCACGCCATGGTGCAGGTTCAGCGCCTTGCGGTTGAAGTCGCCCGACGGCTTGCGGATTTCGAGAAACTCTTCGATCTCCGGATGGTTGACATCCAGATAGACCGCCGCAGACCCACGACGCAAAGACCCCTGCGAGATCGCCAGGGTCAAGCTGTCCATGACGCGTACAAACGGAATGATGCCGCTGGTCTTGCCGTTCATGCCGACCGGCTCGCCGATGCCGCGCACATGCCCCCAGTAGGTGCCGATGCCGCCGCCGCGTGCTGCCAGCCAGACATTCTCGTTCCAGGTCTCGACGATACCGTCCAGGCTATCCTCGACCGCGTTCAGATAACAGGAAATCGGCAGGCCGCGCCCGGTCCCGCCATTCGAGAGCACCGGCGTCGCCGGCATGAACCAAAGTCTGGAGATATAGTCGTAGAGTCGCTGGGCGTGCGCGGCGTCATCCGCATAGGCACTGGCCACCCGCGCAAACAGATGCTGAAACGACTCGCCCGGCATCAGATAGCGGTCGCGCAGGGTATCCTGGCCGAAATCCGTCAGAAGGCTGTCGCGCTGCTCATCGATGATCACCGGGAACCGCCACTGGAGGTGAGCCTCGCCACGAGACTGTGACCGCATCGCATCTGCGAGCCGCTCCGGCATGCTGCCGGCTGCTCCGCCCATGTCGCCATGCGCACCCTGCCCGTCGAAATTCATGGTCCTGGCCTCCTCAGGTGCTCCCCCCAATGTGGTGAGCATCAAATTTTATTCACTACACCGGGATGGGTTTTCCCGGCAGCCTAATCCGCACTCACCCCCGATATCCACCGGATTCACAGCCACCGCACCGTTACGGCACACGCAGATGACCAGAGGCTTTTACAACGGGTAGATCGTGAACCGCGTTCAGACACTACAGATAGTGCTTAACTCTTCTGATTCTGGCAAGCCTGTTTCTACGCGCACTGGCAAGATCACGCGCTTCGCCGCACTAAAAATTATTGTGCAGTGCGCAAAAAATTGCCGGCTCATTAAGCATATCAGTTCAACGCATCGCAATATGACAGCGTTAACAGAGGCGCATGCCTGGCACTCCCCAGCCTGGCCAATGATGGAGAAGCCCATGAAGACCACAATTATTGCAGCGCTCGCAATCGCTTTTGCAGCACACACCGCATCGGCTCAGCCGGAAACTTTTGAAGCCGTGTCCAAGAAGACCGCCAATGGCGAAACCCGCATCAAGGCCGTCAACGGCGACCGTACCGCTGATATTCGCGTCTCGTCTGATGGCGGCGTGACCGGCACGGTCAACGGCAAGCCGGTCAAGGTGTTCCTGGTGGACGAACTGGCCAAAGCTGCAACCCCATCCAGCGCCAAGCCGGCCCTGAACAACCAGTTCCGCACCGTGTCGGAGAAGGTTGTCAACGGCGAAACCCTGATCAAGGCCGTGCGTCTCGATGGCAAGCAAACCGCCAACCTGCGCATCACCAAGGCTGGTGTCATCTCGGCGGAAGTCGAGGGCCGTCCGGTCAAAGCTATCCTGAAGACCAACTAATCGCCAGCACGAACTGCCAGCCATTCGAACCGCCGGCCCCGGGATTCCGGGCGCCGGCGGTTTTCGTATGAGCGCGCGGGGCGGGCGGCCCGGCAGCCACTCGGTTGCCACAGCCCAGTAACTCGCTTATTTGACGCGTCGTTAAAGAGGTATTTCAGGAACACGCCATGCTTCGTATCGCCAGTTTCACGGCCTTCGCGCTTTTTGCTGCAACCACCGCACAGGCAGCCGAGCGTCCCCTCGATTTGACCGGAATGCGCGGCCTGGTGCTGAATGCGGGCATTACCGCAGAAATCACCAGCACGACCGGCCCTCTATCTGTCAAGCTGATTGGCGAGAAGAAAATCATCAATAATTTCTATGTTACAAAAAACGAAGCAATATACAATATCAGCTACGATCAAGACAAAAAAAATGCCGATGAAAATCTCAAGAGCGTCAAGCTAATTATTTCTACACCTTATATGACCTACTTTTCCAATGCCCGTGGCGGCGTTGTTCACTTCAATAACTTCAAGACCAAAGGCATTCTTCTTGAGCAAGGCTACAATGGTTTCACGGATTTTGAAGGTGAAAATTTCGGTGGCAGCGTGACGCTGGAAGGAACCTGTGATGCCATCAATATCGGTTTTCGCGGCCCTGGCTTTATCGATGCGAAGAACTTCAAGTGCCAGACCGCCTGGATCGGCGCAGAAGGCAGCGGCCAGATCGAATTATATGCTAGCGAAGCATTCAAATCGCAGCTGACCGGTAGCACCAGTGTCTCCGTGCTCGGCAACCCCCAGTATTGCCTGGCCAGAACAACCGGCAAGGCCAAGGCGCAATGCGGAGACCGCATGGCAGAAACCTTCGCCGAATAGCGCGGGCTTGCGCCGTCACATCTACCCGATGGTTATGCTCAGCGTTTGCCGGGCATGGCGGAAGGTCGCATCGGTCGCTGCCAGCTGATCGTATTGCGGCAGTACGTCCTGCACCAGTCGTGCGCGCCACAACACGCGCAAACTCTGGGCTACCGACAGCATGACGTCTGGTCTGCGCAACTGCGCCAGCCCGTTGGTCCTGCAGAGGATATCCAGCATGCCATCCATGGCACCGGCAAACCGCAGCCGGTCGGTCTCGGTCATGCCGAAGCCGTCCGGCGCGTTGGCCAATTGGTCATGCAGGGTCAGGCGCACCCGGTCTGTCAGCAGTGACACCGATCCGCGCAAGGCATGAAACGGCTGCCCGAACGGCGAGAAGCGTGCCACTGTCTCCAGCGCCTGGTCGCGGATACATGCGGGCAACGCGCGGAACGGACCATCAACCCAAAAGCGCAGGCGCTCGGTCAACTGGCCGAAGGCGATGCCCTTGTAGAGAAAATCATCCATGCCGATTTTCAGCCCGTTGATCATCAGCGGCACGCTGTCGTCAGCAGACATCAGGATCACGGGAAAGTGCTTAAGGCCCTTGTCACGAAGCTTTTCTGTCAAGGTCAGCCCGGAATAGTCTGGCAGGTTCAGGTCAGTCAGCAAAAGGGCTGGCGTCTCGCGGGTGATTTCCTCAAGCGCCTCCGCGGCGCTGCCCACAATGCGGGCACGAAAGCCCATGGCCTGCACGGCTCGGGAATAGAGCTTTGCGACCAGATATTCATCATCGACCAGCAAAACACTGGGGGCATCCTGCGCCAACTGTCCCGACACCCTCAGTTGCCCGCAAGGCCGCTGAGTGCGGCAAGACCCAGGAATGCGCCAAAGCCCATGACATCGGTGGTCACGGTCACAAACACGCTGGACGCAATGGCCGGATCGATGCGCAAACGGTCAAGTGTCAACGGATACAGCACACCGACCAGCCCCGCGAGCAGGATATTGCTCATCATCGCTACGCCGAAGACCAAACCCAGCATCGGATTCTGGAAATAGAGCGCGGTCACCCCGCCGGCGAGCAACGCCAGGGCGGACCCGTTCCAGAACGCGACCTGCACTTCTTTCCAGACGATACGCCCGGCGTTGGCGGCACTCAGCTGGTTGAGTGCCAGTGCCCGCACGGTCACCGTCATGGTCTGTGTGCCGGCGTTGCCGCCAAGCGCCGAGACTATGGGCATCAGGATCGCCAGGGCCACCAGATGGGCGATGGTATCGGCAAAGACGCCGATCACAATCGAGGACAGCACCGCCGTACACAGGTTGATCACCAGCCAGCGCATGCGGCTACGCACGGCATCCTGTACCGGCTCGTTGATATCGGCGCCGCCCGCGCCTGCCAGGCGCATGATATCTTCCTGGGCTTCCTCGGCGATGATGTGCAGCACGTCGTCGACCGTGATGACCCCCACCAGACGACCGCTGGCATCGATGACCGGAGCAGAGATCAACGCATATTTCTGGAAGCGCAGTGCCACCTCTTCCCGGTCCATGGCGGCGGGGATCAGGGTCTGTTCACGCTGCATGACGTCGCTCACCAGCACTGTGCGGATAGTGCGCAGCATCCAGGACAGGCGGATAGTGCCGATCGGCCGGTGCTGCGGATCGACGACGAAAATCTCCCAGAAGTCAGTGGTCAGGTCTGCGTCCTCGCGCAGGCTGTCGATCACCTGGCCCACCGTCCAGTATTCCGGGACCGTGACCACATCGCGCTGCATGATCCGCCCGGCGGAGTCGTCCGGATAGGTCAGCGCGTCCTCGATTGCGACGCGTTCTTCCGGGGCGATGGCCTTCAGAACCTCCTGCTGGTCTTGGGCGTCGAGGTCCTGGAGGATGGCGACCGCATCATCGGTCTCAAGGTCGGTGACGACATCGGCAAGGTCAGCTGGACTGAGCAGGCGCAGGACTTCGTCGCGTACCCAGTCGTTGAGCTCGGCAATGACATCGCCATCGAGCTTGGCGCCGAGCGCCTCGATCAGCTCGCCCCGGTCTGTGGCGTCAACCACCTCGATAAGGTCGGCAATGTCAGCCGGGTGCAATTGCTCGACCAGCGTTTGCACCGCATCGGTGTCCTGGCTGTGCAAAGCAGCAAGCACATCGCTGACGAAGGCGCGCCTCAGCCGTCCCGACTCCAGAACCTTGTCGCTGGTCGGGCCTTCTGCGTCCGGGTTCAAGGGGACATGATCGATCATAGACAGCGGTTATAACCGCTTGCCCGCATGAGGAAAGGCGAGATCGTGAAATGGTATATTACGCTTGTCATGACAATGGCCGCTACCCCTGCGCGGCCATTGCACTAAACTGCAAATCTGGTGTCTGGTGCGGTCGAGAAGACTCGAACTTCCACGGGTTGCCCCACAGCGACCTCAACGCTGCGCGTCTACCAATTCCGCCACGACCGCACAGTCTGGTATTGGAACCGGCGCGTCTAGCAGAGCACTCGCCAGCCATCAACCGCCTTGTGCAGGCGGCACGCGATTTCCTGCACTGCTGCAACCACAGAAATTTTCATACACCACACCGCTGGACAAAAGGCCTTGGCGAACCCGGCTCTCGGACATAGATTAATGATGTTGCGTAGCGGCTCGCCAGAATGCCGTGCCAGCCCCGGACAATAGCTTTCTTCTTTCGTTTATGAGGAGTCCTCCCATGGTGGAGCTCAAGCTCAATGGCCAGACACGCTCGCTGAATGTCCCGGACGACATGCCGCTGCTGTGGGCGCTGCACGACGAGTTGGGCCTGACCGGCACCAAGTTCGGCTGCGGCATGGCCCAGTGCGGGGCGTGCACCGTTCATGTGGATGGCGTCGCCACCCGCTCCTGCGTCACCGCTGTCGGCGATGTCGCGGGCAGTGACGTGACAACGATCGAAGGGGCCAAGGATAAGACCGCGCAGGCGGTCATCGATGCCTGGGTGGCATTGGACGTCGCCCAGTGCGGCTACTGCCAGCCGGGACAGGTCATGTCCGCCATTGCCCTTCTGAAAGAGAAACCGGCTCCCAGCGACGCTGACATCGACACCGCCATGGCCGGCAACATCTGCCGCTGTGCCACCTATCATCGCATCCGTGCCGGCATCAAGCAGGCCGCTGCAACCCTGGGAGCCTAACGCCATGCCGCACCACATGTTTGCCCAACGTGCCGTCGGCGGCGCTACGCTCGCCGCAACTGATGCCGCCGACTCCGATATCGCCGCATCCGGAATGGTGGCGCCCGACCGGCGCGGGTTCGTCAAGCTTGCCGGCCTCGGCCTGGCCCTGGCGCTGCTGCCGGCCGCCTGCAGCAAGGCCGGAGAGACTGCCGCGCGCACCGGTATGCTCGCGCAGCCGTTCCTGCGTATCGAGCCGGACGGTGCGGTGATCGTGCTCTCCAAACATCTGGAAATGGGCCAGGGCGTCTGGACCGGACTTGCCACCCTGGTCGCAGAAGAACTGGATGCCGATTGGAGCAAGGTCCGGGTCGAGTCCTCGCCTGCAGAAGTCCCGGCTTATGGCAACCTCGACTGGGGTGGACAGGTCCAGGGCACCGGGGGGTCTTCCTCCATCCACAACAGCTACGAGCAGTATCGCAAGGCCGGTGCGACCGCCCGCGCCATGCTGGTGGCGGCAGCGGCAAAGCAGTGGAGCGTACCGGCGGGGGAAATCACCATTGCCAAGGGCATACTCAGCCATGCATCGGGCAAATCGGCCAGCTTTGGTGACATGGCAGTTGCGGCGTCTACCCAGCCGGTGCCGAAATCCGTGGTGCTGAAAGAGGCCTCGAAATTCACGCTGATCGGCGCCCCCTCTGCGCCACGGGTCGACTCCCCAAGCAAGGTACGCGGCGTAGAGACCTACGGCATGGACGTGAAGCTGGACGGCATGATGATCGCGGTCATCGCCCGTGCGCCGCAGTTCGGTGCCAGCGTGAAGTCATTTGACGCAACCAAGGCCAAGGCGGTTGCCGGCGTGGTGGACGTCGTGCAGGTTCCATCCGGTGTCGTGGTGCTCGCCAAGAACAGCTGGGCGGCCATCAAGGGCCGGGAGGCGCTGGTCATCGCCTGGGACGACGGCAATGCGGAGAAGCGCAGCAGCGCGCAGTTCGAGGCGGACTACACGGCACTGGCCGCCAAAGGCGGTGGGCGCAGTGTCGCGGCGAACGGAGACGCCGGCAAGGCGCTGGCCGCTGCTGCCAGGGTGATCGAGGCGGATTATGTGTTCCCGTTCCTCGCGCACGCCCCCATGGAGCCCATGAGCTGCGCCGGCCGTCTGGTTGATGGCCGTTGCGAGATGTGGGCTGGGTTCCAGATCCCCACGGTCGACCGGGGTGCGGCTGCCCAGGCGCTGGGCCTGCCGCCGGAGAATATCACGCTGAACGTTCTGGCAGCCGGTGGCAGCTTCGGCCGCCGCGCCACACCGACCGGGGACTTCACCGGCGAGCTGGCGAGTATCCTCAAAGCCACAGATGGCAAGTACCCGGTCAAGCTGATCTGGACCCGTGAGGACGATATTCAGGGCGGCTATTACCGGCCGCTCAATGTGCACCGGATCAAGGCCGGTGTTGATGCATCCGGCAAGATCGTCGGCTGGGACCAGACCTTTGTCGGCCAGTCGATCCTGGCTGGCACACCGTTCGGGGCCCCTGACGGGTCGGACCCTGCTGCCTATGAGGGCCATGCTGGCGAACAATATGACATCGCCAACACCAATGTGCGCTGGGTGAAGGCGGACAGCCCGGTCTCCGTGCTCTGGTGGCGCTCTGTGGGACATACCCACAGCGCCTATTCCAAAGAGGTGATGATGGACGCGCTGGCGGCAGCCGCTGGCCAGGACCCGGTCGCCTTCCGGCTGGCGCACCTTGGCAAGCACCCGCGCCATGCCGCCGTGCTCAAGCTGGCGGCCGAGAAAGCCGGCTGGAACACGCCGTTGCCCGCCGGCAAGGCGCGCGGCGTTGCAGTGCACGAAAGCTTCGGCAGTTTTGTCGCCCAGGTAGCCGAAGTCAGCATGAAGGACGGCGTCATCAGTGTGGACCGGGTGGTGTGTGCGGTCGATTGTGGCCTGGCGGTCAACCCTGATCATGTGCGCGCCCAGATGGAGGGCGGTATCGGCTTCGGGCTGGGGGCTGCACTCTCCAGTGCCATTACGCTGACGGGCGGCAAGCCGGACCAGGCGAACTTCGACACCTATTCCGTGCTGCGCATCGACCGCATGCCCAAAGTCATTGACGTGCATATCCTGAACTCGGGCAACCCGCCAACCGGTGTCGGCGAACCCGGTGTGCCGCCGATTGCTCCGGCTGTCGCCAACGCTCTGGCCAGGCTGACGGGCAAGCGTCCGCTCCGCCTGCCGCTTGAGGCTTAGTAATCGTGCATTGCGGTACGGGCTTTGTGATCTGAGATTGCAGGCGGGGGCCTGGGCAGCTATCGATCTGTAAATGCTCACCTGTACCCCCCCTGCCCGGCTTCTGATCGATTGCGACGCCATTGCTGCGAACTGGCAGGCGTTGCGCAGGCTGAGTGGCGGCGCGCCTGCGGGTGCGGCGGTGAAAGCCAATGCCTACGGGCTGGGCTTAGGTCCGGTCTGCCGCCGGCTGGCGCGAGAAGGTTGTACAGATTTCTTCGTTGCCACCCTGTTTGAGGGTGAGCAGGTGCGCCGTATCCTGCCTGATGTGGCTGTTCACGTGCTGCACGGCTTTACCGCCGCCGACATCCCGACCCTGCTGCAAGCGCGGCTCACCCCGGTGATCAATACACCGGCGCAGGCGCAGCTCTGGCAGCAAGTGGATGCCGCGTGCAGCCTGATGATTGACACCGGCATGAATCGTCTCGGGCTGCGCCCTGAGCATCTGGGTGCCATCACCCTCGATGATCTTGAGATCGACATCGTGATGAGCCACCTTGCCTGTGCAGACGAAGCGGCACACCCGATGAATGCGCTGCAACGCACGCGCTTTCAGGAATGCAGCACCGGTATCAACGCACGGCGGCGTTCGCTGGCCAACTCGGCAGGCGCCTGCCTCGGGCCGGACTATGCCCTCGATCTGACCCGTCCGGGTCTTGGCCTTTATGGCGGCCTGCCGAGCCAACTGGCGCAAGGCCACATAGTTCCGGTCGTGCGTGTGCAGGCCCCGGTACTTCAGGTGAAGACGATCCCGGCTGGCGAGACCGTCGGCTACGGCGCGACCTGGCAGGCCGCATCGGATACGCATATCGCCACGCTTGGTATCGGTTATGCAGATGGCTTCCCTCGCCTGCTGTCCGGGCAGGACGTCTGGGTTGTGCTGGAGGGTCGCCGCTGCCCCCTGCTTGGCCGCGTCTCCATGGACCTGATCTGCATTGACGCCGGCGATGCGGGGCCTGCCGTCGGCTCGCTGGCGACGGTCATCGGCGGTGATGCCTTGTCTCTGGAGGACATAGCCACCCGTACAGGCCTTGCCGCCTACGAAGTGCTGACAGGGCTGGGCGAACGCTTCGACAGGCACTATAGCGGGGGAGCATGACCCTTCTGCTTACGTTCCTGTCGCTTATCGGGCGCTTTGTCCTCGGCGGCCTGGCCACCATCGGCCATGTCAGCCGGTTTGCGGCCTCCAGCATCGTGCATCTGGTGCGCCCGCCGTTTTACTTCGGCCGCATGCTCGAGCAGATGCTGATCATTGGCTATTTCTCGTTGCCGGTCGTCGGCCTGACTGCGCTGTTCACGGGCGCCGCGCTGGCGCAGCAGATTTTTATCGGGTCGAGCCGTTTCAATGCGGAAAGTGCGGTGGCTGCTGTCACCGTCATCGCGATTGTGCGCGAACTCGGCCCGGTATTGGGCGGCCTGATGGTCGCCGGCCGGGTGTCATCTGCCATGGCCGCAGAAATCGGCACCATGCGGGTCACAGAGCAGATTGACGCCATGGTGACGCTCTCCACCGATCCGCTGAAGTATCTTGTGGCCCCGCGTCTGCTGGCTGCGGTGATCGTGCAGCCCCTGCTCACCATTGTCGCCAACATCATCGGCGTGTTCGGCGGCTATCTGATTGCGACCGAGCGGCTTGGCTTCAATTCTGCTGCCTATCTTCGGGTCACCGCCCAGTTCCTGGAGTGGGAAGATGTGTATTCCTCGCTGATCAAAGCGGCGGTGTTTGGCTTCATCATTGCGCTCATGGGCTGCTACCATGGCTATCATTCCAAGGGCGGCGCGCAAGGCGTCGGTAGCGCCACCACCAATGCGGTGGTCTCCGCGTTCATCCTGATCCTGCTTGCCAACCTGATCATCACCGTGATCGTATTTGCATGAGTACGCCCCAGATCGAACCGCCCAAGATCGAACTTGTCGGCCTGTCCAAGGCGTTCGGCGCCAAGCAGGTGCTGCGTGGCGTTAACCTTCGGCTGGAGGCTGGCCAGTCGCTGGTGATCATCGGCGGGTCCGGCACCGGCAAATCGGTGATGATCAAGTGCATCCTGGGCCTGCTGCGCCCGGACTCAGGAGATGTGCGCATCGACGGGCAGTCCGTGCTTGGGTTGAAGGGTCAGGCGCGCCACCAGTTTCTCATGCGTATCGGGATGCTGTTCCAGGGTGCGGCGCTGTTCGACTCGCTGCCGATCTGGCGCAACGTTGCCTTCGGGCTGATTCAGGGGCGCGGCATGGGATCAAAGGACGCACGGCGCATCGCGGTCCAAACCCTGGAGCGTGTCGGCCTTGGTTCAGATGTGGCCGATCTCTTCCCGTCCGAACTGTCCGGCGGCATGCAGAAGCGTGTGGGTCTTGCCCGCGCAATCGCCGCCAAGCCGGAGATTGTGTTCTTCGACGAGCCGACTACCGGCCTCGATCCGATCATGGCCGATGTCATCAATGCCCTGATTGTCGAGTGTGTGCGCGAACTTGGGGCCACCACGCTGTCCATCACCCACGACATGGGCAGCGTGCGCAAGATCGCGGACCGGGTCGCCATGCTGCACCAGGGCGAGATCGTCTGGGAAGGCCCGAGAGACGCCATCGACTCGAGTGGAAACGCCTATGTTGACCAGTTCGTCAACGGCAAGGCCGACGGCCCGATCAGCACCATAACCGGGCGGCGCTGACCCACTAACTCTTGGGCGGCACGCCGCGTGCCTTGAGGTCTGCCACCAGGGCGTCAAACCCCTTGTCGCGGGCGAGTGCGGCGAATTCCGCCCGCTTGCCGAGCGCATTGGAGACGCCTTCGCTGGCGACATCGACGATGCGGAACTGGCCGTCGGAGCCTTTGCGCAGCCGCCATTCAAGCGTTGCCGGTGCACCGCCCGCACGCTTGATTTCCGTGCGCACGAATACTTCGCTCGCACCGCCTGTGCGGATGCTCACCTGCTTCTGGGGCTTGCCGGCCAGCTTGCCAAACTGGTCGAGGTAGAGAGCCGTCACATAGTCGGGAAATACCGTCTTGAAGGCGGCCTTCTGGTTTGGGGCAGCCTTGGCATAGGCCTCTCCCCCGAGGAAGCGGGTGAGAAAATCGAGCGCATAGGTCTTGTCGAGCAGCGTGCGGAACTGCGTGAAGCGTTGTTCCGGGGTCAGCCCCTTGTCGGTGATGATGGCTGCCGCCCTGGCGTTGAAATCGGTTACCGCCGTGGCGGCGGCCATTTGCAGTGCATCCGTCTGGGCATAGGCCGCAGGGGCTGCCAGCAGGGTCAGAGCAATGGTCATGGAGCGAGTGAGCATCATCGGGCGTCTCCTGTCTTGAGGTAGCGGTTCCGCAGCGCCAGCAGGTTGGGGATAATCGTCAAGGTGGTGATGACCGCAAAGGCAATGCCGATCGCCAGCAGAATGCCCATGCTCGAGACCCCTCTGTGGTCGGAGATCGAGAGGGTGCCAAAAGAGTCGATCGTGGTAAGGGCGCTGAACAGTATGGAGCGTGCCGTGGTTTTGTCCGGCCCCTTGCCGCGAGACTGAGGCTCGCTCCCGGCCACCGTCAGGTAAATGCCGGCGTCGACGCTGAGGCCAATCAATAACGGCAGCACAATCACATTGGCATAATTGTAGGGCAGATTGAGCAGCACACCGGCTGCCGAGGTCAGGATTGCTGCGACCAGTAGCGGGGTCACGACAATCAGCGCGGTCGTGAACCGGCGGGTTGTGGCCCATACCAGGGCAATCGCCAGGAACAGCGCGAGGATCGTCGCCTTAATCATCGATTCCGCCACATAGCCGCCTGCCTGCAGGACGGATCGGGCCGGGCCGCTGGCGGCTGGGTCAATGCTGAGCACCGCATTGACGAAGTCGCGTCGTGCATCCACGTCCTCAACCTTGCTCGCCGGCTGGATTTCCAGGCGCAGGCGGCCATCCTGTGTGAGATAGCGATCCTTGATCCACTGCGGTGTCGTCTCCAGGCTCAGCGCGCCGGGCGACAGTTGGCCGCGCAACTCATCGACCAGCGGCGGCAGGTATTTGAACAAATCCTGCTCGACCGCGATGACCAGATCCGGATCGCGGGCAGCCACCACCTGCAGTTGCTGGATACTCGCGCCAAGCCGGTCGACAGCCGGGCTGCGCGGCAACTGGATCAACTCGGCGCGTGCACGGGCAACCCGCTGCAAGGACCCTTCGGCAAACTGTCGTTCCGGCTTGAGCGCTAGGGCGGCATCGAGCCCGCTCGCCCCGAACTCGATCAGACCCCGCCGGTCCTCCTGGTCATCGGGCGTAAAGCTCAACGCGGAGACCACGCGCCCCACTTGTGGCAGCGCTGTAAGCTTCTCCGCCAGCGCACGCGCCTCGGCGGCATCGCGGGCCAGAATGTTCAGGCGGTATGGGCCGCCGTCCTCGTTATCGAACAGCCAGGCGAAGGTCTTGACCGAGGGGGAGGCCGGGTCGCGCAGCGCCATCGGGTCAGCGCTGAAACGCACATGCGGCAGCAGTGGCACCGCCAGCACAGCCAGACCCAGCACCAGCCACATCAGCCAGGGCCGCAACACCCAGTTGCCATGAAGGTGGGCGGCATTGGGAAAGTGCGACCGGCCGTCCATCCCCTGCACCAGGCGCAACGCAGCCGGCAGGATGGTCAGGTTGCAGGTCAGCGCAATCATCACACCCGCGCAGGAGATCACCCCAAGCTGTGCGATGCCGATGAAATCAGTGGGCACAAACGCCAGAAAGCCGATGGAGGCGGTCACCGCAGCCACCAGCAACGTCGGCCCCAGATGGCGGGCGGTGGCGCGCAACGCAGCACTCAGTGCCTGCCCCTCGCTTTCCTCTTTCTGCACATGCAGGCAGTAATGCAGGGCAAAATCGATGCCGAGGCCAAACATCAGCACCGTGAAGGCGACGGACACCAGGTTGAGCGTGCCGACCGCGAGTGCGGCAAACCCTGCAGTCAGCGCGATGCCGATGCTGAGCGACAACATCGCCGCTGCCACCATCCAGCCGCTGCGCAGGGCAAAGCCAAGCACGATGGCCAGCAGCACAAATGACATGCCAAACGAGATGAAGACGCCACTGGTCACACTCTTGAGCTCGTCCTCGCGCAGCGCCGGATCCCCAGTGATGCCGACCTGCACCACCTTGTATTCCGGATTTTTGCCGATCCGGGTGATGGCAGCGCGGATAGAACCGAGGGCCGCCTTGGCCGGGTGCAGGGCGTGAAAGTCCTGCACTGCCTCGACGGTCAGCACCCGCTGGGTGAACGGCGGGGCTTTCGGGTCCAGCAGTGACTGCCAGGACAGAGGCCTTGGCACACCGTCGAGCCGCGCCTCGATCGTCTTGGCGACGGCATCAGTCGCATGGGTGAGGGCTGAGATATCGAACTGCCCGCCGGCACTGGCGGAGAGATCATGGGCTCGAGCCAGGGCACCGACAATCGAAGGCAGCGACTGCTCGTTGGTGACGCTCTCAAGCAGGGGAGATGCGGAATTGAGGGTATCAAGCCGCTTGGTCGCCTGCTCGCTGGACATCAGCAGAAAGGCATTGCGCCGCAGATAGTTGTCGGTCGAAGGCGAGACCACGCCGGAGATTACCTGCTTTTCGCGCATCAGCAGGGCTTCAAGCTCACGCGCATAGGCATCTGCCAGTTCCGGGGTCGGCGCGCGCACCACAATCGCGATGGATTTGGACAGCTTGGGGAACGCGGCTTCCATGGCCCGGTCAGCCTTGTTGAAGCCGAGCGACTGGCTGAGCATCATCCGCGTATCGGTGTTAACCCCGAGGTGGGTTGCCGCATAAGCACCGGCCAGCGCGGCAAGCAGGATGCCGATGAGAATGGTGACCCACGGGCGCGCGGTCACGATAGTCGTCCAGCGCAGTAGAATGCGTGCGGCGACGGAAGGGTGCTCTGTCATGTGATGCAAAGGGGTAGCGCTCGATCGCTGAACCGGAAGTGAACATCGCTTCTATCGCCGAGCGCCCCGCAGAGTGCAAGCGGCATGAACCCAGACACTCTCAACCCGGCTTGCCGCACACGGACCACACGGCTACAGCATGGTTATGTCGCAAACCGTCGTGCCGGAGGGGGCGCACCCCTTCCCTTACTTCAACCTGCTGGGGATTGCCGGACTGAAGCCCTGGGAGATCCGCTATCTGCTCGATGAGGCAGCGCGCTGGGTCGATCCGCCGTCCGATGCTCCGCGCCCTCTTGCCGGCCTGACCCAGATCAACGCCTTCTTCGAGAACTCGACCCGAACCCTGCTCTCCTTCGAGATTGCCGGCAAGCGGCTGGGGGCGGACACCATCAACATGGTTCCCGGCGCATCCTCCATCCGCAAGGGGGAGACCCTGCTGGATACCGCGCTCACCTTCTCCGCCATGCGGCCTGACATCATCGTCATACGGCACGCGGACTCAGGGGCCGTGCGGCTGATCGCGGAGAAAGTTGGTTGCACGGTCATCAATGCCGGCGACGGCCGCCACGAGCACCCGACCCAGGCATTGCTCGATGCGTTGACCATCCGGCGCCGCAAAGGCCGGATCGCGGGACTGACGGTCGCGATCTGCGGGGACATTCTCCACAGTCGGGTCGCGCGGTCGAACTTTCAGTTGCTGGCCAGCCTCGGCGCGCACGTCCGGGCCGTTGCTCCCCCCACACTTCTGGGCACCGAGATCGCGCGGCTTGGCGTCGAGACCTACACCAATATGGAGGATGGCATCGCCGGTGCGGACGTCATCATGATGCTGCGCCTGCAGCGGGAGCGCATGCAGGGGGCCTATGTGCCGTCCACGCGCGAGTATTTCCACTTCTACGGCCTGACCGAAGCGCGGCTCGCCGCCGCCAAGCCGGATGTACTGGTGATGCACCCCGGCCCGATGAACCGCGGCGTCGAGATTGCGACCGCCGTCGCCGATGATGTCAGCCGCTCCGCGATCACCGAGCAGGTCGCCATGGGTGTGGCCGTGCGCATGGCCTGCCTTGACGTGCTGACCCGCGGCAAGCGGGGTCTGGACGGCTGGGCCGGGCGCCAGAGCTGGGGGGTCCTGACATGATCGATGCGCCGCCGCTGGCCTTTGTCAACGCTCACCTGCGCGACGGGTCCGGGCTGGATCGTCTGGGCGGCCTGCTCCTGCGCGGCGGCCAGATTGTGGACGTGGGGGATATTGAGACCCCGGATGATGTGGCGGTCATCGACTGTGATGGCCAGACCCTGTGCCCAGGCCTGATCGACACCCGGGTGTTCAAGGTCGATGTCGCGGCAGCGACTGCGGGCGGGGTGACCCGGCTGTGCCTGATGCCGGATCAAGCGCCGACCCTTGACGATCCGGCCATGATCGAACGTGTTGTGCGACTCGGCCAGAAGCGGGTGTGGGTGCATCCGTTGGCTGCCGCCACCACCGGGCTGGAAGGCCGCGCCATGGCGGAGGTGGGGTTGTGCCTGGCCGCCGGAGCGGTCGCCATAGCAACCGGGCGCAGTGCGATCCGCAACGCCGCCATCATGCTGCGGCTGCTGCAATACGCGCGCGGCTTTGATGCGCTGGTGGTCACGCATGCGGAGGAGCCGGACCTGGTTGCCGATACCTTTGCGACCGACGGGGAAGTCGCGACCCGTCTGGGGCTTGCCAGCCACCCGGCTGTTGCCGAAAGCCTTATGGTCGCGCGGGATATCCGCTTGGCCGAGCACGCCGGTGCACGGCTGCACATTGCCCAGGTGACGACGGCGGAGAGCATTGCGCTCGTCCGGGCGGCCAAGGCGCGCGGCCTGCCCGTGACCTGCGGCGTAACACCGGCGCACCTGCTGCTGAACGAACATGCGGCATACGGCTACCGGACCTACGCCCGGCTGTCGCCACCGCTGCGCTGCGAGACGGACCGTCTGGCCGTGGTCGAGGGGATCCGCGATGGCACCATCGATATCATCGCCTCCGGGCACGATCCACGCACCGAGGAAGACAAGCGCCAGCCTTTCGGTCAGGCGGAACCGGGGATGGTCGGGCTTGAGACGCTGCTGCCGCTGGCGCTGACGCTGGCGCACAACGCCGACATCCCGCTTGCCACAGTGCTCGCTGCGATCAGCGCCAATCCGGCACGGATCTTCCGGCTGCCTGGCGGGTCGCTGACATCGGGCAGCCCGGCGGACGTAATCCTGATTGACCCGGACGCAGCCAGACGCATCGATGCGGCAGCCCTGTCATCGCCCGCACGCAACACACCGTTTGACGGCCTGCCGGTCTATGGCCGGCTGCACGGCGTCTGGCAGGCCGGACGGCAGATTTACGGCGCGTTCTAACTGGCGTAATTACGGTCGTAATTACAGGCTGGTCGTGCTGAAGGCCGCTGTGACCCGCCGCTCGAAGCAGGCTCCGCCGCTGGCGCGGTAAGTGGCGCAGAAGGCCTTGGCCTCCGATTTGCCACTAAAGCCGCTGACTACCACGCGGGTCAGGTTTGTGCCCTGGGTGCGCAGCAGCAGCGGTGAGCCGGTGCCATTGAGTATTTTGAATTTGCCGGTCAGCAGACCCCAGGCCGTCTTGGCCAGATCGACCGTGCTGAATGCACCGAGCTGAACGGACCAGGTGCCCTCAGGTACGGCCCGCAGCGCACGCGCCGGTGCCGAGGCCTTCACGACATTGGCTGAGGCTTGATGAGCCGCCAGTCTCACGACCTTCGGCGTCTGCATCGCGGCCGGCTTTGATGCAATTTTGGCCGGCTCGACTTTTGCCGGCTCGACCTTTGCCGGCTCGAGCTTAGCCTGTTCAACTACAGCCTGCTCCGCTTTGGCTGGCGCTACACGGGCGGGCTCCACTGCAAGCGGGGTTGCAGCAGCAAGCTGCACCGGGCCGAGCTGGCTTACCGTGGTTGCCGCTTTCTCGGCCGGCTGGACTGGAGTCTCAACAGGCTCCTGGAGGTTGGCCGCCGCTGCGATGCCAAGACTGGCGACCGGGGTGATCGTCGCCGGCGCCGCCTTGACCAGTTGCGTGCGCGCAGCCAGCCGCTCCGGCACCGCACCCAGAAGAATCGCAATCCGCTCCGGTGTCTGATGTTGCAGGAGAGCGGCCCAGCGCGTCAGCGCGGCGTCAACCTGCTCCGGTGTGAGGTCCAGCCGAGCCGCGTCGCGGGCGCGCAGCCAGTCCCCTTTGGCGGCATAGGCCAGACCCAGGTTCTGGCGCACGCGACCATCGGCCCCTGGTGCACGTGCAGCAGGCTCCAGCAAGCTTAGTCCACCATCCGGGTCACCGCCCAGAGCCAGCGCCAGCCCGGCATCACTTGCCATCTGCGGTGCACCGGTCATGACCAGCCTGACCAGGTGAACCCGGCCCGCCTCCGCCTGCCCGGTCGCGAGCAGCGCCAGCCCATAAGAGAAACTGAGGGCGGTATCCTGCGGATTCGCCTCGATCTGGGGCTTCAGACCATAAAGGGCGTCTGCATAGCGACCGTCCGCCAGTTGTGCCCGCGCCAGTGCCCGTTGCACCTCTAACACGTTTGGCTGCACTTGCGCCTGAAGCTGGGCCAGCGTCACTGCAGCCGCAGTATCCCCCTCCACGAGTGCCTTGTTGACCGCTATGACCAGCGCCGACGGCTCGATAGGCTTCTGTGCTGACAAAACAGGCGGCGTGCTCTCATTGCAGCCGGTAACCAGCACTGATGCAAGAGCGAGAAGCGATAGTGTGCGCAGCGTCATGATGGATCTCCCGGAGCGCGTTGCGCGAGGTCGCGGCAGGGACAATCCCCACTCGCGAGGGCCGGTGCATAGTCGGCAAGGTAGCGGTCGAGCGCGGCAGAGACGATCTGCTGCGCTGACTGGTTGGCGTGAGCCGAGGCCAGCCGCAGCTTCAGATGCCGTTCAGAATCGAGGCGCAGGGTAAACGCCGCCTTCCCGTTGCGGGCCTTTCCGGTGCTGGCCCTGCCGGTCCGGCTGGGCTGCCCGGCACGGTTTTGCGGCGAAGCCCGCGAACGCAGTGTCGCACCCGGCGACTGGCCCTGAACCTCAATCTTGTCTGGTGCGGCCGGACGTTCGGGCGGCAATGCCTTGTCCGCCAGTAGCGGTGCGTCCTGGTCCGCATAGACGATGGAACGGCTCGCCGGTCGCGCCTGGCCTTTGCGGGCAAGCAGTGCGGACGACAGCGAGGCGAAAGCCTTGGTTTCCTGCATGAATGCCCCCTACTCTGCAGTGGCCGTTTTGCGGCCGAAGCTGGCACGCGGCGGCGGTGTCGCCGCCATGCGCGGCTGGAATACGGTCCGGCGGAAATTGCGCTCCAGCCGGTCATAGAGGTAGCGCCAGAGCTCGGTGATCTCAGCGGCTGATTTGCCACCGGGGTCAACCTCCATCACTGTACGACCGTCAATCATGCTGGCGGCAAAGTCCGTGCGGTGGTGCAGGGTCACGGGCGCGACTGTTCCGTGCTGGGAGAGGGCAATCGCGGCCTCGGTGGTGATGCGTGCACGCGGCGTCGCGCCGTTCACCACGAACACCAGCGGCTTGCCTGCGCGCTCCACCAGATCAACGGTCGCACCGGCTGCGCGCAGATCATGCGGGCTGGGCCGGGTTGGAATGACGATCAGCTCGGAGACCGCGATCACGCTCTGGATCGCGACGGTGATCGCAGGCGGCGTGTCGATGATCGCCAGCTTGAACCCGCGACTGCGCAGATCCTCAAGATCATGATTGAGCCGGACAACGGTTGTCTGGGCAAAAGCCGGCATTTCGGCCTCGCGCTCATTCCACCATTCAGACAGGGACCCCTGCGGATCGATGTCGATCAAGACCACCGGGCCGGCTCCCGCCCGCTCCGCCTGGACTGCAATGTGGCCGCTTAGTGTGGTCTTGCCAGATCCACCCTTCTGCGACGCGAACGCCAGTACACGCATCCTCTTTTGCACTCCGCAAATTGTTTTTTCGCGAGAGCAGAATAGAATTCACCACTTAAGAAAGGCTAAAGCATTCCAGGCTTATAGTTGTTAACCATAGC
Source organism: uncultured Sphingomonadaceae bacterium (assembly GCA_964404985.1). GTDB lineage: Bacteria > Pseudomonadota > Alphaproteobacteria > Sphingomonadales > Sphingomonadaceae > Hankyongella. Next base: position 37,537 of record CAYOMD010000008.1, read on the forward strand.
ATCTGACCAAGTTTAGAGAGAGTACCCCATGTTTCTGCCGCGCCGCCTATCCCTGCTCACCGCGTTGTCCCTGGCCCTGGTGTCACACACGGCCCGGGCGGATGTTGCGACCGGCGTGACGAAATATACCGCTGGCGACTATACGGGCGCGCTTGCGGAATGGTCCGCCCCCGGCCTCGAGAACGATGCCTCGGCACTCTATAATCTGGGGCAGTTGCACCGGCTCGGCAAAGGGGTGCCAGCGGATGATCGCCAGGCTGCCGGCTACTATGAACGCGCCGCCAAACTTGGTCATGCCGGGGCCCAGGCCAACCTCGGGACCTTGCTGTATTTTGCCCCGGCACCGCTGGGGAACATGACGGCGGCGATCGGCTGGTGGCGCGAAGCCGCCGAAGCCAAAGAGCCGCACGCGCTCTACATGCTAAGCGTGCTGATGTTTAATGGCGAGCTTGTCGCGCGGGACTGGCCACGCGCCTTTGCTTACGTCCGCCTCGCGGCGTCGCTGGGGGTCAAGGAAGCCTCAGCCGCCATGGCAGCCATGGGGCAGTCCCTGAGCGCAGACGACCGCAAGTCTTCAGACACCCTGCTGGCAAGCCTTTCTCCGCCGCCGGCTCTTGCGCAGTCTGCCCCGCCTGCCCCGATCAAGGTCGCAGCTGCACCGCCGCAAACTGCCAAATCCGTGACCAGAGCGTTGGTTTCCGCGCGGAATGCGCCAGCGGCCGTATCGAGCCTTGCCTCTGCCCCGGCAGCGCCAGCGGCGCCTTGGCGGGTGCAGATCGGTGCTTATGGGTCGAAGGCAAAGGCGCAGGATGCCTGGGCTGAGTTTGTGCGCAAACGGCTGGCGTTCACCACCCGCCACCAGCCGCTCTACGAGGTCGCCGGATCGGTCGTGCGCCTGCATCTTGGCCTGGATGAGCTTGTGCAGGCCAAGGAACTCTGCACAGAAATCCGCAATGACGGTGTGAACTGTCTGGTGGTGCCGCGCGGCGTCGCACCCGCCACCTCATCTTGAGCGCGTTTACCTGCTGTTTGCGAAATGCCGCTAAGGATCGACAGTGGATTGTAAACTCTGAAGGTAACACCTGACATGCCTGCCCATCTGTCCGGACTGGCCAATGACCGCCGGGGTTCCCCGCGCTACCGGGTCGAGAGCATGTGTGTGATCCGTTACCGGGGGCAGACTCTGACCGGACGGCTGCAGGAAATTTCGGCCTCGGGGGCATATCTGGTGATGCACTCTCACCCTGATCTTGGCCACAGGGTAACGCTCAGCCATCCGTTCGCCGGGGAAATCAGCGCGACTGTTGCCCGGCATGATGAATATGGCTGCGGCCTTCTGTTCGACCTGGGGGAAAGTGCGGTTGGCTTTGCACTGCGTGCGATTGCCGCCGATATGACATCGTCGCATGCTTTGACATTGTTGGATTGAATACGACCCTGAGAGAGGGAAATGGCGAGTAAGGCCGCAACAGTTCCGAGTAAGCGTTCCATCCCGTTCAGCATTCGTCTGAAGGCATGGTGGGAGGGGTATGACCCGCAGCATCTGATGCCTGCGCAAGAGCCATCCGCTGCCCCGCCCCCGGCCAAACATGACCCGGCACTTGACGACCTTGACGCCGCACTCCAGGAAACGCCGTTGCAGGGTGCGGACCCAGGCGGCTTTGACCCATGGGACGATCAGCGTATCGACATCGCCCAGTTGATCTGGGGGCGCGGCTACTGTGGCCCCGGCGGGCCGGAGTATATCATCGCCATGTCGAAGCTTCTGGCGATGACGCCTGAGTTGAGCATGCTGCATCTCGGGGCAGGTCTGGGCGGACCATCCCGCACGCTGGCGGAACACTTCGGCGTCTGGGTCACCGGGCTGGAGCCGTCCAAATCTCTGGCCAACGCCGGCAACCACCTCTCCACCATGGCCGGGATGACCAAGAAGGCCCCGGTCCAGCCTTTAGACCTGACCCAGGAAAACCCGCTCCTGCGGCGCTACGATCGTGCTCTCGTCGATGGATATCTGGCGCAGCGTCCCAACAAGGCTGAGGCGCTGACCCTCATCGAGGCGGCACTGAAGCCGGAAGGTCTTGTCCTGATCACCGACTATTTTCTCACCGACGATGGGTCAGTCGCGCACCCGGACTATCGGGAATGGCTGCAAGGCGAGCCGCGCCAGTTAAACCTGGTGACGGCGCCGGAGTTCGTCGAGGCGGCCAGCAAGGCAGGCCTGGGGATGCGGGTGAACGAGGACCGCACCGAAGAACATGTCGACCTCATCAAGAAGGCCTGGGCAGGAGCCGACAAGATCGTCGCTGACCTTTTGCAGACTCCGGGCCAGGAGCATCTCAGCAAGATTGTCCTGAAAGAGGCCGAACTCTGGAGCAAGCGCGCCAAGGTCCTGGCTGGCGGACAACTGCAATTCCGCCGCCTGCTTGTTTCCAAGAAGGAAAAGGGCGTCAAAATGATGAGCAACTGGTAGCTGTTCCCATCCATCCGGGTCCGGTTATAAGGCGACATGCTCACCCCGGATCTGCTGCTCAAGGCCTATGCTGCCGGCCTCTTCCCCATGGCGGAACACCGCGATGCCGAGGATATCTACTGGGTCGAGCCGAAGCAGCGTGGGGTACTGCCCCTGGACGGGCTGCACATCAGTCATTCACTCGCCAAAATCATCCGGCAGGAGCGTTTTGTCGTGACCTGCGACAGCATGTTTCAGGATGTCATGCGCGCCTGCGCGGAACCGGCACCCGGCCGGGAAGAAACCTGGATCAACACCCTCATTCTGGACGCCTACACGGCGCTGCACCGGCAGGGCCATGCCCACAGCATCGAGTGCTGGCAGGAGGGCCGGCTCGTCGGTGGGCTGTACGGGGTCTCGCTGGGGGCTGCGTTTTTCGGGGAAAGCATGTTCTCCCGAGTAACCGACGCCTCGAAGGTGGCGCTGGTGCATCTGGTGGCGCGGCTACGCTTTGGGGGGTATCGCCTGCTCGACACCCAGTTTCTGACCGAGCATCTGGCGCGTCTGGGGGCCTGCGAAATCGGGCGCAGCGATTATCTGCGCCACCTGCAGCCAGCCGTGCAGTCCGTTGCTGATTTTTACCGTCTTGAGCGAGACTATTGTTCGTCTGATGGCGAGGGTTCAGCCGGCGCGACGTCCGGCGCCTTGGACGGCTTTGCCGGGGACTCCCGGGGTGCCGGCGCGCCACCCCGCACGGTCACAGTATCCGGGCCGCTGTCGGGGAAGCGCATTTTGCAGCTTTTGACCCAAACACCATAAGCCGGGTGTTCAAAGGCGTTGAGCGAGCGTGCGACTGCGAACATCCAGCCGGAAAACAGCCGCTTGTCCTTGTTTGATATCTGCACGAACGCCCCCGACTCCGGCGGCAGGCCCGGTGCGCGCGTCTCGCAGGTGCGCACCGTGATGGTTAGCTCACGAAATGTCAGGCTTTGCCCTGGCTTGAGCGTCAGGATCTGGCTGTTGCCGCTGAGCTTGTCGAGTGCCACGAGTTCGACCGCGCGCTCAGAGTTCGGGGTCGGCGCTTGCGAGGGTTTTGGTGTCACAGCTTTTGGCGGTGTTTCACTGGTCTGCGCCAGCACCGGCACCGCCAGCAGAATGGCCAGCAGCGGGGCTAGCAGCTTGGCCAGCATCGGGGCCAGGCCGGCAGCGTTGATCGGCCTCATGGCGTGGGAGCATCTGCTGCCGGGGCAGCATCCCCCTTCTCCGCAGGCTTATCGGTGTTACCGATGAAGCGGCCGACCAGCCCCAGTATATCCAGTGAGCCCTGGGTGTAGAGCACGGTGGCTCCCGGCTGCAGCACGGTGTCCTCATAGCCCGGTTTCAGCTCAAGGTAATTGCCGCCCAGCAAGCCTTCACTCGCGACGACCGCGGTGCTGTCTGCCGGCAACTTCACATCCTCGCGCACAGTAAAGCTGATGAGTGCCTTGAAAGTCTCCGGGTCCAGGGTTTGCCCGGTCACCGTACCGACCTTGATGCCGGAGATGCGGACATCGGTGCCGATGCCAAGGCCGCTCGCGCTCTCGAAGCGGGCGTTCAGGGCGTAGCCGTCTGCGCCCAGCCCGCCCTCAGTGGACGTATAGGCGTAGCTGACAAACACACCGGCCACCACGAGCACGACAGCGCCGATGAGCGCCTCGACAAGATTTTCCTTCAATTGCATCGCATCCTCAGGCGTAGCGGATTTCAGATTCGGGGCACTCAGTCGGGCTGCCAGGCCTGATAGTCCCCGGTAGCAGCCGCGCGTTTGCCTCCAGCATCCAGGCTGCCGGGGGGTACATAGGCCCCGGTGCTTCCCGTCAGGTTGGCCACATGCGGCTTTTCCCAGGACTTTACTACCGGTGGCCGCTCCGTCGGCGGTGTGTCAATGGTATAGTGCAGCCAGGCATGCCATTCGGGTGGCACACGGCTCGCCTCGACATCCCCCTTGTAGATGACCCAGCGGCGGCTGCCGTTGCGCTCCCGGTAATAGACATTACCATCAGCATCATCACCGACCTTCTCGCCACGCTGGGCTGTGAACAGCCGCGTGCCCCAGGTTGCGCCGTCCCACCAGACGAAGATATTATTGAGCAGCCCCATGGCGGCATTCCTCATGTTGATACATCATCGACTAGTGTCGCGGATTCGAAGTTCGCTTGATTGCTATATCGTGCGCGTAGGCGAACTTTGAATCCAAAACGACACGAGAAACAATGGGTTGCTAGTGTCCTAATCGAATCTGAAATCCATCCTGCGCCTGATATCTAGGTAGCGGATTTCAGTTTCGGGACACTAGCGGTTGAAGTGCCGATGTTCAATTTATTCCGAACGTTTGACGCAGTAACTCAGTTTGAAATTTTGCCGCTCAGCCTGAGCATGACGAAGGCCAGAGCGGCTCGTGGTTCTATCCGAGCTCACCACGAGCGGATTTTCAGACTGAGCGCTAGCCGAAATTTTCCCACACACTATCCAGCCTAAGCCATTGTCTCGTCCGCGCAACCAATGCCACCATATATAGAAGGCTGGGGATAACTCGCCTCCATATCTTGAAGCATGCGGAACAAATGGCATGATGTGGCGCGAGTCGAGAGTCCGGAACAGGCAGGATCAGGCCCATGCGTTTTACCCGTCGTTACACTGCCGCCGGCCAGAGCCCGTTTGAAGGCATCGCCGTGCGTGCGGCGCGCGCCGAATACGGGTCCCTGCACGATGCGCCTGAGGTTCTGGCTGTGCAGGTCCCGGCACACTGGAGCCAGGTGGCGGTGGACCTGCTGGTGCAAAGTGCGCTGCGCCTTGTCGATGTACCGGCCTGCGTGCGCCGCGTGGAGGAGCCGGGCGTGCCGCCCTGGCTTTCGCGCAGCATCCCGGATGATGAAGCACTCGCCGCACGCCCCGCCGGTGCGCGCTTTGGTGCAGAAACCTCCGCTTTCCAGTTTTTTCTGCGTCTGGCCGGCACCTGGACCTGGTGGGGCTGGAAATCCGGGGTGTTCGACAGCGAAGCGGATGCGCAGGCCTTCCACGACGAGATCGCCTACATGCTGGCGATGCAGATGGCGGTGCCGGATGTGGCGCAGTGGCGTGAGACCGGGCTCTACTGGGCCTACGGGATTGCCCTGCCGCCTGCGGGCTTCGGCCTCGACCGGCGCACCGGCAATGCCTATGCCCTCACCGCGCCGGGTGAGCATCCCGATGCCTTGTCCCTGCGGATAGACGCGGCACCGCGCGATGCGGCGTCGATGCTGACGGAGCAGCCGGAAGCCTTCGACTGCACAGATATCTGCACAGGGTTGATGCCGCTGCTGCGCGCCTTTGGTGCGCCGGCTGCCGCGCCGCATGAGGGGCTTGCCCTGCGGCGTCCGTCACGCCTGCTGGCACTCGGCCTCGATCATCCGGAGGCAGAGGCGTTCATTCGCAGCAAGGCGGAGGACCAGCGCACGCTGGCAACGCTGGTCACCGGCGCGCGCGTACTGGAGCGGCATTTGAACGCAGTGCTCGTGGCCTGTGCTGAGGGCGGCGATCCAGAAGGCAAGCCGGGACTGCGCGCCGCAATCCGGTCGGCACGGGCTGACGGCGTGCCGGATGGCGCGCTGCGCCAGGCGATCGACCGTGCGCGCGAAGGGGTCACCCGGATCGAAATTCCGGCCCCGCAGCTCGACTGGGACTCCGGCGCGACTTCGGCCCTCAGCGATGCCCGTTTGCTGGTGCGTGTAGCCGATGCAACACCAGCGCAAGATCCAGCGGCCTGGACTGGTCTTGCCGATGCGATCTGGACCAGCGGCAACCCAAGCCTGCTCTTTGCTGACACCGCCAATGCCTGGAACACCTGCCCGCACCTGGGAGCCATCGTTGCTACCAGTCTGGATGGCGCTTTGCTGTGTCCGGGGCCAGTCGCCAGCCCTGCGGCGAGCCTTAATCTGATGGCCTTCACGCTGGCCGATGGCGCAGCGGATATCGATAGCCTGACTCATGCCGCCCGTCTCTGGACGGTCGCACTCGATATCGTCGTCAGCGGGGCACAATATCCCGACCAGGGTCACGCAGAGGCCGCCTGGCGCACCCGGACGCTGAGCCTCGGTTTTGCCAACCTCGGCGGTCTTCTGCTCGCCCGCGGTATCGGCTATGACAGTCCGGCAGCCCGCGCGCTGGCGGCTGGCCTTGCCGCATTGGTGACCGGCAGCGCCTATGTGGCCTCTGCCGAACTGGCGTCCGAACTCGGCCCCTACCCGGCTTATACGCCAGAGATGCTCCGCATTGTGCGCAACCATCGCCGCGCAGCCTATGGCCTGCCGGAGGGGTATGAGGCGCTCTCGATTGCTCCTGTGCCGTTCGACGCCGATCACTGCCCTGACACAGAGCTGGCCGCCGGCATTACCCGGCTATGGGATCGGGCGCTCGCGATGGGGACCGACCACGGCTTCCGCAACGCCCAGGTGTCCGGCCTGGCTTCAGCACCGGCCTCGGCTTTGCTGCTGGACTGCGATACACCGGGAATGGAGCCGGAGACCGCACTGGTAAAATACCGCAAGCTCGCAGATGGCGGGTACGTCAAGATCATCAACCGTGCCGTCCCTGCTGCACTCTCGGCACTCGGCTATGCGCCCGAAGTCTGCACTGCGATCTGTGACCATATACTCGGCCGGGGCAAGCTTGAGGGGGCGCCGCATCTCGACCCTTCCGCACTCCAGGCATTGGGCTTTGGTACCGAGCAACTGGCCGTTGTTGCGGGGCAACTGGCGCAAGCTTACGATATCCGGCTTGCTTTCTCGCCCTGGAGTCTCGGGCTTGAGTTCTGCCGGGAGCACCTGGGCATCCCCGAGGATCGGGTGATGACTGATCCGGGCTTCGATGTGCTGGCGCATCTGGGCTTTACCGACGCACAAATCACTGAGGCCAATCGCTATGTCTGCGGTGCTCACACGGTTGTTGATGCACCGGGTCTTGATCCTGCCCACCGGTCCGTATTCGATTGCAGCATGGCCCATGACGGGCGGGCGCTCAGTGCCGAGAGCCGCCTGCGCATGATGGGGGCACTTCAGCCCTTCCTCAGCGGCGGCATCGCCCACGCCCTGGTGTTGCCGGCTCAGTCCATGGTTGAGACCTGCAGAAGCTTGATGACTCTGGGCTTGCGGCTCGGTCTCAAGGGCTTGACGCTCTACCGGGACGGCACGGACCTGGCGCAGCCCCTGCCTGCCTCCGCCCTCGGTCTGGACGATGGGCAAGACCCGGTGCAGAGCGCCGTGCAGCACGTCATGCAGGAGACACTGCGCATGCGCCTGCCTGACCGGCGCAAGGGCTACACCCAGAAGGCCGTGATCGGCGGCCACAAGGTGTATTTGCGGACCGGCGAGTATGATGATGGTCGCCTAGGCGAGATTTTCATCGACATGCACAAACAGGGGGCTGCTTTCCGCAGCCTGATGAACAGCTTTGCAATCGCGGTCTCGATCGGCCTGCAATATGGCGTGCCGCTTGATGAGTTTATCGATGCCTTCACCGCCACACGGTTCGAGCCGTCAGGACCGGTCGAGGGCAATGACTCGGTGAAATCTGCGACCTCGGTACTGGATTATGTATTCCGGGAACTGGCCATCAGTTATCTGGGTCGCCGAGATCCTGATTGCCGGGACCTTGGATCCGCTGCAGCCAGCCTGCCGGAGTTGTACGTCGTCAGCTCCAGTGACGCCGTCACCACAGATGATACCCCCGCTGAGGCGGGGCCGATACGGCCGCCGGTCAGTCTGGCGCAGCGCCTGCGCGGTCATGATACCTCTGCATGCGCCGCTTGCGGCGGGCGGGCGGTTCTGCGCGGCGGTGGCGGAACGATCTGCGCATCCTGTGGTGCTGCCGTTCTCTAACGGCACACAGGGCCATACTCTTAAATAATCAGACCACAAGTGGCCTTGCGCGATTTGTCGTTTACCCGAAATTAAACCGATGCTGGCATCGTTCACACAATGATTGGTGATGACAGGCTCATAAACACACAAGCGGTCCCGCAGCCTTGCGTCGCCGCAAAATTCAGCGGCCGTTACGGTGCTGGGGGCTGATGTATATCATGTATGCTGACATCATTCCTTTGCGGCCGCTCCTGGCCAACGCTGCCCCTGAACCCAGCAATGCCAGTGTCTTTGACGTCCAGGTGCTCATAGATGCCCTGCCTACCTCTGCCCTGATTTTCCAGCGTGCACCGGATCATGGCTATGTCTGTGTGTTGGCGAACCAGGCCTTTGAGCGGCTTGCGAATTATACGCGCCACAACAGTATCGGGCTGACACTGCCGAAAATTCGCCTCATCGGGAACAGTGCTGTCATTGGCGGCGCAATCTCCGACTGCTTTGAGACTGGCTCTGCCCGCTGCGTCAGCGTCGACTCCCGAGAAGATATCAGCTGTCAATCTCTCGAGTGCAGCATCGCTCCGGTTCAAACCATCGACGGCAGGGTCACCCGCGTGCTGCTTTCCATTACGGACCGCACCCCGGAGCGCATGGCCGAGCGTCAATTGATGCACGCCGCCTCGCATGACAATCTGACCGGGCTGCCGAACCGCACGCTGTTGACCGAGCGTATCGAGCGCTCACTTGCCAACGCCAAGAACAACGCACAACGCCAGGTGGCGCTGCTGTTCCTCAATATCGACCGGTTCAAGCTGATCAACGAGAGCCTGGGCCATGTGATCGGCGATGAGTTGCTGATTACGCTGGCCCGCCGGCTTATCGGCTGTGTCCGCGCTGGTGACACTCTGGCCCGGCTCGGTGGCGACGAGTTCGCCATCCTGCTCGAGGATGTGCAGTCGATAGCGCCTGCACAGGAAACCGCCGAGCGCATCCACCGGGAACTCAGCAACCCGATTCGCATCGGCGGCGAAGAGCTTTATGTCTCGTTCAGCATCGGTGCGGCCTCGTCGTTCTCAGGCGAGTATTTTGCCGAGAATCTCATCCAGGATGCCGATTTCGCGATGAACCGCGCCAAGGCGCTCGGTCGTGGCTGCACGGAAATCTATCAGAATGCCGAGCATCTGGAAGCGCGCGCCTTGTTCCGCCTCGAGACCGACCTGCGTCACGCGGTGTGGCGGCGCGAGCTGACGCTCAATTATCAGCCGCTTATCGATTTGAAGACTGGCCGCCCGCACTCCTTCGAAGCACTCGCGCGTTGGCATCACCCGAGCCGGGGCTTCGTCTCGCCGGCCGAGTTTATTCCGGTCGCTGAGTCGACTGGACTCATTGTCGAGCTGGGTCGCTGGGCGCTGGATGAGGCCTGCCGTACCTTGGCCCAATGGCGCAGCGACGGCGTGGCGCCGGATGATCTGCGGATTGCCGTCAATGTCTCCGCCCTGCAGTTCGCGCGGGATGATCTGGCCGCAGTCGTGCTGAACACGCTGGAGCGCTACGATCTGCCGGGTCGCTGCCTGGAGCTGGAAATCACCGAGAGCGCAATCGCCGAACATCCGCAAAAAGCCGTCGCCGTGCTCAATCAGTTGAAAGCGCAGGATGTTATCATCGCCATGGATGATTTCGGCACCGGTTATTCATCGCTTGGTGCTCTGCAGCAATTGCCCATCGACGTTCTCAAGATCGACCGCAGCTTCATTGCCGGTATGCTGGAACTGGAAGACAGCCACAAACTGGTCTGCACCGTGCTTTCGCTTGCCAGCCACATGGGCAAGACGACAGTTGCAGAAGGGATCGAACGCTTCGAGCAGGCTGTCGCGCTGCGGGATCTCGGCTGTACGCTTGGGCAAGGCTATGCCTTCTCCCGCCCGGTTGATAGCGCGCACGCCGTTGAATTCCTGCGGCGCACCACCAGGGAAGCAATCACTTTCTAAAGTCTGGTGGATGATAGTTTAAACCGTTCGCCCCGAGCCCAGTCGAGGGGCGTTTCCAGTATCATCTGCCAGTATCACAGAGCGTGTCTCGACAGAGCTCGACACGAACGGCACTGGTCTTGATGCAAAATAAGCCATCGCGCTCTGAAGTATCGCACGAAAGCAGGGGCACAAAGGGTTGCTCAAGGCGCTCACGTGACTATCGATCCAAACGTTCGAGCTCCACGCGCACTTCGGTAAAACCATGACAGGCAGCAACCAACTCGATTTGATGTGTACTGCACACGAGCCAGTGGTCGTCTGCTTGATCGTCCAGCGAAATAAGGCAGCCAAGACGCTGCGCCAATGCCAGCCAGGCGGCTAGTGCCTGCGCATCAGGATCCGGCATGGTGATACTGACACCACACAACCGGGTATGCCACTGCTCGCCGTTCCCAGATAGGACGATAAGCGGCAGGCAAGGGATGTCCAGGAACGGCCAGACCAAAACAGGACTGGGCTTCAGCGGCTCCATGATTCTGCCCGGCAAATCGCGCAGGCAGCCATCCGGCATAAGCCTATCGTTTGCCAAACGCATACCCTCAACACCCACAGCACTTAACGCGCATTAGTTGTATATTGTTTTATTATATATTGCAATAGACGATATTATAGGAAGTAGAGCAACGGACTGGCAATCCGCGTCAAGCCTCCATAAGTGCCAGAACTTCCATAATGAGCCGATGCTCCAGATGTGACTCTGACGGTATTGCTCGCATGCAGACATCCACCACCACCTGATTTTCCGGAAGCCAGCCACCCGAGCTCAGCGTAGCCTTTAAGGCCTGGGTCAAGGCGGCATCCGCTCCTGCCTCGATAGTGATGTCGAGGATGTAGCGCATACCCTCGAAGGTGGCGCTGGCCCATGGTGTGGCGCTACACCCCACCAATCGGATTAATTCAGACGAAAAATGCGAGGAAATCGTGCGTGCTGTACGGTTCCTGACAGAAGAAATCTCCACGCTCAGCATTGGACACTTCCCGACTCGAGCGCTGACAGCCAGCTTTCCATTCGTGTGCACATCGGTGGACTCGGCCTGCGCCCGCGACGCAAGTCAAAGATCAATCTCGGATCGGCGGCTATGGCGCGTCCGGCGGCTGATGGCGCGATGGCGTAAGTCCTGAGCGCGGTTTCGATGCGTTCCAACATGGGGCTCCTCGCATAAAAAACTATATTCTAGGTTTTTTCCTATTATCGGAAGATGCCTTGCACGTCTAGGTAAATTCCTATAACGCATCATAATATGGGGCGCAGGGAGTGGCGCGGATGCGGGACTCCGCCATTTATGAGGGGCCAGCCGTCGAGGCTGGAGCGCGTATGGACGCTGAACAGGTGCGTATCACGCTGGACCAGCTCATTCGGTCTGGCAACGAGGACTATGCCTCGATTTCTCGTCTGCTCGGGCGGAATCCCACCTATGTGCAGCAGTTTATCAAGCGCGGGGTCCCTCGCCGCCTCTCGGAATCGGATCGTCAGATCCTGGCACGTCATTTCAACATCAGCGAACGGGACCTGGGGGGGCCGGATGGCCCCAAAGTTCACAGCAGCGCGACCGATGTCCGCGATTCAGAAGATTTCATGCTGATCCCCTATTACGATGTCCGCGCATCGGCCGGCAGCGGCAGTCTGCAGACCGGCGTTGAGGCCCCCGAATCGGCGCTGGCGTTTCAGGCCCGCTGGATTCGCGCAATCGCCACCAGCGGCATCGAGAAACTGGCAGTCATCCGGGTCGAGGGCGACTCGATGTTTCCCACTCTGAATGATGGGGATCATATCCTGCTGGATACTGCTGACCGCCGTGTGCGCGACGGTATTTATGTCCTGCGCACGGATGACAGCCTGCATGTCAAGCGGCTCGCCATCCACCCGGCGACCGGCCGCCTCACCATCCAGAGCGACAACGCTGCCTATCCCAGTTGGCCGGATTGCCCGGTGCACAGCCTGGAGGTCATCGGCCGGGTGGTCTGGGTCGGGCGCAAGCTTTAACGCCGCAAGCCGATCAGAATCGCAGCCGCAATCCCGAGTGCCACCCCAACCAGGATACCGATGGTCGATTGACCGATCACGACACCTGCCGCAGCACCACCGATCGCACCGATCGCAATGAAAACTCCCCCGCCGCGCTGCATCGTCTAGCCCTTTATGTCCAAAGGGCATCTCTACCCATTCCGCAGCGGAAATCCAACCAGTGTCCCCAATCTGGAATCCTTGACACCCGACATGACACCCGGTTGGTTTTTCGGGTCACGACATGAGCGTTACAAGACTGAATTTCGGGACAGCTTGCACCACATTGGCACAGACCGTCCCGCCCTGTACGTCGAAGAACGGCCTCGAAACGTATTTTCGTCAATTATTTCAAAGCACTGAGATCGGCCTTTTCCTTGCAGAGCTACCCCTGACTGCAAGGGAGCGAAGCATGAATCTCAGCCCACTCACCATCGCGGACACTGAGGTGTACGTGAAGGCCACCAGCCTGATCGCCGACCATGGCGAGTACGCCTGCATAGAGGCTGCCGCCCGTGCAGACGCAAGCCAGCGCACCGGCAATGTCCTGGAGTTCTCGCACTGGCGCCAGGTTGAGCGTGCCGTCCAGATTCTCCAGATGGAGGATATCATCGGCGACCTGCACTAATACGCAGCTTCTATACGTTTAGGCATTTAACCCCGTATACCGTTGCTTTAAGGGAGAGGCGTGCTAGCACTTGCCGTCCTCCTGCTGCAGGGAGCAACGCCTGCAGATTCTCCGCCTCAGGCCGAGGATAGTTTTCAAGTTCAGCAACGTCCGGATGAGGATGCGCTCGAGCTGCCGACGAGTGATGCGGAGCCGGTGGATATCGGCGTAATAGACAGTTCCGTTGATACCGTACGCTATGCCGTCCGCTTCCCCGGCTTTCGGGAAATCGGGCTGGAGGAGCGCCTGCAGGATGCGTCCACGCTATGGGCACAACGGCGCGAGCCGGCTGCCAGCCGGGCGCAGATCAACCGCCGCTTGCTCGAAGACCGGGATATCGCACTGCTTCTGCTGCGCAATGACGGCTATTATGGCGCGAGTGTGGCCACTCAGCTTCGTACCGACCCAAAGCAGCCGGGGCAGCTGGTCGCCGAGTTGAGCGTCGAGCCTGGCGCGCGCTACACGTTCAGCACTGTCCGCATCGATACGCCGGAGCCGGCGCGGTCGCTTGTCGAGTCCCTACTGAACATTCAGTCGGGCGACATTGTGCAGACCGAGGCGATCCTCGCCGCCGAAGACCGGCTACGGCTGGAGCTGCCCAAGCGAAGCCGCCCGTTCGTCACCCTCTCGGACCGCGACATCCTCATCAACCACGACGACGCGACGGCGCGCTACACACTGCAGGTTGATCCCGGGCCGGACGCCGTATTCGGCGATCTGCGCTTCGATGGACGCCACGTGCTGCGCCACAAGCACATGGCAAGATTGGCCAGATTCAAGACTGGTGAGCCCTATGATCAGCGCCGGGTGGATGACTTGCGTGAGGCGCTAGTGGCGACCGGCGTCTTCGCGACTGTGCAAATCACGCCCGAACGCCCGCCTGCGGGGGCGCCAGAGCCGGTCGCGGTACCCATCATCGTGCAGACCGAGGCGGCGAAGCTGCGCACGCTTAACGCCTCGCTCGGCTACGCGACCGACGAAGGCCCCAATGGTGCCATCGGCTGGCAACACCGCAACCTGCTGGGACGCGAGGAGCGCTTCACGGCGGAAGCCCGCGTCGGCACGATCGAGCAGTCAGCGCTGGCGACACTGGAACTTATCAATTTCAAGCGCCGGGACCAGTCGCTGCAGTTTCCGCTTACCTTGAAGCGCGAACGACCGCTGGCCTTCGATGCGGACAGCATTTCCTTCGGCGTCACCCTCACCCGCCAGGCCGGGCCAGTGGTGCAGCGGCGCTGGGTTGGCAGTCTCGGGACCGAACTCAACGCGACCCGCACGGTGGACAGCTCCGGGGAACGACGCTTCCTCCTGCTCTCGACACCGCTCAGTCTGCGCTATGACGCAACCGACGACTTGCTGAATCCGACGCGCGGCTATCGGCTTGGTACCATCCTCGCCCTGGACATCGCATCAGAGGGTAGCTTCTTCTCCTATGGCACCCTTGAGGCAACCGGCTCCTACTATCTACCCATCGACAGCGAAGGCAGGCTGGTTCTGGCACAGCGGTTGCGCCTCGGCTCCATCGTCGGGGCCGGGCAGCAGCGGATTCCGGCGACACGCCGCTTTTATGCCGGCGGCGGCGGCTCGATCCGCGGGTTCGGGTTCCAGCGTGTCGGCCCCCGCGACGACGAGGACGACCCGGCAGGCGGTCGCTCCCTCATCGAGCTGAGCGGCGAACTGCGCTGGCGCATCACCGAGTCCCTCGGCATCGCCCCCTTCATCGATGCCGGCAATGTCTATGCCGGGCCGAATCCGGAACTGGATCGCTTTCGTGTCGGTGCCGGACTGGGCTTGCGCTATTACACCAGCTTCGCACCGGTTCGCCTGGATATCGCCACGCCCTTCCGTCGGCGGAATGGCGAAGAGCGGGTCGCCATCTACGTCAGCGTCGGGCAGAGCTTTTAAGTATGACGCAGACACCGCCATCGCCGCCCGCCCCTCGCCGCCTCGGCCGGTGGCTGCTGATGGCCGGAGTGGTCGCGGTCGCCGTGCTTGCCCTGCTGGCAGGCTTGCTCAACGTGCCAGCGGTGCAGCGACTGGCGCTGAGCGAGCTTGGCGGCTTGCGCACCGAATCTGGACTAGGGGTCAAGGTCGGCGGCTTTCGCGGCTCCCTGTTGTCATCGGCGACGCTTGAGGACATCGCGGTGCTGGATCAGCATGGTGTTTTCGCGCAAATCCCGCAGCTGGAACTGCGCTGGAGTCCGTTGGCCGGTCTCTCGGGCCGGGTTGCAATCGAGCGGCTGCATGCGCCGCAGGCAAGCATTCTGCGCAAGCCGGAGTTACGGGCAACCCCGCCGACGGACGAACCGCTGCTGCCTGACATCAGCATCTCCCTTGGTAGCTTGAGCATTGACCGGCTGACCCTGGGGCGGGCCCTGATGGAGGGCGATGCACGGGTGGTTCGCGTCGATGCCTCAGGAACGCTGTACCGGCGCGTGATGGACCTGCGCGCCAGCATCACTGCGGAACAGGGCGGAGACCTGGCACTGCTGGAGATGCGTGCCGGCGAGGTCACGCGTCAGTTCGACATCGAGGCGCGCGCGGTATCACCGGCCGGTGGTGTGCTTGCCCGCGTCGCCGGGCTGCCGGAGGGGTTCGCCCTGGTCGTCACCGGAGATGGTGACTGGGCACAGTGGCGTGGTCGCCTGCGGGCGCTGATCGGCGGCAAACCGCTGGCTACCCTGCGGCTGCGCCAGAACAACGGCTTGCTGAGCGCCGGTGGCCGTCTGCTGCAGCACCCGCGGTTGCCCAAGGCCGCCAACAGCCTGATCCATGAGGCTGCAATCATCGGGATTGCCGGCAGACTCGAGGACAGGACACTGAGTGCGGCGCTGCAGGCCAGCAGTGCGCGCGGCAGTCTGCTGGCCAGAGGGATCATCAATCTCGACAGCCGGGCTGTCCCTGCTGCGGCCCTCACCGCCCGTCTGGCCGACACCGGGGATATCATCCCCGAGATTCGGGCACAGGAGCTGAGCCTGAGCGCGCGCGGTAGTGGCGTACCGGATGACTTCCGGGTCGAAATCGACGCCACAGCCGAGGCGGCAACCCGGCGCACTATAGCTGTGAGCCGGCCCAAATTCAGCGCGGTTATCGCCAGCAAGGACGGGACACTGAGCGGCCCGGTGACCCTGGCCGCCGGGCGGATGACTGGGGTTGACCGACAAGCTGATCCTTGGTTGCGCGACCTCGTGCTCAGCGGTCCGCTGCGTCTGGAGCGGGCCACGCAAGACCTCAGCCTGGATGGAGTACGCCTCACGCACCCGAACGGAGCGGCGACCGTGCGCGGCGCGGTCGCACTCAAGAATTATACCGGCACGCTGACGGTGGAAGCTGCACTCAAGGCACTGGATGTTCGCGAACATGCGCGGATCAGCGGCGGCACACTCAAAGCCGATGTGACGCTGAACGGCAAGGCGCTGCCGGCGATCACCGGCACGGCGGACCTGCGCAGCCTGGAGCCGCACAGCCGGGCCATCGCGCGCTGGCTTGGCGGCCCGGCGACACTCGCGAGCCGCTTTGCCTGGTCGCGAACGGATGGCATGCGGCTGGACCGCTTGACCCTCGGTGCGCCACTGGCGCAGGTGACGGGTGCGGGCCGCCTTGATGCAGACGGGACGATCACCGGGCAGGCACAGGCACGCCTCACCTCGCTGGCAGGGGCCGACCATCCGGAAAGCGGGGTTGTGACGGCACGCGCCACGGTCAGCGGCAAGGTCACGCGCCCCGTCGTCAAGGCGACGGCCTTCGTGCCGAAACTCCTGCTGGCCGGGCAGACATTCGCCCAGGTGCGTGCCGATATTACCCCGACGGGAGACGAGCATCGGCTTCGCCTGGACGGCCGCTCGAGCCTTGGTCCGCTGAATACCGAGGCTATAATTCGTCTGACGGATACCATCGACATCCGCGAACTCCAGGCGTCGCTCGGGGACTGGTCGCTCACCGGTGGCCTCACCATCCGCGATACTCTGGCAAACGGCGATCTGCTGCTGAGCGGACGCGGCCTGCGTGCCAATCTGCGGGCCATGGCGGACGGCGGGGTCCAGCACATCCGCTTTGCCGCAAGTGCCGATCGCGCGCGTATCGCGCCCGGCGTCAATTTCGCCATTGGCAGCCTTCGGGGTGCCGGCGATGTGCGACTGGGGGCCACACCCCAAGTGACGGCGACACTCTCGGTCGAGGATGCGGTTTACCAGGATATCGCGCTTGATCGCCTGCGCCTTGATGCCCGGCCGATTGCCGGCGACCGGCATGCCATTGACCTGCAACTGCTGGGCACGCGTGACGCCGCCTTCAACGTCTCGAGCGCCATCCAGCTCGGCAAGGACGGAGCAACGGTCACACTGCGCGGCGCACTGGCCGAGCAGGCGCTGTCCACGGCCGCACCGGCGCAGATCGTCCGGCGCGGCGCGGTCTGGACCCTGGAGCCTGCACGTCTGCAGATCGGCACAGCAGGGATCGATCTCTCCGGCGTCTGGGAGCCGCAGGCGGCCAGCCTGCGCGCAAACGCCCGCGACTTCGACCTCGGGCTGCTCCAGTTCGCTGCCCCGCGCCTCACGCTCTCAGGGCGGGCCAGCAGCAGCCTGACGGCCGCCTGGCAGAACAGCCGGTTGAAAGCCGCCGACATCGCGCTGGCGATTCGCGGCCTGCGTCGATCCGGCCTCAGTTCCGCCTCCACACCGGTTGACGTGCAGATCACCGGCAGACTGGACCATGAGACAGCCGGACTGGCATTGGACGCCCATGTCGGCGCGACCCAGGTCGGTCTGGTGCGGCTCAAGATCCAACCGGTATCCGGAGCCACCACCCCGCTCGTGGATCGTATCATGCAGGCTCCGATCCAGGGGCGTGTCCGCTGGAACGGCCCGGCAGAGTCGCTCTGGGCATTGGCAGCACAAGAGGGTCATGACGTCGCCGGCCCGATTGCCTTGCGTGCGGATATCAGCGGGTTGGTCGGCGATCCCGATGTCCGCGGTCAGTTCCGCGCGCGTGGCGCCCGCTACGAAAACCTGCAACTCGGGGCCAAAGTGACTGATTTCACCATGCAAGGCAGCTTTGCCGGGCCAACCATCAAGATCGAAGAGGCGCAAGGCAAGGTCGGCAAGCAAGGTACGATCGGGGTGAGCGGCACGGCCACACTCTCGTCAGCACGCGGATGGCCTGCCGCGATCCGCATGACACTCAACAACGCAGAACTCATCAGCCGAGATGATGCAGACATCCAGGGAACCGGCACAATCGACCTCAGCTACGGACCGGACGGCGGCAACATCAGCGGCAAGCTGGAGGTGTCGCGCGCGCGCGTGCGGCTCGGCGGCGCGGCGCGGACCACAATCCCCCAGATCGAGGTGCGCGAGACTGGCCTTAGCGTCCGCCCGGTCCTGCCGGAACAACGGCGCAAAAAGCCATGGCGCCTCGACCTTGCGATCGACGCGTCGCAGCGAGTCAACGTCAGCGGCAAGGGGCTGGTGTCGGAATGGCGCAGTCGGCTGTCTGTCACCGGTACGGTCAATGCGCCGCAGATCAACGGCAGGCTTGATCTCATTCGTGGCAACTATGAGTTCGCAGGACGGCGCTTTGACTTGAGCCGCGGAGATATTACGTTCTCCGGGAGCGGCACGGACCCCGCGCTCGACATCGTGGCGACAGCACCGATTGACGGCGGCACGGCGATCATCAGTATCGGCGGAACCGGCCGCCAGCCACGTGTCACCTTCTCCTCCTCGCCGGCATTGCCGCAGGATGAGGTGTTGGCACGGCTTCTGTTCGGGGCGTCGGTCGCCAATTTGTCGGCACCTGATGCGGTGCAGCTTGCCAGCGCTTTGGCAAGCCTGCAAAGCGCCGGGCGCGGACTGGATGTCATCGGCCAGGTCCAGCGGCTGACCGGGATCGACAGGATCCGGGTTCTGGGCCCAGATGCCAAACGCGGCACCGGAACGGTCTATGCCGGGGGAAAATACATAACGGATCGTGTGTATGTTGAAGTCAGAACAGATGGTGCGGGGTATACGGCAACGGTATTCGAAATCGCCTTGACTCGCACCCTCTCGATATTGTCCGAACTTGCGACGCTCGGCGGTACGAACGCATCGCTCAACTGGTCGCGTGATTACTGACCTCGGTACAGGACACCATGGCAACTCTAGACCTCTATTACTGGCCCACGCCAAACGCCCACAAAATCACCATTCTGCTGGAAGAGCTCGGGCTTGCCTATGAAATCCGCCCGGTCAATCTGGCGGCAGGAGCCCAGTTCGAGCCGGCTTTTCTGGCGATCTCTCCCAACAATCGCGTGCCCGCTCTGGTGGACAATGCCCCGGCGGATGGTGGTGCACCGATCTCGCTGTTCGAGTCGGGCGCGATCATGACCTACCTGGCCGAGAAGACTGGCCGGTTTCTGCCTGCAGAGCCGAGGGCGCGCGCTGAAGTGCTATCCTGGCTGTTCTGGCAGATGTCAGGCGTCGGCCCGATGTTCGGCCAGGCCTTTCACTTCATCGCCCACGCGCCCGAGCATATTCCCTATGCCGTGGAGCGCTACACCCAGGAGTCGGACCGGTTGCTGAGCGTGCTCGACCAGCACCTGAGCACACGTGACTATGTGGCAGCAGACTACTCGATTGCGGACATGGCGATCTTCCCGTGGATCAAGAGCCTGCACAAGATCAACCACAGCACGGATGCCTACACGGCGGTGCAGGCCTGGGTTGAGCGGCTGAAGGCGCGCCCGGCTATCGCACGTGCCTATGCTCATGCCGCGCTGGTCACCAAGCCGGCTGCATCTGCTGCGTGAGCGCTCCGTCTGCGCCCGCCACCGTTCCGGCGGCGCTGGCGCGGGCCATCCGCCGCCTTGAGCACACCCTCGATGACCGAATACCCGCCCTCATCCGTGGCGAGGACCCGGACTATGGCCGCGCAGTCCGGGTTGCAGTCCGCAAACTCCGGGTGATCCTTGGTGTCCGGGGTGTCGCTGTTCTCGGGCGCAAGACAGCGCGTAACCTAACCGCGGATCTGCGCTGGCTCGGGCGTCTGCTTGGCCAGCCGCGTGATCTGGCGCTGGTGCGCGCCGGCTTGGCGGGTGCGCCGTCGCCCTGGCTCTCCCGCGCGTTCCAATATGCGCACGGGGCTGCGCTGCGGCAGGCAGCACTGGGCCTGCGCGGCCCGCACCTTGCGCGACTCAGGCTCCAGCTTGCGCAGGCGGGGGCGGCACTGGATCAGGCTGAGCCGATGGCGCTTGAGCCCACCGCTGCCAGGCGCGCGCTGCGCCTTCTGGACCAAGCAATCGACCGTGGCGCACGGGTAAAGGGTCAGCAGGATATCATCGCCGCACACGAGTTCCGCAAGGCGATCCGCAAGCTGCGCTATTGCTGCGACTTGCTTAAAGCACACAAGCAGACGCCCTGGCGGCAGGCGCTCGCGGTCGAGATGCGCGAGCTTCAGGATTGGCTGGGCCATTTTCAGGACCTTGCAACCCGGGTGATGATTCTCAGTCACCTGGTTGACCGCCAACGGCTCGACGGACGAGAGGTCGCCGATCTGCAGTGCGCCGAACAATGGATTGCGGCCGATCAGGCCCGCCTTCAGGCCGCATTGTTGCGTTTTCCAGCCCGCTATGCCGCATTCGTCGCGGCTGTTGAGGCTGCTGACGTCCGCCCGGCACTCGAAAGGCTGGCCAATCCCGGCCCTTGCGGAGTTGGTTAAGGACGCCTGCTCAGTCTCTAGACCATGGACTGGGCGCTGCCGCCCGAGTCGCCGTCAAGTGGCAGGAGACCGAGTGCGGCCACCCGGCCGTCCCGCAACTGCGTCAGTTCGAACTCCAGCCGCTGGCCGGTCAACAGGGTGGAGAGCCCCGCGCGGCGCACTGCGGATGCATGCACGAAGACATCTTTGGGGCCATATTCCGGCCGGATGAAGCCGAAGCCCTTGGCCTTGCTGAACCAGCGCACTTCCCCTCGCGCCATTTCCACTCTCCAATCAATATCTTATATGCTAATTTACCAAGACAATCTCAACAGGCTCAAACGTGAATCCGCTTTGGTTACCGACTGATATATATCCCTCTAATGACATGCCTGCGACAAGCAGCCAGATTTCACCAGCCCGCCCGATGCCGGCGCGGTCGCGAGCCGACATCCCGGGAGCACCGCTCGGGTGTGAATGGTAATAGCCCAGTATTGCCGGTCCGCCCATGCGCGCACGCCTGTGTGCGGCGATCAGCGTTGCCGGGTCGATCTCGAAGCGGATCAAGGGTTCGGCAGCGATATTATCCACCGGGTGTACGGCCTCAATGAGAGTATCGCGCCCAAACAGCAGGCCACAGCATTCCTGCGGGTGTGCGACGGCTGCAAACAGCAACAGCAGGTCCCGGTGATCATGGCGCAGTTGAATCTGCACGGCGGCTTCCCAAATATATCCGGGGCGGCTGACCATCGTCCACCCTCATACCGGACCTGTTCATGCCCACCGACGGCCAAGACAATCAACCCCCTGCCGGTGTTGCCATCACCGCCGAGACTGCAGGTTGGCGACTGGACCGCGCTCTGGCCCACGGCCTGCCCCAGCACAGTCGGGAGCGGCTGAAGGCTCTGATTTCCAGCGGCATGGTCTGCACGAACGGCCTGCCAGTGCGTGATCCCGCGCGCAAGGTGCGCCCCGGTGAGGTGTACGGGGTCGAGGTCCCGCCGCCGCAACCGGCCGAGGCACTGGCACAGGATATCCCGCTGTCGATCCCTTATGAGGACGAGCATTTACTGCTGGTCGACAAGCCGGCAGGACTGGTGGTCCATCCCGCCTGCGGCAATCTGGACGGCACACTGGTCAACGCGCTGTTGCATCACTGTGCCGGGCGATTGTCCGGTATCGGCGGAGTCGCACGCCCCGGCATTGTTCACCGGATCGACAAGGATACCTCCGGCCTGCTGGTGGTCGCCAAGACCGACCCGGCCCACGAAAAACTCTCCCGCCAGTTCGCCGCCCATACGGTCGAGCGGGTCTATACCGCTTTTGTCGGCGGCTTGCCGAATGCGCCATCCGGCAGGATCGAGGGCAATCTCGCCCGCTCCAGCCAGAACCGGCAGAAGATGGCGATTGTACCTGCCGGCCATGGCAAACACGCCGTAACCTACTGGCGGTTGCTGCGTGGCTTTGGCCGGGCGGCGGCACAAGTCGAGTGCCGGCTGGAGACCGGGCGCACCCACCAGGTGCGCGTGCATCTGGCGTCGATCGGCCATGCGCTGCTGGGTGACCCCGTCTATGGGCGCGCAGGTCGTCTGGATGGCACGCGCGGACTCCTGGAAAGCCTCGGGTTCCGCCGCCAGGCCTTGCATGCCGGTGTGCTCGGGTTTGTGCATCCGGTAACCGGGGCGGCCATGCGCTTCGAAAGCCCGTTACCAAACGATATGGCTGCACTCCAGCACGCTTTGGCGCAGCCGGCATGAAGTTCTGCATATCAGAACACTACGTTTATTACTGATACTGTTGTTGCGGGATTTCACACAATGTATACGGAAAATATCGGAAGGATTTGGTTATGACCGCAAGCACGATCCCGGCCCTGGCAAGTGATGCCTCGCTCAACCGCTACCTTCAGGAAATCCGCCAGTTTCCCATGCTCACGGCGGATGAAGAATATATGCTGGCCAAGCGCTGGGGCGAACATGCCGACCGCAACGCCGCACACAAGCTGGTGACCAGCCATCTGCGGCTCGTGGCCAAGATCGCCATGGGCTATCGTGGCTATGGCTTGCCGGTCAGCGAATTGATCGCCGAGGGCAACATCGGCCTGATGCAGGGCGTGAAAAAATTTGATCCGGAGCGCGGTTTCCGCCTCGCCACTTACGCGATGTGGTGGATCAAGGCAGCTATTCAGGAATACATACTGCGGTCGTGGTCGCTGGTGAAGATCGGCACGACTGCGGCGCAGAAGAAGCTGTTTTTCAACCTGCGTCGCCTGAAGAGCAAACTCGAAGCTGTCGAGGATGGTGACCTGAAGCCGGAGACCGTCAGCAAGATCGCCACCACCCTGCTGGTGAGCGAAGATGACGTCGTTTCGATGAACCGGCGCATGGCGATGGGCGGCGATACGTCGCTCAATACGCCGCTGCGCGAGGATGGCGATGGCGAATGGCAGGACTGGTTGGCCGACGATGGCCCCATCCAGGACGAGATTGTCGCCGAGCAGCAGGAAAGCACCCAGCGTGGTGCCCTGCTCAGCCAGGCGATGACGGTCCTCAACGACCGCGAGCGGCATATCCTGACCGCGCGCCGCCTGCAGGATGATCCGGCAACCCTCGAAGACCTGGCACAGGTCTACAGCATCAGCCGGGAGCGTGTGCGCCAGATCGAGGTGCGCGCTTTCGAGAAACTCCAGAAAGCCGTGGTGCAGCAAGCCCAGGCCAGAAAGCTTTTGCCAGCAGCATAACGCATATTCTCTTTTCCCCCCGACCTTGACCATGGCGAGCCACGCTCTGCCATGGTTTTTTTTGTGCCACATGTCCCGATATGGGACATATTCCGGGACAACAGGCGCCAAGCCCGGCACGCAGGCCATTTATTTTCAACGGAATTCATTCTGGCATCAAAGGTGCACAGACAGAGTTATCCTGTCTCCATCGCGTCTGAGACGCCATGGACCGCCAACCTGGCCCGCCGATGGTTCTGCTGTCGGCGGGCGCTTCTTGTCTGGTGAATGACCTATCCAGACACACAAGGCCGGGCGGATCGCTCCGCCCGGCCTTGTCGGGATTGGCGTCAAATTAGATCTAGTGGCCCTTAACGCCTGCCCAGATCTTCTTGTAGCTGCGGAACGAGATAACACACAGCGCAAGCAGGAACATCAGTACCCCGACACCCATCCGCTTGCGGTCCTCAAGCTTGGGCTCGGCAGTCCAGGCGAGGAATGCGGATACATCCTTGGCCATCTGATCGACGGTCGGCTTGGTGTCCCCGGCATACTCAACCTGGCCGTCACCGGAGAGCGGTGCCGCCATACCAATGGCCAGCCCGTGGAAATAGGGGTTGTAATGCGTGCCCTCTGCGATCTCCACGTCGGCTGGCTGCTCCTCGTAGCCCGTGAGCAACGAGTACACGTACGCTGCGCCATTATGGCGCGCCTTGACCATCAGGGAGAGATCAGGCGGCGCCTTACCATTGTTGGCAGCCTTGGCAGCAGCTTCGTTAGGGAACGGTGCTGCGAAATGATCCGATGGCAGCGCTTTGCGAGTGGTTACTTCACCGGTCTTGTCGTCGATGGCCGGGACTTCCGACTGGGCGGCGAGCGCCTTCACTTCTGCCTCGGAAAAGCCAATAGCGGTCAAGTTGCGGTACGCGACCAGGTTCAGGCTGTGGCAAGCCGAGCAGACTTCCTTGTAG
The DNA here is from genome assembly GCA_964404985.1 of uncultured Sphingomonadaceae bacterium. Lineage (GTDB taxonomy): Bacteria > Pseudomonadota > Alphaproteobacteria > Sphingomonadales > Sphingomonadaceae > Hankyongella. The sequence continues at coordinate 61,925 of CAYOMD010000008.1, forward strand.
ACTTGGTAACCGCGTTGAAGCTGGGCACGGTCGAACTTCCCGAACACACCGTCATGCGCAAACGAGACGTGCTTGGGGTGCTTGTGGAGCGCAGCATGGGGATCCGGCTCGGCCTTGTCACGCGGCAGGGCGGCTGCGACCAGCACCGCCAGCGACAGAACTGCGCCAACTGCGAAGGAAATCAAACGAAGCATTACTGTATCTCCAACGTCGTCAGCTTATTCGGCCGGTTGCAGGGCGCCGGCGCCGCTTGGCAGCACAGGCTCTGAAATGCTTCTGGGCAGCGGCTTGGGAGTCTCTATGCGCGCCACGACCGGAACCAAAATCAGGAAATGGATGAAGTAGTAGGCCGTCGCCAGCTGGCTGATGCGCACCCAGGGCTCCTCTGCCGGGGCCTGACCGCAGACGCCGAGGATGAGCACATCGAGCAGGAATAGCCAGAACAGCTGGCGATAGATCGGCCGGTAATTAGCCGAGCGCACCGGCGAGTTGTCCAGCCACGGCAGGAAGAACAGCAGCAGGATCGAGGCGAACATGCCGATCACGCCCCAGAGCTTGGCCGGTATCCCCAGGAAGTCAAAGGTGAAAGCGCGAAGAATCGCGTAGAATGGCCAGAAATACCATTCAGGCACGATGTGCGCCGGCGTCGAGAGCGGGTTGGCCGGGATGTAATTGTCCGGGTGGCCCATGGCATTCGGCATGAAGAACACGACGGCACAGTAGAGCACGAGCGCCACCGCCAGGCCGAACAGATCCTTCGAGGTGTAGTACGGGTGGAACGGCACGGTATCCTGCGGGCCCTTCACGTCGATGCCCTTCGGGTTGTTGGAGCCCGGGATGTGCAGTGCCCACACATGGAGGACAACCACGCCCAGGATCACGAACGGCAGCAGGAAGTGCAGCGAGAAGAACTTGTTGAGCGCCGGGTTGCCGACGAATGGCGCGCCCAGCAGCAGGGTCTGCACACTCTCTCCGACCACCGGGATCGCCGAGAACAGGCCGGTAATCACGGTCGCTCCCCAGAAGCTCATCTGGCCCCAAGGCAGCACATAGCCCATGAACGCGGTTGCCATCATCAGCAGGAAGATCACCAGGCCAAGCATCCAGATCATCTCACGCGGGGCCTTGTACGAGCCGTAGTAGAGACCGCGGAAGATGTGCACGTAGACGACAATGAAGAAGAAGGATGCACCGTTCATGTGCAGGTAACGGATGAGCCAGCCGAAGTTGACGTCGCGCATGATCCGCTCAACCGAGGCGAAGGCAACCGTCTCATGGGCGGCGTAGTGCATGGCGAGCACCACACCAGTCGCGATCTGGATCATCAGGAACACGCCGGCAAGCACGCCGAAGTTCCAGAAGTAGTTGAGGTTCTTCGGCACCGGATAACCGGCACCGACAGCACCGTGCATGAAGCGGATCAACGGCAGGCGCTGGTCCAGCCAGCGCTCTATCGCGGAGTTCGGCACATAATGTTCAGCCCAAGGCTTGCCCATGTTGATTACCCGATCTTGATGCTGGTTGGCGTCAGGAAGGCGTAGTCCGGCACTTCCAGGTTCTTGGGCGCCGGGCCTTTGCGGATGCGGCCCGAGGCATCGTAGTGCGAGCCATGGCACGGGCAGAAATACCCGCCGAACTCACCCTTGGTTTCTCCTTCGGCGGCGCCCAGCGGCACGCAGCCGAGGTGGGTGCAGACACCCAAGGTCACCAGCCAGTTCTTGTGCTCGGGCTTGACGCGCTGGTCGTCAGTTTGCGGATCACGCAGATCAGATATCTTCACCGCCTGCATGGCTGTGACTTCCGCCGGCATCCGGTTGCGCACGAAGACAGGCTTGCCTTGCCAGATCACCTTGATGGCCTGGCCCGGCTCGATCGGCGACAGATCGACCTCCACCGTGGACAGGGCCAGCACGTCCGCTGCCGGATTCATCTGCTGAACGAATGGCCAGGCTGCCATCGCGCCGCCGACCGCAACGAAGGCACCCGATGCAATGTGCAGGAAGTCGCGGCGTTGCACGCCTTCGCCCGTCCCATGACCGCTGTGGGGTGTCGTTGCACCCTGTCCGCTTGCCATTCCTTGTGAACTCCTCAACTGCAAACCATCGATTTGCTGACTTTCGACTGTACCTTAAGCCTGACACTCTTTCGTCGAACTGCATCACGCGCAAGGTGAATTGAAGCGTCGATTACCGCCCACATCACGCCGATACAATGGGCAAATTAGCCGCAACCACCGGCAAGTACCATGAATGCGATCAAAACAAACACTTTGCAAACCGGATCGCGCCGCGCAGAAGGGCAAAACCTCAAGCCAAGAAGCGGTTGGAATGCGCACAACCCTCATCAGCGCCGTACGCTGGGTTGCGGCCGGACGGCTGCTCAGCCAGATCATCACCTGGGTACTGACCATCGTCACCATCCGGCTGCTGTCCCCGGCGGACTACGGCGTGGTCGCCTCGGCCTTGCTGCTCACCAGCATCCTCGCCATCCTGCAGGAGAGCGGGTTTCGCGCCGTGCTCATTCGCCGGCGCACATTGGAGCCGGAGCACCGGGACCGCCTGTTCGGCGCGTTTCTGCTGGTCACGCTCGGTTTGACGGTCTTTTCAGCGCTGGCGGCTTGGCCGCTCGGCCTCTACCTCGGCGATACCCGGGTGGCTCCGGTTGTCTGGCTGGTGGCACTGACCCTGCCGCTCAACATCGGCACCGTATTTCCGTTGGCGATGCTGGAAAAAGAGCTGGACATGCGCCCGGTTGCACTCGTCGAGCTCACCGCCAGCCTGATCCAGGGCCTGGCGACAGCCGGGTTGGCGCTCTGGGGTGCCGGATACTGGGCGCTGGCCGGCGGCATGGTTACCGCCAGCCTTGTGAAGGCTTTAGCGTTCTGGCGTTATGCACCCCGCGACCTTAAACCGCGCTTCGGCTGGCGCGCCAGCAAGGACCTCTTGCAGGAAGACTGGCGCTACGGTCGCGCCATCACCACCCAGGCAATGATCTATACAGTCACCAGCAATTTCGATGTGGCCGTTGTCGGGCGTGTACTGGGTGCCGGGCCGCTTGGCCTGTTTCGCACCGCGAGTGAACTGATATTCATGCCGGCCTCCAAGCTCATGCCGATCATCAACCGGGTCGCCTTCCCGGCCTACGCCCGCGCGCAGGAGGACCCGGGCCTCATTGCGCGTGCCTTCCGCAGCAAGCTGGGCGTGTTCATGGCGGTGATGGTCGCGCCGCTCTGGGGGCTTGCCGCGGTTGCGCCTGAATTCACAATGGTGGTCCTCGGTACGCAATGGAGCGCCTTGCCACCCCTGCTCTGGGCGCTGGGTCTGGCAGCCCCGTTCTACACCGTTTCACTGTTGTTCAACGCGCCGTTCGATGCGATCGGGCGGCCGGAGCTGAGCGTGCAGAGCAACCTGATCCGCGCCGGGTTGACGCTGGCGACCCTGATGATCGGCGCGCCATTCGGGCTGGACACGCTGATCTGGGTCTATGGCGGAGGTCTGGCCCTCTCCGGGTCGATCATCGCCTGGATCGGACTGCATGTGCTCGGTGTCTCACGCCGGCAGGCCCTGGCCGATATGGTTGCGCCACTTGTCGCTGGCCTAGCCATGATCGGCGCGATCATGGGGCTGCGTGAGGCCCTGCCCCTCGGGCCGGGACTGCGCCTGCCGATGCTGATTCTGGCAGGAGCACTCAGCTACTGCGCGGTCCTGTGGCTGATTGGTGCCAGACAGATTCGTGCCGCCATTGCACTGGTGCGCGGTACGTGATTCGCTTGGCGCTATTCCAGCCGGACCAGCCGCCGAATGTGGGCACATTGCTCCGGCTTGGTGCGTGCATGGGTGTGGCGATCGACGTGATCGAGCCGTGCGGCTTTCCCTTCTCGCGCGCCGCTGTGCGCCGGGCCGCACTCGATTACTTCGACCACGTCGACCTGACGGTCCATGCGGATTTTGCTGCGTTCGATGCCAGCCGCCAAACCGCTGGCCGCCGCCTTGTCCTGCTGACCTCCAGGGGAGACACACCCTACGCGACAAATCGCGGCTGGAGATGGCTGGTTTGTGTGGACTTAAAGAGGTGGCAGCTTCTCAGTCAAAAATGATTTGCGACTTGGATTTGACCAAAAGCGGTCAATTGCGGGCGTTTCGGACAAGTCAGTTTGCCGTCAATGATTGCCGCGCGCATGAGCTTGCGCGCCTGCATATCGCGGACACCTCGGGCACGCTCAATTTTACGGGCACGTGAGGATGCGGCTGCCAGGAACCTTGCAAGCAGCCAGAATGGACTACTGTTTACCTTCGAGAATACCGCTAAGCTGTTTAAGGGCGGGGCTTCGACCGTAGGCAATTTCGCCACAAATTGTTCGAGCGTAAGCACCCCAAAAGTTTCTCCCTCGTGGCAAGTGTGCAGGGTGAATGTAGGCAGTGACCTGCTCGCGCGGATCGAGTTTACGCGGCCAATGGTCACCGTCTGAAAACTCAGGGGCAGTGATTGCAGCACGTTCGGGAGCTTGGGACCAAGGACGCCGATAGAGCATGCCCACATCGCTGACCGTGACGGGAAATGTGCTTAGGTTGGTCACTTCAATCCCAACAAATTGCCCTGTCGCGGTGACGGCCCAGAGCGGCCTAACTCTGAGCCTGACGCGCCGATTGCTTATGGTGTTCCACGTGTTGATGACGCCCAGAACAGCACCAAGGACAGCAATTGCCAACGTTACTGCCGATGCCCAATTCATGTGCTCACCCTTAAGCTTCGCATGATACTAGCGCGACGCCAATGGCAGTCCACCTCCTGCACCAGCCGCGCAAACTGCTTTAGCAGTCGAGCGCACGGCCTAGCGCCCGGATTAGCGCCAGCGTATCCCGCGTGCTGCCAGACCGCGCGCCGTGCTTCCATGCGTTGCTATTACCCTTGGGCGCGCCGCTTCCCTTGCCGCCTTGCATCCGGCACCTGTTCCGCCCCTTGATCGCCGGGGACTGGCAGGGCGTCCCCTTGCGCGTCAAGGCCAAGCAGCGCGGAGCCGGCATGCGCCGTCCTGCTCACTCGCCAGCCCACGATATAGCGGGCGCAAACGTCGATCACGAAGGCGACATAGACGAACCCTGACCACGTGCGACTTAGGTGAAGTCCGACACCCACAGCATGTTCGGTGCCGGGGCGTGGAACTGGCGGTTCACTTGATCGAGCGGACACGGTGCGGCCTTGTCGCTGATCGTGGTCTTCACTGGCTTACCCCGGATTACACCCTGCAAACCCAGATCGCGCATCAGCCGCTCCACCGTGCATCGGGCAATATCGAGGCCCTCGCGCTGCATCTGCCGCCACACCTTGCGCACGCCATAGACCTTGAAGTTGGCGTCGAACACGCGCCGAACTTCGGGCTTCATCGCCTCGTCACGCTGAGCACGTGGCGACAGGCGCGAGGGATCGCGGCGCTGTGCCGCACGCTCATGATAGGTGGATGGGGCGATCGGCAGAACCCGGCAGATCGGCTCGATCCCATACTCTCCCCGATACTCATCAATGAAGCTGGTCATCGCTTGAACGGGCGGTCGAGCTCCGCCTGGGCAAAATATGCAGACGCCTTGCGCAGGATCTCGTTGGCCTGCCGAGCTCTCGGTTCTCGCGTTCCAGCGCCTTCAAGCGGTCCGCCAACTCAGTGGGAACGCCGGCACGCTTGCCGCTGTTCCCCTCGGCCTTCTTCACCCACTCCGGCAGGGTGTGGCCGGAGCAACCGATCATAGCAGCACTGGAGGTGATCGCTGCCCAGCGGGATGGATGCTCGCCTTCCTGGTCCAGTACCAGGCGAACTGCCCGCTCACGCACCTCAGGGGCAAACTTGTTCGTCGTCTTGCTCATCGTAGACCCTTCCTCTCAGGAGTTAGGGCCTCCGGCAATCCGGGGGCGGTTCAGAATGGCAATTGCCAAAAACCCGGCGCTCACTCTCGCAGTTATTTGTCGCTTCATTCCGTGGCCCCTCCCACTTCGAACCTCAATGTCCCGCCTTGCACCAAAGATCGGTGCGGAAGGTCAGTGTGCAGCTTGGTCTGTCCAGCGATCTTTAGTTGTAAGAGGCTGTCCCCTCGTCCCACGCGTTCAATCTGGAGCAGGGGCCGGCCGGGAACCCGGATCAATGCGCGGTTGGTCAGCGGAATTCCTGCAACATATGACCCGTTGGACGCGTCGACCGGATAGAAACCCAAGGTGGCGAAAATGTACCAGGCGCTCATCTGGCCGGCATCCTCGTTCCCGATTATTCCCGCCGGATCGTTGCGGTAGAATTCGGTAGCAATCCGCTGCACCAGCCGGTGGCCGGTTTCCGGACGATCGGTGAAGGCATAAAGCCAGGCGATGTGATGGCTGGGTTCATTGCCGTGGGCGTACTGGCCAATCATGGCTTCCTGCCCGAGATATTCTGCACCTTCTGTATGCGGCAGATCAAAAAAGCAGCGGTTCAGCATCGCCTCCAGCCCCGCCTTCCCGCCCCAAGCTTCGCGCAGGCCAAGCGGATCGTGCAGCGCGGGGGTCCAGCTGTATTGCCAGGCATTGGCTTCGGTATAGTCGCCTGGATTGTTCAACGGCGATGTGGGCATAAGGGGGGCGAACGGGGTTCGCCATGCCCCCGTGCTGCTGCGGCCGCGGGCAAGGTGAGTTTCCGGATCGATCAACCGCCGCCAGCCCTGTGCCCGGCTGGCGAACTTTGCCGCCAGGTTTGGCCGTCCAAGCATGGCTGCCATTCGTGCCGTGGCCGCATCGCCAATGCCAGCCTCCAGCGAGCGCGACACAGCCTCCCCCTTGACCAGGTCAAAGGGATAATAGCCATACCGGTCATAGATCGACCAGACCGAGAGTGAATCGTCGCCGGGATAGATCGCCGTGGCATCCTTGGTCGAGGTGGCAACCATCGCGCGAAGCGCGCGCTGCCCGTCAAAGCCACGGAAGCCCTTGGTCCAGGCATCGGCGATGACTGGCAGTGCGGGTTCCCCGATCATGGTTCCGGTTTCACCGCCCCAGATCGGCCATTTGGGCAGCCGCCCCGCTGCATCGTGATGATCGAGCAGCGAATTGATGAAATCGTCCACCCGCTCAGGCGCGAGCAAGGTGTAGAGCGGATTGGCGGCCCGGAAGCTGTCCCACAGCGAAAGCGTGGAGTAGCGCAGCCCCCGCTTGACCCGGCGAATATTGCCATCGGGCCCGCGCCACCGTCCGTCGACATCGCTGATGACCGAGGGATGCAGGAAGGCATGATAAAGCGCGGTGTAGAAGATGCGCTGCTGCGTTTCCGACCCCGCGATTTCGACGCGGCCCAGCAAGCGATCCCATTCGCGCTTGCTTTCAAGGGCAACCCGGTCAAAGTCCCACCCGCCGCGCTCGTCCCGGTTGCGGCGGGCTCCGGCGCGATCAGTAGTGGCCAGGCCAATCCGGGCGACCAGTTGCTGGCCGCTCCCCAGATCAAATCCCACGAGATAGCGAGGGGCCGCATCGCCGGGCCGCGGCGGCAGGGTCTCAACCGCGGCGATCGGATGATCGAAGGCGACGGACCAGGCCACGTGCCGGAGCGTCCAGTTCCGCCGGACGGCTTGGCCCTCAAAGCCGTCCTTGGTGAAGGCATTAGCGACCGACAAGACCGGCTGCTGATCTGTACGGAAGGTCAGGCCATGCTGCAGGTCAACCAGGAGCCAGACCCGCCCGGCCCGGGCAAAGCTGTAGCGATGAAAGGCGCTGCGCAAGGTTGCGGTCAGTTCCACCTTCACCCCGTTGTCCGCCAGGGTGACGGCGTAGTACCCCGGCCGCGCAACCTCGGCTGACTTGACATAGGTGCTGGCCAGATCGGCCCGCCGCTCCAGGCTGGGCTGCAGCAGCAGATCGCCCAGCTCCGGAATGCCGGTGCCGCTGGCCCGATTCTGCGAGAAGCCGATGATCCGCGGCGCGAGGTACTGATAGCCCGAAGTATATTCCCAGCCGCTATCCGCGTTGTCCGGGCCGGGCTGGATCATTCCGAAGGGGCGGCTCGGCCCCGGAAAGGTGTGTCCGGTGCCGTCGGTCCCGATGAAGGGATCGACATAGCTGGCCGGCTCCCGCTCGGCCGAAGCCGCCAATGGCGTCACGATCAGTGCGGCAGCGATCAGCGCCCTGGCTACCTTTGCCAAAACAGCCTGGATCATCATTGCGTGCTGTCCCCTTGCAGACTGTCCCGGCGGTCCGCTCGGCTCAGCGCCAGCCGCGCCTCGGCCAGCGAGGAGAGCGTGATGGCATCGGCGAGCCGGTCGGACTGTTCCGGCTCGCAGCCATAGCCGATCCAGCGGCCACCTTCCGTCCGCGCCGGAAGCAGCTCGGGCGCGCAGGAAACGGCGATATCCAGCTCGGCCAGATCGGCCAGGCAAAGGTCCAGCGCGGCCAAGTGATCCGCAAACCAGGGGGCGGCCAGATCAAGCGGAGCCTGGATCGCGCCGGTGGAGCCAAACCGCAGCTGGATGCTGCGCACATTGGCAAAGACTGCCGCGCAGGCCGCAAGCCGTTCTGCAAACTGTCCCCCGTAAGTCATTTCATGGCCCGTGTACCAATGCGAGAAATCGAGCGTCAGCGGCAGCTCCGGAAAGCGCGTGAGTAGATCTACCGTCCGGCGGATATCCTGCGTCATGGTCGCGCGGTGGGTTTCAACGTGCAGCGCATGGCCCGTCTGCGCAGAGGCCTCGATCACTGCTGCGGCCAGCGCGTCCATCTCGGCATCGCTCTCAAACCCGGTGCCGACATGCAGGGTTGTAAAGTCGAGCCCGGCATCGCGATGGTGCTTCGCCAGGTCCAGCGCGGCGGCCGTGTCAACGATGCTGGCCATGCCGCACGGGATCAGTCCGGCGTCATGGATTGGCGCCCAATCCCCCCAATGGACCACCCCCTGATAGCCCAGCTCCTTAAGCAACCCGAGCTGGGCCGACTTGCTGGCCAGCCAACCGGATGACCTCACCGGCAGGTTGGCAAGGCTGCCCAGGCAGATATCACGACGCAGCTGCATCAAGCTGCCGGATAGAGCACAGGATTGATCGGCGAGGCCGCGATCTGGCCAGGCTGCAAACCGGGCAGCCATTGCGCCAGGTCAGATTGCTGCATCGCGTTCACCGGATCGGCGACGCGAATACCGGCGGGAGCGAACCTTCTACGAGGACGGGGGCTATGCACTTTATCTCGATCTGCTAAAAAGACGCAGCACTGGCCGCGCAGAGTGAATAATGTGCGTGTCACCGCGATTCCGTAATTTAATCAATCACTTAGCGCCTGCGTCTGCACGTTTCCTTGTTTGCTGTAGGTCTTAGCAACGCCCCGCACCCAAAGGTGCGAGGCGCTGGCAGCGTCAGGCAAGAAGGAGGGGACTACCCCGCTGCCGGTTCCGTTTGATTTTCGTCCAACGGTTTCCAATAGGCACTGCGCGGCAGGGCTGGGTATTTACGCCGCCTGGGTCAGAGGTTTGGCCCGGTCAATTCGCGCGCGTTCTTTGGGGCTGTGCATTGCGTTCCACAGGTCATTGCGTCGCTGCACGTTCAGCCAGAAGTCCGGGCTGTTGCCGAACACGCGCGCGAGGATCAGCGCCGTTGCGGCGGTGACGTTGCGGCGGTCGTTGCACAACTCGTTGACGTGCTTGCGCTGCACGCCCATCGCCTCGGCAAGCGCAGCCTGGGTCAGCCCTATCGGCTCCATGAACTCATGGGTCAAAATCTCGCCCACGCTCACCGGCTTGCGCCTGGTCATCAACATGGCATCTCCTCAATCATAACTGTGATCGTCCAGATACACGTCGCTCGCTTCACCCTTGCTGCCGTCCCATCGAAAGATCAGCCGCCATTGCTTGTTGACGCGGATTGTATGGAACGCATCAAGCTTGCCCCGCAGCTTCTCGAAATGATTGCTCGGCGGCACGCGCAAATCCTGATCCGTCATCGCGTCGTCAATCATCTGGAGCTTGCGAAAGACGCGGCTTTCGAGATCTGGCGGAATTTTGCGGGAGTGGACATCATCCACAAAAAAGTCCCGCAGCCAGCGATCTCGAAAAGCAACAATCACGGCATTACCCTATGCCGACTATATGTACCACTCTGTGGTACATACGGCAACGCTTTTCAGTTCTGCCCGATAATCCGACAGGGAAAACTGGGGGCCCCTACGGCTGGTTCCGTTAGATTAAAAACCGCACTAGAAACCTCGTCACCCCGGCCCATCGACGACGCTTGGCGAGCGGCGCTTAGGATAAACTTCAGCCGGGGTCCACGAACACGTCCATTTCCCGGTATCATGAGACGGATGTGTTCTTAGATTCCGGCTTTCGCCGGAATGACGGCATAAATCACGATCAATGCACATTCGTATGAGCACCGCGGCGATGCGGGTGCGGGTGCCGATAATGCCCTCCAGGTCTTTGCGGGTCACGCCACGAGCGCCGCTTTAGTCGACCCAGTCTTTGGCGAGGCGCTTGCTGGCCAACGCATAGAATGCAGCGGCGACCAGATAAAAACTCAGCACCACCAGAATGGCATAGCGCAGGGACTCATCGCCATAGCGTGCGGCCATGGCGGTCGAGATCGCGCCGATGATCGTGCTGCCAAGGCCGATCCCGATCAGGTTGTTGATAAGCAGGAATGCGGCGGACGCCGTCGCGCGCGCACGCGGCTCCACCAGCGACTGGATGGCGGTCAACACCGGGCCGAGCCAGACCAGCGAGAGCGCCTGCGGCAGCAGCAGCACCACGAACGCCAGGGTCAGCGACGGCGTGGCAATGCCGACAGCATAAAGCGGCGCTGCCACCAGAAACGCCAGCGCCGGCACCCTTGCATAGGCCCCGCGGTCCTTGCGCCCCAGCCGGTCCCCCAGCATGCCGCCGAGGAGGACGCCCGCAACCCCGCCAACCAGCAGGATCATGCCGTAAAACTGGCCGACCGCCGTCAGCTCCAGCCCATGGCTGCGTTTGAGGAAGGAGGGCAGCCAGAACAGCAGGCCATAGCCGACCATGGAGCTCATGCCGCTGCCGACGCTCAGCAGCCAGAAGCTGGGCTTGCGCGCTAGGGTCGCCACCACGGCCCCGAAGCTGGGCGTGTCGGTCTGGCGGGCGGCGGGACGCACCGGCTCGCGCACGATCAGCCGGAACAGCGGGGCAATCAGCACGCCCGCCAGCCCGATGGCGATGAAGGCGGTGCGCCAGTCGAAGGTCTGGGCAATCCAGCCACCGAACATCACACCGGCGGCCGAGCCGAGCGGGATGCCCAGCGAATAGATCGCCATGGCGCGGGCGCGCATGGCCTGGGGAAACAGGTCGGCTACCAGCGCGTAGGACGGGGCAACGCCGCCGGCCTCCCCGACGCCGACGCCAAGCCGCGCCAGAAACAGTTGGGTGTAACTGGTCGCCAGCCCGCACAGGGCCGTGAAGCCGCTCCAGGCCGCAAGCGAGATCGTGATGATCCAGGTGCGGCTCCAGCGATCTGCCAGCCGGGCGATCGGCACGGCCATCGTGGCGTAGAACAGGGCGAACGCCAGCCCCCCGAGCAGCCCCATCTCGCCGTCGCTGACCCCCAGTTCCTTCTGGATCGGGACCGCGAGGATGCTGATGATCTGCCGGTCGATGAAATTGAAGATGTAGACCAGCAGCAGCATCGCCAGCATGGCGTAGGAGCGCGGGCTCGTGGCTTGGGTCACGCAGACTTATCCCCGTGTAAAGATCAAGGTGCAGTCCATGCGGTCAGCCTGCTGCAATGTCCAGTCTCCCCGGCAGCCGCGCGCGGCCCCTCAACCGCGCGCAGCCCCCGCTTGGGGATCAGAACTTCAGGCCGATGGAGCCGGTGATTGTACGGGGATCGCCGTAGAACGCAGTCAGCGTGCCTTCGCGGCCCAGAGTCGGCGTGAAAGTGCCATTAGGGTTGATGTTCACGAAATTATAGCCGGCGACGATATAGCGCTTGTCCGTGATGTTGCGGGCATGCAGGCCAACAGAGACTCCCCCCTGCTCGGATGTCCAGAGCAAGCTGGCATTCCAGAGAATGTAGCCCGGCTGGTCAAGGAAGGGGTTGGGCGTCTCGAACTGGCTGGTGCTGCTGCGATAGGAGACTGTGTTCGTGAGCGACAGGTCGCCATCACTCAACAGCTTCAGCGGAGTCGCCAAAGTCATGGTCGCACTTGCCGTCCATCTGGGTGTATTCTGGAATGTACGCAGGTTCGCCACGTCGTTGCCGAATGCATCGATGAACTGCTGATATTCGGCATCAATGTAGCCCAGTGTCCAGGCAAGATCTGCCTTGGTACCTGCACGGGCAAAATCGCGGGCAAGCGCGGCATTGCCCTCGAATTCAACCCCGTACAGACGGGCACGGCCAGCATTCGAGGTAATACCGACAAAACTGTCGTTGACGCCGTCGCCGTTGCTGTCGAAGCCGACAGAACCGGGTATCTGGACATTGGTGTAGTTGGAGCGGAAGCCCGCCAGTGCCAGGTTCACCCTGTTGTCGAAGAGTGCAGCCTTCCAGCCTATTTCATAAGTTGTCACCTGCTCCGGATCGAAGGAGAGAAAGTCGAAGATTTCCTCTGCCGAGCGCACGCCATCCCTGTTCACATCCGGCGCAGCCGTCGACTGGCCGCGCGGATCGAAACCGCCGCCCTTGAAGCCCTGCGAGAACGAGAAATAGATGTTGTGGTCTTCGGTCGGTTTCCAGGCGAGCGATGCACGTGGCGTAAAATCCTGAAATGTATTAGACCCGGTGAAGTTGGATGTGACAGCGATCTGAGTGCCGGTACCGCCCAGGTCGGGGCTGGCTCCACCGATGAATGTACGGCGAAGGATCTGTGAGTTCCGCCTGTCATTCGTGTAACGACCACCGACCGACAGTGAAAACTGCTCCAGGAAATCATAAGTGGCGTCGAAGAATATCGACCAGGTACTTGTGTCAACGTCGCCAAGTGTATTGGCATTGAGTCCCGCAAGCCCGATCAGGGCTCCGGTATTTGCCAGAATAACGTCGAATACGTTGAAAGCATTGGCATCGAGATAATAGAAACCAACCAGCCCGGAAAGGTTATCACTCTCATAGAGAACCTGGAATTCTTCCGATGTCTGGCGGTTGCGGTAAATTGCCGGCACGTCTACGTCAGCCGACGGCAGCGTGTCGAAGTCGATCGGTGTCGATGACTCATCGTCGCGGTAGGCTAGGGTCAGGACTCATTGCGGTAGCCAGAAGATGACGGTTGCGGCGATGCAGA
>CAYOMD010000009.1:0-73748 GCA_964404985.1 uncultured Sphingomonadaceae bacterium
GTTCTGCTCGTGATCGGCATGGAGAATGAAGATGCGGTCCAGCGCCCGCTCGATCACCGGGTCAACCACATATGGCTCGGCAGGCACGCTGAACATCATGCGCAGGAAGTTGCCGGTGTAGGACAGGCTGTTGTCCGGGTACACGAACGGCTGGCCGACCGTATACTTGTAGGCCATGGCCGCGATGGTCGGGATCTTGGCGATCATCCGGAAGCTGGCAACCATGCGCTGGTGCGGATCGTTGATGTCGGTCGAGTCGTGATAGAAGGCCGAGAGCGCTCCCATGACCCCGCACATCACCGCCATCGGGTGGGCGTCACGCCGGAACCCGCGATAGAACATCGCCAGCTGCTCGTGGACCATGGTGTGGCGTGTCACCGTGTAGGTAAACTGTGCAAACTGCTCTTTGGTCGGCAGCTCGCCGCGCAGCAGCAGATAGGCAACCTCCATGAAGCTTGATTGCTCGGCCAGCTGGTCGATCGGATAGCCGCGATGCAGCAGAATGCCCTCGTCGCCATCGATGAAGGTGATCTTGGATTTACACGACGCCGTCGAGGTGAAGCCCGGATCGTAGGTGAACACCCCGGTATCGGCGTAAAGCTTGCGGATATCGATGACATCCGGACCAATGGTTCCGCTCAGTACCGGGTAGGATTGGCTGGTTCCGTTAACGCTGAGCGATGCTGGCTTGTCGGTCATGGTGTTCCTCCCGTTTAGTCCGTGAATACCGGACGATAGAAGCTTACGAGCTTGCCGTTACATTAGCTGCATCGCCGCATATTGCCAGCGCATCCTTCAGTCTTGCGAGGCTTTCGTCGCTTTGCAGGGCAACAAGGATATCCGCGACCCCTGGTGCCGTGGTCGAGCCGGTCAATGCGGCCCGCAGCACCGGCCCGATTTTGCCGAACCCGACGTTCAAGGCGGCGGCAAGTGCCTTTAACGCTGCCTCTAACGCTTCGTGTGTCCAGGGCGTTTGCCCGGACAAAATCTCGATTGCGAGGGCAAGCCTTGGAGCAGCCTCGGCATTCAGTGCCGTGCGCGCACTGTCATCCAGCGGAACAGGGCGCGGGCGGGCGGCAAACACGGCACCCTCTGCCAACTCTATTATGCTCTTGGCCCGGCTCTGGAGCGCAGGGATCAGGCGCAGCACCCGGTCTTGTGCCTCAGCCGGCACAGCATCGCCAAGGCGCTCGGCGATCACCGGCAGGGCCAGCGCCAGCAACCGCTCATCGGGCGCGGCTTTCAGATAGTGGGCGTTGACGCTGCTCAGCTTGGCCAGATCGAAGCGGGCCGGGTTACGGCCGATCGATGCCGTGTTGAACCAGGCGGTTGCCTGCGCACGGGAGATGATTTCATCGTCGCCGTGACTCCAGCCCAGACGCAGCAGGTAGTTCTCCAGCGCTTCCGGCAGAAACCCCATATCCCGATAGGCGGAGACGCCAAGTGCGCCATGCCGCTTGGAGAGTTTGGCTCCGTCTGCACCATGGATCAGCGGGATGTGCCCGTATTCCGGGCGTTGCCAGCCCATGGCCTCGATAATCTGCAACTGGCGGAACGCATTGTTCAGATGATCGTCGCCGCGGATCACATGGGTGACACCGGCGTCATGATCGTCGACGACGACGGCCAGCATGTAGGTCGGCGTGCCGTCCGAGCGCAGCAGCACGAAGTCATCCAGTTCCTCATTCTGGACGACGACACGTCCCTGCACCAGATCGTCGACGACCGTCTCGCCGCCCTGGCGGGCGCGGATGCGCACCGTGGGTTTAACGCCGGGCGGGGCCTCTGCAGGGTCACGATCCCGCCACAAGCCATTGTACTTCATGGGGAGATAGTTGATCCGCGCCGCCTCGCGCATCATCTCGAGCTCTTCAGCTGTTGCATAGCAATGATAGGCCTTGCCAGCAGCCAGCAAGGCGTGCGCGACTTGCGTATGCCGCTCTGCCCGCGCGGATTGCATGACTGCCTCGCCATCCCAGTCCAGGTTCAGCCAGCGCATCCCCTCCAGGATGGCGTCGATCGCCTCCGGGGTCGAGCGTTCCTTGTCGGTATCCTCAATACGCAGCAGAAAACGCCCGCCATGGCGGCGCGCCAGCAGGTAATTGAACAAGGCGGTGCGCGCGCCGCCGATGTGGAGAAAGCCCGTGGGGGAGGGGGCAAAACGCGTGACGATGACTGGACTTGCGGACATGCGTTTCCTGCGGGAAGGTCGCCGGACAGGCGATTGGTAAAATGTTGGCGGGGTCTATCACAGCCACTCAGCGGGTTCAAATCTGGCGGCAGGCCGTCCTCGATGCGCTGGTCATGGAGCGCACCCGTGCGCCCCTGTGGATCCCGGTGCTTATCGCAGCCGGGGCACTGGCCTATTTCGCTCTGCCCTGGCGTGCGCAGTGGGCGGGCGTGGGTCTGCTGTGCCTGGGCATGTCCATGGCCGTGCTTGTGCTCGCACCACGCAGTTGGCGCGCACTGGTGGCCGTGCCTTTGCTGTTCGCGCTGGGCCTGGGCGTTAGCTGGTGGCGCGCAGACTATCTGGAGACGCCGACGCTCCGGCAGCCGGTCTTCAACGCAGACGTGACGGGCAGGGTACAGTCCTTCGAGCCGCGCGCACAGGGCGGCAGCCGGATTATGCTGGCAGGTGTTCGCGTGCAAACAGAGGTGCAGGCCATTACCCTTGCCCGTGTCCGCTTGACCGCACGGGGTGAGGTCAGCCCCCTGAAAGCCGGGCAGAGCGTTCGTCTGCGCGCCTGGCTGCAGCCGCCACGCCTGCCGTTGACACCGGATGGCTACGACCCGGCCCGACGCGCCTGGTTTGATGGCATTGGTGCGACGGGAATCGTGCTGGGACCGGTCGCGATCACGCAGCTTAACACAGTGCAAGCATCCTGGATGCAGCGGCTGGAAGCGGCCCGGCAGGCACTCGGCATACGGATACGCGAGAGAATTCCCGGCGCACCCGGTGCAGTCGCCGCGGCCCTGGTCACCGGGGAGCGGGCACCGATCCCGGAGTGGGTCGAGACAGCAATGCGGCAAAGCGGGCTGACCCACCTGCTGTCGATCTCTGGCCTGCATATTGCCGTGGTTGCCGGCCTTGTGTTCCTGACGGTGCGCAAGACCTTGCTGCTCAGTCCCTGGGTTGGCTTGCACTCGCCGGTCAAGGCCATCGCCATCATCGCGTCTGCGCTGGCGGCACTTGCCTACACCCTGCTCAGTGGTGCCAGCTGGCCAACCGTGCGTGCCTGCCTTGCCACGCTGGTCGTGATGCTCGGCACGCTGGCGGGGCGGCAGGCGATATCCTTGCGCGTGGTGGCGGCAGCCGCCACCCTTATTCTCGTGCTGCGACCGGAAGCGGTGATCAACCCAAGCTTCCAGCTCTCGTTTGCAGCGGTTACGGCGCTGGTCGCGGCCTCCCAGTCGCGGGTTGCCCGGCGCTGGCTCGTGCCTCGACCGCACGACGGCATGATCCGGCGACTGGTACGGGCGGCCGGGCTGCTGATCCTGACCGGCCTTGCGGTCGAGGCGATGCTGGCCCCCATCGTCATTCGCCATTTCAACCAGACCAGCCTGTACGGGGTTGCGGCAAACTTGTTTGCGATCCCGTTTACCGGCATGGTCATCATGCCGGCGCTGGGGGTGTCACTGCTGCTGGAGCCGCTTGGTCTGGCGGCGCCGTTCTGGCGGATCAGCGAGGCCGCCATCATGGCATTACTGTCGCTGGCGGATTGGGTCTCTCGGCTACCGGGCGCCGTTATCTATCTGCCCACGCCGCCGCTCGGCGCGGTCAGTCTTCTGGTGTTTGCCCTGTTCTGGCTGATCTTGTGGCGCAGTCGCCTGCGGGGTCTGGGCCTTCTCATGGCCGTGACAGCCTTTGCCATGATGGCGTTCGCCAACCGACCGGTCGGCTTTGTCGACGGGGAGGGCAAGGTGGCCGGCCTGTGGCGCGGCGACGGTGTTCTGCTTGTCTCGACCACGCGCAGCGGTCGCTTTGCCAGCAGCTTGTGGTCGGAGGATGTGGCGGCGCGCCGGATTGTCTGGCTAGGCGATACGGCGGGGGATTGCCGCGTGGCCTGGTGCCGGATGCTTTTGCCGGGCAAGACCGCCGGGCATGGCTGGGTGCTGTTGCATGTCCGGGCTTTCCTGCCGCGCGAACAGCTTGAGGCATTATGCGCGAGTGCGGACTGGGTGGTGGCACCCCGCCGGTTACCGAACTGGTGCCGCCCCCGGCTGCAGCGTCTGGACCTGCCGACACTGCGGGGGCGGGGCGGGATGATATTCATGCGCAGGGGAGATGACACCTTGCAGGTGAGACCGGCTGTCGCCCCGAGCGACCATCCCTGGCACCAGAGTGCGATAGATCGCGCTGCTCAGTAGCGGCGCATCAACCCGACCAGGCGACCCTGTACCCGCACCTGGCGCGGTGAATAGCTCATGGTGGCGTAGGCGCGGTTTGCCGGCTCCAGCAGGATCATGCCATCCTTGCGACGTAGGCGCTTGAGGGTGGCGTCCTGGTCCTCGACTAGCGCCACAATGATTTCGCCATCGTTGGCGGTCTCGCCCCGGCGTATTATGGCATAGTCGCCATCCAGAATCCCTGCCTCGATCATGGAGTCACCGTAGACTTCGAGCGCGAAATGCTCGCCCCGGCCGACCATGGATGGCGGTACGCTGAGAGTTTGCTGGGCCTCCAGCGCCTCGATGGGCGTACCGGCCGCGATCCGACCATGGAGCGGCACCTCGATCGTGGCAACTGCAGGCACTGCAGGGCGTCGCCGGAAGTCCCCGTGGACGACATTGCTATCGGTATCGCGCTCATGCACCAGGGTAGGCCGGCCGGCGACAGATGTGGCATCCGGCAGCCGCAGCACCTCCAGTGCGCGCGCCCTGTTGGGCAGCCGGCGGATAAACTCCCGCTCCTCAAGGGCACCGATCAGGCGGTGCACGCCGGATTTGGACTTGAGGTTGAGCGCCTCTTTCATCTCCTCGAACGAGGGGGAGACGCCGTCTTCCCGCAGACGTTGATGGATGAACAGCAGGAGTTCTTGTTGCTTGCGCGTGAGCATGGCGGCCTCGCTGGAACGAACGAACACAGAACGTTCTATATAGGTTCCGCACGGGCGTCAACTTCAATATCTAGTGGTCGAGGGTGAGGCGCAGAACCTCCACCCACTGGCCGGCGCGAACCATGGGCGCGAAGGCGGGGCGCACAAGCAATGCATTGGCACGTGCCAGCCCGCTGAGGTGCGCGCTGTCCTGCATGGTGAGCGGGGTCACGCTTGGCCCTTCAGGCATTTCCTCGACATAAGCCCGCATATAGTCTGCGCGTGGGCCGTTCTCCGGCAGCGCAACCGTTGTGAAGGCAGCCCCGGGAACGGGCAACGGGGCTTCCGCCCCTTGCAGGGCCAGCAGAAGTGGCCGCAGAAACAGGAGCGCGGTAACGTATGCGGATACCGGGTTTCCGGGAAGCCCAAGTACGAGGGAGTCACCCAGCCTGGCGGCCATCAACGGCTTGCCGGGGCGCATGGCGATGCGCCAGAACCCGATCTCAGCACCCGCCCGCTGCAAGGTTGGCTGCACAAGGTCATGATCCCCGACCGATGCGCCCCCACTTGAGACAATGACATCGGCCCCGGCAGCCCGTGTCAAAATGCCATCCAGCGAAGGCGGGCTGTCGGCGGCAATGCCGAGATCGATCACCTCGGCCCCGGCCGCGCGGGCAATCTGCGCTATCATCAGGCTGTTGACGCTGACAATCTGCGCAGGACCCGGTACTGCTCCCGGCGGTACAAGCTCGTCCCCGGTTGCAAAAATCGCGACGCGCGGGCGCAAGGTAACGCGCACCCGGCCGTTACCACCCATGGCGGCAAGCGCCTGTCGGGCCGGGGTCAGCACCAGGCCCTTCGCGACGAGCGGGGTGCCGGCCTCGAAGTTTGCACCGGCTTTGCGGACATGCGCGCCGGGCTTTTGTGGGCCCTCGCCGGTGAGCAGCAGGGTCTCGCCCTCCCAGGTGGCATCTTCCTGGACCAGGATGGTGTCTGCCCCATCCGGCACATATGCCCCGGTGAAAATCCGCACGGCAGCTCCGGACATAACGGCTGTGTCGAACGGTCGGCCGGCTGCGGACTCGCCGACAATCCGCCAGCGTGCACCGGCACTCAGATCCGCAAAGCGGATTGCAAAGCCATCCATTGCCGAGACGTCACGCGGCGGGCTGCAACGCTCGGCGAGCACAGGCTCAGCTAGATATCGCCCGCCGGCCTGCTCAACCGGGCAAACCTCCGACTGCAGAGGCGTGACCATGTCCAGGAGCTGCGCCTGCGCCTCGGCAACGGGCAGAAGGGCTGCCATCAGGCGCGCCAGTCGCCGGACGCCCCGCCCGATTTCTCCAGCAGGCGGATATCGGCAATGACCATTGCGCGATCGACGGCCTTTACCATGTCATAGAGTGTGAGCAGGGCCACAGAAGTTGCTGTCAACGCTTCCATTTCGACGCCCGTCGGCCCCGTTGTGCGGACGGTTGCGGTCACCACGGCACCGGTTTCAGTAACAGTGATATCGATGCTGACCCTGGAGAGTACCAGCGGGTGGCACAGCGGAACGAGGTCTGCAGTGCGTTTGGCAGCCATGATGCCGGCGATCCGGGCAACGGCAAGCGCATCCCCTTTGCGGGCTTGGGCATCCAGCAGGGCGGCCCGCGCGGCCTCGTTCATGCTGATCCGCCCCGAGGCAACGGCTTCCCGCACGGTATCCGGCTTGCCGGAGACGTCGACCATGTGGGCGGCCCCTTTGGCATCAAGGTGGGTCAGGCCGCTCATGCCAGCAGCGCCCGGGTTGCCGTCGCAACATCGCTTTGCCGCATCAGCGCTTCACCGATCAGGAAGCGGCGCACACCATGGGCTGCGGCACGGGCCAGATCGTCCGGGGATTGAAAGCCGCTCTCGCCGATTGCTACCCTGTCAGGCGGCAAAAGTTCGGCAAGCTCGATTGTTGTGGCAAGATCAACCGACAAGGTCTTGAGATTGCGGTTGTTAATCCCGATCAGGCTGGAGCGTAACTTGAGCGCGCGCGCCAGCTCATCCGCATTGTGGACCTCGATCAGCACATCCATGCCAAGCGCGATGGCGGCGGCTTCCAGTTCTGCGGCCTGTGCGTCAGAGAGTGCCGCCATGATGAGCAGGATACAATCAGCACCCCAGGCACGCGCCTCGATCACCTGATAGGGATCGATCATGAAGTCCTTGCGCAAGACCGGCAGATCGACCGCCTTACGGGCCGCCGCGAGATACGCCAGAGAGCCCTGAAAAAATGGTGCATCGGTCAGGACCGAGAGGCATGCCGCCCCGCCCTCGGCATAGGCGCGGGCAAGCGCTGCGGGATCAAAGTCAGCGCGGATCAGCCCATGGCTGGGGCTGGCCTTCTTGATCTCGGCGATCAGACCATAGCCGCTTGATACAGCCTCATGAAGGGCACGGGCAAAACCCCTGCAAGGCTCTTGCGTTACGGCTTTTTGCTCCAGCTCTGCAAGAGGAACCGCACCGCGCGCAGCGACCACAGTTGCCCGGGTCTGGGCAGTAATTCTATCAAGAACATCGCTCATGGGCGCAGGTCCTGCGTCAGCGCTGCCCAGGCGTCAAGCAGGCGCATGGCAGCACCACTGTCGATGGCGACCCTGGCCCGGTCAACGGCGGGCAGCCACCCGGCGGCCACGCCTGCGACCTGGAGTGCGGCGGCCGCGTTCAGCAGCACGGTATCCCGGTAAGCCCCCACTTCTCCGGCCAGAAGCCGCCTGAGTGCATCGGCATTCTCGTGCGCATCCCCGCCGGCCAGGGCCGACACCGGGTAGGGGCGCAAGCCTGCAAGCTCTGGCGTAATCGTCTCCCGGGTGAGGGTGTCGCCTGCGAGTAAGGCAATCTGTGACGGTCCGGCGAGCGACAGTTCGTCCATGCCACCGGCACCGTGCACCACCCATGCCTGCTTCACGCCAAGCCGGCCAAGCGCGCGCGCCATCGGCTCAAGCCACTGTGCCGCGTAGACGCCGACGACCTGACTGCGCACCCGGCCGGGATTGGCAAGCGGCCCGATCAGGTTGAACAGGGTTGGCACACCAAGTGCACGCCGCACCGGTGCGACCTGCGCCATCGCGGCGTGGTAGCGGTTGGCAAGCATGAAGCCGATACCCAGCCGCTGGAGGCAGGCCTCCACAGCCGATGGCGGCAGATCGACCGCAACACCTAGTGCCTCCAGCACGGCTGCCGAGCTGGACCTCGACGTTGCCGACCGGTTGCCATGCTTGGCGACCGGCACACCGCACGCCGCCACGACAATCGCCACTGCTGTTGAGACATTCCGGGTATTCAGGCCATCTCCGCCGGTGCCGCAGGTGTCGATAGCATGCTCCGGGGTCTCGACCGACAAACTATGCGCCCGCAGCGCCGTGACGGCCCCCACCAGATCCTCGACTGTCTCGCCGCGTGTCTTCAGTGCCATCAGCATGCCGGCCACCAGCTCCGGCGGGGCCTCACCGCTGAAAACCTGTGCGAACAGTGCCGTCATCTCGACAGCGGACAAGGTATCCCCGTCGGCGATCCGCGCCAGGGCCTGCGTGATGGTCATGCCGCCAACTGTCCGTCACCAAGGCCGGCGATGTGCAGGAAATTGGCCAGCAGGGCGTGGCCATGTTCGGTCGCGATGCTTTCCGGATGGAACTGCACGCCGTGGATCGGCAAGCTCTTGTGCCGGAACCCCATGATGACGCCCTCATCCGTCCATGCATTCACCGCCAGGCAATCCGGCAGGGTCTCCGGCTCAACGGTGAGCGAGTGGTATCGGGTCGCGGCATAGGGTGAGGGGAGCCCTGCGAATACGCCGGTGCCGTCGTGCGTGATGCTGGAAACCTTGCCGTGCATCAGGGTCGGCGCACGCACCACCGTGCCGCCAAAGGCCTGGCCGATGGCTTGATGGCCAAGACAGACGCCCAGCAGCGGCGTCCCGGCCTGTGCGGCAGCCGTGATCAGCGGCAGGCACACCCCGGCCTCATTCGGGGTGCAGGGCCCCGGCGAGAGCAGAATGGCCCGGGGCTTCAGCGCCAGTGCCTGCTCGGCGTTGAGGGTGTCATTGCGGTGCACATCCAGGCGCGCACCGAGCTCCGCCAGATAATGAACGAGATTATATGTAAACGAATCGAAGTTATCGATAACCAGGATCATGGTTTACGTCCTGTAACTCCCGTGACGAAAAAGGCTTTCTACGCTGCACCGGGTTCGTTTAACACGCGTTGACGCGACTCAAAGCGGTTCTTGAAGGGGAACGCAAGTCTCATGAGAGATAAGATATCGGCCAGCTGGTCCCGTCGCGCGGTGACCGCCGCTCTAACCGGCGGTGTGGCCTCTGCTGCGGCAGGACTGGTACTGACCCCGGCCCTTGAACACGCGTCGCTTGTGCCGCTGGATGCTCCAGACGTCCAGCGTGACGTGCGGTTGCTGGCAGCGCGCGGCATGAGTCTCGAGGATGGTGACGACGGCCTGATGGAATTCATGGCGCCTGCGCCGCCAGCCCCCCGGCAGGTTCGGCAGGCCATTGAAAAGGCTTTGAAGGCACAACCAGAGCGCCCCTATTCGGGTGCGCCGCGCATTGTCGTGGTCATCGACGATGTCGGCCCGAGTGACGCACGGGCGCGTCAGGCGATTGCGCTGCCGGCCCCGGTCACGCTGGCGATGCTGCCCTATGCGCCGGGTGTTGCCGAGCATGCGAAAGCTGCCACAAGCCGAGGGCATGAATTGCTCGCCCATGTGCCGATGCAGCCCGCGCAAGGCGTCAACCCCGGCCCGCAGGCTTTGCTGCTGGACCAGAGCACGGAGGAGCGCCAACGTCTGCTGGAGTGGAACCTCTCGCAGTTTCAGGGCTTTGTTGGCATCAATAATCATATGGGCAGCCAGTTTACCAAAGACGGTCCCGCCATGCGTGCTGTCCTGGAGGCGGTGCAAGCGGCCAACCTGCTGTATCTGGATTCGCGCACCAGCGTGCAGACGGCCGGACGATCCGTCGCGAGCGAACTCGGTGTCCCGTTTGCCGAGCGCGACGTGTTTCTCGATAATCATCGCACCGCTGATTATCTGGCGCTTCAACTCGCCCAGGTTGAGGCGATTGCCCGGAAGCGCGGGCTGGCGATTGCCATCGGCCACCCGCATGAGGTCACTCTGGCAGCGCTGGCAGACTGGTTGCCGCGACTGGCCGCCCGGGGGTTTGTGCTCGAGTCAGTCCGCGCGGTTGCCCGGCTGGCTTGAGTTACCGCCTAAACCCGTTGCCGGCGGCAATGCGCAGTGCCTCTGCGGCGGCAGCAAACAGGGCACCGGATTTGGCCTCGCATTCCTGCTGCTCAGCCTCGGCCCTGCTGTCCGCCACGATACCGGCCCCGGCTTTCACATGCATGATGCCCTCCTTAAGGATGGCGGTGCGCAGTACGATGCAGCTATCCATACCGCCGTCCGGCGCGAAATAGCCGACCCCGCCAGCATAGGGCCCGCGCTTTTCCGGCTCTAGGGCGTGAATGATCTCCATCGCGCGTACCTTGGGCGCGCCGGAGACCGTACCCGCTGGAAACCCGGCCAGTAGCGCATCGATCGAGTCGCATGTCGGGGCGAGCCTGCCGCGCACGTTCGAGACGATGTGCATCACATGGCTGTAGCGCTCGACAGTGAAGCGCTCGGTCACGGTGACGGTGCCGGGAATGGCAACCCGTCCGATATCGTTGCGCCCGAGGTCGAGCAGCATCAGGTGCTCTGCACACTCCTTCGGGTCGGCCAACAGTTCGGCGCGCAAGGCCTCGTCTGCGGCCTCGGTCGTGCCGCGTGGCCGCGTGCCGGCGATCGGGCGGATGGTCACGTCGCCATCGCGGGCGCGCACCAGAATTTCCGGGGAGGAGCCGACCAGCTGGAAGCCCGGCAAATCCAGATAATAGAGAAAAGGCGAGGGGTTGATCCGCCGCAGTGCCCGGTACAAGTCGAAGGGCGGCAAGGGGAAGGGCTGGGTGAACCGCTGGGCGAGGACGACCTGGAAGATGTCACCGGCCGCGATATAATCCTTCGCCTGGCTGACCCAGGCCGCATAGTCGGGTGCGGACACGACCGGCGTTTTGGCGGCATGGAGCGCTTGCGGCTGCGGGGTCAAATGCGGCAACGGGCCTGCGAGTGCGCGCTCAGCCGCGTCGAGCCGTGCCTCGGCGTCCTCTGCGGTTTGCACGCCGGGATAGACCGGCGCGATCAGGTACAGTTCATCGGCCAGCCGGTCGAATACCAGAATGAGGCTCGGGCGCATGAACAGCATGTCCGGCACACCGAGCGGGTCGGCCTTGGGTGCCGGCAGGCGCTCGACCAGACCGACTGTCTCGTAGCCGAAATAACCGACCAACGTGCTGAGCGCGCCCGGCAGTTCGGCAGGGACGGGCATCCGGCACTCGGCGACCAGCGCACGCAGGGCCTCAAGGGTAGGGCCGGCATCCTCAAACTGCGCGAGATCATGCTGTGCCCGGCGGTTGATCTCGGACCGGTTGCCGGTTGAGCGCCAGATCAGGTCCGGCGCGAGGCCGATCATCGAATAGCGCCCGCGCACAGACCCGCCTTCGACCGATTCGAGCAGGCAGCCGGGTACTCCGGGCACTGCCAGTTTTAGGTACGCGGAGACCGGTGTTTCGGTATCGGCGACGACGCGCCGCCAGACCAGCCGGGGGTCTTGCGCGGCTGGCTGGTGAGAAGGGGCCGCAGATGCCACGATCAGCCGTCGCCGAGCAGGCGCTTGCGGGTCGCGTCGATGGCTTTCTGGTTGTAGCTCAAGCCCAGGGATTTGCGGATCGCCAGAGCAAAACTCTCGGACAGCTCCCGGCTCGATAAGCCGCCGACGTCACGCTGGGTCTGCGCCAGCAATTGCTGCCCCTGCGGCTGGTTTGGGTCGCCTGGTTTGCTCTGCAGCACCTGGACGACATAGAGGGCGGCCTCACGCTCGGCGGGGGCAAAGCCTGCCTGACCATTTGGCAAGGTGAACATCAGCCGGATGATGGCCGGTACGTTCTGGTTTTGCAGGATTTGCAGGCGTACTCCCTCAACCGGCTGGATTTGGCCGATATTCTCTGCCTTGGCCAGAGCATCCAGCCGCCCGCCCTTGCGAACGCCGGCCACCAGTTTTTCCGCCAGCGCCTTGGCCCGCTCGGCGGCCTGCTGCTGACGCCAAGCCGCCTCGACCTGTGGCCGGATGTCCGCCAGCGGTCGCAGGGTACTCGGGGTGATGTCGAGGGTCTTCACGGCATAATAACTGTTCTCGCCGAGCTTCTCGATCTTGGAGTCATCGTCAGGCTGCTGTGTGAACGCCCCGGAGAGGATGGGCACGGCCGAGGCCGGCAGCCCCGCATCCTCCCCTTCTTTCAGGCGACCGGTCACGCTCACGGGGCCTACGGTGTTCAGCTTGAGCTTGAGCTTGCCGGCGGCCTCTTCCAGGCTGGTCCCGGAGGCGAGGTCGTCATCCAGCTTGCGGCTGAGATCGTAGAGCCGGTCCACGGCCAGTTCGCGCTGGACCCGCACTGTGAGGGCGGGGCGCACCGCCTCGAAGGATTTCACAGCCGGCGGCTCGATGGCCGCAATGTAGACCAGATAAAAGCCAAGGCTGCTCTTGATCGGCCCCACCGTCTCTCCGGCCTTGGCGCGAAAGGCCCGGTCGGCAATGTCCACGGAGGATTGCGCCGCATAGGCGGTCTGGGTCAGCTGGCCGAGCGCCAGATCGTCAGGGGTCAGGCCGAGTTCGGCGTTTGCTGCGGCCTCGAAACTCTCTCCCTTGCGCACGCGCGCTATCACCTTGTTGGCCGTCGCCTCGTCTGGCGCCAGGGCCTGCCCGATGCTGCGCTGCTCGGCGCCGCCGTATTCGGTGATGTTCTGCTCGAAGGCCTGCTTCAGCTGTTCATCGGTCGGCTCGATCTCCTGAACCACGGTGTCGAGATCGAGCAGGACGTATTGAAAGCGCCGTAGTTCAGGGATGCTGAAGACGCGCTTGTTGTCGGCCATGAACTTTTTGAGCTTGGCATCGTCCGGCGCCGGGACATCGCCGGTAAAGCGCTCGAACGGGATACGCGCGACCAGACCGCCGCGCTGCTCCAGCAACAGCGATACATACGCCTTGGCCAGGCGTGCCGGCGCATCGCCACCCGCGCCGATGCCGCGGGTAAACTGGTCTCGCACCAGATCCTGCCCGAGCTCTTTTTCAAACTCGGACTGCGAGATGCGATTCTGGGCCAGTGCTTCCTTGTACTTGGTGACATCGAAGGCCCCCCCGAGCTGGAAGGCCGGGATCGCGCGGATGGCTTCTGCCACCTGTTGCGGGCCTGCCACGACGCCCTGGCGCTCGGCTATTTCGTCAATCGCGAACAGCGAGAGAATGAGGTCGAGGACGTCGCGGTCGCCACCCTGGCGCACGAGATCGGCTTGGGTCAGGTCTGGCCGTTGCTCACGCTCCTGTTTCCATACGGTCTCAAGCCGGCGCAGGAAGTCGTCGGTCTTGACCGCGCGGTCACCCACGCTGGCCAGCTCCCCAGAGCCTGAAGGTCCGCCGAACGGATTCTGCCCGGACAGGCCGCCAGTCGCCACCAGGGCGACCAGCAGCAAGCCGAAAACAAGGGCGGCCGCCTTGGAGGTGGAAAATTTGCGAAATGCCCCGATCATGCCTGTCTAGTCGCCTTCAACTGTTACCAAAACGTCGCAGACCATAGGCATGTCATGCCTCTGCAGCAAGGGGAACTGGCGAGACGGAGGGCATGCTGCTAACTGCGTGCGGCGTGTTAATTTCCGGGTATTCTTATGGACGCGAAGTCAAAGTTCCTTGTCGGCAACTGGAAGATGTTTGGCACCCGTGCTGCGCTTGTGGAAATCGAGGAGATCAGGAACGCTCTGGTGGCAATGCCGGCTGATGTAGATGCTGCGATCGCAGTGCCGTTTACCCTGCTGTTGCGCGCAGTTGAGGTTGCCTCAGGCAGCGCTCTGCAGATCGGTGCGCAGGATTGTCATGCCGCTCCGGACGGTGCCTTTACCGGGGACGTGTCTGCGGAGCAGATTGCCGATGCCGGTGCCAGCTTCGTGATCGTCGGCCATTCTGAACGGCGCGCGGGCCACGACGAGTCCAGCCCGAAGGTCGCTGCCAAGCTCGCAGCGGCGCAGCGCGCCGGGCTACTGCCAATCCTGTGCGTCGGCGAGACCCGTCAGGAGCGGGAGGCCGGGCGAACACTGGATGTTATCGGGGAACAACTTGCCGGGTCCTTGCCTGAAAACGTGGACGTAGATCGTCTGGTGATCGCCTATGAGCCGGTGTGGTGCATCGGCGCCAGTACAGTGCCGAGTGCGGGGGATATCGAGGCGGTTCAACATTTTATCCGCACCCAGCTGGTTGACTGGTTTGGTCAGCGTGGTGCCTTTGTCCGCCTGCTGTACGGCGGCTCGGCCAATGCGGAAAATGCTGGCTGGATTTGCGCGCTGAACACCGTCGACGGCCTGCTGTTCGCTCGGGCCAGCCTGACGGCGGCGAGTTTTCTGGCGACGGCGCGTGCAGCGTCTGCGCTTTAACTGTACATCGCTTGCAAAGCACGCGGCCGCGCGATACATGCCCCCCCTTGTTCGGCGGCATATAGACTGCCGCGTTAGAGAGGCATGTTCCAGATGTCGACCTGGATGATCCTGGTTCTGGTTTTTCACGTGTTCGTGACCATTGGTCTCGTTGCGGTCATCCTGTTGCAGCGCTCCGAAGGCGGGGGACTGGGCATTGGCGGCGGGACCTCCGGCGGCCTGATGACGGCGCGCGGGGCGGCCAACTTGCTGACACGCCTGACCTCAATTCTGGCAGCTGTGTTCATCGCCAATTCGATTCTGCTTGCGGTTATGGCCGGTTATAACCGCTCGTCGCGCTCGCAGGTTGAGGAGTTGTTGCAGAAGCAAGCGACTGACGCACCGGCCGCAGTGCCCGACTCTGCCCCGATCGCCGGGTCTGCACCGGCACTGCCTGCAGCCCCTGCGGCAACCGGTGGCTTGCCGATCTCGAACGCGCCGGCAGCACAACCCGAGGCGCAGGGCGAGGGCACGACCGAGCAGCCTGCCGCCAAGTAGCCCGGCAATAAAAAATCTGCCCCACCATCTCTGTGGGGTGTGGCCAAACACATTGAGCGCAGGTAAACCCTAAGTCCCATGGCGCGGTTTATTTTCATCACCGGCGGCGTGGTTTCCTCGCTCGGCAAAGGTCTCATGGCAGCCTCACTCGCTGCCCTTCTGCAGGCACGCGGCTACCGCGTGCGTCTGCGCAAGTTCGACCCCTATCTCAACATCGATCCGGGCACCATGAGCCCGTATCAGCACGGCGAAGTCTATGTGACCGACGACGGGGCCGAGACCGATCTCGACCTCGGCCATTATGAGCGTTTTACCGGTGTCCCCTCGCGGCGCTCCGATAACGTGACGTCAGGGCGCATCTATTCGGATATTCTCGCCAGGGAACGACGCGGCGACTATCTCGGTGGTACGGTCCAGGTGATTCCGCACGTCACCGATGCCATCAAGGCGTTCGCCCTGTCCGAGACGGACGATGTGGACTTCGTGCTGTGCGAAATCGGCGGCACGGTCGGCGACATCGAAAGCCTGCCGTTCCTGGAGGCCATTCGCCAGCTTGGGAACGAATTGCCGCGTCACCACGCGGTCTACATCCACACGACTCTGGTGCCGTTCATTGCGGCCGCCGGCGAGCTTAAGACCAAGCCGACCCAGCACTCGGTGAAGGAACTGCGCGCGCTCGGCATTCAGCCGGATTTACTGGTGTGCCGATCGGAGTATGCGCTGCCGGACAGTGACCGGGCAAAGATTGCCCTGTTTTGCAATGTGCGGCCATCCTCGGTGATCCCGGCGCTGGATGCTGCCAGTATCTACGAAGTGCCGATGCAGTATCACGCCGCCGGGCTTGATACCGAGGTGTTGGCCGCGTTCGGGCTGGACGGAGTGCCGCAGCCGGACCTCGTGCGCTGGCGCACCATCGTCGAGCGTATCCATCACCCCGAAGGCGAGGTGACCATTGGGGTGGTCGGCAAGTATGTCGGCCTCAAGGATGCCTATAAGTCGTTGTCGGAAGCGCTGGTCCACGGCGGGATCGCCAACCGGGTCAAGGTCAACATCAAGTGGCTCGACTCGGAAGTGTTCGAGCATGAGGACGCCGCCCTCCAGCTTGAGCCGATGCACGGCATTCTGGTCCCTGGCGGCTTCGGGGCGCGTGGTGCTGAAGGCAAGATTGCCGCTGCGCGGTTCGCGCGCGAGCGCAGCATTCCATACTTCGGCATTTGCTTTGGCATGCAGATGGCGGTCATCGAGGCGGCCCGGACCCTTGCCGGCATGAACGGTGCCAGCTCGAGCGAGTTCGGCCCTTGCCCGGATCCGGTCGTCGGCCTGCTGACCGAGTGGGAGCAGGCGGGTGCGCGCCAGGTCCGCCGCGAGGGCGGCGATCTGGGCGGGACCATGCGGCTGGGGGCATACGATGCGGTCCTCGACCCGCAATCCCGTATCGCCGGCATCTATGGCAGCGCCGAGATCAGCGAGCGGCATCGGCATCGTTACGAGGTCAACGTCAGCTACCGCAAGCGGCTTGAGGCAACGGGGCTGCGTATTTCCGGCATGTCACCAGACGGGCTGTTGCCCGAGACGATTGAATATCCAGATCATCCGTGGTTTATCGGTGTACAGTACCATCCAGAACTGAAATCCAAGCCGTTTGAGCCGCATCCGCTGTTTGCCAGTTTCATTGCTGCTGCAGTAGCGCAAAGCCGTCTTGTGTGACCTTACGCTCCGATTGGCTGTTCAGATAATGAATAGGAGAAACGCATGCGTTACACCTTTGCCGCAGGTCAGATCGGAACATGGCGAATCGAGCAGATCGCACCGGTTGTCGGGGACAGCCTGCCCGGGGCAGACCGCCTGAATATCGTGCCGGCTGACGCTTCTCTGGAGTGTGTTTGGAGCCTCGACGGCGTCGTCAGCAACATTCGCTATGCAACCGCAGTTGAGGCAGGGCAACTGCGGGCCGTGCAGGAAGATCTCGGGCGCCCGCATGCGACCTGCGCCGCGCTGATTCCGATTCGCAAGTCGGCAGCCTGGTGGGGGATGGCGCAGGACGAGCGCCGGGCGATCTTCGAGGAACAGTCCCACCACACGGCCATAGGGCTTGAGTATCTGCCGCAGGTTGCGCGCAAGCTCTATCATTGCCGGGACATCGGTGGAGCGTTCGATTTTCTGACCTGGTTCGAGTATGCGCCGGAGCACGCGGAGGCGTTCGAGCACCTGGTCCAGCGTCTGCGAGAGACTCGCGAATGGACCTATGTTGATCGCGAAGTCGACATCCGCCTGAGCCGTTAAGCGCTTACGATCTGACTTAATCAGTTCGCCGTCTCGCCCCCGTTTCAGCCGAACAGCTCCCCCTGACGGGCTTTAGATGGCGCGCGGAACAGGTCCCCGCGCAACACAAAGCGGTCCCGTTGCAGGCCATAGCGCTTGCACCCGGCCTCGAAGCGGGCGCGCATCATCTCGGCGTAGGCACCGGTGCCGCGCATACGCGTGCCGAAATCAGGGTCGTTCTCCCGGCCCTGGCGCATGGCGCGCACATGGTTCATCACCCGTTCTGCGCGGTCTGGCCTGTGTTCGGCCAGCCAGGCCTTGAACAGGTCCTTGACCTCATGCGGCAGCCGCAGGTGGATGGAGGAGGCCCCGAGCGCGCCGGCCTGCGCCGCCGCCTCCAGGATGGCCTCGATCTCATGGTCGTTGATGTGCGGGATGACCGGCGAGACGAACACGTTGACCGGCACCCCGCGCGCAGCCAGCAGGCGGATCGCGTCCAGCCGCCTGACCGGTGTCGAGGCACGTGGCTCCATGGCGCGCGCCAGCCCACGGTCCAGCGTGGTGACGGATATGTTCACGACCATGAGGTCAAGTGCGGCCATGGCCGACAGCAGGTCAGCGTCCCGCGTCACCAGATGGTTTTTGGTGGTGATGGTCGCCGGGTGGCGAGTCTCCAGCAGCAGTTCCAGGATGTCGCGGGTAATGCGGTAGTGCCGCTCGATCGGCTGGTAGGGATCGGTATTGGTGCCCATGGCGATAGGGGCAGGCGTGTAGCCACGCCGGTCGAGTTCCTGGCGCAGCAGAGCCGCCGCTGTGGGCTTGGCAAACAGCCAGGTCTCGAAATCCAGACCCGGTGACAGCCCATGATAGGCGTGGGTTGGCCGGGCAAAGCAGTAGATGCAGCCGTGCTCGCAGCCGCGATAGGCGTTGATCGAGCGATCAAAGGCGATATCCGGGGACTGGTTGCGGGTGATGATGGTCTTGGGCTGCTCCAGGGTCACTTCGGTCGCCAGAGGTGGTGGTTCATCCTCGTCCCAACGCTCCGGGTCGCGCGTGCGTTGCAGGTCCGGCATGCGCGGGCTGACCGGGTTGGTTACAGCCCCGCGCCCACGACGCTCGTTCGGGTGGCGCACCTGATCCGGTTCATGCAAAGGGCGTATTGTCATGCAGATATGATAGCGCACAAAAGAAACAAAACAAGAACATTCATATGGGAACGATATGTATCCACAGGAGTTCCGGCCCCGCTTTCCCTGGATCGGCAGCGATTTGCAGACCATGCGCAACATCCTGTTGCCGCCACGCCCAAAGCTGGAGCGCTGGCCGGAGCAGGGACTGTGGTTCCGCGCCGGCAATGGCGTAGACTGGTTGTCCGGCCGCCTGCAGACCCCGCATATGCCATCTGCTCGCCCGCTCATCGTCATCGCGCATGGCCTCACCGGCAGCAGTGCGGGCGCGACCCTGGTCACCAGTGCTGCCGTACTGCTGGAAGCGGGCTACCCGGTGCTACGGCTTAACCTGCGCGGGGCAGGGGAGACAGCGCCGCGCTGCGCCAGTTTCTACCACACGGGGCTGACCGCTGATCTTGCCGGCCTGATCCCGCAGTTGCCGGACCCGGCGGCCAACGGCGTCGTGCTGATGGGCTATTCACTAGGCGGCAACACGGTGCTGAAATACCTGACCGAAGAGGGTGTTGCAGAGGCTGTGCGGGGTGGCATTGCCATCAGTGCGCCGATCATGCCCGCGCATGCGATTGCCGCGATCGAGCGGCCGCGCAACCGCCCTTATGCGCGCTATCTGCTCCGGTGGATGAAAGAGGGGGCGGCCGCGAGCCGGTTTCCCGAACCTCTGCGGCGTGCGGCGGCAGCGGCACGCTCGATCCGTCACTACGATGACACCGTCACCGCGCCGATGCACGGCTTTGCCAGTGCCGATGAGTTCTATGTGCGTGCAGCCAGCGGGCCGCACCTGCACCGGCTGGCGCGACCGACCCTGGTCATCACGGCGCAGGACGACAGCTGGATACCCGTGGCAGATTACCACCAGGTCGACTGGCCTGCGATCTCGCACGCCACCTGCCATATCAGCCGTAGCGGCGGGCACTGCGGCTTCCATGCCGCCGACTCACCCGTGCCCTGGCATGACCGTGTGCTGCTGGCCTGGCTGGCCGATCTGCCAGCCGTTTAGGCCGAGCGTGCCAGCCCGTCGCTGTGGTCGACCGGCTGACGGGTCCGCTTGAGGATCAGCTTGTTGAGCGCACTGACATAGGCGCGGGCACTGGCGACCAGGGTATCGTGGTCGGCGGCGGTCGCCTGGGCGGTGCGGCCATGCTCGGAGAGACGCACCGTCACCTCGGCTTGGGCGTCTGTCCCTTGCGTGACCGCATGAACCTGATAGAGCGCCAGCGCAGCGTCATCGTGCGGCACCAGCTTGCGAATGGCGTTAAACAGCGCATCGACCGGGCCGTTGCCCCGGCTGGCAGCAGTATGCTCGGCACCGTCGATGGACAGGGTGATGATGGCGCGCTGCGGACCGGCCGAGCCGCAATAGACCTCGACCTCCAGCACCTGGATGGTCTCGTTGGCGCGGGCAGTCGAGTCGTCGACCAGCGCGATAATGTCCTCGTCGTAGACGTGCTTCTTGTGGTCTGCCAGGTCCTTGAAACGCTTGAAGGCGTCCTGGAAGGCGTTGTCCCCCAGCGTGTAGCCTAGCTCGTCAAGCTTCTGCTTGAACGCGGCGCG
Source organism: uncultured Sphingomonadaceae bacterium (assembly GCA_964404985.1). Classification (GTDB taxonomy): domain Bacteria; phylum Pseudomonadota; class Alphaproteobacteria; order Sphingomonadales; family Sphingomonadaceae; genus Hankyongella. The sequence continues at coordinate 20,129 of CAYOMD010000009.1, forward strand.
CCCTGAATGCTTGCCCATCACCAGGTTGGAGGTGGTCAAACCCACTGAGGCGGGGGTCATGATCTCGTAGGTGCTACTGTCCTTCAGCATGCCGTCCTGGTGGATGCCGGACTCGTGCGCAAAGGCGTTAGCCCCGACGATGGCCTTGTTGGGCTGAACCTGGAAGCCGGTGATCGAGGAGATCAACCGCGATGCACGGGTGATCTGCGTCGTCTCGATACCGGTCGCGTAGGGCATGACATCGTGCCGGGTGCGCAGTGCCATCACCACTTCCTCCATCGCGGCGTTGCCGGCGCGTTCGCCGATGCCGTTGATGGTCGACTCGACCTGACGGGCCCCGGCGGCAATCGCAGCCAGCGTGTTCGCCACCGCCAGTCCCAGATCGTTATGGCAGTGGGTGGAGAAGGTCACGTCCCCCGCACCCGGCACCCGCGTGATTACATCACTGAACATCGCCGCATAGCGCTCGGGCGTCGCGTAGCCGACTGTATCCGGCAGGTTGATGGTCGTGGCACCGGCGGCAATCGCGATCTCCACCGCCCGGCACAGAAAGTCAGGCTCGCTGCGGGTTGCGTCCTCGGCCGACCACTCGACATCCGGGCAGAGGGTGCGGGCGTAGCTCACGGATTTGCGGATTGCCTCCAGCACATCGGCCGGATCCATGCGCAGCTTCACCCGCATGTGCAGCGTGGAGGTCGCGATAAAGGTGTGGATGCGCGGGGCACGCGCGTGCTTGACCGCTGCCCAGGCACGGCTGATGTCCGCCTCGGCCGCGCGGGACAGGCTGGCGACCGTCGCGTGCTGGCACTGGCGGGCGACTGCGCTGACGGCCTCGAAATCCCCTTCGGACGCAATGGCAAAGCCCGCCTCGATGATATCGACGCCGAGTGCCTCCAGCTGGGCGGCAACCTTCAGCTTCTCTTCGAGGTTCATCGAGCAGCCGGGCGACTGCTCGCCGTCACGCAGGGTAGTATCGAAAATCTTGACGCGGTTGGTGGCCATAACAGGCTCCTGAGCAGGGACGTGTAAGCATACACGTCCTCATAGCAAACAGGGCATGGGTAATACCATGCCCTGTAAATGCCACACACTTGTAGGGGGTTTAAAGATTAGGCGTCTCAGCGACGGCGGCGACGTGCCAGTCCAGTCGTCAGCAACGCGCCTAGTCCCAGCATCCAGACCATCGGCGGGGTATCAATCGATGCTGCAAAGCCCGGAATGGTCACGCGGTAGGCCAGGAAGGTCGTGTCATTGTCCAGGCCGGCATCGTAGGCTGCACCGACTTGCAAGCCGTTCCGGGTCAGGAAGTCATTATCGTTGGCGACGAAAAGAAAATAATCATCCGGGGCGCTGGGGTCGAGCACGGACAGCAAAGACAAGCCTTCCCACTTCTCGGAGAGATTGTTTTCATCGTTTGGCCCACCGTTGCGCAGGCCAAAACGATCCAGCTCTGCATTGTTGTTGATGTTCAACCAGGGAATAAATGTGGCCGGCGTGATCGTGCTTTTCAGCACGCCGTTCGGTGCAATCTGCGTTTCATCCGGGGTCTTCAGGATGTTGGTCGCGTCCGCGAAGTCAACGATATCCACCTGCCGGTAGCGTGACAGCGGGTCTGCAACGCCAAGACCGGAGCCGTCGCGCGGCAAAATCAGGAATCGGGTCGCTGAGAGCGCGAGGATTTCGCTTTGCGCGGCGATCCGCACAGCCCCATTGGCAGTCAGGTAGGTTGGCAATTGCAGGGCGTATTCCCCAGTTACCACCGGATTATTGATGTCAGAGATGTCGTAGGTCACGATACGGGTGTTGCGCCGCGTCGTGTTGATGCTCGCGGGGTTCACGTCCTGGATGGCCGCACTCTGCAAGACTGCAATGAGCGTCTTACCATCAGGGGCAAGGCTCATACCTTCCAGACCCTGGTTGTTCTGGCGTCCGGCGGTCGGGTTGGTAGGCGTGGGTGTCGGTTGCCCGGCACCGGGGTTGTTAGAGCTGTAGTCGTTGGCACCATTGCGCACTGGGCGCAAGGACGCGGGTATGGGCAGCGCCCCGATGAACTGGCCGGAATTGTCAAACCGGTAGATTGACGGGCCATATTCGTCACTGATGAGGTAGCCGCCGCCCTGCAGGGGCACAATGGCCTCGGCATCCAGCGCCAGCTTGCCGTTAAAGGCCTGTGGCAGCTCGGGCAGGGTAAGGGTCGCCGCGCGTGCGCCACCGGTTGCAACGCCGCCCGGTACCGGATCAAGCCCGGTCAGGTTCTGGATGCCGTTGCCGGTGGTTTCGTAAAGCTTCAGCGTGTCGCGCAGTGCGAGCCGGATCTGATCCTGGCTATTGTTCAGGCTGTTGACTGCGACAGGCGTGAAGTTGAAGTCGACGAAGTTGATCCGCGGCGCATAGTCAGTGGTACCCGCTACGTTGAAGCCGCGATCCGGCAATGTTATGAAGGTCCCACTGTAGCCCTCGCCCGAGCGTACCCAGCTACCGGCCACCGTGCTGAGGCCGGAGATCGAGCCAAAGGTCTCGCCAAATTTATCACGCACATCCGCATCGATCCGGCCGAACCCGACCAGACCCTGAACCGTATAGTCAGCGCCGCCGATGGTCGCTGTGAATGGCGCACCCTGTGCCACGCTTGAGAGTAGAATACCGGCGAGTGCCGCACCGAGGCGAAGAGTTGCGTGTTTCATGTGTTCCCCCTGATCAATCTCAGCCGCAATACTATGATGAGGGCATGACGCTTCCGTGACACTATGGTTAAAATCTGCAAAATGCTCAAAAAAAAGGCGCAGCCTTCGCCACGCCTTTCTTCTCCGGGAATAAAAAATCTGATCAGCGCGAGTAGAACTCGACCACCAGGTTCGGTTCCATGCGGACCGGGTAGGGCACTTCATCCAGCAGCGGCACCCGCGTGAAGACCACTTTGCCGACGTTGTCGAGCTGGATGTAGTCGGGCAGGTCGCGCTCTGAGGATGCGCCTGCTTCCATCACCAAGGCCATTTGCTTGGCTTTGGCCGACAGTTCGACGACGTCGCCAACCTTCACGTGGCGCGAGCCGATATTGCACTTCACGCCGTTGACCATGACGTGGCCGTGGCTGACCAACTGACGGGCCGAGAATACCGTCGGCGCGAACTTGGCACGATAGACGACGGCGTCCAGGCGCACTTCCAGCAGACCGATCAGGTTCTGCGAGGTGTCACCCTTGCAGCGCACAGCCTCGGCGTACACCTTGCGGAACTGCTTCTCGGTGATGTTGCCGTAATAGCCTTTCAGCTTTTGCTTGGCGCGCAACTGGGTGCCGAAGTCCGACATCTTGCCCTTGCGGCGCTGGCCGTGCTGGCCGGGGCCATATTCGCGCTTGTTCACGGGGCTCTTCGGGCGGCCCCAGATATTCTGGCCCATGCGGCGATCAATTTTATGCTTCGCCGAAATACGCTTGCTCATCGCAGCTCCATCTTGTTCAACCGTTTCTCAGGCGTCGGCACGCTTGCCGGCGCTATTCCCCAGGGCAACACCGACAGGTGCGCCATTCAGGCGCGCCTGTCGCGGACACCGCTTCACTGGGGGTGCGGGTCCGTTGATGCGAAGCGGGGCCGCTATCGCGACTGTGAGTAAAAGTCAAGTCTGCACCAGCGGGCGTTCAGTACGCAAGGCCGCTCAGAGTTTGCCCATCTGCTTGAGAAGTGCGGCGGCAGCGTCATCAATCGGCATGACCGAGAGGCGGGACTGGCGCACCAGACCGATATGGGCGAGGCGCGGCTCCGCCTTGATGGTTGCCAGACTGACCGGCGCGGGCAGGGGGCAAAGCGCGCGCACGTCGATCAGGCCGGATTTGGGATCGTCCGGGTCTGGGTAGTAGCCGCGGGTTACCTGCACCAGCCCGACGATCTCCTTGCCGACGTTGGAATGATAGAAGAAGGCCTCATCACCCGGCTGCATCTGGCGCATGGTGCCCAGCGCCTGCGGATTGCGCACGCCGCTCCATGGCACGTCACCGCCAGCGCATTGCTGCTCCCAGGACCAGGCGTCCGGTTCCGACTTTACCAGATAATAGGCCATGGCTTGCCGCTCCTGTTCGGGTGTGCCCTCTGTCTAGCGTCTGCGCTGGGCGTTGCAATCTGCGATGCAGGCGGCTATGGCCGGTCGCGTCGGGGAGTAGCGCAGCCTGGTAGCGCATCTGCTTTGGGAGCAGAGGGTCGCAAGTTCGAATCTTGTCTCCCCGACCATTTTTCCCCGACAATCGATGATATTACCCGAGTGCGCCGAGCAGGAAGATGGCGGCTATGAACAGGGCAATCGCCATGGGGGCCATGATCATGGTGACATAGCCCGTGCGCCAGAGCGCGCTGAACCAGCCGAGCCGATACGTCCCCATGAGTTGCGCATAGATGTGCACGACCGGCGTGAAAAACAGGGCAATCCACACATCCTCATGGATCGGGATTAAATCGGACACCCGGTTTAGCAGGGTAACGACAATGAACAGGATCGTCATGAAGGACAGCGAGTAGAGCGAAAATACGACGTGGTCGTAGAGCCTGAAGCCACGCCGCCAGGCGAACATCAGCCAGACGAAGGGTGCAGAGATCGGCACCAGCAGGAACGAGAATTTATAGGCCGTATTCTGCAGCTTGTAGATCAGCAGATCAGGGTTCTCCATCTTGTGCTTGATCTTCTCGTCCCATTTCGCATTGCCAGTCCGTACGTTGAACTTGCCATTCTTCATCGACTGTTTCAGGACATCCAGGAAGTTTTCATCCTTACCGCCCTCGAAGACTTCAAAACCATTAAGGGCGTTCTTGATCGCCTGCGCACCAACCTTGTCGCCAGATGCCTCAGCCTTCGCCAGCTCCTTTTGCAGGTCGCGGCGCGCCTCGGCTTTGTCGGCCACGGACATGTTGACCTTGACGATGCCAGCCTTGGTCTGCGCCGGTGCATCTTTTACCGGCCCGCCGAGCAGCGCGAACATGATGAACATGGTGAAGATGGTGAACAGAAACAGCGCCATCGGCGGCACGTAGCGTGCGCGTTTGCCCTCGATGTATTCGCGGGTCAGGCGGCCAGGCTGAAAGACCAGACGCGGCAGGGTCTTCCAGGTACGACCATCCAGGTGGGCAATGCCGTGGATGAAATCCTCGAATACGGCAAAGGCGGTCCGGTGCAGGTGCGCGGGCTGACCACAGACATGGCAATATTCGCCTTGCAGTGGCGTTTCGCAGTTCAGGCACAGTGCCCCATCTGCATGCGGGTGGTGCCCGCCGCCGCGCTCGCGCGGGTTCGGGCCACCCGGTGCGAACGGCGGTGGCATGCTGGACAGGTCAAAATCCGTCATAGCCGCACAATCCCCCCTTGCTTCAGCCTTACTTCAGGCTGGCAAGTTCTGCACCATGGGCGGACTTGCGGGCAATACACAGGTCAATCGACTCGAGGGTGCGCTCAAGCTCCAGCTTGCCGCCGCCGAGTTTTTCAACCCAGGCCGGGAAGAATGCAGCGACGTCTGCCCGCTGTTCCGGCGTGCAGAACCCTTGCGCAATCTCGATCAGGTTGGGCTGGCTGAAGCCTGGCAGCCGGTCGAACATGGCACCGGCATTGTCCTTGAACCAGGCCCATGCTGCGCTGCGCATCGCCGGTTCTTCGAACTGACCGCTGATGATCGCCAGCGACTCCTGGAAGCGCAAGCGCTTGTCGAGTGCCAGCGCCCGCATCTCGGTAGCCAATGCGGCGTCGTGAGCACGGCCGAGCGCAAAGGCCGCATGGGCGCGCTCATAGCTGTCCTTGCCGGCCAGCAGCTTCTCGACCAGGGGCTGGGCAAACGGCTTGCCTTGCACCATCACGCCCGCTGACCACGCAACGGCACGGAAGCCGACATCCAGTGCTGCGGCATCCGTGAGAGACGCCTGCGCGGCATCGGCCAGTGTCTTCATGACATCCGGGTCCTGCGCATCGAACAATAGGCTGCTGACTAGTGACTGCCGCAGCGCCTGCTTGTCCGCCGGCTCACTGCGGTGAACTCCGGCTCGTGGATCAAAGCCGATCTTGGCCAGCTCCGGCTTCAGCATGCTGCCGATCCAGGCTTTGAGGGCAAGGGAGGGCGCACCGCTCAGGGCTTCCCGGTCGAGTTCGGCTAGGCCGCCCGGCAGCCAGAGCGCGGCGCGGCGCTCCTTGTGGCTGGCCAGAGCCTTGGCCGCGGCCGTCAAATCACTGAGCTTGGCAACATTCGCGTCAAAGGCGGCCTGCAGGCTGTCGGCAAGCGCCAGCGCTTCCCGGTCCGGCAGCTGGACTGCGCGCGCCAGCAGCCGCGTCTGGTCGTCTGTCGGCAGGGCGAAGCGGTAGTAGCCGGCACCCTCAGCGTTGGGCATGATCGCCGCCTGCTCAAAGCCGGTCGGTATCGCCATCGATGCCACAGGCCCGCTCAGGAAGGTGCAAGCCTTGGCCTCCCGGGTCTCGGCATAGAATTTTGCGCAGAAGGGAATGACCCAGGTTTGCCCCGGCTGGATAGTGGAGCCGACCGGGCGATAACGGGTCTGGCGAAGGGTCAGTTGCTTGCCGTCGGCGCTGCGGGTCACGGTGACCAGCGGCACACCTTCCTGCTCGACGAATGATTTGAAAGCGTTGAGGATCTGCGGGTCGCCGGCTGCTTTTGCCATCGCAGCAAAGAACTGGCCGGCCGTGGCATTCCCATACTCGTGCGCCTTCAAATGCGCGCGCACGCCTGCCTTGAACTTATCCTCGCCCACATAGCTTTCGATCATGGTCAGGACGCCGGCACCCTTGTCGTAGGTGATGCCATCGAAGGTGCTGGCGATCTGGGTGTTGTCGGTGACCGGCTGATAGATCGGCCGCCCGGCCTTGCGCGAATCGACGTTCATCACCGACAACGCGTCTGCCGTCAGCCCGGTGGCGATCCCCAGGTCCGTCCGCCAGAGGTGGCTGGCCTTGACGCCCATCCATTCGGCAAAGCTTTCGTTCAGCCAGATGTCGTTCCACCAGGCGGGCGTCACCAGGTTCCCGAACCAGTGGTGTGCGAGTTCGTGGGCGCTGACAATCCCGAAAGCGCGCTGCTGCTGGATGGGCGCGTTCTGGTTCAGCAGGATCAGGTTGTCATTGTAGATGATGGCCCCGGCATTCTCCATCGCGCCGCCCATCTGGGGGGAGGCAATGATGTCGAGCTTCTCATAGGGGTAGGGGATGCCGAAATAGTCTTCCAGCGTGGCCAGGTGCGTCGGCGTGTGTTCCAGCGCGTAGGCCAGACGTGCACCCTGGCCCTCGGTCGCGACCCCCCGGAACGGCACCTCGGTCTTGCGGATGCTATTGGCGGGGATTTTCCCCTCGACGATGTCCAGTGGCCCCACCGCCAGCGCCAGCAGATAGGTCGGCAGCGGCTTGGTCGTCGCGAAGGAATGGAGCGTCAGGCCCTGGCTCTGCGGCGCCATTTTCGTCAGCGGCGCGTTGGCAACGACTTTGTTGCCGCTCGGCGTGCTGACGGTTACGGTAAACGGCGTCTTGAACCGTGGTTCGTCGAAACCCGGAAACATCCGGCGACCATCGATCGGTTCCATCTGCGTGAAGCTGTACCATTTGCCGGCAACCTCAGTACGGTAGAGCCCTTCAGCTCCCTCACGGTAGGGGGCGGTGTAGGCAATCCGTACCGTGGCCGGGCCGGCCACCAGCGCACCCTTGAGGTCGAGACGGGCGACGCCAGTCACCGGTTCCGCCTCGGTATAGCTGGCCTGAACAGTCTTGCCGCCCTGAGTGACGGTGGCCTCGGATACGGAGAGGCCGAGCCCGTGCAGCCAGATGAATTGCTGCGGCGTCTTGATATCGACCTGGATCGTGGTCACGCCGCTGAACCGTTCCTGCGCCGGGTCGACGGTCAGGGCCAGATCATAGCTGCGCGGCTGGACCGTATCGGGCAACTGGCCACGCGGGATGGCAGGCTCAGCCGCCAGCGCAGAGGTGGCAGAGCACAGCAGCAGGGCGGCGGGAAACAGGCGGCGGAGCATGGGAACCTCTTGGATCATGGTGTGATGCGAGCGTGCCGCAATCGCTGAATGTGATCAACTGTATTATTTAAGCAATACGGAAAGGGGTTTGCCTGCAGCGGCGCTCTGCCCTCACCAGCTGCACTGGCGTCCTTTGTTCTGCGTCTTCAGGTAGCTCATCAACGGCGCGAAGTAGTTGACCAGCGCCTTGCCGTTCATCTCCCGGCTGCCGGTGAACGCCTGGAGTGCCTCCGGCCAGGGCTTGGATGCGCCGAGCGCCAGCATCGCGTTCAGCTTCTCCCCGACCTGCTTGTTGCCGTAGATCGAACAGCGGTGCAGCGGGCCGGTCCAGCCAGCCTGTTTGCAGGCCGCTTCGTGGAACTGGAATTGCAGGATGCGCGCCAGGAAATACCGCGTGTACGGGGTGTTGCCCGGAATGTGGAACTTGGCGCCGGGGTCGAAATCAGCCTCCGACCGGGCGACCGGCGGCGTGATGCCCTGATATTGCAGCCGCAGGTCAGTCCAGGCCTTGTTGTAGGCCGCCGGGCTGATCGAGCCGTCGAAGACGCCCCAGCGCCATTTGTCGACCAGCAGGCCGAAGGGCAGGAAGGCGATCTTGTCGAGCGCCTGCTGCATGAGCAGGCCGAGATCGCCGCTCGCGTCCGGTGCCTTGTCGAGCAGGCCGACTTTCACCAGATACTCCGGCGTGACGCTGAGTGCGATGAAGTCTCCCACGGCCTCGTGGAAGCCATCGTTCGCACCGTTGAGAAACAGGTAGGGCTGATCCTTGTAGGCGCGCTGGTAGTAGTTGTGGCCAAGTTCGTGATGGACGGTCACGAAATCATCCGCGTTCACCTTGGTGCACATCTTGATGCGGATGTCGTCCTTGTTGTCGATGTCCCAGGCGGATGCGTGGCAGATCACCTCGCGGTCGGCAGGCTTGGTGATCTGGGAGCGCTGCCAGAAGGTCTCGGGCAGCGGCGCAAAGCCCAGTGAGGAGAAGAAGGCCTCGCCGGTTTTGACGATCTGCACCGGCGTGTAGTTCTTGGCCGTCAGCAGGTTGGTCAGGTCGACGGTTTCCCCGGCGTTGGCCGGTTTGACCACGTCGTAGATATTGCCCCACTCCTGCGCCCACATGTTGCCGAGCAGGTCCGCGCGGATCGGCCCGGTCTTCGGCTGGACGGACTCGCCGTATTTCTCGCTGAGCTTGGCGCGGGTGTAGCAATGAAGCTGGTCATAGAGCGGCTTGACCTCGCTCCAGAGCTTGTCCGTCAGCTTGGCAAAGTCCTCAGCCGGCATATCGTAGCCGGATCGCCACATAACACCCAGGTTGTCGTAGCCGAGTTCCTTGGCACCGCTATTCGCGATCTCGACCATGCGCTGATAGTCCTTGCGCATGGGGCTGCCGACGTTGGTGTGCCAGCTTGCCCACATCTCCTTGAGTTTTTCCGGGTCGCGGGTCTGGCCCATCTTTTCTTCAAGGTCGTTGCCCCCGACCGGTTTGCCGTCGAGCGTGCCCTTGCCCTTGCCGTAGCTCGACTGAAGTTTGGTCGCGATCTCCGCGAGTTCCTGGGCAGCCCCTGCAGTCGAGGGCGCCGGCAACACCAGGCCAGCCTTCAGAAAGTCCAGCTTGCGGCGAACGTCCGGAGCGACACTCACCCTGTCGAACTTGGCGGCCTCCTTGGCCCAGCGTACGCTTAATTCCGTGCCTTCAGCGCCGACTTTTGCCGACAGCCAGTCGGTATCGTCGGTGATGTAGGTGGCGTTAACCCAAGCGATGCGGGCGGCATATTCGCCGAACTTGGCACCATCCGCCTCGACCTTCGCGATGAAGGCGGCGGCATCGTCCGCTGTTTGCGCAAGCGCTGCCGGGGCAGCCCCTGCCAGCAACGCCGCCATGAGGCCAAGGTGTGACACGCGCATGAAATTTCTCCCGGATTTCCGAATATTGCTTTCGAGTCGTATCGAAACCCCCGGCGGGGCCGCTGTCAACGACCAAATTCGTGACCGCTACTGGATCAGGAAATCACGGATTGCCGTGCCGAATTCGGGCCTGGTGATGGCACTCATATGATCGCCGGGGATGCGCAAAGCCTCTGCATCTGCAAGCACTTCCGCCAGGTCTTCGATGCTGCCGTTGTCATGGTCGTCGCGCCCGGCGAGGACAAGCGTGGGGGCGGCGAGCCTTGCCAAAATGTCAAGCGGCGTATCGACATGGCTGCCGATCACATGGCCGGCGGCAATCGCATCGGTGCCGGTCATCTGCTGGAACCGGTAGACCAGCCGCTCCGGCGCGCCAGGTTTTGCGGTTGCGCCCTCGACCAGCGCTTGCTGGAACCAGCGGCTGCGCTCGGCACCGTTGGTGATGCCGGTCAGGCCCATACCGGCGAGCACGACGCGTCGCGGGGTCAGACCGCCAGCGAGCGCACGAACCAGTGTGCGCGCACCCAGCGAATAGCCGACGATATCGAATGCTCCGGGTTCAAGATGCATAGCCGCAACCAGCGCATCGACATCGCGCGCCAGGACGTCGGCGGGAAACTGCGCCGGGTCTTGCGGTGCATCGGAGCGACCGTGGCCACGCAAATCGGGCATCGCCAGCGCCAGGCCAGCCTCGTGCAGCAGTTTTGCGGTCCCGTAGTCCTGCCAGTTAATCCGCGCGGACGATAAAAACCCGTGGATCAGGATCGTCATGCGCCCAGGGCCGGGCCAGACGTCGCAGGAGAGGCGAACGCCGTCCGGCGCAAGAAACTCACGCGTCTCCATCGGACTTGCCGAACCGCGCCTCGAAGGCTTCGCGATTGCCGGCAGCCAGCAGGCGCGCCTGCTCAACCCACTGATCGCGCACGATGCGCCCGCGGAACTGGCCAAGCTTCATATCGAAGGTGAGAACGTCCAGGTCGCTCCACGCGGCGATCTGGCGGAAGTTCGTGATTCCAAGGCTATGGAGTGTGTCCCTAAGCTTCGGCCCGACCCCCTTCAGGATCGTGAGATCATCGACGATGCCCGACACGTCCGGCTCTCCGGAAAAGGCCGCAGGCTCCGGTATCGGTTGCGGGGCAGGCGGCTCGGCTATGGCTGGTGTATCTTCGCGGATCACATGCAGGCCAGCTGGGCTGCGGGCTGCGCGCCCGGCATCCGGCATGTCCTTTGGCACTGCCTTGATGCCTGGTGCCGGAACAGGCGTGGGTGCCGGCTGTGCCACCGGCATCGGTTTTGCCACCTGCATCGGTTTTGCCACCGGCATCGGTTGTTCAGCCGGCATCGACGGGGCATCGAGCGGACCGTCTTCGGCTTGCGCCGTGCTGGTGCGCTCGGAGTAGCGGGCCATCAGAAAGCCAGTCGCCACGCCGATCAGAAACGCCGGCAGCAACCAGAGCCAGATCTCGCCAAGCAGAAACGTCATGTGGGCGTGTCCTTATTTGCTGAGAGGGTCAGTCTGCTGAACGATTGGATTGGTCTGCGGCTGCTGACGAATGACCGCCGCTGCGTTCGGGTTGGCGCTGACCAGGAACTGGACGCGCTCGTTGATGCGGTCTGCGTTTGCAGCCCCCTGGTCAACCAGCGGCTGGGTGTTGCCGTAGCCCGCCGCCCGAATCTGTCGCGACGGCACGCCGAGCTTGTTGAGTTTTAAGGCCAGGATACGCGCACGCTCCGAGGATAGCTTTTGCGCTTCCTCGGCATCGCGTGGCTGGGCCACATGGGTGGCAACCTGCATGATGATGGACGGACAGCCAACCACCATGCCGGCAACGGCCTCAAGCAGCGGATCATTTTGCACGGCCAGCGTCGACGTGCCGGGCAGGAAGGCGACCTGCTGGCCGGACATAATGGCGTCAAGGCGCTTCTGGCACTGTGTGACCTGTGCTGCCGCCGAAAAGCTGGGTGTACCGCCAGTCTGTGCGGAGTCCGTAACGGCGGAGGGGTCGATCACTTCCAGCATCGGCCGCGGCAGGAAATCCTCCGGCAGGCCATCACGGAACCCGCGCGAGGCTTGCAGGGCGGCAATCGGCCGGTTGGTCGTGCCATTCAGGGTGGCAATGGTATCGCTGAGTTCAGCGTAGCCGTTGTCGAGCTTCGCCAGCTCCTCAAGGCCGCGCTCTGCGGCGTTTGCCCAGTTGGCGGAAGGCGGATTTGTGCGCAGTTTCATGATGTCCTGGACGGTCTTGCCGGGGAACAGGCTCTTCGTCCTGGCAATCAGCCGGTTACGGGTCGCCTGGTCGGGCACGCTGCCATCGAGTGTCACGGCCCCTGAGTCCAGTTTTGCGATCCAGTAATAAGGTTTTCGCTCCAGCGGTTTGGCCGGCATGACCAGAACACTGGCGACACCTGGCACCGCCTCGACCACGGACTTGGCGCGATCCAGCACAGCCTGCGGCAGGTCGCCTGACAGGCGGGCGACGCGGTCGCGGGGGGCACCTTCGGCGATGAAGACAACCGCTACGTCTGCGATCTGCGCCTCCCGCAGAGCCTGGATGGAATTCTCCGTAAGCTTCCGGGTGATCGTATCCTGGTGGGCAAGAAACGCCGTAAGCCCCAGCATGGCGACTGCTGCGAGGCCGATCAGAAATCGAATTAGCTGCCCCATCCCGCTCTCTTATCTAAAGGCCTGCATTGATTATAGTGGCTCAGCCCGTGTGCGCAATGCGTACCGCTCAAGGCACCCTGTCCAGACAGATTATAGCCGATCAGACTCCGGGCGCGATGCCCCTGTGGGCGGAGATCAATTCCGGTTGAGGAAGTTGTCGGCGATCGAGCAGGCAGCCGGACCCAGAATCACCACGAACAGGGTCGGCAGGATGAAAACGATCAGCGGAATGGTCATGATCGCGGGCAGGCGAGCTGCCTTTTCCTCGGCACGCATCAATCGGTCGTTGCGGAACTCGGCGGAGAGCACCCGCAAGGAAGAGGCCAGCGGTGTCCCGTATTTCTCGGTCTGGATCAGGGTCGTCACCACGCCGCGCATGTCCTGCAGGTCCACGCGCCTGATGAGATTTTCCAGCGCGGACCGGCGATCCGGCAGGAAGCCGAGTTCAATCGCGGTCAGGCCGAATTCATCGGCCAGTTCCGGGAAGGCGATCCCGAGTTCGCGGGCAATACGATGAAAAGCTGCATCGATGGTGAGACCGGCTTCCGCACAAATCACCAACAGGTCAAGGGCGTCCGGCAGGCCTTTGCGGATCGCCTTGGTACGCTTGGTGACCTGATTCTTCAGAAGTATGCTCGGCAGCTTGTAGCCGATGATGCAGGCACCGCAGACGGACAGCGCCCGGATGGAGTCAGACTTGTCACTCAGCATGCCCATCACATAGACCATGAACGCCCAGAAGGCGCCGGCAAGAAACGGCGCGATCAGACTCACGAACAGATAGGTGACGATGGCATCCTTCGAGCGATGCCCGGCCTGCGACAGCCGGACTGCGGCCTGCTTTGCCTGCTCATCCTGCAACACTTTGAGCTTGTTGAGGACCTGCCGCATCATGTCGGTGGTCTCGCTGCTCTGCGTGGTGGCGCTGCGGCGTCGTGGCGCCAGGATGCCTGCGCGTAACTGCTCGCGGCGTTCCTGGAGCGCCTTCACACGACCGCGCATCGGGTCGCGTACAGTGGTCGAGGCCCAGACCGCCGTCATCAGAAACAGAACCGCGACAGCGCTGAGTATGGTCGCGGCATCGACAGGCGACAGGCCAAGCATGCTTTCGAAGTTATCTGCCATGATGCCTCATCAGATCTCGAAGTTGACCATTTTGTACATCATGAAGGCACCGATGCTCATCCACAGCATGCCGACGCAACCCGCGATCATCAGGCGCGTATCGGTGGTGAACGGGGCCACATATTCCGGGTTCATGAACGAGATCAGGGCGAACACCACGAAGGGCAGGCAGCCGACAATGTAGGCCGATGCCTTCGCCTCGGACGACATGGCGGCGATCTTCAGCTTCATCTGCATGCGCTTGCGCAGCACTTCGCTCAGATTGTTCAGGGTCTCGGCCAGGTTGCCCCCGGTCTCGCGCTGAATGGCCAGGGCAATGACGAAGAACTGGAATTCCGGCACATTGATGGAGCGTGCGGTCTCGCTCAGCGCCTGGTCCAGAGTTTTGCCGATCCGGATTTTATCGGCGACAGCGCGGAATTCGATGCCGATTGGATCAAGCATTTCCCGCCCCGCGATGCCGATCGCCTCCGAGATGGGCAGACCGGCGCGCAGGCCGCGCACCAGCAGGTCGATTGCATCCGGAAACATCTTGATGAATTTGGCGATGCGTCCGCTGATCATCATGCCGGTCACCATGTGCGGCAGTCCGATGCCAACAAGGATACCGAGCAGGAGCGCCAGAAAGATCGGCAGCTTCAGAATGAAGGCGAAAACCCCGGTCATTACGAGGGTGATGCCGGCGCAGATTTGCGCATATTTGCCCAGGGTGATGGATAGCCCGGTGCGCACCAGACGCGCGGCCAGCTCTGCCTTGCGCGGGATGAGGCCGCTCAGTGCTGAGTTGTCCTGCGGTCGCTGTGCCAGCAGCTTGCGCATCTGCGCCCGGGCCAGCGCAGCATTGGTGTTCAGGTGCTTGTCGCGCAGTCGCTCCAGACGCGCCTGCATGTTCTTGTTCGGGTTGGGTCCAAGCGCGAAGGTAATGCCGGCCAGCAGCAGCATCGCGGACAGGCCGCCAAGCAGGATCAGCAGAAGTTGCGGGTTCATCGCTAGCATATCACAGACATTCCATGACGGCCCGGCCAAGACCGTAATATTCCGCCCGCTCGAAGAAGGCGGGTCGCAGGCCGGAGGAGACGAAGTCACCAACCAGTTTGCCGCTCTCGTCCTCGCCGGTGTATTTGAATGTGTAGAGGTCCTGCATCACGATCACATCGCCTTCCATGCCGACGATCTCCGAAATGTAAGTGACGCGCCGAACGCCGTCGCGCATCCGGCTGATCTGGACAATCATGTGGACCGCGTTGGCAATCTGCTCGCGGATCGCTTTGGGCGGCAGGTTGAGGCCCGCCATGTTGATCATGTTCTCCAGCCGGGTGAGCGCCTCGCGCGGCCGGTTGGCGTGAAGGGTGCCGAGAGAGCCGTCGTGGCCGGTGTTCATGGCCTGCAGAAGGTCGATCGCCTCCGGGCCGCGAACTTCCCCGAGAATGATGCGGTCCGGACGCATCCGCAGTGCGTTCTTCACCAGATCGCGCATGGTGATTTCACCACGGCCTTCCAGGTTTGCCGGTCGGGTTTCCAAGCGTACCACATGCGGCTGCTGCAGTTGCAGCTCTGCCGCATCCTCGATGGTGACAATGCGCTCGCCGGGGTCGATGTTGCGCGAGACCGCGTTCAGCATCGTGGTCTTGCCCGAGCCGGTACCGCCCGAGATGACGATGTTCAGCCGGCAGCGCCCGGCGATTTGCAGCAGCCGGCACATCTTCGGGCTGATGTTGCCTTGCTCGGCCATCTTCTCCAGCGTGATCTTGCGCTTGGAGAATTTCCGGATGGAAATGGACGATCCGTCGATCGCGAGCGGCGGAATCACGACGTTGACCCGGCTGCCATCGAGCAGACGAGCGTCGCAGAGCGGCTGGCTCTCGTCGACGCGCCGGCCGATGGCTGCCACGATCCGCTGGGCGATGTTGAACAGGTGCTGCTCATCCCGGAAGCGCACGTCCGTCAGTTCCAGCTTGCCCTTGCGCTCGACATAGACCTGGTTGGGGCCGTTGATCATGATGTCGGTCACGGCTTCTTCCGCCAGCAGCGGCTCAAGCGGACCCAGGCCCAGCATGTCGTTGAGCAGCAGGCTGATGAGATCGCGCTGCTCGACCGTGTTGAGGTTCAGCTTCTCCTGCAGAAGGAGTTCGCTGACAATGTCCGAAATCTGGTCTGCGACTTCCCCGCGATCCATCTCGGAGATGACGGAGGCATCGATATGCTCGATCAGCAGAGGGTGGATACGCTCTTTGGCCGCGAGCACACTCTCGGAGCTGCTGGAGGCCGACTTCGCGGTCTTTGGCTGTTTGACGACAATCGGGTCGACCTCGATGCCGCCGACAAGATCGATCACGTCATTCAGCAGAACGGTCACAACGTCACGGACTTCCGCTTCGCGTGCCTCAACGGCGCTCGCAGTGGCGGTTTCCCGAGTGAGGCTCATCAACTCGTCGGCGATCTCGGTGCGCCGGCGCAGGCGTGTCGCCTCCGCCGGGAAGCGCTCTGCGAGAAGCGGCTCCACCAGTTCGTAGAGTTGATCGACGATGGCCCCGCTGGCTGGTGAACTGTCCGGGGTATCCGGTGACAATGCTGCCGGGTTCGTGACGATTCCCTCGGCACCGATCGACACCAGGGGGCGCCGTCCGCTGCCAAGGGTCAGGCCGCCCAGCGCCCCGGGTGAGGGCTGAGCGGCGTTACGCCTCCCGAAACCGACAGGGCGCATGCTCACGGTTTAGTTGCTCTTCCTGGGCTGAAGCATTTGCCGCGCTTTGGCGATAAGGTCTGCAACCCCGGATACCTTGGCGGACTTCTCGGGTGCTCCATCCACCGAGTGGATCATAGTGTAGAGCTGTTTCATGGCATTTGCGGCCTTCGAGCCCTTGGCGGCCTCGACGATCGGCTTGCCCTGCTTGGCGGCCAGCGCCGCCGATTTTGGATCGAAGACGATCGCCAGTGCGATCGGTCGCTCGATCGAGGCTTCAAAATCCTTGCGCGTCACCTCCAGCTCGCCGCCTGCCCCGACACGGTTGCCGACGATCCAGACCCGGGCATTGGGGCTGACCGACTGCAGGAAACCGAGCAGGCGGATGGTATCGCGGGTGGCCGCAAGCGTCATGTCCGTCACGACCACCACATCGGTCGCATCGGCGATCAGGGTCGGGTTTTGTACGGCAATGTTGCGCGGGATATCGACCACGAGCATATCATAGGCGGATTTCAGTTCATCCTGCAGGTGCTGCAGCGCATTGCCGTCTGCCAGCAACGGCATCGTCATCGGCGTTTCTGCAGACATCACTGCAAGACGGTCGGAGATCTTCACGATCGCCCGCTCGACGAACAGCGAGTCGACGCGCGAGGGGTTTTCCAGCGCATCGGTGAGGCCGCGGCCCGGCTCGACGTCGAACGTGAGGGCTCCGACGCCAAAGTGAAGGTCGAGATCGAGGATCGCCGTGCGCTCCTGTGCGTCTTCGGCGAACTGCCAGGCCAGCGAGGCGGCAATGCTTGAGGCACCAAGCCCGCCGCGCGCACCAACGACGTGCACGATCCGCTGCTGCTTTTCCGCATGTTCCTGGGTCTTGGGCGTGTTGAAGGCGTTCTGCGCCATGGCGAAGGCGTCGCGCAGAAGGTCTGGCGTCACAGGCTTCAGCAGATAATCCTGAATGCCGGATGCCAGCAGCTCGCGATAGAGTGTCACGTCATTGATGCTGCCGAGTGCCAGCACGATGGTGCCGGGCTCGCAGACCTCCGCAAGGCTGCCGATTTCGCCGAGCGGATCGCCGCTGCCCGCCAGGTCGACCAGCAGAATCTGCGGCGACGCGGTCATGGAGAGAGACTGCACAGCGTTGGGCAAACCACCGAGATAGAGCTTCTCGGCCAGATAGCCCATCTCGACAGCGACCGCCTTGACAGCGGCGACCGTCTCAGGATCGTTGAGGAAAGCCATGAATGGCTCTCGCTGTGCGGTTTTCATGGTTCTTGACGCGGACCAGGGTGCGTTCATGGCTGTTAGCCCCAGTTAAGTTACTTGTTGTTGCTCGTGGCGGTCGGGAGTTCCTTGTCGACGCCCGACGGCTTGTGATCACGCCAGACTTTTACCGCCTTGCTGATGATCTCGCCGTCCGGGCCACGATAGGTCTTGCCGGTTACCAGATCGTTCGGGTCTGCGATCATGGCGTTGAGATTGCTCACAACGGCACACCCGAAGTTGCTGGATGTATTGGTGGCCATGCCTTCGCCGGCCTTGCGGTGCCAGTCCGGGCAGTTGGGGCGCTCGGCGGTTGCTCGCGAGACCACCAGGCGCACCATGCCGGGTTGCAGCGGCGGGCTGGTCGGCACCGCCGGCGTCTCCTCGATCAGCATGCCGAAGCGGGCAACCACCCCGGCGATGGCGGCGCGGCGCTGGCTGCGCCCGGATTCGACCGGATCGTCGATGGCAAGCCGGTCCCCGTACTGGACATTCTGGGCTTGCAGGAATCCGTCGACTGCTGCGGCATCAGCCGGTGCCAGCGTATCGCCTGGCCCAAAGCGCACATCATACGCCAGCTGTGAGACCGTAACCTGCGGCTTGAAGGTCGATTCAAGCGTAGGATTGCCGCAGGCGGCCAGACCGAAGGCCACAAGCAGAGGATACCATTTCAATCTGAATGCCATGGATATCTCCTATTGTGCTGAAAAGCCGGGGGCGACCGGCGCGGCGGGTGCCGAGCCTGCCGCTGCCGGTGGTGCCGCCTGCGGCGCAGGGGCGTTCTGTTCGGGCTTTGGCCGGTTGGTCTTGAAGTTGCGCCCGAGCAACCAGCGCTCGAGATCGCTCGGGGACTTTAGGCCGTCGGTCGGCAGGCGGATGTCTTTCGCGTTGACCGGGCGCACCAGATACGGCGTCACCACGATCACCAGTTCGGACTCATTGCGGCGGAACCGGTCCGACTTGAACAAGGCTCCCAGCACCGGCAGATTGCCGAGACCCGGCGTCTTGCTCACGTCCTGGGTGGTGCCGTTGCGCAGCAGGCCGGCAATCATGAAGCTCTGTCCGGAGCCAAGCTCGACCGTGGTCTCGGCCCTGCGGGTGACGATGCCCGGCACGTCGAATCCGTTGATGCGGATCGCGCCCGCAGACGACAGTTCGCTGACCTCCGGCTTGACTTTCAGGCTGATCCGATCACCCGACAACACCACCGGAATGAAGGACAGGCCGACCCCGTATGGCTTGAACTCGATGGAGATGACCCCCGGTTCCTGGGAAATCGGGACCGGGAATTCGCCGCCGGCCAGGAAGCTGGCCAGTTCACCCGAAAGCGCGGTCAGGTTCGGCTCGGCGAGGATGGTCACCATCCCCTCCTGAGCCAGCGCATCCAGGGCACCCGCCGCATCGATGCCGAACAGTTTGCCGGCAATGCCGATGGCGGTTCGGCCGTCTGGTGGCACCAGGAAGTCGAATATCGTGCCGGGATTCGCCGGGTTGACGAACTGCCCGGTGCCGGGATCGAGCGGCAGCGAGATCGAGCCGGCGGGCAGGCCGAAGAAGCTTGATGCGTCCGCGGTCGGCAGGGCACCCAGTGGCCGGTCCGTAATGTTGACGAAGTTGCGTCCGCGCGACAGGTTGAACAGAAAGCCGCCCGTCTTGTCCCGGGTCGCACCGTTGAAACCGACTTCCTTCAGGACATCGCGGCTGACTTCGGCAATCTTGACCTGCAGGTTGACCTGCATCGGCGTGACGGATGTCAGGTTGTTGACGACTTTTTGCTTCTCGCCGACGAAGTCCTGCACCAGGCGTGCCGATGTGGCGACCATATCCGGCGTGGCAACTGTGCCCTCGAGCACGACCAGGCCGTTCAGGGTTTTCACCGTGATGTCGGTCTCCGGCATCGCAGTATCGAGCATGGTCTTGATCTGGTCGATGTTGTTGGCGACCTGAACCTCTGCGGCATAGATGACCTGCTCGGCACCATCGACGGCATACAGCGTTGTCGCACCTTCTCCAGTGCCGAACACATAGATCAGGCGGGACGACTTGATCTGGATGTCGGCGACCTTCGGGTTGGCAATGAACACATTGGTGGCCGGGCGGTCGAGCCGCAGCAGGATGCCCTTGTTGACGCCGATTGCCAGATTGTTGCTGGCGTTCTGCACGGCAGGTGCTGCCGATAACTGCGGGCCGGCGCTAGCACAGGCCAGTGCCAGGCCCAGCGCAATACTGGCGCGAATGCGTGTGTGCTTGCGCATGATCAGCGGCCTCCTGCGGCGACTTGTGTGGTCTCGGCGCCACGATTGACGATAATGCTGGGGCCGGATGGCCGTGGAGCCGGCGCAGCCTGTGCCGGTGCTGCGGGTGCTGCTGCCACTGGTGCCGACCCGGCATCGGAACTGACTTTGGCACCATTGGCAAATTTCGAGACTTCCTTGCCGAGCGTGAACGTCTGGACGTCATCCCATGGCAGCTTCGGGTCACGTCTCACACTTGGCGCTGACACTGTGGGCGTGGGACCGGCTGCCGGTTTGCCCGCCTTGTCGGCAGGTAGACGGGCGCTGGCCGCCAGCAGGACCGGATCCCCCTTCGGGCTGGTTGCCGGTTCCTGTCTGTCCAGCGCTGCTGCAAGCTGCGCTTCCTCTGGCAGGGGGCGCAGGCTGAGCGATACCGCGCCGATCAGTTGCATGACAGCGACTTTCTCGACGAGCTTGGGTGTGACTTCCAGTGTGACGGTACGACCGACCTTGGGCTGGTCCTCGCGGTCATTGAAGTCCTGATCGATCGCCAGCACGCGAACATTCTGCAGGATGGTCTCGGAGACCCGCAGCGGGCCGCGGTCCCCCTGGTCAACCTCGTGGGTCAGGATGAGGTCGACGCGGTCGCCCGGAAACACGAAACCGGCAACACCTGAGGTATCGGAAATCGCGATCGTTATCGCCCGCATGCCGGGGACCAGGGCTGCCGCGAGAAAGCCGCGCTCGCCGGGGCCGACCAGGCCGGCAACCGGCATCGGCAGTCCGGCTGCGATATCCGTACGGACGACCTTGCCGAAAATTTTCGTCTCATCGCCGGCGACGCCGCTGACGATAGCCTCGTCGATGGCATTATCCGGCCAGCGTTTCCAGGCGACATGTGCCGCCTCGATGATCGTGCCGCGCGGCAGCAGTTTGACTGCCACCAGCACCTGTTTTTCTGCGGAAACCTGCTCGACCTGCTGCGGCGCGGCAGACTGCTGCATCATGAGGGAGCGCGCAAGCATGGCGGTAAAGCCAGCTATGATCAATGCGCCAACAAGCAGAATAAGACTACGCGGGTTCATACCGATACGCACCTGCTAAGGGTGAATGAGCGCTAACTATGCCGCCAACACCTTAAGGATTGGTTCAACGAGGACGATGATGCCGCCGGTTGCGATCGCCACCCCATAGGGTACCTTTCGCGGTGCCTGCGGATTGAGCCGGGTCCGGATGATGACGACCGTCGCCACGACAGCGCCGGCCAGCGCCGTCCAGTAAATGGCTTGCCCGAAGCTGCCGAGCGGGAGCCAGAGTGCCAGCGCTGCCATCAGCTTGACATCGCCACCTCCCATGACCTTGAGGGCAAACAGCCCGGCAAGAACGGCAAACACGACCGCAGACAGGGCAAGCTGTGTCCCGGCCAACGGCAGCAAAGGCTCACCGGATGCATAGGCGAGCAACAGCCAATAGGGTGGCGCCAGCACTGCAATCACAAGGCAGAGTCGATTGGAAATGATATAGCGGCGGACGTCGCCGATGGCGGCAACCATGAGCAGCGCGCACAAGGCAATCTCCAGGGTGACCTGCCCGATGCGTGCGATTTCCAGTGTGACAGCCTCTGACATGAGCGGCACACTAGTGGCCCATGGTGAACAAAGCGTAAGGAGGATCTGCCTTGCAGGACGAAGTATTATGCCGGCGCAGTCTGCCGCCCGGCGGCGTTGAGCATCGCCTGGATTTGGGAGCTGCCAGGCTGCGCATTCACGTCTGGAGCGGCGCGCGCGCGGACTGCGGCACGATCATCCTGCTCAACGGGCGCGGTGATTTCATCGAGAAATATGCCGAGGCTTGCCACGCCATGGTGGGCTGGGGGCCGACACTGCTGGCGCTTGACTGGCGCGGGCAAGGGCTCTCCGGTCGATTGGCGTCAGACCCGCGTATTGGCCACGCGGATGATCTGGGCGCACTTGCCGGCGATCTGCCGGCCATGCTGGACCGAATCGACCTGCCGAGGCCGTTGCGTCTTGTCGCGCATTCGATGGGCGGGCATCTGGCGCTGCGGCTGTTGCATGATCATCCGGGCCTGGTGGAGCGGGCGGTGCTGCTCTCGCCGATGCTGCGGTTCCGGACCGCCCCGGTGCCCTGGGGACTGGCGAAGTGGATCGCGGCCGGGGCCATATGGCTGGGATTGGGCGAGCGCTATGCACCGGGGCAGGGGCCATTCGATGCAACAGTGCGCACGCAAAGTGCCCGCTTCCTGACCACGGACCCTGCGCGGCAGACTGATGAAAGCTGGTGGGCAGCCCAGAACCCGGCGCTAGTGAGCGGCGGTGTGAGCTTTGGCTGGTTGCAGGCAGCTTTTCGATCCGTCGCGCTGCTCGAGTCTCCCGGCTATCTGGAGGCAATCCAGACACCGCTGCTGGTGCTGGCGGCCGGTGCGGATCGCATCGTCGATCTCCCGGCGACTGAGCGTGCCTGCAAGCGGTTGCCGCAGGCTGTGCTGCATATCGTCGCGGGTGCGCAGCACGAACTGCTGCGGGAGCAGGACAGTATTCGCACGGCTGCGCTTTCGCAGATCCGGGATTACCTGCTGTAGTGCAGCGCGTCGATTGCCCCTTGCAGGATGTAGGCGGCAGCTAGCTTGTCGACCAGTTCGGCACGGCGCGCGCGGCTGGTGTCAGCGTCAAGCAGGGTGCGCGTGACCGCGACGGTTGACCAGCGTTCGTCCCACAGCAGGATCGGCAGTGCGAGCACCGCATGAAGGTTGCGGGCGAAGGTGCGCAAGGATTGGGTCTGCGGTGACATGCTCCCGTCCAGGCTCAAGGGCAGGCCGACCACGAAGCCGGTCAGCCGCTGCTCCCGGCAGCGCTGCTGCAGAATGGCCACGTCCGCCGTAAATTTGCCGCGTGTCAGCGTCTCCGCCGGCGAGGCAATGGTCCACCCGGCATCGCAGTACGCCAGCCCGATGGTCTTGCTGCCGACGTCCAGCCCGCCCAGTCGACCCTTGCCCGGCAGTGCCGCCGCGAATTCGCCCGGACTCTGGGTGATCATGGCGTGGGCCGGTGCAGTGCCTTGAGGCGTGCCTCGGCATCCAGGCGGATATCGGCCCAGAACAGCGTGATGTCATAACGGTTGAAGTCATTGCCCGGTAACGCCCGCTCCGAGAACGGGGCCTTGGGTTTGGGCGAGATGATCAAAAGGCCTTCCGGCGTACAGCGTGCGCCCACAAGGCCGGAGACCAGGGTGTCGAGCGCGCCGTTCGGCACCGGGCTGAAGGCAAGCGCGCCCTTATGTGCTTCGCTACCGACCAACTTGTCGTCACGCGTGCCGCTGAGCGGATTGGTGCACAGCAGATTTCTGGTCTGACGCGGATCTTTGCGCTCCAGCCACGCGGCGGCATCCAGCAGATGTTTGGGATCGACCGGCTCGGCAAAGCTCACCCAACTGACCAGGCAGCGAACGTCCCCGGGGTCCTTGCAGGCGCGCAGCGACAAGGCCTGCAGATCGCCCGGATAGTCAACCGGCCAGCCGAGCAGATAGGCGGCAACCAGAGTCTGGCTCAGGGTCGCGCCAGCAATACGGTCAGCGAGAAGTCGTTTGGCGAGCAGCGCACCCTGGCCGTGCCCGACCAGGAAGAACGGCCGGTCCGGGTCACGCTGGACAAGAAAGGCATCAAAAGCGGCCTGTGCATCGGTATAGGCAAGGTCGATGGCTGCACGGGCGTCCTCGCTCTGGCTGTATTGCGCCCCGATCGTCGCCTGCCGGATCAAGGGGGCCCAGACTGTGCCGACACTGTTGAACGCACTGGCCTCATGGCGGACTGCCTCAAGCTGCAGGGCCTTGCTGGCGCTGTCGGTCAGCGGGTCGTTCCAGCTTCTGGCACTGAGGTAAGCGTCAGGCCCCAGGTAGAATATATCTGTCGCAGGGGTGTCCGTCGGCTGATGTTCCGGCGGCACAGCCAGTGCAGGGGATTGCTCCAGATCCGGGTGGGCAAGCCATGCCCCCTGAACCGTGTAGTCCGGCTGTGCGGCCTGCGGGCTGTCCTGAAACGCGATCTTGGGCACAAACGTCGTGCGCAGTAGGCTCGGGGCATAGGCGTTGAACAGCCACCAGAGCCCGACGGCGACGGTAATCAGCCCGGCAACCAGCCACAAAAACTTCGTCGCCGGTGTTCGGCGTCTTTTGGGGGAGGGGCGTTCGGGCGGCGGCCGCTCCCACGAGGGGCGCTCTTCAACAGGGTTTGTCATGCGTGATGCTGTTGGTCGACCAATCGGCACCCGTTTGCAAGAGGCGAGATAACGCTGGCGCTTGCATGACGTTTTCCCCGAGTGCTAGCTGCGCTGTAAAGTTGCCAGCAAGAATGGACACGACATGGCGGTAGACGAGAAAACAGTGCGCCGGATCGCGCATCTGGCCCGGTTGAAGCTCGACGATGCCGACGTCGCGCCGATGCAGACGGAACTGAACAACATCCTGAACTGGGTTGAACAACTCGGCGCTGTGGACACCAGCACCGTCGAGCCGATGATGGCCGTCATTCCCACCACCCTGCGCTGGCGGGCCGATGTCGCCAATGCCGATCCGCTGACTGGCGGCAGCCGGCAGGAGGCGGTTTTGCAGAACGCGCCGCAGGCCGAATTTGGCTTCTACGCCGTGCCGAAAGTGATCGAATAATGACCAACCTGACCAACCTGACCGACCTGACGATTGCCGGACTGCGCGATGGGCTGCGCGCGCGCCGTTTCTCCGCCGTTGAGGTGGCGACCGCCTACAATGCGGCAGTGGAGTCCGCCCGGCCGCTGAACTGCTTCATCGTTGAGACGCCGGAGCTGGCGCTCGCCCAGGCGCAGGCTGCCGATGCCGCGCTAGCTGTCGGGACTGCCGGGCCGCTGGCCGGGGTGCCGCTTGGGATCAAGGATTTATTCTGCACTGAAGGCGTTCAGACGACGGCCGCCTCCAAAATCCTCGAAGGCTTTGTGCCACCCTACGAATCGACCGTCTCAGCCAATCTTAAGCGCGACGGCGCGGTGATGCTCGGCAAGCTGAATCTGGACCAGTTCGCCATGGGGTCCTCGAACGAGACCAGCGCCTTCGGCAACGTCATCAACCCCTGGCGTGGGCCGAACGGCGAGCATCTGGTCCCGGGTGGTTCGTCGGGCGGGTCGTCTGCGGCGGTGGCGGCGCATATTGTTGCCGGCGCAACCGGCACGGATACCGGCGGCTCGATCCGTCAGCCGGCTGCCTTCACCGGTATCGCCGGGATCAAGCCGACCTACGGCCGCTGCTCGCGCTGGGGCATTGTTGCGTTTGCCTCCTCGCTCGATCAGGCAGGGCCGATGGCGCGTGATGTGCGCGATTGCGCGATCCTGCTGCAAAGCATGTGCGGCTTTGATCCCAAGGACTCAACCTCGCTGGATGTGCCGGTCCCGGATTTTGAAGCGGCTTTGACCGGAGACATCCGGGGCCTGCGCGTCGGCATTCCGGCGGAATACCGCATGGATGGCATGCCCGGCGAGATCGATGCGCTCTGGCGGCAGGGGGCTGAGTGGCTCAAGGATGCCGGTGCCGAGATCGTCGAGATCAGTCTGCCGCATACCCACTCGGCACTCCCGACCTATTACATCGTTGCCCCGGCTGAAGCCTCGTCCAACCTCGCGCGCTATGACGGTGTCCGCTACGGGCTGCGGGTGGCCCCAGAGCAGGCGTCCTTGAGCGAGATGTATGAAGAGACGCGCGCTGCCGGCTTTGGTCGCGAGGTCAAGCGGCGGATCATGATCGGCACCTACGTGCTCTCGGCTGGTTTCTACGATGCCTACTACATCAAGGCGCAGAAGGTGCGCGCGCTGATCGCCCGCGACTTCGAGAACGCCTGGGCGCAATGCGACGTGATCCTGACGCCGACGACACCGTCTGCCGCCTTTGCCTTCGGGGCGAAGTCCGCAGACCCGATCGCCATGTACCTGAACGATGTCTTCACCGTGCCGGCGAGCCTTGCCGGGCTGCCGGCCATGTCGGTGCCTGCAGGCCTCGATGCGCAAGGCCTGCCGCTCGGGCTGCATCTGATCGGGCGGCCACTGGACGAGACCACGGTGCTGAACGCCGGTTACGCGCTGGAGCGCGCAGCAGGCTACAGCGCTCGCCCGGCGCACTGGTGGTGAGCCTTGTATTGTTCTCGCACAAGAAACGGACCGGTTGATCGTTTCCGGCTCGACTAAAGAAACCGATCTGTTTACTTAGCTGCCATGACCAGGGAATATTCCCGCTTGGTCCATGGAGGTACTCATGAATACTGTGACCGCAGGCGCTCTGGGAGAGCGCATCCAGAAAACCGGGCAGCTTGCGCTGCCGATTGCTCTCGCGATCGTCTTCCTGTGGTTTGGCGGTATGAAGTTCACGGCGTATGAAGCCAACGGTATTGCACCGTTCATCGCCAACAGCCCTCTTGTCAGCTGGTGGCATACCCTGCTTGGTATACAAGGAGCCAGCACCATGCTGGGCGTGGTTGAAGTCCTGGCAGGTGTGCTCTTGCTCGGGAGCCTTGTGCTGCCGCTTCTGGGTGTGGCTGGCGGAGCGCTCGGCGTTATCACCTTCGTGACGACCCTGAGCTTCTTCCTGACCACGCCGGGCGTTGCCGAACCGACCGCCGGCGGCTTCCCGGCTATCTCCGCCGGTATAGGCCAGTTCCTGTTGAAAGATGCGGTTTTGCTGGCAGCGTCGCTGTGGATTCTCGGCAACAGCCTGACCCGTCTTAACCGCTGAATATCGAAAATGTTCCACTAGAAAGGCCCGGCCACTGTGCCGGGCTTTTTCATGCAAGCAATCGGTGCGTAGGGCTTGCCGATGGCGGGGCGGGCAGTGCATTACCAGGGGGAATACAGATAACTCCCTGGATATCCCCATGACGACCCACGACGGACTAGATGCGCCTGCCGACGAGAAACCCTACCGCCTGCATGGCATGACCGGCGAATGGGAAGTGGTGCTGGGGCTGGAGGTACACGCGCAGGTGACCTCCAACGCCAAGCTGTTCTCGGGTGCGGCCACGGCGTTCGGGGCCGAGCCGAACAGCCAGGTGAGCCTGATCGACGCGGCCATGCCGGGCATGCTGCCGGTCATCAACGGCGAATGCGTGGCACAGGCTGTGCGCACCGGTCTGGCGCTCGGGGCGGAGATCAACGAATGGTCCCGCTTTGACCGCAAGAACTATTTCTACGCCGACCTGCCGCAGGGCTACCAGATCAGCCAGCTGTACCACCCGATTGTCGGCGAGGGCGTGGTGGCGCTGGACCTGTCGGAAGGGCGCACCAAGCCGGTGCGGATCGAGCGCATTCACCTGGAGCAGGATGCCGGCAAGTCGCTGCACGACCAGCACCCGACCCGATCCTACGTCGACCTCAACCGCACGGGGATCGCGCTGATGGAGATTGTCTCCAAGCCGGACATGCGCTCGCCGGAAGAGGCAGGCGCCTACCTCAAGAAGCTGCGCACCATTCTGCGCTATGTCGGCAGTTGCGACGGTAACATGGAGGAGGGGTCCATGCGCGCCGACGTCAATGTCTCGGTGCGCAAGCCGGGTGCGCCGCTTGGCACCCGCTGCGAGATCAAGAACGTCAACTCGGTGCGCTATGTGATGCAGGCGATTGAAATCGAGGCACGCCGCCAGATCGACATCCTCGAGGACGGCGGGACGATCGTGCAGGAGACCCGGCTGTTTGACCCCGCCAAGGGTGAGACCCGCTCGCTGCGCTCGAAAGAGGATGCGCACGACTATCGCTATTTCCCGGACCCCGACCTGCTGCCGCTGGTGCTGCCGGAGGGCTATGTCGCGCGCTGCCGGGCGGAGCTGCCGGAACTGCCGGACGAGAAGAAGGCCCGATTCGTCACTCACCTGGGCCTCACGCCTTACACCGCCGCCGTGCTGACCGCCGAGAAGGAAACCGCCGACTGGTTCGAGGCGCTGCTGGCAGAGACCGCCGGGCGCCTTGGCAAGACCGAGGCCGAGCTGGCGCGCACGGTGGCCAACTGGCTGACCTCTGACCTGTTTGGCGCTCTAAACAAGCTGGGACTCGACCTCGACCGCAGCCCGATCAGCGTCGATCAGGCTGCCGCGCTGCTGGCGCTGATCGGCGACGGCACGCTGTCTGGTCGCCTGGGCAAGGACGTGTTCGAGATCATGCTGGAGACGGGACAGGACGCAGCCGCAATCGTCGAGGAGCGCGGGCTACGTCAGGTCTCCGACCTCGGCGCCATCGAGGCGGTGATCGCGCAGATCATGGCGGACAACCCGGACAATGTGGCGGCGTATCGCGCCGGGCGCGACAAGCTGTTCGGCTTCTTCGTCGGCCAGACCATGAAGGCCATGGGCGGCAAAGCGAACCCCGCCGTTGTCAACGACCTGCTGAAAAAAGCGCTGGGGTAGGGGGGCAGCTACTGCGCCATGGCTATACACGGTTTCAAGAGTTTGCCGTTCGTATAGAGCCCAGTCGAGATACGCCTTGGGGTGGCAACCGCCCCTCGACCGGGCTCGGGGCGAACGGTTCTGTAGAATGAAAGCCTTGAGCTACGACTGATGCTGACGAGAGAAGGAACAACCGGTGCTACGCGCGTTTGAATCCCGTTTTGAGGCCATGCTGTTCGCCAGCCGCTGGCTCATGGCCCCGTTTTATCTGGGCCTGGTCGTGGCGCTGGTTGTGCTGCTGGTCTCGTTTCTGGGTGAGTTGTGGCACTTCGTGCTGGCAGCGCCGGCGCTCAAGGAGACCGATGTCATCCTTGGCGTGCTGACCCTCATCGATCTGTCGCTGGCCGGCAATCTGCTGCTGATCGTGGTGTTCTCTGGCTATGAGAATTTTGTCTCCAAGCTCCACGTCGGCGACCATGTGGACCGGCCGGAGTGGATGGGCACGGTGGACTTCTCCGGCCTGAAGCTGAAGCTGGTGGCCTCCATCGTCGCCATCTCCGGCATTCACCTGCTGAAGTCGTTCATGAACGTCGGCCAGATGAACAAGGACGATCTCCTGTGGCTGGTGATCGTTCACCTGACCTTCGTGATCTCCGGCCTGCTGCTGGCCTGGATGGACCACATCTCAGGGGCCACGAAGAAGATGAAGGTGCCGGGGAAGGCGGAGTAACCCTATCTATGTCAGCCCCTTTATTTTTACTCACGCCTGTGCAAAATGATGTTCATGCTTGATGCTGCAAGATTGTTCCGTTAGCATCGCTTGCAAGTAGAATTAATATAGGGGCTATGCGACAAATGCGTGTTTTTGCTGTCTGTTTGCTGGCAAGTGTTTCGCTTTACGCTGGAACCATGCACCACGCAGTGCAAGCGCAGGATGCCAAGTCTGCTACAGCATCAGCATCAACATATTCAGGCCTGGCTAAAGCCTTCAAATTAAAAGTGGGGATAGGCAGGTTCACGAATGAAACGCGCTATGGCAAGTCCCTGCTGCTCGATAACAGTATTGATCCGCTTGGTAAGCAGGCATCAGATATTCTGGCTGCATACCTGACTCAGACCGGTAAATTTCTGGTTGTCGAGAGGTCTGACCTTGCCAAAGTACAAGCGGAAGGGGCCCTGTCCGGCGGAAACAACATTATTGGCGCTGATACACTGATTGTCGGTTCTGTCGTCGAGTTCGGCCAAAGTGAAGACGGAAAGCGGGGATTTTTAAATAAGCAGCGCACAGAGCGTGCACGAGCCAAGGTGGCTATACGCTTGGTTGATGTTAGGACCGGTGTGGTCTTTCACTCAGCAACAGGGGTCGGCGAGGCAACAACCGAAACCAAGACGGTTCTGGGGATCGGCAGTGTATCACGATATGATGGAACGCTCGCAGACAAGGCGCTCTCGGTCGCTGTGGAAGACATGCTCGATGAACTGGTGAAAACACTTGGAGGTCGTCCGTGGCGAACTGATATCCTTGCTGTAAAGGATGGTGATATTTTCATCACAGGTGGCGAGCGTCAGGGTATCAAGCCTGGCGACAGATTGGCTATCATGCTGGCTGGTGAGACGGTAAAAAGTGCGCAGACTGGTTTTGAAATTCCCTTGCCGCCGAAAAAGCTGGCTGATGCACAGGTCGTTTCAACATTCGGCGATAATGAAACGAATGAAGGTTCCGTGGTTCGTCTTGTGAGTGGCTCTTTGGATGGCCATGATCTCAAGAAGATTTTTGTGAGCGCACAATGACCAGGTTCAGTAATAATTTTAGCAAGATACTCATACCGGCGCTTGTTTTGGCGCTCTGCTCATGTGGTAGCTTGCCTAAGTACGCCAGTACAGCCCCGGATAACAGTCCGCAGCTCAGTTTTGTTGATGCGCCAGTTGGTGCAGTTGTAGAAATAGATGGGACGCCCGTTTTAACGGTAAACAAATCTTTGCGTACAATCGGTGTCGCGCCGGGCAATCACAAAGTCATTGTCCGCCATAACGGCCTTGTGATTTACGAAGACTCTGTATTCATACAAGGTCAAACAGTTAAGCAAATCAGAACAAAGTAAACAATATATGGGGGTGGGCGTGAAAAAAGCACTTGTTGCTATTGCGTTTTTTGTTGCCGGTTGCGCTGGTGAGAAGCCACTATATGATTGGGGAGATTATTCCTCTACGTTACTCGCAAAATATAAAGGCAATCTTTCTACCTCTGACTATTCAGAGCGTCTCCGGTCTAACATATCTCGATTGGAGGCCAAAAATGCTAAAGTCCCGCCTGGACTTTACGCTGAATATGGTTTTGCACTGTTGGAAGCCGGCAATGAGAAGGCTGCACTGAGACAATTCGCTAAAGAACGCTCAAGCTATCCCGAATCTGTCGCTTTTATCGATAAGATAGTTGGTCGCTTGCAGGCCCAAAAGGCGCAACCGGCAGAACCGATCACACCATCTACCGAGCAGCCGCCCAATGTGCCTGAAAATGTGCCTGAAGGTGCGTCGGTTAATCCGCAGGCTCCGGAAGCAGTGGGCAGGGAACCAACGGTGCATTCCTCGCAAGCACCTCTGATGTTTTAGAGCGGCTTATGATCTGTTTGTATCAGGTCAACCGCTTTAGATACTATTCTGTAGTCATTATTAACCGTCGAATGGCACCACTCGATTGGTATCGCTCTAGTAAGAGGCGTAACATGATGAAAAAATTTATTCTTGCCATGTCAGTAGGCCTGGTTTTGTCTGCTTGCGTCGCAACTCCTGACCCAAAAGATTATTCCTCACTACGACAAAGTAATATGCGATCAATAGTCGTGGTGCCGGTTATCAATAAATCTGCTGATGTTGATGCCGCAAACTTTTTTCTTACTACTTTGGCTGTCCCGCTTACGAATCGCGGTTACTATGTATACCCAACGAATATGGTCAAAACACTTATGGAACGTGAAGGCTTGGGAGATCCAAACCTTATTCATACTACTGATGCCAAGAAGATTGGAGAAATTTTTGGTGCCGACAGCGTTTTATACGTTGAAGTATTAAACTGGAAAGCCAGCTATGTGGTGGTTTCTTCCGGCATCACAGTTGAATTTCTATATACCTTGAAGAGCGCCAAGAATGGGGAAGTTCTGTGGCAAAACCAGACGGGCTATTATCACAAAAGATCTGGTGGAACTGGGAATATCTTTGCTGACCTGATTTCCGCCGCCGTAATGGGTGCTGTGGATAGCTCGCGTTCTGACTATACACCTGTCGCAATATTCGCAAACGGTGTGGCAATCACTGCACCGGGTCAAGGCTTGCCTTACGGGCCTTATGAACCAAAGTATGGAAAGGATATCAAAGAGTACCCGTCGACAGGTAGTGGCAAGATCACTAACGCTACGGCTACGGCGGTTGCCTGGCCTAAGGCTCAGTAGGGGCATCGGCATCGCGCCAGACACAATCCTCGCCTAAATGTTCGCCGAGCCTGTTGGAAAAGCTCTTTGCTGCCTGGAGCAGGCACAAACGCGCGGCACTGCGGATACGAATATCGGGGCTGGCAATACTGAGCGGCGCTTTGGCATTACAGTGTGTAGAGTATTCGGTGATTTGTCTGCCTGAAGCATCTGCAATTGTTGCGAAAATCTCGCCTTTTGCATGCTTACTGAAGCCGATGTAGCCTGATGTCTCGAACGTCTTGATGTCGAGTGTGACGGTATAGGGCTGCGTGGTTATACGCCTGGTTGACGGCAGCTTGGCAATCTCGGTCTGGAAAATCGCCGGTACGTCGATCTGCGCGAAGTCCTCCCCGAGATAGGTGTGTGCCGCGATGGGTCTGGCATTGATTTGGATGCCTGCCAGACACTGGGAGGATGCCGTGCTGTTCTCAAAAGCCCATGACGCATGTGATATAAGCAAAGCCGCCACCACAATCGGGCTCTGCTGGGCAAGTTTGCCGGTGCGGTGTATCGGATTTATCGTCATTGGGCTTTGAGGCTATCATGAGGATGACTGCTTTCAACACCAATCTGTTGGCGCGCAGTCGTGAGATCGCTAAACTGGCTGCATGATTACGTATTTGCTGGCCCTTGTTGCCTGTGTACCTGCGTTTGTGGTCGGCATGGCGACCCAGCGCACCAATCTGTGCGTCGTGCTCGCCGGTCATGATCTGGTGGAGCGCGGGGATGCCCGCCGGTTCGCCGGTTTCTTCCTGTGCGGGCTGGCCGCCCTTGCCCTGCTCGCTGCTGCGCATCTTGCCGGGTTATACGATATCAACCGTCTGACCGCCTATCGGGTAACAGAGTCCGCCCTGATCGGCGGGGCCGTGTTCGGTCTGGGCGCTGTCATCAACGGGGGCTGCTCCTTTGGGGCCATGGCGGCCCTTGCGCGGGGCAGCCTGCGCATGGTCCTGGTCTTGCCGGCCATGGTTGCCGGAGCCATGGTGGTGATCAGCCTTAGTCCAGGGGCCATGCCGGTGGCAGCTGGCAGCAGCCTGATGGCACGTACCGGGGCTCCGCTTTCCCTGATCCTCGGGGTCTCGATCCTGCTGCTGCTGTTGCTCGTGGTGGTACTGAAGGCGCAGCTCATCCCACCGCGACCCGGCATATGGCCACCTGCCGTGGCCTTGCTGCTGATCGGTATCATGAACGCCTTGATGCTGCCCCTCGTGCCCGATTGGTCATTTTCGCCCATGCTCGTCGATGCCGCTCATGGCGACTTCGCGCGTGGGCCGTTGAGGCTGGTTCTGTTCGCCGCATTTCTGGGGGGTGCCCTGTTTGCCGCCTGGCGGGACAAGCGGTTGCGGTGGCGGCGACCCCGGTTGCTCGGGCTGGTGCGATCCGGCTTCGGCGGCCTGGCGATGGGGGCCGGGGCGGTGATGGTGCCGGGCGGGAACGATGCCCTGCTGCTTCAGGGCATACCTGCGCTCAGCCCGCATGCCCTCCCGGCCTATCTCGCGATGCTGGGCACTGTGGTTATTCTGGTCCTGCTGCTGAACCGGCTCAACCAGCATCTGCAGCCTACTTCAGCTTAATCGAATTGGTTCGCAGCTGTGGTCTGGGACTTGGCGGCAGTGCGGGCGAGCTGATCGACCCGTTCGTTATCCGGGTCGCCATCATGGCCGCGCACCCAGCGCCAGGAAATGTCGTGCGGTTTGCTGGCAATCAGCAGCGCTTCCCATAGGTCACGATTCTTGACCGGTTTCTTATCTGCGGTACGCCAGTCGTTGCGCATCCAGCCATGGACCCACTTGGTGATCCCGTCGCGCACATAGGTGCTGTCGGTCGAGAGCGTTACGCGGCAGGGCTTAGTCAGCGCCCGCAGGCCTTCGATCGCAGCCTGCAGTTCCATGCGGTTGTTGGTGGTATCCGGTGCGTTGCCGGAGAGGGTTTTCTCCTGCGAGCCAAAGCGCAGCAAGACGCCCCAGCCACCCGGGCCGGGGTTGCCCAGACACGCGCCGTCCGTCGCGATCTCGACCTGCGGCAGGCTCACAGCAGCACCTCCCCGCTCGCAAAGGCGTGCAGACGGTTCAGATAATCGCGCGGGTCCTTGCGGGTGACCAGGGCTGTCGGCGGTGTGTTCAGCCAGTCATAGGCGCGGGTGAGCAGAAACCGCAGGGCCGCCCCGCGACACAGCACGGGGAGCGCAATCGTCTCAGCCGCGCTGAGTGGCCGGCGTTTGCCATAGGCCCTCATAAGTGCAGCAGCGCGCTCGGCATGATAACGGGTGCCATGCGGATCGAAGCTCCAGGCGTTGAGGCACACTGCGAGATCGTAGGCATAGGCGTCGGTCGCGGCAAAATAGAAGTCGATGACCCCGCTGATCGCGGTCCCGGAGAACAGCACATTGTCGGGGAACAGATCCGCGTGAACCGGGCCACTCGGCAATTCCGCCGGCCAGTGCGTCTCCAGCCAATGCAGTTCACGGGTCACGACATCGGCCAGCCCGGGGATGATGACATCAAGCCGCCCGTCACAGGAGTCCGCCAGCGGCCGCCAGGCAGCAAGTGACAAGGAGTTGGCGCGCGTCAGGCTGAAGCTATCCCCGGCGATATGCATATTCGCCAGGCAGGTCCCAAGTGCCGCACAGTGTACCGGGGTCGGGTCCGTGACCGAAACGCCGGTCAGGAATTCGATCAGGCAGGACGTCCGGCCGCACAAGGGCAGGGCATAATCGCCGGAGCGGCTGGCAACAGGGCGGGGAGCCGGTACGCCGTGCTCAGCCAGATGCGCCATCAGCGTGAAGAAGAACGGCAGGTCATGAGGGTTTACCCGCCGCTCATAGAGGGTGAGGATGAAGCGGCCACCCGTGGTCTCGACGAGATAGTTGCTGTTCTCGACCCCTTCCGCGATGCCCTTGGCACTCAGCAGCGTGCCGATCTCATAGTGCTGTAGGTGCTTGTCCAGTTGCTCAGCGGAGACCTGCGTATAGACAGCCATGGAACTCAGGCGCTGAGTGCGCGCGGCAGCTTGAAGGTCACGTCCTCGATGCGGGTCTGCACCGTCTCTATCGTCAGCTCGAAATGCTCTCGCAGTACGGTCAGCACATCCTCAACCAGGACTTCGGGGGCGGAGGCGCCTGCGGTCATGCCGACAGTCTCGATGCCCTCGAACCAGGCCATGTTCAGGTCTGCAGCCGATTGTACCAGATGGCTGGGCGCGCCGGCGCGTTCAGCAACCTCTACCAGGCGCACCGAGTTCGAGGAGTTGGGCGCCCCGATCACCAGCAGAAGATCGCAGCGCGGGGCTATGGCTTTCACCGCTTCCTGCCGGTTGGTCGTGGCATAACAGATGTCGTCCGCCCGTGGTGCGGCTATATCCGGGAAACGCGCTGCCAATGCTGCCACGATATCGGCAGTATCATCGACCGACAATGTTGTCTGGGTGATGTAGGCCAGTTCGGCACCATCCGGCGGCGTAATCTTGGCCACATCCTCCACGGTCTCGACGAGACTGATGGCGCCTGGTTCCAGCTGGCCGAGCGTGCCGATCACCTCAGGATGCCCCGCGTGGCCGATCAGGAACAGATGTTTGCCGGAGCTCGATTGCCGTTCCGCCTCCCGATGCACCTTGGAGACAAGCGGGCAGGTAGCATCGACATAAATCATCTGCCGACGCTCAGCCTCTGCCGGGATATCCTTGGGAACCCCGTGTGCCGAGAAGATCACCGGGCGGTCAGACGGGACTTCATCCAGTTCATCGACGAAGATCGCCCCCTTGGCCTCCAGCGATCGCACGACATAACGATTGTGGACGATTTCATGCCGCACATAGACGGGAGCGCCGAAGCGCTCCAGCGAGAGCTCGACGATCCGTATCGCACGGTCAACGCCAGCGCAGAATCCGCGCGGGTTAGCAAGAATCACGGAAAGTGGGCGTTTCATGATCGATGTCGATGTAGTGAGTGGGCACGGATTGGCAAGCGCCATATCCGCGCAGGATGGTACGAATGAAAAAATTTGCAGGACTGTTAACCACGGGCCTTCACCAGGCGTCTACGACTGAAAGGTATACTGAGCAGATACGGCACGTGAGCGTGCATGAGTTTATGAATCGAAGAGGCCTGAAATGCTCACCATACTCCGCAGCAGAAAGCCCATAGCCGGAGCAGTTTTGACCGCCATGTTACTGTTTGGCGTATCGCCTGCGCTTGCAAACGACTGGAGCAAATCGGTTGTCACGCTGATTAGCAAGAATCAATCCTATCCGCGATCCGCTGAGGTCCGTAAAGAAGAGGGCGTGGCCAAGATTTCCCTTACCATTGAGGCTGATGGTAAAATATCCAATATAGCAATAACACAAAGCAGCGGCTCTGAAATCCTGGACCGAGAGTCGCAAAAAATCTTCGAAAAAATCGGACAGTTTGCGCCACCACCTACAGGTGCGACCAAAATCGTGGTCCCGATTTCGTGGAAACTCGGATAGATTAAAGTAAAGTACAATTTACTATTGCGATTTACGCTTTGAATACCCGTTTGGAACTACTCTTTGTTCGCTAGTGCAAGATAGCACCAACCAAGAAGAACTTTTGGAGACAGATATGCGTAAAACAATTTTGAAATCACTGATGATCGCCGCTTTGCTGGGCGCACCGCTTGCCGCACCGGCCTTTGCCGCAGACTGGGGCAAGGAAGTGATGACGGTGATCGCCAAGAATCAAAATTATCCACGCTCAGCCCAGGTTCGCAACGAGCAGGGCACCACGAAGATTCGCGTGCTGTTTGACGGCAGCGGCAAAGTGACCGGTACCGAGATCGTCGAGGGCAGTGGCTCAGACATTCTGGACCGCGAGTCCCAGAAGATCTTCGAAAAAATCGGCACATTACCGGCACCGCCGTCCGGCACCACCAAACTGGTGGTCCCGATCGTCTGGCGCCTCAGCTAACAAAACACAAACACGAACATACCGCCGGTTGGGGCTACCTGACCGGCGGGTTTTCATTGCGTCAGCATGGCTTTCACGCCATGGAGTCCTCTTGGCTTGAATGCCGGGTCTGAAGTTTGCTGGAAACGCTTGGTCTGTGCGGAAGCAAACGTCAGACCTCGGAATTGCAAGCGCTTCAATACTGATGAGGATGATCACGTGACCATCATGAGCCGGTTTGGCGCTGTATTCCTGGGGTTGACGGCACTGGCCGCATGCCAGTCGAATCCGCTGCAGATTACCCGGAGCTTTTGCCCTGCCGTATCCGTCCTCCGCTACGCCGAGACCGTGACGCTGCTGACGCCGGGCACTGCCACCACCGATGCACTGGACGTGACAGCCCAGTTTTCGCAAGCAAGCGGCGCGTGCGAACCCAGGAAGGGCAAGCTGATTGTGCCCACCAGCGTGCGTGTGACCGCTCTGCGTCGCGACTCAGCAGCGGAGCGCACAGTCGAGTTGCCGCTGTTTGTGGCTGTGACCCGCAACAACGAAGCCGTGTTGGCGAAGCAGATAATACCGGTCCAGTTGCGATTTGCGGCCGGGTCTAGCCGTGCGGAGGCAACCGCCAGCTACACGGCCGAAGTCGACGAGGAGTCCGCCCGCAAGGCGGCTGCGCCGTTGCAGGCAACAGCACGCGACAACGATGGCCGCCGTATCGTCGAGGCCCGGGTGACTGCAGCCCCCTATGAAGTGGTTTGGGGCTTCCAGCTCAGCAACAGCGATGTCGCCTACAACCTGGTCAATTAGCGACAGACGACCCTAAATTGAACCGTTCGCCCCGAGCCCGGTCGATGGGCAATTCCAGAAATTTCTGGATGTGTCTCAACAAGGCTCGACACGAACGGCAAAAAGTCCTGACTCAGCGAAAAACCATCGTGCTCAAGCGATTACGCCGTCTCGTCGAAGAGTTCGCGGCCGATGAGGTAACGGCGGATTTCGCTGGTACCGGCACCGATCTCGTATAGCTTGGCATCGCGCAGCAGGCGTCCGGTCGGGTATTCATTGATATAGCCGTTGCCGCCCAATGCCTGGATCGCCTCCAGCGCCATCCAGGTGGCCTTCTCCGCCGCATAGAGAATGCAGCCCGCCGCATCCTTGCGCGTGGTCTCGCCGCGGTCGCAGGCTTGTGCGACGGCATACACATAGGCGCGGCAGGCCGAGAAGGTCGTGTACATGTCCGCGAGCTTGCCCTGCATCAGCTGGAAGGTGCCGATCGGCTGGCCGAACTGCTGGCGCTCATGGACATAGGGCACAACCGTGTCGAGGCAGGCGGCCATGATGCCGAGCGGCCCCGCTGCCAGCACCACACGCTCGTAATCGAGGCCGGACATCAGGACATTCACGCCGCGGCCTTCCTCGCCGAGCACATTCTCGAACGGCACTTCGCAGTTCTCGAACACGAGTTCGCAGGTGTCGGACCCGCGCATGCCGAGCTTGTCCAGCTTCTGCGCGGTCGAGAATCCGGCCATGTCCTGCTCGATCAGGAAAGCGGTAATCCCGCGCGGTCCGGCGTCCGGATCGCTCTTGGCATAGACCACCAGGGTCTCTGCAGTCGGACCATTGGTGATCCACATCTTGTTGCCGTTGAGCACATAGCGGTCGTTGTGTTTGTCCGCACGCAGGCGCATCGATACCACGTCCGATCCGGAGCCGGGTTCCGACATGGCCAGTGCCCCCAAGTGCTCGCCGGAGATCAGTCCAGGCAGATACTTGGCTTTCTGGGCCGGCGTGCCCCAACGGGCGATCTGGTTGATGCACAGGTTGGTATGTGCACCATAGGAGAGGCCAACCGAGGCTGAGGCCCGGCTGATCTCTTCCAGAACGATGCAGTGGGCGAGGTAGCCGAGCCCGGCACCGCCGTCGGCCTCGGCAACCGTCACACCGTGGAGGCCAAGCGCGCCGAGCTTTGGCCAGAGATCGCGCGGAAATACATTATCGCGGTCAATCGCGGCGGCACGCGGCGCAATCTCGGCGGCGGCAAAGTCGGCAACCGTTTTGCGCAGCATGTCGAGGGTTTCCCCATGATTGAACTGCAGGGCGCTGAAGCTCATTCTATTCTCCTGTGTCCAGCCAATTTCCCAAGGCATGACTGAGGGTAGGCGAATGCCTGGCAACCGACAAGCCAACTCAGTACATCGCATTCTTGGTAGCCTTAATGCTTTTCTAACAGATCTGGGTGCACAGCATTCGGTGAGCACGAGGGGTGTTCTGTAATAATGTTGCGTTGCGTGAGCCGCTGCCTTGCAGCGGTTATGGGGGAATTCCATGATTAACCGGTTTTCGCTAGTCGCGAAATTCAGGATCGTCGTGCTTATGGGATTAGCGCCGGTCGCACTGCTGACACAGTTGTTTGTCAGTCAGAGTCTCAAGGATATCGATTTTGCTGCCAAGGAACGCTTGGGGGTGACGTATCTGGAGGCATTGTGGCCGGCGCACCGCCTCTCGACCATGGCTGCGCCGGAAGGTGGCGAGTCCGCGCCCGAGGCTGCCATCGGTTCTGTCACAGAATCGATCACCACAGTAGCGAACCAGCTGGATGGAGACCTCGCGGCGGGTACGCAATCGCGTGCCGCTCTTGATGCTCTGTCGGCCTGGCGCAACCGCCCTGCCGCGCGAGCGGCGGCGGCACAGAGTGTGGATGCGCTGATGGCGCGGGTGGGCGACAAGTCCAACCTGATCCTCGACCCTGATCTCGATAGTTTTTACGTGATGGATGTGGCGCTATTGAAGCTGCCGCAACTCATGCGCACCGCCTCCCGTGTCTATCGCGCGTCGAGCGTACTTGGGGCCGGGGCGACAGACGCACAGAATCTGGAATTTTACGCGGCAATCGGTGCTCTGGAGGCTGATTATTCGGCATTCCAGACATCTGTTGCTTCTGCCGTGGACGGGAACCCGGACGGGAGCCTGCGGGACGGCCAATGGTCGAAGGATATCGCAGCCTTCGAAAATGAATTCAGCGCTTACCTGACTGCTGCCAAAAGTGCGCGTGCGGGGAACGCCAGTGCGACATTGCGCACCGCCCTCAAAGACTATGCGGGCGTTGCGGATCGCCTGTGGCACACCAGCGCAGACGAGCTTGACCGTTTGCTGGCAGCACGTATCGCGGGTTTCCAGTCCAAACTCTATACCAATCTCGCACTTGCCTTGGCCGGCGTATTGTTGGCGCTCTGGGTATCGTTCCGAATCGGCAATACCATCAACAGCACCTTGTGCGAGCTGGTGTCGAGGCTCAAACAGCTCTCGGACGGCGATCTGACCAGCGATGTCCCGCACATGGAAGACAAGCATGAGATCGGTGCAATCGCACGCGGCGTGCTGTTGTGCCGGGACAGCCTTGCCGCCCAGAATAGCCTAGAGGAAAAGGCAGAGGCGGAGCGCCTGACCGCGCAGGAACGCCTCGAGTCGACGATTGCCGATGTGCGGGCAGAGAATCAGCGTCTGCTCGACAGCGTCGCTGCCGAACAGGCGCTCGCACACGAAAGAGAACGGGATGCGATCCTGCGGCTGGTCAGCGAACTTGAAGAGTCGGTCGGCGCGACCGCCTCGTCACTCAGCGCCTCGGCCATGCAACTGAATTCGGCTGCCGATGCGATGTCGCTGACATCCGCCTACACCCGATCAGAAGCCGGCGAGGCGACCAACGCCGCCATGGGGGCAGAGGAAGGCGTCTCCTGCATCGCCCCGACCGTCAACGAGCTCATGGGCGCGACCCGGGAAATCGCCCAGCAAGTGGCGGTTGCGGCCCAGGTCGCCGGCGATGCGGTGGACCGCGCTGCCATTGCTGATAAATGTGTCGACGGGCTGGTCGTCTCGGCATCGAAAATCGGCGAGATCATCACGTTGATCGATGCGGTCGCCGGGCAGACCAATCTGCTGGCGCTCAACGCTACCATCGAGGCCGCGCGCGCAGGAGAAGCAGGCAAGGGCTTTGCGGTTGTGGCATCCGAGGTCAAGGCACTCGCGGGGCAGACCGCGAATGCGACCAAGGATATCTCTACCCAGATCCAGGCGATCCGCGAGTCCACCAATCAGGCCGTCACCTCGATCCGAGATATCGTCCTGGCCGTCAACAAGGTGAGCGGTGCCTCGACCATGATCGCCGCAGCCATCGAAGAGCAGAGTGCGGCGATGAGCGAGATCAATCGGGCAGTGGGGCAAACAGCGGATGGTGCCCGTGCAGCGCGTGCCCGGATCGCCACGGTCGATAGTGCGGCGCTCGATACGCAGGCTGCGGCAGAACAGGTGATGACCGCCAGTCAGGAAGTCGGCTCACAAGCCCAGGCGCTTCGGGTGCAACTGGATGCCTTTGTGTGCGGGCTGAAGCATGCGCACGCCCAGAATGCCTGAATGAGCGGCAGCCGGTAAGTCTCGTACTATCAGGCGTCAGCGACGATCTCGACGAGGAGGACACCGCCCGCCACCTGCGCACCTTCGGTGACATGCACGGCGGTGACCGTGCCGTCAGCAGGGGCGTCCAGCCGGTGCTCCATTTTCATGGCCTCCAGCACCAGCAGACGTGCACCGCGTGTAACCCATTGCCCGGGCTGGACACTCAGCGACAGAACGCGCCCCGGCATCGGCGCACGCACCTTGCCATCGCTGTCCTGAACGGTTTCGCGGTCGGTCCCCGGCGGGCTGAGCAGGAGCTGGAACATCTGGCCACCGGAGCGCACCTCGACCAGGCCTGGGGCACTCAGCACGGTCGCGTGGATCAGGTCGCCGTCAAGGTCGG
The DNA here is from genome assembly GCA_964404985.1 of uncultured Sphingomonadaceae bacterium. Classification (GTDB taxonomy): domain Bacteria; phylum Pseudomonadota; class Alphaproteobacteria; order Sphingomonadales; family Sphingomonadaceae; genus Hankyongella. Next base: position 61,567 of record CAYOMD010000009.1, read on the forward strand.
CGGAGAATTGCAGGTCACTGGTCCAGCGCCCACGCGCCGTTATCGTCCGGTCCAGTCCTTCGATGGTGGTGCCGGTGTCTCGTGCGGTCAGCACCAGCGGAAAGCGCGCGCCATCGGCGGCATAGAGGTCGATGCGGCGGCGGCTCGGCAAATTGAGGCGCCAGTCCCCCAGCGCCTGCCAGGGCGAGGTCGAGACGACACGGGTTTTCGGCGTCGCCAGCGCCAGCGCCGCCAGGGCCACGAGTCGCTCCGGCAGTTCGGCAGACGGGGCCAGATCGGCGCGGTGCCGCTCGATGAACCCGGTATCGACCGCACCGGCGCGAAACGCCGGATGGCCGATCAGGCGGGCGAGGAACGCCCGGTTGTTGCGCACGCCCTCGACCACGGTTTCGTCCAGCGCGCCGATCAGGCGGTCGATTGCGGTCGCCCGGTCCGGCCCGTGGGCGATCACCTTGGCCAGCATGGGGTCATAATGGATGCTGACCGTGCCGCCTTCCTCGATACCGCTGTCGACGCGAACCCCGGTCCGGGCTGCCGGCATGACCAGCCGGGTTAGCTTGCCGGTTGAGGGCAGAAATCCATTATCCGGATCCTCGGCGTATAGGCGCACTTCGACCGCACTGCCGCGACGCGGCAACTGGTGCTGGAGCAGCGGCAGCACTTCGCCGCGCGCCACCCGGATCTGCCACTCGACCAAATCCTGCCCGGTGATCATCTCGGTGACCGGGTGTTCCACCTGCAGGCGGGTATTCATTTCCATGAAGTAGAACGGTGCGCCGTCCTCGCCCATGCCGTCAGCAACGTCGACAATGAACTCGACCGTTCCGGCCCCGACATAGCCGATGGCGCGTGCTGCGGTGACGGCAGCCTCGCCCATGGCGGTGCGCATGGCATCCGGCAGGCCGGGGGCAGGGGCTTCCTCCACCACCTTCTGGTGGCGACGCTGCAGGGAACAATCCCGCTCGAACAGGTGCACGGTGTTGCCGTGGCTGTCGGCGAACACCTGCACCTCGACATGGCGCGGCTTGGTCAGATACTTCTCGATCAGGATGCCGTCATTGCCGAACGCACGCTCCGCCTCGCGCTTGGCGGCCAGCAAGGCATCGCTGAAACCGTCCGCGTCCTCCACCAGACGCATGCCCTTGCCGCCGCCGCCGGCCACAGCCTTGATGAGCATGGGATAGCCGATGGCGGATGCGGCACGGGTCAGGCGGTCAAGCGACTGGTCATCCCCCTGGTAGCCGGGCACAATGGGCACATTGGCCTGACGCATCAGCCGCTTGGCGGCATCCTTCAGGCCCATAGCGCGGATGGCCGATGGCGGCGGCCCGATGAAGATCAGGCCGAAGTCAGCGCAGGCCTGCGCGAAGTCCGCGTTCTCCGAGAGAAACCCGTAGCCCGGGTGTACGGCGTCGGCCCCGGTCTTGCGGGCAGCATCAATCAGAGTTTCAACCCGGAGGTAGCTCTGCGCAGCCGGCGGCGGGCCGATCAGCACCGCCTGCGTCGCCATGCGCACATGGGGCGACTCGGCATCCGCTTCGGAATAGACCGCGACAGTCTCCAGCCCCATGCGCTCGGCGGTGCGGATGATCCGGCAGGCAATCTCGCCGCGGTTGGCGATCAGGATCTTATGCATGGGTCATCCAGTCAGGTGCGCGCTTGCCGAGAAATGCCGCTAGGCCCTCCTTGCCTTCAGGACTTGCCCGCCGGTGTGCAATGCGCCGGGCGGCATCGGCCTGCAAATCGGCGCTGACGGGTTGGCCGGCAAAATCCCGCACCAGCGCTTTGGCTTCAGTCATGGCCCCCGGTGCGTTGGCCAGCAGAACCTCGACCAGGGCATCGACACGGATTTTCAGGTCTGCCTCGTCGTGTACCACCTCATGGACCAGGCCGAAATGGCGGGCGTCCCCGGCGGAGAAACTCTCGGCGGTCAGGAAATAGCGACGCGCCTGACGCGCGCCGATTGCCTGCAGCACGAATGGGCTGATGGTCGCCGGGATCAGGCCAAGCTTGACCTCGGACAGGCGGAAGGCTGCCCGTTCGGTGGCGATGGCGATATCGGCGCAGGCGACCAGACCGACACCGCCCCCGTAGGCCGGGCCCTGGATCGCGGCAATCACCGGCTTGGGGCAGCGATCGATGGTGTCGAGCATGGTCATGAGGGCCGCTGCGTCACGCAGGTTGTGCGCGTCATCATAATGAGCCGCGCGGCGCATCCAGTCGAGATCGGCCCCGGCGCAGAAGCTCGCGCCGTTCGACTGCAGCACCACCACCCGCACCCGGCTGGATGTTGCAATGTCGGCGAATGCGTCGGTCAGGGCGGCGATCAACTCCTCGTTGAAGGCATTATGCACCTCCGGCCGGTCGAGCGTCACATGCGCGACACCCTGGTCGTCTTGCTGGTAGAGCAGCACGGTCATCTCGGCCTCCCCTACATGCGGAACACGCCGTAGCGCTGCGGCGCAATCGGCGCATTCAAGACAGCGGATAGTGAAAGTCCCAGAACATCGCGAGTCGACACCGGGTCGATCACGCCATCATCCCACAGTCGGGCGGAGGCGTAAAACGGATGGCCCTCGGTATCGTATTGGGTGCGGATCGGGGCTTTGAAGGCTTCCTCCTCCTCACGGGTCCATGCCCCGCCGCGCGCCTCGATATTGTCGCGCTTCACGGTTGCCAGCACGGTTGCGGCCTGCTCGCCACCCATGACCGATATCCGCGCGTTCGGCCACATCCAGAGAAAACGCGGGCTGAAGGCGCGCCCGCACATGCCGTAGTTGCCGGCCCCGAATGAGCCGCCGATGATGACGGTGAGCTTGGGTACGCTCGAACAGGCGACGGCGGTGACCATCTTCGCGCCGTCCTTGGCGATGCCGTTGTTCTCATACTGGCGGCCAACCATGAAGCCGGTGATGTTCTGCAGGAACAGCAGCGGGATGCGGCGCTGGTTGCAAAGCTCGATGAAGTGCGCGCCTTTGAGCGCCGACTCGCTGAACAGGATGCCGTTGTTGGCGACAATCCCGACCGGCCAGCCCCAGATGTGGGCAAAACCGGTGACCAGCGTGGTCCCATAGAGCGGCTTGAACTCATCAAAGACAGAGCCATCAACAACGCGGGCGATGACCTCGCGCACGTCAAACGGCTGGCGTGTGTCTGCCGGGATCAGGCCGTAGAGATCCTGCGCATCGAACAGGGGCGGGACGACGGTGCGCTGTTCGCGGGCAGGGGCAGCCCGGGGCAAGGTGGCAACCACACGACGGGCGATATCGAGCGCGTGGGCATCGTCGCGGGCCAGATGGTCGACCACGCCGGACGTGCGGGCATGCACGGCGCCACCGCCCAAGTCCTCGGCTGTGACGATCTCGCCAGTCGCCGCCTTCACCAGCGGTGGGCCACCCAGGAAGATGGTGCCCTGGTTCTCGACGATAATCGACTCGTCGGACATCGCCGGCACATAGGCACCGCCAGCCGTGCAACTGCCCATGACCACCGCGATCTGGGCAATGCCCTCTGCGGACAGGGTGGCCTGATTGTAGAATATGCGCCCGAAATGTTCCTTGTCCGGGAATACCTCATCCTGGTTCGGCAGGTTGGCTCCACCGGAGTCGACCAGATAGATGCAGGGCAGGCGGTTTTCGCGGGCAATCTCCTGCGCGCGCAAATGCTTCTTGACCGTCAGCGGATAATAGGTACCGCCTTTGACGGTCGCATCGTTGCAGACGATGACACAGGTCTGGCCGGCGATCTGCCCAAGACCGGTGATGAGGCCTGCCGCCGGCACATCATCCGCGTAGACGCCCTCGGCGGCGAGTTGGGAGAATTCCAGAAACGCGGTACCGGAGTCCAGCAGACGTTCGACCCGATCTCGCGGCAGAAGCTTGCCCCGCTCGATGTGACGGGTGCGCGACGCCTCCGGCCCGCCTTGGGCAATCCGCGCGATGCGTTCATGCAGTGCATTGACAGCCGCCTGCATCGCCGCAGCATTCTGCTGGAACTGCGGGTCACTGTGGCTAATGCTGTTGCCGATATGAGACATAATCCATCCCCGCCTGCAGACTTAGACCCGCTGTCGAGGCTGGTCAACCGTGCCTCGTGCCTGGTGTTCAGGCGATCAGCACGGCTGCGAACGTCACTGCGGCGAGCGTGACCGTTTCCGTCACCACGATCCCGGCGGACACCAGCTCGGCGTCATGGCCACCGTGCACCGTCTTGAGGTAGTAGCGCCACCCGATAACCGCGAGAGGTGCCGCCAGCATGGCGGGTTCTGCGATACAAGGCAACAGCAGCAGGATCATCCAGCGGCCAGCAGTCGGCCAGTCTGACGTGGGGCCGACATGTTCACCGCCGCCGGTCGCCAGCGGCTTCAGCGAGGACATCCACATCAGCGGCCCGAAATGTGCCCAGGCCAGGATCAAGGGCAGCCACCAGACTTTCTGGTTGAGCGCCATCAATTCGAACAGCGCATATTGCGCCACCACTATGATCGCTACGCCGACGGTCGCTGCGCCATTGACCGGCGGTGTGCCGCCGCAGGCGTCCTTCTGGGTCGTGTCCTGCCGGCTGATCACGATGGCCAGCGCCGAAAGCAACCGACCACCGGTGAGCAGCGCGCGGACCACCATGGTCATCAGGGCCGCAGCCACGAAATCGACCGAGCTGAAAAAGGCAATGACGGTTGCCAGTACCAGACCGATCAGGCCACCGACTGCTGGAAACCAGGCCGCGACACCGGATTTCGGTTCCTGGTGATAATCCACCGGTTGTCCTACCGGCAGACGCGTCAGGTAGCGCACGGACTCCAGGAAGGTCCTCAGCATTGCATGATTTCCAGGCTCTTGCAGCCCAACAGGGACTGTATCGCCCGATTTGCGCAAGACGGGGCGGCGGTCAAGATGGTGCAGGGGTGTAACACCGCGATTTTATGAAAAAATTCGCCAGATTGAAGCCTGTGGCCCCAATTGCCAGCCAGGCAAGGTTAATCAGCCTGCAAGTTTATTGTGTCAAGGCTTGCGATAAGTGGCAACCATGCTCACTGTGCCTTCACTTGGCGGTCCGGCGGCAGGCTGGAAGGTAATGTACACAGGGATGTGAACACGAGATGATCTACCAATATTATGACATCAGCCGCAGGGCGCTGGCGCAGGCAAGCCTGGTGGCGCGTGCGAGTTCCGCGGTGCTCAGCCATCCCTTCAACCCTCTCGCCTACAGTAACGTGGGGAGCGTGGCGGCGGCGGCCCTCGATGTGTTCGCGCACTCGACTCACCCCTACGGCAAGCCGGAGTTCGGCCTTGGCATGACCATGATCGACGGACAGTCGGTCGCCATTACCGAGGAAATCGTCGTGGACCGGCCGTTCGGCAGGCTGCGGCATTTCCGGCGAGCGGTCGAGCGACCGGACGACCCCAGGTTGCTGATCGTGGCTCCGATGTCCGGCCACTACGCAACCCTGTTGCGCGGTACCGTCGAGCAGATGCTGCCGGACCATGATGTCTACATTACGGACTGGGCGGATGCGCGCATGGTGCCGCTCTGGGAAGGCTGGTTCGACCTTGATGATTATGTCGATTATCTCGTTTCCTTTCTGGAGCACATCGGCCCCTGCGCGCATGTCATTGCGGTCTGCCAGCCTGCGGTGCCCAGCTTTGCGGCCGTGACCATCATGAACGCGCAGGACAATCCGGCTACGCCTGCAACCCTCACCATGATGGGAGGGCCGATCGACACCCGGGTAGGCGCGACAGAGGTCAATCTGCTGGCCGAGAAGCGCCCGCTGGCCTGGTTCGAGAAGAACGCCATTGTTACCGTTCCACCCTACTACCCCGGCGCCTTCCGCAGGGTGTACCCCGGTTTTCTGCAACTGGCAGGCTTCATGAGCATGAACCTTGGCAACCACATGGTCAGCCACTGGAACATGTTCCAGCACCTGATTGCCGGTGACGACGAGAGTGCTGAGGGGACCAAGCGTTTCTATGAGGAATACCGCTCGGTCTGTGACATGACTGCCGAGTTCTATCTGCAGACCGTCGAAGTCGTGTTCCAGCGCCATGCCCTGCCCAAGGGCGAATTCGAGCATCGCGGCATGCGGGTTGACCCGTCCGCCATCCGGCGCACGGCCTTGCTCGCGGTTGAGGGTGAGCGGGACGATATCTCCGGTGTCGGCCAGACGAAGGCAGCCCTGGGCCTGGCGAGTACGCTCGATCCTGCCAAAAAACAGTATTATCTGGCAGAGGGTGCCGGGCACTACGGCATTTTCAACGGGCGCCGCTGGCGCGATTTTGTGGCCCCGACTGTCAAGGCCTTCATGCGAGAGCACCAAAGGGGTTAATCCGCAAGCGCAGCCTGAGCAGGGCTTGACCTTACTCCTCGCCTGTGGTGCCGCACCATGCGATGCCATTGCTCCCGGAGTGCCTGACTCATGAAGAAGCTCCTGTTCCGCCTCGGTCTCGGGTTGGTTGTTCTCATCCTTCTCGTGGTGGGTATCACATACGCACTTCCACGACATGTGACGGTGGAGCGCTCGACAGTTATCGGCCGTTCGGCCCCGCTACTCTACACCATGCTGGCGAGCAATCGCTCCTATCGTCTGTGGGCGCCCTGGTGGCCGGAAAAGGGCGTCACGGCGTTCACATATGAGGCCGCTGACTATGGGGCCGGAGCACGGCTGCTCTGGCAAACAGGCAAAACCAGCGGGTATCGCACAGTGACGACCGTTGAGTCGGGCAAGGCGGTGCGGGAGGCGTTGTCTTTCGGCGGGCACGGCGAGGTTGAGGGGGAATACACGCTCAGCCGGAACAAAAGCGGCGGCACACGCGTCGCATGGCGCATCCGTATCGATACCCGCTTTGACATTATCCAGCGCTGGCGCGGCCTCATGGCTGACAGGGAGATCGGCCCGCCCATGGATGCAGCACTTCTCAAACTCAAGACGCTGGCCGAAATCATCCCGGATGCCGACATCAATGACCTCGATATGCAGGTCGTGACTGTGGCGGCGCGCACGGTAGCGGCGGTCAGCCTGCCGCCAGCAGTGACGCTGGCCGAAGACGAACTGGCACTGACCGAAGCACTGACACGGGTCAACGCCTATCTGAGTGAGCGCGGGCTCTACCCGGAGGACGCGCAGTACAAGATCGATGTGGATGCCAACACACCCGCCGAACTGTCACTTGCCGGTTTTGCAATCCCGGACGGGATTATCCTGCCGGAGGGCTCGGGTATCGGGGCTGTGCGGACCTACAGCGGCCCGGCTTTGATGATCCGCATCAACGGCGGTGGTGACGCCGTCCGCCGCATGCGGCTGCGCGTCGGGTCGTTCATTCAGGCCGCAAACATGACGCAGGTTGCCCCCTCCTGGGAGGTGCGCAGGGCGGGCGCCGCTGAGATCTACATTCCGGTCAGCGGTACGCCGCAGCCAAAGCGCTGAGAGGCAAGGGGTGGGGGATAGCGCTGCAGGATGACCTGAGGGTTACTTGTAGACCTGATCGGGATCGTAACTGGGGGCATCGACAATCTGCAGCCGCGCCTGCGCTGCCGGACCGCCCAGCCCGACCACCCTGTAGAAGCAGGAGGAATAGCCGACGTGACACTGGCCGGGGCCTTGTGCCTCGACGTGCAACACAACGGCATCCTGGTCGCAGTCGATGCGCAGCTCGACAACTTTCTGCGTATGGCCGGACGTCGCGCCCTTGTGCCAGAGTTCCTGGCGCGAGCGCGACCAGTAATGCGCCTCTCCGGTCTCGATGGTCCGCGCGAGTGCTGTCTCATTCATGGCGGCAACCATCAGAACCCGGCCGCTGACGGAGTCAACCGCTACCGCCGTGATCAGGCCGCGCTCATCGAAGCGGGGCGCGAGCTGCCCCCCGGTCTCCAGAGCCGCCTTGTCCTCAGTCTTGGCAAAAGACATCAGCCACGGATCAGTTCCAGGAAGCGGCGCTCGTAGCGTTCTTCCCGGAACACGCCGGTAAAGCGGGTGGTGATGGTCGCGGCATCCGGCTTGTGCACGCCGCGGGTTGTCATGCACTGGTGCTTGGCATCAACCAGAATAGCGACGCCGCGTGGTGCAAGGGTCGACTCGATGGCGCGGGCGATCTGCGCCGTCATGGTCTCCTGGGTCTGCAGGCGCTTGGCATAGACCTCGACGACACGGGCCAGCTTGGAAATGCCGACCACGCGACTGTTCGGCAGATAGGCCAGATGGACCTTGCCCAGAATCGGCACCATGTGGTGTTCGCAATGGGACTCAAGAGCGATATCGCGCAGCATGACGATATCATCATAGCCCTCCACCTCTTCAAAGGTGCGCGAGAGTATCGCCACCGGGTCTTCATCATAGCCCGCGAAAAATTCCTCGTAGGCCTTGGCAACGCGGCGCGGCGTATCGCGCAGCCCCTCGCGCTCCGGGGTGTCGCCAGCCCAGCGGATCAGGGTCCGCACGGCGGCTTCGGCCTCCTGCCGGGTCGGCCGCGGCACCTCCGGCGTAACGCCATAGGCTTCGGTCAGGCTCTTGGGGTCGCAAATGGCGTCCATGTGTCGCTTCCTCTTCAGTCCCGTAGGGTAAGACGGGCAAGTTTCATATCAAGTCTACGATTTCAGGAGGGGTGTGGTCTCCCTGCGCCGGACGCCGTAAACTGGAGGCACAAGATTCCTGACGCATGGCTTAGACGGTCCCAAGGGGGTAAGGGGTTCGTTTTTCAGCCCGCCCATTAGATGGCCCCCTGTCGTCTTGAGTATGCCTGATGTCCTGATAATGCCTCGGCGTCCTCTCGCCTGTGTCTGCATTGGCTAATAAGTAGCATGCGAAGGCCGATATTCCAGTGGGAAGCGACAAGGTGCTTGCGTGCGGCCAAAGGTGTCGCCACATGGCTCGGCGATAACATTTTCCCGGAGTCTATCCCAGACGATGACCGACACTTCGGACCTGATGGACCCTTTGCCGCAACACCCGTTTGATGACGATCATTTCCATGAGGAATGCGGGATTTTCGGGGTGTACAGCGCCGATGGTGCGGCAGCACTTACGGCCCTCGGCCTGCATGCCCTGCAGCATCGCGGGCAGGAGGCCGCAGGGATAACCAGTCTGGACGGCAGCCGTTTTCACACACACCGTGCGCAGGGGCACATCGTCGGCAATTTCGACCGTCCCGACGTTATCGCAGCCCTTCCGGGCACAACGGCCATTGGCCACACCCGCTACGCGACGACCGGCGGGACCGGCCTGCGCAACGTTCAGCCTCTGTTTGCCGAACTGGTCAGCGGGGGCTTTGCCATTGCCCACAACGGCAACATCACCAACGCCATGACGGTGCGCAAGCGTCTGGTGCGCAAGGGAGCGATCTTCCAGTCGACCAGCGATACCGAGATGATTGTGCATCTGGTCGCGACCTCCCAGTACCGCACACTGCTCGACCGGCTGATCGATGCGCTGAAGCAGGTCGAGGGCGCCTACAGCCTGGTGTGCCTTACGGAGGAAGGGTTGATTGGTGTGCGCGATCCGCTGGGGTTCCGGCCGCTGGTGCTGGGCCGGCTGAATGATGCGCCGATTCTCGCGAGTGAGACCTGTGCGCTGGACATCGTCGGCGCGACCTTCATCCGATCGCTGGAACCGGGGGAAATCCTCATCATAAACGGTGACGGCATGCAGTCGCTCAAGCCGTTCGTGGCACAGACGCCGCGACCGTGTATTTTCGAGCAGGTGTATTTCTCGCGTCCCGACTCGATTGTCGACGACTTGAGCGTCTACGAGGTCCGCAAACGGATCGGTGCCGAGCTTGCCCAGGAGAGTGGCGTCGAGGCTGACATGGTGGTGCCGGTGCCGGACTCGGGCACACCTTCGGCGATCGGCTATGCCCAGGCGTCTGGCCTGCCGTTCGAACTCGGCATTATTCGCTCCCACTATGTCGGGCGCACATTCATTCAGCCCGGCGACCAGATTCGCCACCTTGGGGTCAAGCTCAAGCACAACGCCAACCGCGCGCAGATTGCCGGGAAAAGGCTGGTGCTGATTGACGACTCGATCGTGCGCGGCACCACTTCGGTCAAGATCGTGCAGATGCTGCGGGATGCCGGTGCCGCCGAGGTGCACATGCGCATCGCCAGCCCGCCGACCCGCAACCCGTGCTTCTATGGTGTCGATACGCCCGAGCGCTCCAAATTGCTGGCCGCCCAGATGGACGTGGAGGCCATGCGCGCCTTCATCAAGGCTGATAGCCTGGCCTTCCTCAGCATCGACGGTCTGTACCGGGCTGTCGGCGTAGCCGGCGGGCGTGTGCCGGCGCGCCCGGTCTATTGCGATGCCTGTTTCACCGGGGACTACCCGACCCCCCTGACCGACCGGGAAGGCCGCAGCGACCTCAGCCTGCTGCCGGACCTCACATGACCGGGCCGCTATCGGGCAAACTGGCGCTGGTGACCGGGGCCAGCCGCGGCATCGGGGCGGCAACCGGACTCGCTTTGGCACAGGCCGGGGCCCATGTGGTGCTGACGGCGCGCACCGAAGGCGGCTTGACCGAAGTCGACGACCGCATCAACACCGCCGGCGGCACGGCAACGCTCGCCCCGTTCGACCTGACCGACGGCGATGCGGTGGACCGGCTGGCAGACGCCATCGGCAAGCGCTGGGGTCGTCTGGACATCCTGGTGCTGAATGCGGCGACGCTCGGCACCTTGTCCCCTGTCGGCCATGCCCTGCCGAGAGACTTCGACAAGGTGATGGCGCTCAATCTCACCGCCAGCTTCCGGATGCTGCGCGCCTGCGATCCGCTGCTGCGTCTGGCGCCGGCTGCGCGGGTGGTGGCGCTGACTTCCAGCGTCGCCCGCAACCCGCGCGCCTACTGGGGGCCGTATGCTGCCTCCAAGGCCGCGCTGGAAACGCTGGTTGATTGCTATGCCGAGGAAGTGGGCAGCATTACCAACATCCGCTGTGCAATCGTCGACCCCGGCGCGACCCGGACAGCGATGCGTGGCGAGGCGTTTCCCGGTGAGGACCCTGCAAAACTGAAAGACCCCGAGGCTGTTGGTCTTGCCATTCTCACCCTGCTGGCTGAGGATTTTGAGACCGGGCGGCGTCTGCGGGTCGATGCGCCGAGACGGGACGTATAGGCCATGCCATCGACAACGCTCGCCTGGAGTCTGCTGCTGGTCGCCGGTCTCATGGAGGTTGTCTGGGTGTACCTCATGAAGCAGACCGAAGGCTTCACCCGGCTTTGGCCGACGGTTGCGTTTTTCGCGGTCTCCTGGGGGTCGTTCTACCTGCTGTCGGTAGCAGTCAGGGTGCTGCCCATCGGTACCGCCTATGCGGTCTGGACCGGGATCGGGGCCGTCGGTGCGGCATTGGTCGGTATTCTGCTATACCATGAGCCGGCGCACGCGCCGCGCCTGCTGGCCATCGGCATGATCGTCGGCGGCATCGCCCTGCTGAAAGTCACCAGCCCTGCGTGAGGATATCCCTTACTTCGTCGGGGCTTTGGCCTTGCGGCGACGTTTTCCGGTGCTGCCAGGCGGCGGCAGTTGGCGCGGTGCTGTCGGCACGACTTCGAAGCTCAGCGTGTCATCCCGCACGTGGACGCGGACCTCGCCCCCCTTCACCAGCTTGCCAAACAGCAACTCGTCAGCGAGCGGTGTCTTGATCTGCTCCTGAATCAGCCGCGCCATCGGGCGTGCGCCGAACAGCTTGTCGTAGCCGCGCGTCGTCAGCCAGGCCTTGGCGTCGTCGGTCAGCGCAATGTGCACCTGCCGCTCGGCCAGTTGCAGCTCCAGTTCGATGATGAACTTGTCGACCACACGGGCCACCACTTCCGAGGGCAGATAGTCAAACGGCACCACCGCATCGAGCCGGTTGCGGAACTCCGGCGAGAACATGCGTTTGATGGCTTCCTCGTCGTCGCCGCTGCGCTGGCTGCTGCCGAAACCGATGGCCTCGCGTGCCATGTCGGCAGCACCGGCATTGGTGGTCATCACCAGGATGACGTTGCGGAAATCAACGGTCTTGCCGTGGTGATCAGTCAGCTTGCCGTTGTCCATCACCTGCAGCAGGATGTTGAACAAGTCTGGGTGTGCCTTCTCGATCTCGTCGAGCAGCAGCACGCTATGCGGGTTCTGGTCGACCGCATCGGTGAGCTGGCCGCCCTGATCATAGCCGACATAGCCCGGCGGTGCGCCGATCAGCCGGCTCACCGAATGCCGCT
>CAYOMD010000010.1:0-72839 GCA_964404985.1 uncultured Sphingomonadaceae bacterium
AGCCGAAACCGCCGAAAGAGGATCAAGATGATAGTAAGTCATCTATATAATTCCCAAAAAGATCATCCCGGAGTCTCCGGCAGCCAGTGCAGCCTCCAGCCTGGCAAGCGCATCATCCGGCTCGGCCAGCTGCGCCAGCACCTGCGCCTGCTGAAACAGGGCCGCATCGCCATAGGTCTGCGTGAGTGTCGCCAGGGCCTCACGCGCGCCTGAGACATCGCCGGTGCGATAGGCAAAGATGGCGGCAACCGGCAGGCCAAAAAGGCTGTTCGGCTCTGATTTGAGTGTTTCTGCCACCCGGTCCAGTTGCTTGAGATGCATTTGGCTTGCGGCCATCAGACTATAGGTCCCGCCCATTTTCGGGTTGAGCCGCAAGGCGGCCTGCATCGAGTCCTCCACGAGAGCATAATCGCGCGCTGCATAGCGGATATAGCCTTGGCTGTGATGGATATTCGGGCCGAACGGGTCTAGTTCCACCGCCCTGTCGATTGCGGCTTTGGCTTTCTGCGCCTGGCCGGTAACGGCGGCAAAGAGCGCATAGCGGGCCTGAACCGTTGCTTCCCCCGGACTGAGCGCGACGGACTTCTCCAGGGGCGACTTCGCCGCGCGCATATCCAGCAGGGACTTGAACAGGGTGTAGCCCAAGGTCGAATGCGCCTCGGCATACGCCGGGGCCAGGGCCACGGCTTGACGCGCCGAGGCCAGCGCTTGCTCATGCATCTGCTTGAGGCGGTGACTGCTCGCATAGCTTCCGGCGATGGCAATCAGCGTGCGCGAGCGGGCCGCATGGGGCGCAGCATAAGCGGGGTCGAGCGCGATGGCAGCATCAAACTGCGCCAGTGCCGCCCGGTCATCCTCTTCGCCGCTCGACGAATCATAGAGGGACCGCCCGCGCAAATAGGCATCGAAGGCCTCGGTGTTGCGGGTGCCCCCGGACGCCTGATCCTCTTCATCGGACATCGCCATGCGGATTTGCAACACGCGCGAGACGGTGTTGGCGATTTCCTCCTGAATGGCAAAGATATCGGCCGCAGTACGATCAAAGCTCTGCGACCATTTGCTGAAGCCGGTCTTGCCATCGATCAGTTCGGCGGTGATTCGGGTATTGTCGTTCGCGCGCCGAACACTGCCGTCCAGCAGATAGGCCACACCGATCTGGTCAGCCATAGCGGCGGCATCATCCTCGCTGTCGCGGATCTTCCGGGACGATGTTTGCGCCAGGACTCGCAGCTGCGCATTGCGCGCGAGTGCGGACCGCAACTCTTCGGATAGACCATCCGAGAAATACTCCTGCGCCGGATCGCCACTCAGATTCTTGAAGGGCAGGACCGCAATGCTGTTCTGCATCACTGTGCCGGACAGACGCGGCCTGACGAGCGGCCAAACGAAGGCTGCAGCGGCTGTCAGGCCCGCACCGGCTGCCGCCCCGACAAGCAAGCGACGGCGCGTCGGGTTCACTGCGGGCTTGGGTGACGCAACCGGGGTTGCCGCAGCAATATGGGCAATCGCACTGATGAGTCTGGTTGCCTCCGGTGCTTGCGCCGCGCCTTTCCATTTCGAGAAGTCGATCACCTGAAACTGGCGAAACCCTAAGGGTGGCTCGCTGCCGTCGATCGATAGTGGTACCAGGCATCGCCTGTCCCGGGCCCGCGCGGCCTCATCCCGCACCCAGTGCGATGCCACAGAGGTCTTCGACCAGAGCACCACAATCGCGTGGGCAGATTCCAGGGCGGCCTCCGTCTCCGGGAGGTAGTTCACGCCCCCTTCAAGCAAGCCATCCCACCAGACTTGAAAGCCTGCCTGCTCGAGCAGCGTGATGACCGGGTGCGCCTTCTTCTGGTCGGCCCGCGAATAGCTGATGAAAAGACGTATGGCTCCGCGCTCAGCCACCCCTCCGGCAGCCTGCTTCACGATGTTCCTGTCGTCCAAGTGTCCACCCTCACTCAACGACGGACCCACTTTCAATCAGATCAAACATCTGCACACCTTCATTTGATCCCTCAGCAGGTCCGGCCAAGCCCTGTCCGGCCATATCATGGTCCGGGCAAGGCCGGTAAAGAAAAGCTTGTCCCCGCTATTGCCACGGCTAGACTGGCGGCATGGCGGGCAAGACAGAATTTGAATGGAGCAGGCTTTCGCCGCCACAGACCTGTTGGTGCCTCGGCATCACCGGGCATCGCGACAGTAACGCGGCATTTGCAGCGAACAGGGCCGGTATTGCCGCTGCGCTGGACCACCTGTTTTCCGCTTTAGTGCTGCATCATCAGCCTGCACCCCTCAGGTTGCACAGCCTGCTTGCCCAGGGCGTGGACCTGCTCGCCGTCGAACTAGCCATCAAGCACCAGATGCAGGTGACGGCACCCCTGCCCTTCGGCGCGACCCTGAACGCGGTCATCAATGCCCACCCGGAAACCCTGGCGGATGCGCAGGCTCTCCTCACCGGGACAGGGGATTGCAATGCCGGGGTCCGCGCCCAGGCGGAGCATATCCTGTCGATGGCGCGCAAGGTGCGCCTTTTTGAACTGGCGGAGCAGGATGACGCGTTGACCGCGCTGTTCCTGCGATCACTGGAGGCCCCGGACGATGTGTCCGCCCTTCAAGCCTATACTGTGGCAGGCTCGCAACGCGCCCAGATGGCGGGACAGGTGATGATCGAGCAGTCAGACCTGCTGATCGCCGTGTGGGATGGCGAGACTCTGGGGTCAGTCGGCGGTACGCGCCAAACCATGTTGGCGTCGCTGTCTGTTGCTACGCCGGTCCTGTGGATTGATGCCCGCAATCCGGACCAATGCCGGTGGCTGATGAGCGTTGAGTCACTGCTGGCACCGCCCGATGCCTTCTCGCTCTACGATCCGGCTGCGCTGGCACGCCTTGTAGACGCCATCTTGCCGGCGCGCCGCCCCGACTCTTCGGGCATGGGGCCAGAGACGTTCCATGCGGAGAACTGGCGGCGGCAGAGCAACCCGCTGTTTCATGCCTACCGCCGGGTTGAGGCCCTGTTTGGTGGTCGCGCCTCGGGTTCACGCCTGGGCAGTCTGCGCCAGTGCTATGAATTGCCCAGCGACATTGCCGCCGGGTCAGGGGCCGCACTGCTCGCGCAGGCCGCGCAGCTTCCCGGCAGCGACCCTACCTTCACGCGGTCTATCGCCAGCTCGCTCTTCCCGCGTTTTGCCTGGGCGGACGGACTCTCGACCTTTCTCTCAGACGCCTACCGTGGCGGGATGGTGGCCAACTTCATTCTCTCGGCGTTGGCGGTCATCGGCGGTATCGCCTATCTGCCCTTTGTCTCGTCAGGCGGGAAATGGGCATTTGCGCTGTTTGAGTTCGTGTTGCTGCTGGGCATCGTGGTCATCACGGTGCGTGGTCGCCGCGGGCGCTGGCACAGCCGCTGGTTCGAGACCCGGCGGGTAGCAGAGTATCTGCGCCATGCACCGGCCCTGATGCTGCTCGGGGTGGCGCGTCCGGTCGGGCGCTGGTCGCATAGCGCCACCAGCAACTGGCCGGAGACCTATGCGCGAGACAGCCTGCGCGAACTGGGCTTGCCGCAAATCCGGGTTACCCAGGCCTATTTGCGCGCCGGCTTGCAACTGCTGCTGGACAGGCATGTGGTCGGCCAACGCCATTATCATCACCAGAAGGCCAAACGGCTGACCGCCACACACCATAATCTGGACCGGCTGTCCGAGTTGATGTTCTTGAGTGCGATCATCGCCGTTGCGGGATATCTCGGCGTGACCCTTTCCAGCCACCTGCACATGCTGCGCCCGGGGCTGGGCTATGACCTCTCCAAGAGCTTCACGTTCCTTGGCGTATTGCTGCCCACTTTGGGGGGAGCCTCTGCCAGCATACGCTTCTTCGGGGACTTTGAGCGCTTTGCCGCCATATCGGAGATCACGGCGACCAAGCTCGCCTCTGTCGAGGTGCGCATCTCCACCCTGTTGGATGCAACAGACGCCGCGCTTGATTATGCAACTGTCGCCGACATCGCCCACGAGGTGGATGCCATTGTCATGGCGGAGATCGAGAGCTGGCAGGCAGTATTCGGCAGCAAGGTCATGACCGTGCCGGTCTGACGCTCCCCGATACAGAGCAAGTTGCTAGGCGCACCTTCTCAAGCAGCAGGACCGTATGTATGCAGGGAGTCTGGTGGGCGGTGACGGGCTCGAACCGCCGACCCTCTCGGTGTAAACGAGATGCTCTACCAACTGAGCTAACCGCCCCGGGAGGAATGCGCATAATCCCGTTATTGCGGCGGTGCAAGCCTGTAGACAGCGGGCCGGTGTTGCGGCAAGCCCACCGCCACGATGACTGCAGCACCCCCTGCCCCATGGTCCGCCCGCGTGCTGACGCTTTATCCGGACATGTTCCCCGGCCCCCTGGCGCATGCGCTGGCCGGTCAGGCACTAAAATCCGGCGTGTGGGCGCTAAAAACGCTGGACATTCGCGGATTCGCACAAGATAAGCACCGATCCGTCGACGATACCCCTGCGGGCGGCGGCCCGGGCATGGTCCTGCGGGCCGATGTGCTCGGGCGAGCAGTTGATGCGGCGCTGGCTCTGGAGCCTGCGGCCCCGCTCATTGCCTTGACCCCCAGGGGGCGTCCGATCACCCAGGCTCGGGTGCGCGAACTGGCGGCTGGACCGGGGGTAACCCTGCTGTGCGGCCGGTTCGAGGGATTTGACGAACGCGTGCTGGAGGCGCGCCCCGTCGAGCAGGTCTCGGTGGGGGACGTGGTGCTCTCCGGTGGTGAGCCGGCGGCGCTGCTGCTGCTGGACGCCTGCATCCGGCTCCTGGCCGGAGTGATGGGTGCCAGCGACAGCCACGCCGAGGAAAGTTTCGAGGGCTTCCTGCTGGAATACCCTCACTACACCCGCCCACGCACGTGGGAGGGGCGTGACATCCCCGAGGTGCTGCTCTCGGGGAACCACGCGCGGATCGAGGCCTGGCGCAAGCATCAGGCGGAGACGCGAACCCGGCTATGGCGGCCGGATCTCTGGGCGACATACCAGTCCGCTCAGGGTCAGTCGCCCTCTGGCGCGCAGCACCAACCGGCCCCCGGCGCCTGGACGGCGGGGGACCATGACAAGGAGCCAGGGACATGAATATCCTGCAACAGATTGAACAGGAAGAAATCGCCAAGCAGCTTGAAAAGCGCGCCATTCCGGACTTCCGTGCCGGTGACACCCTGCGTGTCGGCGTGAAGGTCAAGGAAGGCGAAAAGACCCGTACCCAGTTTTACGAAGGCGTGTGCATCGCCCGCTCGAACAAGGGCATCGGCTCGAACTTCACCGTGCGCAAGATCTCGTTTGGCGAAGGCGTGGAGCGCGTGTTCCCGCTGTACAGCCCGGCGCTCGAGTCGATTGACGTTATCCGCCGCGGTGTCGTGCGCCGCGCCAAGCTCTACTATCTGCGCGATCGCCGCGGTAAGTCCGCCCGGATCGTCGAGCTGCGCACCAACCGCGACGACAAGAACGCGTAACCACTCCAACGGTTACTACAAAGAGCGGCGGCTACCCCGGTGGCCGCCGTTTTCGTGTGTTTTCATAATGTTGTCTGCACCCGGACTCTTTATCGGATCATCCGGACTTCTGCCTTGAGGTCTCGCACCGCAAGCCACTGGCGGTCGGCGGTGAAGGCGACGCCTTGGATATGCGCAGCCAATGCCAGGCAGGCGCGATCCCCCAACGAGAGGCCCACTGAGCGGGTTATGGCGCGAAGCAGCCCGGCGCAGACGGCCTGCGCTTCATCATGCGGCACGATCTCGATATCGAGGCCAAGGAGATCGCGCACAACTTCGTCCTGCGGCCAACCGATTTCCACCAACTTGGCAACCACCTCGCCAAAGTTGACCGCGCTCATGCAGGCACCCGGCAATGCCTGCGCCACCACATCAGCCCCTGTCTCGGCTTGCAGGAGGGCGAGCAGCGCGGACGCATCAAGAACGGCGCGCGTCATCGCGACGCTCCGCGATCAGATCGTCCGCCAAGGAGACGCCATCAGGCGCATAGCACCGCAGTTTCGCCTGCAACTGCGCGACCACCGCGTGTGCCGGGCGGACCCGCAGAGCATCCCCCTCAATATCGAGATAGACGGTATCGCCCTTGGCGAGACCCAGCGCCTGACGGAGTGCGGCGGGCACAATGATCCGGCCACCATCAAGAATTTTTGCTCTGTGTCCACTCATGTGCATTTATCCTGATTAGGTGCATATAGCATATCATAGTGCATAGAATGCGTCACCTGCACTTTATTCGGCTCCCGGGCCTTATTGCTCCAGGCACAGGTTCGCGCCATAACAGCGGGATGAGTATACAACGCACCCTGTACCAGAAAATCTGGGATGACCATGTGATCGCGCGCCGGCCGGACGGGACCTGCCTCGTCTGGATCGACCGCCACCTGATCCATGAGGTCACCACACCGCAGGCCTTCGAGGGGCTACGCCAGGCGAGCCGCCGGGTACGCCGCCCGGACCTGACACTGGCGGTGCCGGACCATAATGTGCCGACCACGCCGCGGATGGCTGACAATCAGGTGCTGGCCATCGCAGACCCGGAGTCGGCGTTGCAGGTCGCAACGCTCAAGGCCAACTGCGCTGAGTTCGGCATCGAACATATCGAGATGACGGCAGCCGAGCAGGGCATCGTCCATGTGATCGGCCCGGAACAGGGCTTTACGCTGCCCGGCGTCACCATGGTCTGCGGCGACAGCCACACCGCGACCCACGGCGCATTCGGCGCGCTGGCGTTCGGCATCGGTACGTCCGAGATCGAGCATGTGTTCGCCACCCAGACTCTGCTGCTGACACCGTCAAAGACGCTGGAAATCCGGGTCGACGGCAGCCTTGGTTTCTCGGTCACGCCCAAGGATGTCGCACTGGCCATCATTGGGCGGATCGGCGCGGCCGGCGGCAGCGGCTTTGTCATCGAATATACCGGCGAGGTCTTCCGCGCGATGAGCATGGAAGGCCGGATGACCGTCTGCAACATGTCGATTGAGGCGGGTGCGCGTGCCGGGCTGGTTGCGCCCGACGACACCACCTTCGCCTATGTGAACGGCAGGCCACGCGCGCCCACGGGTGACCTGTGGGCTCAGGCGGTCGCGTATTGGCGCACCCTGCCGAGCGATCCTGGTGCGACCTACGACAGGACTGTCACCATTGATGCCGCCGACATCGCACCACTCGTTACCTGGGGGACGTCGCCGGATGATGTGGTGGCGATCACCGGCGCAGTCCCTGACCCGCAACACTTCGCAGACCCGGCCAAACGCTCAAGTGCCGAGAAAGCACTGGCCTACATGGGGCTGGTGCCGGGCACGGCAATGGCCGATATTCCGGTGGAGCATGTGTTTATCGGCTCCTGCACCAACAGCCGCATCGAGGACTTGCGGGCGGCTGCCGCCGTCGTCAGAGGCCGCCAGGTCGCCGATACCATCAAACAGGCACTGGTCGTGCCGGGGTCCGGTCTGGTGCGTCGGCAGGCCGAGGCCGAGGGGCTTGACCGTATTTTCCTTGAGGCAGGCTTTGACTGGCGGGAGCCGGGTTGCTCCATGTGTCTGGGCATGAACCCGGACAAGGTGCCGCCGGGTGAGCGCTGCGCCTCCACCTCCAACCGCAATTTCGTCGGGCGCCAAGGCCCGGGTGCACGCACCCACCTGCTCTCGCCGGCCATGGCAGCAGCAGCAGCCGTGACTGGTCGGCTGACCGACGTGCGCCAGTTGATCGGCTGAACCATGACCCCGTTTACCACCCTGACCGCCACCGCCATTCCGTTCGGACAGATCAACGTCGATACCGACGTGATCATCCCCGCGCGGTTCCTCAAAAGCATCAGCCGCGCCGGCATGGGCGCAGGCGCGTTCTACGTGCTGCGCTATCTGGCTGACGGCACCTTGAACCCGGATAGCGTGTTCAATCAGCCGCGCTACCAGGGGGCCGGGATCCTGATCGCCGGTGATAACTTCGGCTGCGGCTCCAGCCGCGAGCATGCGGCCTGGGCGCTCGGGGACCTGGGCATCCGCTGCGTCATTGCGCCGAGCTTCTCGGATATCTTCTCCGGCAATGCCTTCAAGAACGGCATCCTGACGGTCGTGCTGCCGCAGGACGCCATCGACCGGCTGATGGCGGTCGCGCCGGAGAGCGACATCACGGTGGACCTCGACACCCAGACGGTGACCACGCCATTCCAGGACCGCTTTGAATTCCCCATCGATGCGTTCCGCAAGCATTGCCTGCTGAGCGGTCTCGACGAGATCGGCCTGACTCTTCAGTCGGATGCAGCCATTACCGCCCATGAAGCCACTTTGGCCGAAACCCGGCCTTGGCTGACATGACCGCCGACGTGCGGAGTGCCAGACAATCCAGACAGGTCAATTCCTGATGCGTCTGCCGGTCTGGAACCCGCACTGTGTGCGCGGCAGTGCACTCTGGTGGACGCTGGGACTCATTGTGCCACTAGGCCTGGCAATTATCCAGGCGCCGACCTGGGTGCTGTTTCCGGTGCTGGGCCTTATGCTTGCCGGACGCTGGTTCCAGCGCTGCCCCAAATGCAAGGACACCGCCTATGCCGGGCCGGGCAGCCTCTTGCGGCTGTGGCCTGCCCACACCTGCCGGATGTGCGGGTATGACTACACCGGGCGCGAAGAGCATCATTGACGATATTTGCACGACGCTGCAGACCCGCTATCAGCAGCCCCAACGAACCGGAATGAGGCGCTCCATGACCCCCACTCTCCTGCTGCTGCCGGGCGACGGCATAGGCCCCGAAGTCATCGCTGAGGCCGTGCGTGTCCTGGAAATGCTGGACAGCAGGGCCAGCTTCGCGGTCAAAACCGACACCGATCTGCTGGGCGGGGCTGCCATTGATGTGCACGGCGTTCCGCTCGCCGACTCAACGCTGGCCAAAGCGAAGGCAGCCGACGCCGTGCTGATGGGCGCAGTCGGCGGGCCACAGTGGGATACGATCGAGCGTGCGATCCGGCCGGAGCGCGGCTTGCTGAAGCTGCGCAAGGAACTGGGCCTATTCGCCAACCTGCGCCCGGCGCTGTGTTTTGCGGCACTGGCCGATGCCTCTTCGCTCAAGCGTCATCTGGTCGAGGGGCTGGACCTGATGATCGTGCGCGAGTTGACCGGTGGCGTCTACTTCGGTGAGCCCCGCGGTATCGAGTCACTGGCAAATGGCGAGCGACGCGGCGTCAATACGCAGGTCTATACCACCCATGAAATCCACCGCATCGCCCGGGTCGCCTTCGAGATTGCCCGGGAGCGCAAATCCGCAGGGCAGCCCGGTCTGGTGACCTCGGTCGAGAAGGCCAACGTCATGGAGTCCGGGCAGCTCTGGCGCGAGGAGGTGCAGGCCCTGCATGACGCCGAGTACCCGGACGTGCCGCTCAGCCACATGTACGCGGATAACTGTGCCATGCAGCTGCTGAAAAACCCCCGGCAGTTTGACGTGATCGTCACCGATAATCTGTTCGGCGATATCCTGTCGGACGAAGCGGGCATGCTCACCGGCTCTCTTGGCATGTTGCCCTCCGCATCACTCGGCGCGCGCGATACCGCCACCGGCAAGCAGCCGGCACTCTATGAGCCGATCCATGGCTCGGCACCGGATATCGCCGGCAAGGGCATCGCCAACCCCTGCGCTACAATCCTGTCGCTGGCGATGGCACTGCGCCTGAGCTTTGGACGCGCCGATCTGGCCGTCGCGGTTGAACATGCCGTCACCCGAACGCTCGCCGATGGCATCCGCACCGGCGACATCATGGCGGACGGCTGCACGCAAGTCGGCACCGTCGCCATGGGTGATGCCATTCTCAGCAACCTCCGTTTATAGGCCTCCGCCATGAACCGCCGTACCCTCCTGTTCGCCGGTGCCTCTGCGCTGCTGGTGAGCGCCTGTGCCACCCTGCCCGCCAGTCCCGACTCGGCTCTGCTGGTGCGCCGCCTGCTGACCCTCTCGACCGAGAATGCCCTGAAGCGTGCGGTCGGGATCGACGGGGTGACCGGCGAATTTGCCGCCGAACTAAAGCTTGGCCAACTGCTGAACAGTGTCGTCGGGCAAGGCTCGTCCGATACCCTGCTCAGTATGCTACGCGTGACAGGATTGTTCCAGAAAACACAGGCGATGGTGAGCCAGGCCGCCGCGTTCGCCACCCAACAGCTCTCCCCTTTCCTGCTCCGGCGCATCGACCAGATCGACATCCGCGATGCGGCGTCCCTCCTGCGCGCCGGGAATGACAGCGCAACCCGCTTCCTCGAGCAGTCGGTCAACCAGGAGCTGGCGCAGCAGATTTCGCCGCTGGTGATCGCCTTCGTGCGCAAAGCCCAGCAGACCAACGATATCGGCCAGTTCACGGCACTGCTGGGTGAGCGGTTGTCGAATACCTTTGCCACCATCATCGCCGAGAAGATTACCGGAACACTGGGCGGCGCGCTGTTCAACGCCATCGCCCGGGAGGAGATTGCCCTGCGCGCCAACCCGACGAGCATTGTCGATGCTGCCCTGGCAAAGGCTCTGGTGCGGCAATGAATGTTCAGCGTTCGCTTATTGCCGAAGCGCTCGGCACCGGGCTGCTGATCGCCGGTGTGGTCGGCTCCGGGATCATGGCGGAGGCCTTGAGTGGCGGGAATACAGGGCTGGCCTTGCTCGCCAACACGGTGGCAACCGGCGCACTCCTCGTCGTGCTCATCAGCATGTTCGGGCCGATCTCGGGGGCGCATTTTAATCCGGCGGTGAGCCTGGTCATGGCATCCCGCGGTGCGCTGCCCTGGCGTATTGCTGCCCTGTTCATCATGGCCCAGACGCTGGGGGGCATCGCCGGCACGTTTCTGACCCATGCGATGTATGATCTGCCGCTGCTGCAGCTGAGCTTGAAGGCGCGCACCGGCTCCGGCCAATGGCTGAGCGAGGGGGTGGCGACCTTCGGGCTGGTGCTGACCATTCTGCGCTGCATGGACCGCCCGGCAATCGTGCCGGCCATGGTCGGGCTCTACATCACGGCTGCATACTGGTTTACCGCCTCCACCTCGTTTGCAAATCCTGCCGTGACCATCGCCAGGGCCCTCACCGACAGTTTTGCCGGGATCCTGCCCGCCCACGCCCCGGCGTTCATTGCTGCACAGCTGGCGGGAGCCACGCTGGCCGGGCTCGTCGAGCGCAAGGTTTTTGCACCGTCCAAACTTGCCTGAGGAGCCCGCGATGAATATCCTGTTTCTGTGTGTCGCCAATTCCGCCCGCAGCCAGATGGCCGAAGGCTGGGCGCGCGCCCTGCTCGGCCCCAAAGGCCATGGCATCCAGTCTGCGGGCTCCAAGCCGACCCAGGTCAACCCGTTTGCCATCGCAGCCATGGCCGAAGTCGGCATCGATCTGCGCTCTCATGCCTCCAAGCTGGTCGATGACATCGACCCGGCCACGGTCGAGACTGTCATCACCTTGTGTGCCGAGGAAGTCTGCCCGGTGTTCCTCGGCAAGGCGCAGCGACTGCACTGGCCGACTGAGGACCCGGCGACCACAGAGAAGTTGCCCGACGCCGTGTTGCTCGCCCGCTTTCGCACGGCGCGTGACGCAATAAAAGCAAAGCTGGACGCATGGATTGCGCAAGAAAATCTTTAGACGCTTGCGTGCCGCCGGTCTTGGCCGCATAAGGCCTCGGCTGATTTCCATCCATATGCAGAAAGTGTGAAGCCATGGGCTACCGGATTGCCGTTGTCGGCGCCACGGGCAATGTGGGCCGCGAGATGTTGAATATCCTCGCGGAGCGCACGTTTCCGATCGACGAGATCGCCGCGATTGCTTCCTCCCGCTCCACCGGGACCGAGGTCGACTTCGGCGACGAAGGCCGCAAGCTGAAGTGCAAGAACCTTGAGCATTTTGATTTCACCGGCTGGGACATGGCGCTGATGTCGGCGGGTTCCGAGGTCAGCAAGGTCTATGCGCCCAAAATCGCCGCGCAAGGCTGTACGGTGATCGACAATGCCAGCCATTTCCGCATGGACCCGGACGTACCGCTCATCGTGCCGGAGGTGAACCCGGAGGCGATTGACGGTTACAAGAAGAAGAACATCATCGCCAATCCCAACTGCTCGACTGCGCAGATGGTGGTGGCGCTGAAACCGCTGCATGACGAGGCTGGCATCAAGCGGGTCGTCGTCGCGACCTACCAGTCGGTCTCCGGTGCCGGCAAGGACGGGCTGGACGAGCTCTTCGACCAGACTCGGGCGATTTTCGTCGGCGACCAGCGCGAGCCGAAAAAGTTCACCAAGCAGATCGCCTTCAACGTCATCCCGCATATCGACAGTTTTCTGGGCGACGACAGCGGTTATGACGGCTTCACCAAGGAAGAGTGGAAGATGGCGGTCGAGACCCAGAAGATTCTCGACACCGCGATCCGCGTGTCTGCCACCTGTGTGCGGGTGCCGGTGTTCGTCGGCCACTCGGAGGCGATTCACATCGAGTTTGAGCGCCCGATTACCGCGGCACGCGCGCGCGCGATCCTGCGTGAGGCCCCTGGTGTGATGGTCGTCGACAAGCGTGAGGCTGGCGGTTACGTGACCCCGGTTGAGTGCGTCGGCGAATATGCGACCTACGTCAGCCGTATTCGACGCGACCCGACTGTTGAGCACGGTCTGGCACTGTGGTGCGTCAGTGACAATCTGCGCAAAGGGGCAGCACTGAACGCCGTGCAGATCGCGGAGCTGCTGGGCCGACGCCACTTGAGGAAAGCGGCCTGAACCCCCTCCCCGCATAGCTGAGCAGATACCGCACCTTGTACCGCCCTGGTGAGAAGACGTGTATCAGTTTGAAATCCCCGCTCACCCTGAGTTTGGACAGAAGGGCTGAGCGGCTCGTGGTTCTGTCCAAGCTCACCACGAGCGGACGTTCAAACTGAGACACTACCCGGTGAGAAGGGCATTTGCCTGTCGCGCCCAGTTCGTCTACGGGCACTATTCTATATCGTGGCCGTATATCGCGGCCGGTAAGCCTAAACGGTTCTTATGGGTTTGATCGACGTCAGCGCGTATGAGTACGGAGCGCCCTCGGGATCGCTCTGGGAAACCCTGACTCCCAAGCTGCACCGGACCTATTCTCGCCTTGAAGGCGTTGAGAGCTGCGATGTTCTGGTGATCGGCTGCGGGCTGGTCGGCCTGGCGGCTGCCTGGCGGCTCAGCGAGGAGTATGGCGCAAAGGTCGTCTTGATCGATGCTGCAGAACCAGGCTGGGGTGCCAGCGGCCGCATGCTCGGGCTGGCCGGCCCCAGCCCGCTAAGTGCCTACCGCCGCGCTGCAATCCTGGGCGCGGACAAATTGCAGCAACTGGCAAGCGTCGATGTCGAGGCCAGGGACCTGGTTCCCCTGATGTGCGAAGCGGTCGAGACACCCATCGACCGGCAGGACGCAGACCTGTTCTCACTGGGAGTCGACCCGAAGATATGGTCCCCCATGGCGGCGCTGGCGCTGGAGATCGCGCGCGCCAACGGCCCTCAATACACGCAATTGCCTGCCGAGACCGGTGGTGCGCACACAGCGGACCACGCCGATCTGCCCCGGCTGATGATGCGCGACACTACCCTGCTCTCGCCGCTGGCCCTGGCGCGCGGCATGGCTGATCAACTGATGGCGCGTGATGTGCTGGTGTGCGCCAACACACGGGTGCGCGGGCTGGTTCCCCGTGGCCACCGGATCGAGGTGGAGTATCGCGGTGGCAAGATCGAGACGGCGCACGTGCTGGTTGCGACCAATGGCCAATCGCGCCACCGCAGCATTCCAGCCATGAGCAGCCGGGTGATGCCGTGGCCGTTCATCGCCGTTGCCTCCCGCCCGATCAGCCCGCGACTGCTGGCTGACCAGGGCATTACCCGCCCGACTGTGTTCCGCTTCGAAGATGGTGTGCTCGGCACGGTCACTGTGCGCTTCATGAGCGACTACCGGCTGATCGCCTCGGTCGATGCGCCCGTGGCCCGCGGCCACCTGCAGACCATGGCGCAGGTGAACAACTTTGGGTCCTGGCTGGCGGCCCGCTTCCCGCAACTGCCGATCCTGCCGCTGCCGATCCATTGGCGCGGTCTGGGTGCACGGGTCGGCGAGGGTCTGCCGTTCATTGGTCCCATCAATGAGGCGACGAATATCACCTACGCCGGCGGCACCGACTTCGAGTCGGTGGGCCTGGCGTTATGGATGGGCCGCGCTGCCGCCATGGCAGTCGCCTATCCGCAACAGGCGCAGACCCTGCCATTTGTCTCCGCAGAGCCGATGGAGCCATACCGGTTTCTCCAATTCAGCTTCCATAGACAGATGCGCACGCTCGACAGGCGTTTGCTGGAGATGGCCGCCACCGCCTGACCATAAGCGGCGCAAAACGCTACTGGAGCCGCGCGGAGACTTGATTCCAGGACTGTGGGCGCAGATGAAGGCGCAAAATGGAGGTTGATATGTCCGCTCTCGCCCATCTGCTGAACGCGCACCCGGCGGCACAGCCCCTCGCAGACAGCATCGTCGTGCATTCGGAGATTGGGCAGGCGGCGGATGCATCCCGCGCGGTGCTGGCGCAGGCACTCAACATCCTGTTGTTTGCGGATTTGCTGGTCCGGGTGCCGACCGCACGCGCCTATGTCGCAGACTGCAACGCACAAGGGCGCAAGCTGGTGTTCGACCATGGCGCGCTGCGCACAGTGGCACATGCCGGTATGGGAGCCTTGCCAATGGGTGAGACAGCCATCACCCGGGTGCTGCTGCCGCTCGGCTACCGCATGAACGAGGTGTACCCGCTCGACCGGCTGGGCATGACCGGTCGGTCCTACACGCATGCAGACTTCCCCGAAGATCTGCCGCAGTTTTTTCTGAGCGAGCTGCACCCGGAGCGCTTCTCGGCAGACTTCGTGGCCGCCGTCACCCGGGTCACCGCCAGCTCGCGCGACCCGCTGAACGACGCGGCCAAGGCCCGGCTCTCCCGGCTGAAGGCAGATGGTGCCTTGCCGCTCGACGACGCGGCGGCGCTGCTCCCAGCACTGGTCGCCTGCTTTGATCGCCAGCACGCCGATCCGTCGCTCGCTGACTATGCCCAGCTGCAGCAAGAGTCGGCAGAGATGGCGTGGATCGCGACCGAAGGCAACGCCTTCAACCATGCAACAGACCGGGTGGACGATCTGGCCACTGTGGTTGAGGCGCAAAAGGCAATTGGTCGGCCCATGAAGGAGACAGTCGAGGTCTCGCGTTCGGGCCGGGTGTTGCAGACTGCCTACCGCGCCGACCTGATTGCGCGCCGCTTCACGGACGCGGACGGCCAGATCGTCACCCGCGACGTGCCTGGCTCCTTCTTCGAGTTCATCCAGCGCGCTAGACTGGCCGATGGACGGCTTGACCTTGCGTTTGATGCCAGCAACGCCCAGGGTATCTTCAAGATGACGGCAAGCAGCGCCTGCTAAAGCGTGATGACTTTACATTGATCCACTTGTCATCGCGAGACCACGCAGTGGCCGCGGCGATCCAGAGGCTTTGATTTTGCTAGCTGGATCGCCATCCGGCTTCACACTCCGCCCTTGGTGAGCATGACGAACCACGAGCTGCGCATCCCTTCGTCTAGTTTAAAGCTTGCTGACTTTAGATTGACCGTTCGCCCCGAGCCCGGTCGAGGGGCGGCTCCAGCATCATCGCCAGAATCATCTGGACGTGTCTCGACTTGGCTCGACACCAACGGTGCGTGTCTTGATTCTGCGTAATGCCATCCGACTCCAGGGTGAGCGGTAGCGCGCAGTCTCGCAATGACAAGTCCATCATATGTCATCACTCTGCTGCGTCTCGCGCCCGATCCTCACGCTCGGCTGCAGCTCAAGGGCATCCGCCAGCGCTTCCAGCCGCCGCTCGACCACTTCTCCGAACAGATCGATGTAGGCGTAAGGCAGCATGAGCGTGAGCCGCCGGCCATCGCGTTGCAGGGCGGTCCGATCAAGCAGCTGGGTCGCCCCGCCACACAGGCGCTGACCCAGGCGGAGCGCGAGTCCCCAGCGCCGTGCAATCAGCAAGTCGTCCGGCGTGCAGAGCTTTGCCGCCTTCTCAAGCAACGTCGCCGGCGGAACACCGCCATAGCAGACGAACAGGGCGATCCCCAGCATCATGCGTTCGCGCGGATCGATGCCGACCCAGTTGCCGTAGAGCGAGGCATCCAGCGCACGCTCGGCGCGAAAATCCGGGTGCCCGCGCCAGGCCACGTCCGACAGCAGGCAGGCGGCATGGCGCAATCGGCGGTCCAGCGGGTGCTCCCCGTCCGCAAAGACCGGATCAAGCCAGTCCATCAGCCGGTCGCCGTTGCTGTTGAACCGGCTCTCCTCGCCCGCCTCCTCACGGCAGGCCGCAAGCAGCGGGTCCTCGGCACGTTCCGTTGTGCTCAGGCGACTGAACAGCAGGCCCTCCCGCACACCGTGTGCACTGATGATGACCTCACGCGCACCGGTCAGCAGCAGCAGCGTATCGAGCGCGACAGCAGCGCCCGGCATCGCAGCCAACCGGCGCTCGCTGACATTGGGGATCAGCTTGACCCGCCGCTTGTCCAACCGGGAGGCGATACCACCGAGCGCCAGCGGCCGATCAGGCGTCAGGCGGTACTGGTGCAGGATCGGCAGCGGATGGCTGGTCTCATACATGTCCAGGTGGGCAAGCGCCCGCCAGGTGCCGCCAACCGCATAAATGGACTTGTCACGCGCATCCCGCAGCCAGCCATAGGGCTTCAATGCCTTGGAGAGGCTTGCCCGTATGGCATCCTGCGTTGCAGCACCCGCCGCGAAGGACCCCATCGGGATCGACACGCGCTCGAACACACTCCCCTGGCAGACCCGCGCCAGCTCCAGCGACCCTCCGCCAAGGTCACCCACCACACCGTCTGCCATCGGAATGCCGGAGAGCACGCCAAGGGACGAATATTCCGCTTCCTGCTCGCCGCTGATGACCGCGAGGGTCAGGCCGGTACGCTCGCGAACCCGCTCGATGAATTCGGCACCATCCGCTGCCTGACGCACGGCGGCGGTTGCCACGGCAGTTACGTCCCTGCAGCCCATCTCGCCTGCCAGCAGCGCAAAACGCTTCAGCGTCTTGAGCGCCATCTCGACAGCGGCCGGATCAAGGTGCCCGTTAATCGCAACGCCGAGACCCAGGGCGCACATGGTCTTCTCGTTGAACAGCGCCGCCGGCATGCGCCCGCGCCCGCGATAGACCACCATGCGCACCGAATTGGAGCCGACATCCACTATGGCGACCGGCGCGTCCGCAGGCGCCGCATCGCGGGATGCAGCGGAGCCTAACCCGAGAAAACGTTTCATGCCGCGCCGTTGCTCTCTGGGGCATCCGCAAGTGCCGCAGCAACCGGCGGATCCAGCCGTGGAATGCGCAAAGCCTTGCCGTGGGTGTGGCCCTGCCCGGAGAGGGAGAGGGTTTTCATGAAATAGTCATGCAGATTGAACTTCTGGTCCGGGGAAGCATCGATACGGTGGTACTCCCCTTGCCCGTCCAGCAGCCAGGATTGCTCTGTATCTTTCAGGTTCGCGACCATGATCTGGTCAAGCACCTGGGCGTGTACCGTCGCGTTATGGATCGGCACCATCACCTCGACCCGGCGGTCGAGGTTGCGGGTCATCCAGTCGGCGGACGAGATGTAGAGCAGCGCATGGCGCGAGGGCAGCGCATGGCCATTGGCAAAGGCGACGATGCGCGCATGTTCCAGGAAGCGGCCGATGCAGGACTTCACCCGGATTCGCTCTGACAGGCCGGGCACGCCCGGTCGCAGGCAGCAGATGCCGCGGATGACCAGATCGATCTCGACGCCGGCCTGACTGGCCTCGTAAAGCTTGTCGATGATGCCGGAGTCGACCAGCGAGTTGAGCTTGGCCCAGATTTGTGCCGGCTTGCCAGCCTTTGCGTTGGCGATCTCCCGGTCGATCTTCTCGGTCAATGTCTTGCGGATGCCGGCGGGCGACATGGACAGCGACTCCAGCCGTGTCGGCGAGACATAGCCGGTGATGTAGTTGAACACATGCGCCGCATCGCGCGCCAACACGGGATCAGCGGTAAAGTAACTCAGGTCCGTGTAGATGCGCGCCGTGATCGGGTGGTAGTTGCCGGTGCCGAAATGGCAATAGGTGCGCAGTTCGCCAGCCTCCCGACGGACCACCATGGACAGTTTGGCGTGGGTCTTGAGGTCGATGAAGCCATAGACCACCTGCGCGCCGGCCCGCTCCAGCTCAGCCGCCCAGCGGATATTCTGTTCCTCGTCGAACCGCGCCTTCAACTCGACAACTGCGGTCACGGACTTTCCGGCTTCCGCCGCCTCGACGAGCGCACGCACGATCGAGGAGTTTTTGCCTGCGCGGTACAAGGTCTGCTTGATCGCGACGACATCCGGATCGGCCGCCGCCTGCTTCAGGAACGCCAGTACGACGTCGAAGCTCTCATAGGGGTGGTGCACCACCAGGTCTTTGGCGCGGATCGCGGCAAAACAGTCCCCGCCATGCTCGCGGATGCGCTCGGGGAAGCGTGGGCTGAAGGGTGTGAACTTGAGATCCGGGCGCTCATCCCCGATCAGCTGCGAGGTCTCGGCAACTCCAAGGATGCCGTTGACTTCCAGCACGTCGCGCTCGCCCACCCCCAGCTCGCGGATGACCATGCGCTTGAGGTCCGCGGGCATGCTGGCCTCAAGCTTCAGGCGGATCACCTGACCGCGCCGGCGGCGTTTCAGGGCCGACTCGAAGTACCGTACCAGGTCTTCGGCTTCTTCCTCGATCTCGATATCGCTGTCGCGGATAATGCGGAACGCGCCGTCGCCGAGCACCTTGTAGCCGGGAAACAGCTGCGGCAGGTATGCGCGCACGCATTCCTCAAGGCTGATGTAATTGAGGCCGGCACCAGGCACTGTGATGAAGCGCGGCAAGAGGCTCGGCAGCGGCAGCAAGGCATTGAGGACCGACTTGTCTGATTCGCGGCGCAAGGCCACGACGAGGCTGAAACCCTTGTTCGGAATGAACGGGAACGGGTGCGCCGGGTCGATGGCGAGCGGCGTCAGTACCGGGAATATCTGCTCCAGAAAGTAGCCATCCAGCCAGCGGCGGGCGACATCATCCAGACACCCGATTCCGCACAGCCGGACACCGGCAGCGGTCAGCAACGGCATCAGTTCCGCCCAGATTTCCTGTTGAACACGCATCAGGTCTTCGGCGCGGTTGGAGACCTGCTCCAGCTGCTGGGCCGGGGTCAGGCCGTCTGCACTGATGGTCTGGACGCCGGCATCGACCTGGCCCCGCAAACCCGCAACGCGCACCATATAGAATTCATCGAGGTTATTGCCGGAAATCGACAGAAAGCGCAGCCGCTCCAGCAGCGGATGGCGCTGGTTACGAGCCTCCTCCAGCACACGGAAATTAAAGGCCAGCCAGGAAAGTTCCCTGTTATTATAGCGTGATAACAATGCTGCCACAGGTTTGGCCGCGCTGCGACGGGTGGCGGCAGTGCGGGTACGGCGCGGCGGTGCTGAAGGCGCAGTGTGTTCGGTCATGGTGACTGTTTAACCCTCCAACCCTTCAGGGTAAAAGCCTAATTCCGCATCCAGAGACGCAAGGGCTCGCCGGGCAAGCGGAATCGTCAGGTTGGTGCGGTCCGCCAGGGACAAGGCATCCAGCGTATCAACGACCTCGCCGATCACATCGTAATAGCGCGGCATCCGGCTGGCGAGATAGGACAGAACATCAAGATTTGCAGTCAGGCCCCGGTCTCGCAGGCGCTTGAGCAGCAGCGGCGCGATCAGGGCGTCGTCCGGCGGGGCGATGAGCGCACGCGGAGTCGCCGTCAGGCGGGACGCCAGGTCCGGCAGCGTCAGGCCCCAGCGCGCCGGGTCCTCGCGCGCGACTAGCAGCAGATGGAATTGATCCTGCTGCGCGCGGTTCATCATGTGGAACAGACCTTCCTGGTCGATCCTGCCGTCCAGGTCTTCGACCACCAGCAACGACGCGCGCAGCAAGCTGTGCAGTTGCCCCGGCCGCAGGATCATGCCACCGGCACGCGCAGCCAGAATTGCCCCCAGGTGACTCTTGCCCGATTGCGCAGGGCCAATGAGCAATGCGGCATGGTGCGGCCAGGCCGGCCAGCGATCCAGGAAGCGGACAGCATCGAGATTCGCGTCCGAGACGATGAAATCCCCAACGCCGTGCGCCGTCTGGTACCGTAGCGGCAACGGCAACTGCTCCGCCATGATCAGCCGCCCGGGGTCACAGGCGGTCGCGGCGGTGCGCCAGTTTCCGTGACGGCCTCATCGACCGGTTCCGGCCGCGCGATGGCGGCGTCACCCGGCTGGCGATCCCGCAGCAGCAGGCCGTCCGGTGTCTCCACCAGGCGCAGGCCGACCTGGTCCAGCTCATACCGCAGCCAGTCCAGACTGTCCTCATGGGCGATGCGCAGGCCCGAATTGCCGCCGAGCGAGAGATCAAGCACCGCAACGCCGCTGACTGTGCGCGCACTGCGCAGCCGTCGCTCGAACGCCGCCAGTGTCTCGGCGTCCGGCGTGTTGACCCGAACCGTCAGACCGTCCGTAAGCTGCAAGGCGCGGAGCGACGGCTTGGGCGCGGTATCCTCCGCCAGCACAACCGGCGTAAAGCTCCTGGGCGGCGTGATGTCCCCGGCACGCACTGCCTGACTGAACGCACCGTCCAGCCGGGCAGCTGCCAGCGCCAGAACATCGTCCAGCCGGCTGGGGTCGGCAGCGCTCAGGGTAAAGCGCGCCAGCGGTGTCACGCTCAGGCCATGAAAGCAGGCAAACTCCCCGTCGATCGGCCCACCGGGAAAGCGCCGGGTCAGCCGCGCACTCATCACCACGATATCCGCCGCCTGATACCGGACCAGAATTTTCTGCAGCAGGTCCGGCTGGCCGCGCAGGGCCCGGTGGCCATTCAAGAGAATGGAATCCGTCAGGTCTCCCGGCGGGCGCACGTAGTTGCCGAGGCTGGCGCTTGAGCTGAAACGGCTCCAGGCGCGGTACCAGGGGCTCTCCCGCGTGTCGCCCAGCACGACCCCGCCATCCTGCAGCATGGTCAGCAGCAAGGTCGGGGCCGAGCGCTTCGCGCCGTCAACCGCGCCGAAATAGCGCGCCGCCTTCTGCGGGTTGAACGCCACCGCTAGCCTGGCGACATAGCGGCTGCTGACGTTATATTCCTGCTCAATATCGATGCCACGGACCAGCGTATTGAGTACGCTGTCGCCGAGCTTGGGCGCCTCGCCCGGTGCGCCGCCACTCTGGCGCGCCCACAGCAGTGGCCAGGCTTTGCGCTGGGCTTCAACGAACGCGCCACTGCGCGCCTGCTCGCCGTTTGCCGCCCGTACGTCGACCATGATCCCGGAAATACGGTAAGTATCGGCGGTCTCGGGCGCGGGAACCAGTACCCTGGAGGCAGGTGTCGCCGCTTCCTGCGCGATGGCCCCGACCCCGGCCAGCAGGGCAAGGCCCGCAAGGACAGGCCAAAATTTGATATGCATCGATGTTCCTGTTGAGTTCACGCGGGCAGCGATAGCATAGAGTGCGCAGCAAAACAGTATTGTGAACGTCAATTCCACGACACAAGCGCCTGCCCGCACTGCCAAGAGAGTCCCCATGTCCGATACCAAGCCCATCACTTATGCCGACGCCGGCGTCTCGATCGATGCGGGCAATGCGCTGGTGCGTGCCATCGCACCGGTCGCCGCCGCGACACGCCGCCCGGGGGCCGATGTACACCTGGGTGGCTTCGGGGCCTTCTTCGATCTGAGGGCAGCAGGCTATACCGACCCGGTTCTCGTTGCCTGCACGGACGGTGTCGGCACCAAGGTCAAACTTGCAGCCGAGGCCGGCAACGTGCACAGCGTCGGGATTGACCTGGTTGCCATGAGCGTGAACGATCTGATCGTGCAGGGTGCCGAACCGCTGTTTTTCCTGGACTATTTTGCGACCGGCAAGCTCGACCCAGTCATGGGGGCCGCCATTGTGGCCGGAGTCGCCGAGGGGTGCCGCCAGGCCGGTTGCGCCCTGATTGGCGGGGAAACCGCAGAGATGCCCGGCATCTATGCTGCTGGCGATTTTGATCTGGCAGGCTTTGCTGTCGGCGCTGTCGAGCGTGGCCAGCATTTGAAGCGCGAGTCGGTCCAGCCGGGCCAGGTGCTGCTGGGCCTTGCGTCATCCGGTGTGCATGCGAATGGTTTCTCTCTGGTGCGCCGGATCATGGCGGCCGAGGGCTTGAGCGTTGCCAGCCCAGCCCCGTTCGACCCCGGTCAAACTCTTGGCGACGCCTTGCTGGTGCCGACGCGCATCTATGTGTCGAGCCTGCTGCCGCTGATCCGTGCGGGCCAGATCAAGGCGCTGGCGCACATCACCGGCGGTGGCCTCACCGAAAATGTGCCGCGGGTCCTGCCGGACGGCGTGGAAGCCCGGATCGACGCCAGTGCCTGGACCCTGCCGCCGGTCTTCGCCTGGGCGCGGGATGCAGCGAGGCTGCCTCCGCAGGAGCTGGTGCGCACGCTCAACTGCGGCATCGGCATGGTGGTGGTAGTGGATGCTGACGTGGCGGCGGCGGTTGCCGACGCGCTCACGGCAGCCGGGGAGACCGTATACCGGATCGGCACGCTGGAGCCAGGCCAGCCGGGCCTCAGTGCGTGCCGCGTGCACGGAGCCGCGGGCGTGTGGGCCTATCCGGACCCGTGGGACGCAGCACATGCCGGCTAAGCCGCTGCGGCTGGGAGTCCTGATCTCCGGGCGCGGCAGCAACCTGCATGCGTTGATGGATGCTTTTGCCGGCGACCCTGCCGTGCACATCGCCTGCGTGCTCTCGGACAAAGCCGATGCCCCGGGGCTGGCGCGCCCGCGCGCCGAGAGCGTGCCGGTCGAGACCTTCGCGCGCAAGGACTATACCGACAGGGAAAACTTCGAGGCCGCGATGGACACGGCGCTGCGTGCGCACGGGGTAACCCTGGTGTGCCTGGCCGGTTTCATGCGGGTACTGGGTGCGCACTTCGTCGCCCGCTGGCCGCAGGCGATGATAAATATCCATCCCTCGCTGCTGCCGTCCTTCAAGGGGCTGGACACGCATGCCCGGGCGCTGGAGGCCGGCGCGCGTCTGCATGGCTGCAGCGTGCATTTCGTCACGCCGGAGCTTGATGACGGGCCGATCCTTGCGCAGGCCGCCGTTCCGGTTCTCGATGACGATACGCCGGACAGCCTGGCCGCGCGGGTGCTGGACGCAGAACACAAGCTCTATCCGGCCTGTATCCGGGCACTGGCGCGCGGCGGCTGGCACATGGACGGCCGCCGGGTCCTCGGGCTGGCCGTCTAGCACATATTCCCTATGATTGCGGCCTAACCGACGATTTCGGTACCGGCGAAGAAGTAGGCGATTTCGATCGCGGCGTTCTCGGGGCTGTCCGAGCCGTGGACCGAATTGGCCTCGATGCTCTCGGCGAACTCCTTGCGGATAGTGCCGGCGTCGGCATTGGCCGGGTTGGTCGCACCCATCACTTCGCGGTTACGCACCACAGCGTTCTCGCCTTCGAGCACTTGCACGACCACCGGGCCGGAGACCATGAAGCTCACCAGATCGTTGAAGAACCCGCGCTCGCGGTGCACGCCGTAGAAGGTCTCAGCCTGCTCGCGGGTCATGTGGATGCGCTTTTGCGCGACGATGCGCAGGCCGGCATCTTCCAGCTTGGCGTTGATCTTGCCGGTCAGGTTGCGGCGGGTGGCGTCCGGCTTGATGATGGAAAAAGTGCGCTCAATGGCCATGATAAAAATCCCTGTAGTCGGCGCACGACGACATGTCCGCGCCACAATCCGGCGGCTTCCTATCGGCCTTGGCGGGAAAACGCAACTGATCAGGCACTAAAGCTAGGCCTTCTTCTCCCAGCCGCCGGTTTCGCGCTGCTGGTAATAGGCGCGCGTGTAGCCGCTGTCTTTCAGCGCGCTCCAGGCCTGCCGCGCGGCCTGCAGTTGGGCCTCCTCGCGGCCATCAAACACATAGGCGACGCGGGTATAGCCCTCCAGGGTCTCCGGCAGCGGCACCGCGACTGCAATCAGCACCTCGGGCGTATTGGCCCAGGGACCGCCGGTGCCGATGAGGATGGGCTGCAGGTCGGCATGCTGGTTGCGGGTGCTGGCATGGGGCAGGAAGCTGCCCGGCTCATAGGTCCACAGTGCCGTATCCAGTGCCTGCACCTGCGCCTCGTCCGCGACCTGCACGGCTGTGCGCTGGCCCCGGCTGTATGTGCGCTCGAGGATTTGCGCCAGTGCATGCTCCAGCGTCAGGCGCATCACATGGTAGAAGCTGACGTCGAGGGTCACCGCGCCTCGAACTGGTCAGCCACATAGCGGTCAAGCAGACGCACGCCGTAGCCGGTCGCCCCCTTCTCCCACAGAGCACCGTCCTTCTCCGCCCAGACGGTGCCGGCGATATCGAGGTGCGCCCATTTCACGCCCTCATGCACGAAGCGCTTGAGGTACTGCGCGGCGGTAATGGAGCCTGCCTCACGCGGGCCGACATTTTTCATGTCTGCAATCTGGGAGGCAATCAACTTGTCGTAGGCCTCGCCGAGCGGGAAGCGCCACAGCTTGTCACCGGTCGCAAAGCCGGCGGTCACCAGATCGCGGGCGAGTTCATCATCATTGGCAAACAGCCCGGCAAAATCATGCCCCAGCGAGACGATCATCGCGCCGGTCAAGGTCGCGAGATCCAGCATGACGGCGGGTTTGTAGCGGTTCTGCGCATAGGTCATGACGTCACACAGTACCAGCCGGCCTTCCGCATCGGTGTTGATCACCTCGATTGTTTGCCCCGAGAGGCTGGTGACCACGTCGCCAGGACGCTGGGCCGTACCGGAGGGCATGTTCTCGACCAGACCGCACAGGCCGATGACCCGGGCCTTCGCCTTGCGCCCGGCTAGTGCGCGCATCGCACCGGCAACAGCGCCAGCACCACCCATATCCCACTTCATCTGTTCCATGCCGGCAGCCGGCTTGATCGAGATGCCGCCGGTATCGAAGGTCACGCCCTTGCCGATCAGCACCAGCGGGGTGGCGTCCGGCTGGTGCAGTCCGTCCCACTCCATAATCAGGACGCGGGCCGGCCGAACAGAGCCTTGCGCCACGCCCAGAAGCGCACCGAACCCCAGTTCCTGCAGCCGGTTCTCGTCCAGGATTTCCAGACGCACCCCGAGGTCAGCCAGCGGCATGCAGCGCTCGACGAAGGACTCCGGGTAGAGGATGTTTGCAGGCTCGGACACCAGGTCCCGGGTGAAGAATACCCCGTCGGCCACTGCTGTGAGGCGTTTATGCTCCTGCTCCGCCGCCGCCGGCGCTCGGGTCTGGATGGTCACGGACTCGAGCGACGGCTTTTTGGTGGCCGGCTCCTTGGTGCGGTAGCGGTCAAAGCGATAGCTGCGCAGGCGATACCCGAAGGCGATACATGCCGCGAACTTGCCGGCCGCATCATCCGCGCCCGGTGTCCCGATGATGGTCAGGGCGGTTTCGCCAGACGTATTCAGGCGCGCTGCCAATGCGCCGCCGACCCGCTCGCAGACCCCGACATCGATCTTGGCAGCATCGCCCACCCCGACCAGGATAACCCGGCTCACGTCACCATAGGCCGGTGCAAGCAGCTCCAGGGTCTCAGCCGTCTCGCCGCGGAAGCGGCTTGCGTTGCGTGCCCGCGCTGCGGCCTCGCTCAGGGCGGCAGGCAGCCCTTCTGCCAGAATGCGACCGTCGCTCGCGCAGAGCAGGGCAACAGTGCCGGACTCGGCGACAGCGGGGGCGGAATAACGGAACGTAAGCATGAAACCCTATCGTGACTGGCCGCTCAGCAGCGGATGAGACTGGACCCCGCAAAAGTGCGTGGTAGCTTTCAACATAGCATTGGCGCTTGCACCCGCAACACCCCCTTGCGCACGATAATCATGCCATCAATGCTGAGGCGCTTGATCCCGATTGTGGGTCGCATTTAAGGCGATATGCACTAAAAGCATCAGAACAGGCCACATTCGGCATGGCGGGAGACATCAGGCTTGCAGCGCTTCTGGACGACCACAGCAATAGCGCTCGCACTGGGCTGCGCGCAGGCACAGGCACAAGAGGCAGGTACTGCGGATAGTCCGCCGATCAGCTTCGAGGCCGACAGCCTGGACTATAACGACACCAGCGAAATCGTGACCGCGCGCGGCAACGTGATGGCCGCGCGCAACGGCTACCGGTTGCAGGCGGACGAGGTGATCTACAATCGCACCAGCGGTAGCGTGGAGGCGCGTGGTAACGTCCGGATGTGGGACCCTGAGGGCAATCTCGCGCGGGCCGAGCGGGCCGAGCTGACCGACACCTTGAAGGACGGCGTTGTCTACAATCTGCTGCTGATGCTCGATGAAGGCACCCGGCTGGCGGCGGGTAGCGGCCTGCGTGCCGACCCGATCAATCGCTTCGAGCGGGTGGTCTATTCGCCTTGCGCGATCTGTGTCGATGAGTCAGGCGAGCAGCCGCCGGTCTGGCGCATCAAGGCGCGCCGTGTCACCTATGACGAAACCCGCAAGCGTTTCTACTTTGAAGGCGCACGGCTGGAGATGCTGGGTGTGCCGGTCCTGTTCACACCAGGGCTTTCGACACCGGCACCGGATGTGAAACGCGCAACCGGTCTGCTCGGCCCGAACTTCTACACGGA
Organism: uncultured Sphingomonadaceae bacterium; assembly: GCA_964404985.1. Lineage (GTDB taxonomy): Bacteria > Pseudomonadota > Alphaproteobacteria > Sphingomonadales > Sphingomonadaceae > Hankyongella. Next base: position 26,692 of record CAYOMD010000010.1, read on the forward strand.
TGCAGAACTCGGGGTCGGCTTCGATCTGCCGGTGTTCATTGCGCTGTCGCCCCAGCGTGACCTGACCGTGACGCCAACTTTCTATTCCGGCGTTACCCCTCTCCTAGGACTAGAATATCGCGAGCAGGTCTCGACCGGCGTACTAACCCTGGGTGGTACCGCCACCTATACCGCACAGCGCGATGCATTCGGCAACCGCAGCGGCGGCAATGAGTTGCGCGGCTATGTCTATTACGGCGGCTTGCTGCAACATGCACCACGCTGGCGCTCGACCATCAGCGGCAGCGTCTCGACCGACGACACCTTCCTGCGCCGCTACAACATCAATGAAGACGATACGCTGCGCAGCAACTACCGACTCGAATATTTCGGCGACCGCAGCTATTTCTCGGCCAACCTCTGGGGCTTCCAGGGCCTGCGCCTGACCGACCAGCAGGGGCTGATCCCCTTCGTCCTGCCGCAGCTGGATTATCGCTGGGCGAGCACACCGGACCCAGACTGGGGGCAGGTCAGCGTGCGGGCGAACACCCTCTCGATCTTCCGGTCTGACGGCGGTGACACCAACCGTGGCTCTCTGAGTGTGCAATGGCGGCAGACCCGCTATGGCACCTGGGGTCAGGTGTGGACGAACACTGCGCTTGGCCGGGGCGATGTGTATTCCAATACCCGCGGTGACCGTCTGAGTGTGCGCCCGGAAGATACGGGCGAGACCGGATGGTTCGGTCGTGTTCTTCCGACGCTGGCCTCAACCTTGTCTTTGCCGCTCGCCGGACCGGCACTCGGCGGCGTCCAGACGGTCGAGCCGATTGTGCAGCTGGTCGTGGCCCCAAACACCAACAATTCGCCTTTTCCCAATGAGGACAGTCGGGCCTTCGATCTGGATAGTATCAGCCTGTTTGAGATTGACCGTGCACCAGGGCTGGACCGGGTCGAGGGCGGCGGAAGAGTCACATACGGCCTGCGCTGGTCGCTCGATCAGCGGGACTGGCAGATACGCACGGAAGTCGGACAGAGCTATCGCCTGTACGGCGACTCTCCGTTCCTTGACGGGACCGGGCTTCCCATTGGTCGCTCCGACATCGTCGGTCGCACCTCGCTGCGCTTCCGCGACTGGGTCGACCTGATCCACCGTTACCGGCTGGACCGCGACAGCCTGGCCATCCGGCGAAACGAGATCGATCTGCGCTTTGGAACTGCCCGCACCTTCGGCACCATAGGCTATAGCAAACTCAACCGCGATATCCTGAACAACGAGCTGGAGGATCGTGCGGAACTTCGCCTGTCCACTCGGGTGCAGATCGCAAAATACTGGTCCATGTTCTCCAGCAGCATTATCGACGTCACCCGGTCCGACGCCGTGACGATCCCGCAGCAGGATGGTTTTGCGCCGATTCGCCAGACCGGCGGTATTTCTTATGAGGACGAATGCTTTGCCTTCTCCTTGGGCGTGAAACGCAATTTCACGCAGGATCGGGATTTTCAGCGCGGCACCACGGTGCTTATCCGGCTTGCATTCAAAACTGTTGGCGGCTGGTCGCGGCAATAGCACGGCAAGCTGCGCACCCCCTGAAGCTTGGCAGTTGATCAATACCCCGTCAGTCGGGTATCTGTGAGGCATGATGAACAAAATGTTTCGCCGCACCACTGCGGCTCTGGCAATCGCAGCATTGCTGACCCCTGCCCTTGCTGTCGCTCAGTCCGCCAATCCGGCTGGTCTCAACGTTCGCGACTTTCAGGTCCTCACCAAGCCAGACCCACAAATTCGCAAGGCAACAGCAATCGTCAACGGTGCCGTGATCACAGATCTCGACATCGACCAGCGCCTGGCCCTTGCGGTGGTCGCCTCCGGTGGCCGGATCGGCCAGCAGGAGCGTGAGCAGCTGCGCATTCAGGTTCTGCGCAACCTGATCGACGAGAAACTGCAGATCGCCGAGGCGCGCGAGCAGGAAATCACCGTGGAGGAAGGTCAGGTCGAGGGAGCCTTTGCCCGGGTTGCCAAGAACTTCGGGCGATCCTCCGAGGCTTTTGCCCGCTACCTCAAGGATATCGGCACCTCTGCGCAAAGCCTGCGCGACCAGATTCGCGCGGAAGTCGCCTGGAGCCAGCTGATGCGGCGGCGCGTCGAACCCTTCGTCAACGTTGGCGACGACGAAGTCAAAGCCGCGATGGACCGGATGGAGGCCTCAAAAGGGCAGCAGGAATATCGCCTGGGTGAAATCTTCATCGCGGCCTCACCCGAGCAGCTTGAGCGCGCGCGCACAACCGCCAACCGTATTGTCGAGCAAATCCGCAATGGTGCATCCTTCGTCGCCTATGCCCGGCAGTATTCGGAAGCCTCGACCGCCGCAGTCGGTGGTGACATGGGGTGGGTTATGAGCAGTCAGCTCAGCCCGGCACTGCGTACCGTTGCCGACAGCTTGCCCAAAGGGCAGATCAGCGATCCCCTGGAGATTGCTGGCGGTATTACCGTGCTGGCCAAGGTGGACCAGCGCGAAGTGATGGGCGCCGACCCGAAAGACGCCGTGATCACCGCAAAGCAGATTTCCGTGCCTGTTGACGAGTCGCTGCCGGAGGCGGACCGACGCGCCGCCGTCGAGCGTATTCACAAGGCAACACGGGATTTCGGCGGCTGCGGCCGCGCCGAGGCTCTCGCCACCGAGCTTGGCGGGGGTGTAACCAATATCGACCCTCAGCCGCTTGGCCAGTTTTCAGAGGGCCTGCAGCCGCTGCTGGCCCAGCTTCAGATCGGCCAGGCAACCCCGGTGTTCGGCACCCAGAAGGATGCCCGTGTTCTGGTGCTATGCGGGCGCGACGAGCCGGAGAGCAAGGGGCCGTCCTTCGACCAGATCTATGCCCAGATGAACGAGGAGCGCGTCTCGCTCATGGCGCGGCGCTACCTGCGCGATCTGCGGCGTGACGCGATTGTCGACTATCGCTGACACCCCGCGTATCGCGGCAACCCTCGGCGATCCGGCAGGCATCGGCCCGGAAGTTCTGAAAGCGGCGGTGCAACAGGTCCCGATTGCCGTGATCGGGCCGGACTCCTGGCGCAGTCACTTCCCGGAGGGCACAGCCTGGCATGCAACGCCAGAGCACGGGCCGGTAACGCCGGGCGTGCCAAGCACCGCCAGTGCACGCATTGCCTATGATTGTCTGGAGATCGCCACCAGTCTGACAGCCCGTGGGGAGATCGATGCGCTGGTGACGGCACCGGTCTCGAAAGCCAATCTCTATCCGTTGGGTTTTGTTTGGCCGGGCCAGACCGAATATCTCGCGCACCGTGCCGGCGTCCAGGATTTTGCCATGATGCTGGCTGGCCCTTCACTTAGGACTGTGCCGGTCACGATCCATATCCCCCTGTCTGAAGTGCCCCAGCAATTGACCCCTGCCCTGCTGGCCCGGAGGCTACGGGTGACACACGCCGCGATGATCCGCGATTTTGCGATTGCCTCCCCCCGGATTGCCGTGGCCGGCCTCAATCCCCATGCCGGCGAAGGCGGCGCGCTCGGCGCAGAGGAGCAAACCATCATCGCACCGGTCCTGGAAGCCTTACGGGCGGAGGGGATGACTCTCATCGGGCCGCTGAGCGCCGATACGATGTTCCATGCCCATGCGCGCGCGCGCTACGACGTCGCGTTGTGCATGTACCACGACCAAGCGCTGATCCCGATCAAGACCCTCGATTTCGATGAAGGCGTCAACCTGACCCTTGGCCTGCCCTATGTGCGGGTCAGCCCGGACCATGGCACTGCCTTCGATATCGCCGGACGCGGCCTGGCCCGCCCGGACGCCATGATCGCCGCTGTGCGCATGGCGCAGAACTGTATCGTCAACCGGGCATGACCCTCGATCTGCCGCCGTTGAGGGCTGTCATCGAGGCGCATGGTCTCTGGGCGCGCAAGGCGCTCGGCCAGAACTTCATCCTGGATCAGAACCTGCTGCGTCGCATTGTCAGCGCTGCCGGGCCGCTGGGCGGCGCAAACGTCTATGAGGTCGGGCCGGGGCCGGGCGGCCTTACCCGCGCTATCCTGGGGGCCGGAGCCGCCCAAGTCGTCGCGGTCGAGGCTGATCCGCGTTGTCATGAGGCACTAGCCAGCCTTGTTGAGGCTGCGCAGGGGCGGCTGGCGCTGGTTCAGGGCGATGCGCTGGCCTTTGATGCACAGTCGGCATTCGCCGGGGCACAGGCGCATATCATCGCCAACCTGCCCTACAACATTGCCACACCACTCCTGGTCGGCTGGCTGACCGTTGACCCCTGGCCACCCTGGTGGGCCAGCCTGACCCTGATGTTCCAGAAGGAAGTGGCAGAGCGTATCGTTGCGGCCCCAGATACCGAGGCCTATGGGCGGCTGGCGGTGCTGGCGCAGTGGCGCGCGCAGGCGAAGATCGCCCTGACCGTCCCGCGCCAGGCCTTTGTCCCGCCGCCGAATGTCACCTCGGCTGTTGTGCATATTCGCCCCACCCAGCCCATCGGTGAAATCCGGGTGGCGACGCTTGAGCGCCTGACAGAGGCCGCGTTCGGGCAGCGCCGCAAGATGCTGCGCAGCTCCCTGAAGCGCTTCACGCCGGAGCCGGAAACCCTCCTGGATAAGGCCGGGATTGACAGTGCACGCCGCGCAGAAACGCTGAGCATTGCCGAGTTTGTCACGCTGGCAAGGGTCGCCGAGTCAGGTCATGTCAATTTATCCAACCTCTGATGCCATCACGACGTGATGCCATCAAAGCCAGAATAGGGTCTACCGCTTGATTGATTTCGGTGCCAGCGCTGCACCTTTTTCGCGTGCTGCGGCGATCAGCGTGGAGATGCGACGGGCCGGCGCGCAATCGCTCTTGCATACCTTGCGGATGCGATCGAGGTTCACTTGAGCCTGCGGCAGTTTGCCCTTGCCGACCAGCCCGGCCGCCTGGGCCTCAAGCGCATCGAGGTTGTTCGGTTCGACCTCCAGCGCTTCGCGGTAGAAGCTCAGCGCCTTGCCCGGCAGGCCCAGTGACTCATAGACGCGACCGAGACCGATGTAGGCGGATACGTTTTTCGGGTCCGCCGCCAGCGCTGCCTCGTAAAGGTCTGCCGCTACAGTGGCTTGTCTGGCGCTCAATTGTGCATTGGCATCCTGCATCAGCCGCTGCGACTCTGCGTTGACCACCGTGGCACTCGCCTGGGCAAGGTTCGGCAGCACGAGAAGGGCAGCGGCGAGGAAAAGGCGTGAATGCGTGAACATAGGGTGATCCCGAAGCTGAAGCTCTGTGACTCTGCAGAGTAGACACTAACAAACCCTGTCGAAGGCCGCGATGAAAAAGCCGTCGCACCCCAGGCGGTTCGGCGTCAGGCAAAGGCAGTCCGCCGAAAGTGTGCTGCGCGCGCGCTCCGGCAGACCCAGAGTCGCCGGTTCAAGAGTGACCGGCTTGAGGGCTGGCACCTCTTGCAGCACACGGGCGACGACATCCTCCCCTTCCTGTGGCAACAGGGAGCAAACCCCATAAAGAACCCGTCCACCCGGGCGGACAAGGTGTGCCGCAGTCCGCAGCAGTGCGACCTGCACATTGACAGCGCACGCGATGTCCTCGGCCTGCACGCGCCATCGCGCCTCCGGATTGCGCCGCCAGGTTCCAGTGCCAGTGCACGGCGCATCGACAGCAACCACATCGGCCAGCCCTGCAACACCGTCGAGGGCTGCGACCTGTTGCTCGAATGTATGCGGGATAACACGTCGTTCAATGAAGCCTGCCCCTTCACGCTCGGCGCGCGGCCTCAGCCGCTCCAGGCGCTCGGCAGACGTGTCACAGGCGACCAACCGCCCATGCCCGGCCATCAGCATGGCAAAGCCCAGACTTTTGCCCCCGGCCCCTGCGCAAAGATCGACAACGGTCATGCCGGGCTCAACGCCAGCAGCGCGGCAGAAAATCTGGCTGGCCTCGTCCTGGACATCGACGAGACCTTCGATGAAGGCTGGCGTCGTCTCGATGCGCGCGCCAGACGGCAACCGTATCCCGAACGATGACAGCACGGACGGCTCAGCCGCCAGGCCATCTGCCTCGAGGCGTGTCAGCACGCTTTCACGGGTCGTCTGCGCAATATTGACCCGCAGACAGAGCGCCGCACGCTCGCTTAGTGCTGCTCGCTCCTGTGCCGCTGTAGCACCCCATCGTCTCTCCCAGGCGTCACTCATGCACGGAGGGTCTAGCGGCACATCCTGCAGGAGATCGGCGTCTGCGCCCTCTGTCCCGAGCAATGCTGCCGGTGCATAGCCATCGGCACCGAAATGCGCGGCAAGTTCCGATGCGTGTTGTTGCGCATAGGCCAGCAGCGCGATCCTCGGGGGATAATAGGCCGCACTGTAAGGCAGACGCCGCAGGACATCGAACAGCAAATCCCGGATCGCCTGCCGGTCACGCTTGCCGGCATAGCGACGCTGCGCGAAGTACCGGCTGGCCATCATATCCGCAGGCAAGCCATGCTCCTCGGCCGCCTTGAAGACATCGCCGAGCAATTCGATTACGGCCTGGGTCCGGGCGGCAGGCGTCATGCAGGCATTCCATGCGAACCGGTGCGGGGCACTGGCAAAAAGTAAAAAGGAAAAACAGAATAAATACTAGTGTCGTGGATTCGAAGTTCGCTTGATTGCTATATCGTGCGCGTAGGCGAACTTCGAATCCAAAACGACACGAGAAACAATGGGTTGCTAGTGTCCTAATCGAATCTGAAATCCGTCCTGCGCCTGATATCAAGGTGGCGGATTTCAGATTCGGGACACTAGTGCGGGTAATTCGGGGCTTCGCGCGTGATCGTCACATCGTGCACATGGCTTTCCCGCAGCCCGGCGTTGGTGATGCGCACAAAGCGCGCCCGCGCCTGCAAATCCGCGATACTGGCAGCGCCCAGATAGCCCATCGCTGCTTTCACCCCACCAACCAGCTGGTGCAGTACATCCCGCGCCGGGCCCTTGTAGGGGACCTGACCCTCGATACCCTCCGGCACCAGCTTCATATGGTCCTTGATATCCTGCTGAAAATAGCGGTCTGCCGAGCCGCGCGCCATCGCCCCCAGAGAGCCCATGCCGCGATAGGCCTTGTAGGTGCGCCCCTGGAACAGGAACGTCTCTCCCGGCGTTTCCTCGGTGCCGGCCAGCATGGAGCCGACCATCACGGCGTTTGCCCCGGCAGCCAGTGCCTTTGCCACATCGCCCGAGGAGCGCATGCCGCCGTCTGCAATGATCGGGATACCGGCCTTTCGCGTCACGCCCGCCACGGACATGATAGCCGTCAACTGCGGGACACCAACACCTGCAACAATACGCGTCGTGCAGATAGAGCCCGGCCCGATGCCGACCTTGATGCCATCAGCCCCGGCGTCGATCAGCGCCTGTGCCGCCTCGCCCGTGGCAACGTTGCCGGCAATCACCTGCACGGAGTTGGAGGCCGCCTTGATCCGCCGGACCACCTCGCTCACCCGCGCCGAGTGACCGTGAGCGGTATCGACCACGATCAGATCGCACTCGGCATCCAGCAGCGCCTCGAACCGCTCGAAGCCGCTGTCGCCGACGGTCGTCGCAGCGGCAACGCGCAGGCGGCCAGCTGCATCCTTGGTGGCGTTGGGGTAGGTCACCGCCTTTTCGATATCCTTGACGGTAATCAGACCGACACAGCGATAGTCCTCATCCACCACCAGAAGTTTTTCGATGCGCCGTTGGTGCAACAGGCGGCGGGCTTCATCCTGGCTAACACCGGGCTTGACCACGGCCAGATTGTCCCGGGTCATCAGTTCGCGCACCGGCTGATCGGACGTCTCGGCAAAGCGGACGTCGCGGTTGGTCAGAATACCGATCAACTTGCCGGGCGTTCCCGGCGCGGAAGGCTCGACCACCGGAATGCCGGATATCCGGTGCCGGCGCATCAGCTCCCAGGCCTCGGCCAGCGTCTGGTCCGCAGTCATGGTGACCGGGTTGACCACCATGCCGGACTCAAAGCGTTTTACCTGGCGCACCATCTGCGCCTGTTCCTCGTTGGTCATGTTGCGATGGAGCACGCCGATGCCGCCGGACTGCGCCATGACGATCGCCATATCGGCTTCGGTCACGGTATCCATGGCGGAGGACAACACTGGGATATTCAATGAAATTTCAGCCGTTATCCGCGTGGCGGTATCGGCCTGGCTCGGCAGCACATCGGACTCCGCCGGCACCAGCAGCACGTCGTCGAAAGTCAGGCCGAGGGGTAGCTCCATTTCACTCTCATCACGCTGCGCCGCGTTCGTTCACTGGCGTGGATGCGGAGATAAAGATCATGGCCTCAAGCGCAAGGGCTAATTCGCCGCGATGGCGGATGTTTTTTCCGTCTCGGCCCGGAAGCCCTGGGCAACCACATACCATTCGGAGGACTCTTTGCGGCTGGCCGGTGGCTTGGCGTGCTTGACGTTACGGAACCGCTGCTTGAGCCGGGCCATCAGCGCCGTATCCGCGCCACCGGCCAGAACCTTGGCGACGAACGTGCCGCCTTCCTCCAGCATGTCTTCAGCCATGTCGAGCGCCAGTTCCACCAGCCCCATGGTGCGCAGGTGGTCCGTCTGTTTGTGGCCGACCGTATTGGCCGCCATGTCGGAGAGCACCAGATCGGCCGGGCCATCGAGTGCTATGCGCAACTGTTCCGCCATACCGGGCGTGCGCACATCATCCTGGAAAATGGTCACACGCGGCAGCGGGTCTATCGGCAGCAGATCAATCGCAACAATCCGCGCCTCCCGCTTCTTGGCCGCCACAACCTGGCACCAGCCGCCGGGTGCGGCCCCCAGATCAAGCACACGCCTGACCCCGTTCAGAAACCCAAACCGCTCGTTCAACTCCAGCAGCTTGTAGGCGGCGCGCGAGCGGTAACCATCTGCCTTGGCAGCACGCACATAGGGGTCGTTCAACTGCCGCTCCAGCCAGCGCTGGGATTGCGCTGTGCGGCCGCGGGGAGTTTTCAGGCGTTGCTTGCCGCGCAGGGACCGGCCGCCGCCGCCAGCCGTGGTCATGCGTCGCGCTCAGCGGCAAGCATGGCGGCGTCATGGCGGATGAGCAGGCGCAGAATGCCCTCCCGGATGCCGCGATCCGCAACGCGCAGGCGCTTGCATGGCCACACAGACAGCACGGCATCGAGGATCGCGCAACCAGCCAGCACCAGGTCCGCACGATCCGGGCCAATGCAGGCCCATCCGGCACGCTCGGCGACGGTCAAGGTCGACAGGCTCGCGGTAATCTCGCGCATGGCCGCACTGGGCACGATGCAGCCGTCGACCTGCCGACGGTCATATTGCTGCAGGCCCAGGTGCACACTGGCAAGGGTGGTCACGGTGCCCGAGGTGCCAAGCAACTGCACATCCTCCAGCGTTGCGATGCCGAGCGCGCGACAGCTCTCGGCAAAGCGTGTGACCTCCTGCATCACGCAGGCACGCATGGAGCAGTAATCGCTGTCATTGCCGTGATCGTTGCGGAAGGTCTCGTGCAGAGAGGTGACACCCCAAGGGATGCTGGTCCAGGCTGCAATCGCCGGGCGACCACTGGTCGGGCAGAGTTCCACCAGCACCAACTCGGTGCTGCCACCGCCGATGTCAAACACCAGACCATAGTTTGCCTGCCGGTCGAGCAGGCTCTCGCAGCCGAGTGCTGCCAGCCGGGCCTCTTCCTGTGGTGTAATCACATCGAGCGCGATGCCCGTTTCCTCATAGACGCGGGTCACGAACGCTGCCGTATTCTCGGCGCGACGGCATGCCTCCGTAGCGACACTACGCACCATCTGCACCCCGCGCCGCTCAAGTTTATTGGCGCACTGCTTCAGGGCGGCCACGGCCCGGTCCTGTGACGCTTCGCTCAACCGCCCACTCGCGCTCAAGCCCTCGCCAAGCCGCACAATGCGTGAAAACGAGTCGATGGCGCGCAGCCCGCCGCGCACCGGGCTGGCGATCAGGAGGCGGCAGTTGTTGGTACCGAGATCAATCGCGCCATACACCTTCTCGGGTTCAGGACGCTTGCGCTGCCGCCGTTCGACGGTGACCGGCGAGTCTGCTCTGGCGTTGGACCTCTTGAGACGGTCTCTCTCATCGGACCGCTCAAGGTCCGCTGCATTGGTCGTATTCGGCATCGCGTCGCCTGCATCAATACCGCAGGATCGACCTGCGCCTGCAGCGAATGTAACAATTCCGCCATGCAACGGCAATGGTTAGTCGTGGGCTGCCAGGAACTGGTATCTGCCGTTAAAGTAGAGCAGCGGTGCCCCGTGCTCGGCATGGGCGGCTGCGACCACGCGCGCGAGAAACATGCGGTGGTCTCCGCCATCATGCACCGCAAAGCGCACACATTCAAAGCGGGCGATGGCCCCCTCCAGCACCGGCGCACCGGATGTACTGCCTGGCGACCAAACGGTGTCCCGCCAGCGCTCTGCGGGGTCAGCCCGCGCAAACGTGTCCGATATCCCCTGTTGATCAGCACTCAGCACGTTAACCGCATAAGCCTCTCCCGCCTCGAAATCGGGCAGGCTGGTTGTCGCCCGGTCAAGGCTGAACAGAATGAGCGGCGGCTCAAGCGAAATGGCAGTAAAACTGTTGATGGTCAGGCCCACAGGTTCGCCGTCCCGCCCGGTTGCCGTCACTACCGCAATACCGGTGGCAAACCGCCCGAGGCAGGTGCGCAGCGAGCGGGGGCTGAGGTCCGCGATCATCATTGCGGGGCGGCGGGCACGGTCGCCTGCATGACCGGCAACTGGCTGATGCGGGCGAACCAGCGTGCGAGCTGCGGGCGTGGCCCGCGCCAGTCGCGGTCGGCAAAGCGGAAGTCCAGATACCCCAAAGTGCAGGCCAGCGCGATATCGCCCTGGCTCATCAACGTGTTGAGTGCCTCGGGCCGTGCCTCGAACCAGTCGAGTGCGCGCTCGATCTTGGTCCAGTGCCAGGTCATGTGCGCTGTGCGGGCGTCCTCTGCTGGCCGCATGCCCTCCTGACGAACCAGGATCGCCGAGTCCAGGATGCCGTCGGCCAGTGCCGCCCGGGTCAGGTCCGGGAAACGGCGCGGGCCATCATGCAGGATCAGCGGCGGCGCACTGCCCAGTGTGTCAATAAACTGGCAGATCACGCGGCTGTCGGTGATGAGTTCGCCATCCGCCGTCACCAGCGCCGGCAGTCGACCCAGCGGATTCGCGGCCAGGAAGTCCGGTGTCGGGTTGAATGCGTCCACCGTCTTGATGTCGATCTGGTCGGCCACGTCGCGCAGGCGCGCCATCACCAGAACCTTGCGCACATAGGGGCTGGCCGGCGAGTAATAGAGCGTGTGCATAAGTACATCCCTGATTGTGTGCGCGCTTCATGCGCGCGCGCACCCGTGCTTGTCCAGCGATCAGGAAGAGACGCACCGTTGCCGCCTTCAGCCCAAACGCTTGATACCGCGCCGAGGCTGTCGCGCCAGCATTTGCCGGGTGGTGCGCAGCAGCACAGGGTGCCGCCAGTCGGGCCAGATATCGCATAGCGGCCTCAGGACAAAAGCCCGGTCCTGCATCGCAGCGTGCGGTACGCGCAGCGTGTGCCTGCCACGACACCCCCCCTTCGCCGGCCAGACGATACTGGCTGCCACAATATCGAGGTCAAGAACCCTTGGCCCCCAGCGCCGCCGGCGCACCCGGCCGAACGCCGCCTCCAGCGCCTGCAAATGCACGAGCAGCTCAGGCGGGCTGAGGTCCGCACGGATGAGCACCGCTGCATTGACATAAGCCGCCTGCTTGGGCCCCATCGGCGCAGTCCGATAAAAGCGCGAAACCGCCAGCATCCGGACCCCTGGCATGTTATCAAGCGTGCGGCACACGAGACGCAAGGTCTCAAGCGGCGCCCCGAACCGCGGGTGGCGCTGGTTGCCGCCAAGCGCCACGGCATAGACTACGGTTTGCGTTGTGGTGTTCACCGGCATGGGGTAAGCGGCCAGCCCATGCAGCACAAGCCCTCTGAACCCCCGGTCGATTGCCCGCTCTGCCCAAGGCTCAGCCAATATCGTGGTACCAATCGCACCGCCAACCCCGCCTGGTTCAACAACCCGGTCCCCGGCTTTGGTGACCCGGACGCCTGGCTGCTGATCGTCGGGCTGGCACCGGGAGTCCAGGGAGCGAACCGCACGGGCCGACCGTTTACCGGCGATTATGCTGGCGATCTGCTCTATGCGACACTGCTGCAGTTCGGGCTGGCGGCCGGCACCTATGAAGCCCGGGCCGATGATGGCTTGCAGCTTAAGGGGTGTTTCATCGCCAACGCGGTGCGCTGCGTGCCCCCGGAGAACAAGCCGACCCCTGAGGAAATCCGCACCTGCCGGCCCTACCTTGAGGGCCAGCTTGCGGCCCTGCCGAAGCTGACGACGGTTGTTGCCCTGGGTCAGATCGCGCACCAGTCGGTGGTCAAGGCAAGCGGCTCGAAGCTGCCGAAATGCCCGTTCGCGCATGGTGCCGAGCACCGGCTGCTGAATGGCCTGCGCCTCATCGATAGCTACCATTGCTCGCGCTACAACACCAACACCCGCCGCCTGACCCCGGAGATGTTCGCGGCCGTGTTTGAGGCAGCGCTGCAGCGCGGGGAGTTCAAGTAAAGGCCTTTAATTGATGCGCCAATTCTCGATCGATAGGCTGGGAATACGCATAAACTCTCGCACATTATTCGTAATGAGTGTCAACTTATAGTGCATAGCCGTAGCTGCAATCAAAACATCATATGGCCCGATCTGCTCGCCGGATGACCATAGAACAGCATCTATTGCGCCACTTCTTCTCGCAACACTTGCATCAAGAGGCAGAACCGTAAATGCGGCAATAACGGCATCAAGGGCTTGGCGCTTGGCCATGGGAGCACCCTGCCGTTGAAGTCCGCGCTCCAACTCATGCACTGAAATCGCAGAAAAAGCCAGGGAACCTGGCGTGGAACGAAGCATGGCACGGACGACATCGGCCTCGCCACGCAGATAATCGATAACGACATTGGTATCAAGCAGATGGGAGATCACCAACTGCGTCGCTCAAAGTCATAGCTTTGTGCAGGTGCGACATCTGGCATATCTCTCCATGCCCCGGCAGCGTCTTGAAATGCACTTGGCCAAGTGCAGGATATACGCTCAGCGAGTACCTTCGCCAGCCACTCATCAACAGGTATACCGGCCGCCATCGCCTCTTGACGTGCGCGTGAGAGAATTTCTTCGTCCAGTTCCAGATTTACGCGTTCCATAACAACCAAATAGCGCAAGCAAAGCCAAGTGTGCAATCTCACATATCCTGCACCAGCCGGCCATAGAGGTCCGGGCGGCGGTCCCGGAAGAAGCCAAAGGCGAAACGGTGCTGACGGATCGCCTCCAGATCGAAGCGCGCGGTCAGCACGCCAGTCTCGTGGTCGCCAAATTCCGCCGCCAGATCGCCGCGCTGGTCGGCAATGAAACTGTTGCCATAGAAGCTTTGCTCCCCCTCGGTGCCGATACGGTTGGAGGCGACGACCGGCACGACGTTCGAGACCGCATGGCCGACCATAGCGCGCCGCCAGAGCCGCCGGGTGTCGAGGCTTGGGTCATGCGGCTCCGCGCCGATTGCAGTCGGGTAGAAAAGTACGTCCGCGCCCATCAGCATCATCGCCCGCGCGCACTCCGGGTACCACTGGTCCCAGCAAATGCCGACCCCGAGTGTCCCGTGCGGCGTTTTCCAGACCTTGAACCCGGTGTTGCCGGGGCGGAAGTAGAACTTCTCCTGGTATCCCGGCCCATCCGGGATATGGCTTTTGCGATACACGCCCATGATCTCGCCGGCATCATCGATCATGGCGAGTGAATTATAATAGTGGTGGCCATCCCGCTCATAGAAGGACGTCGGGATAAACACCTTCAGACCCTTGGCCAGCCGGCGCATCTCCCGCACGGCTGGATGGTCTTCGACCGGCCAGGCGCGCGCGTGATGCTCCTCGCGCTGATCGGTGCAGAAATAATGCCCCTGAAACAGCTCGGGCGGCAGGATCACCTGCGCCCCCTCGCCCGCCGCCTGCTCAACCAAAGCGGCGACAGCAGCGATATCGGCGGACATGTCATCGCTGAACGCCAGTTGCAAAGTCGAGACGGTTATGGTCATCGCGTGCCTCCATCAAGCGGCCAGGCTGGCACATTCTGGGTGATACAGTGGAATGAGCCGCCGCCGGACAGCAGGTGCCGGGCCATCTGCCCGACGACCGTCCGCCCCGGGAAGCACGCCTCGATCGCCTTCAGGGCCTTGTCATCCTGCGCTGTGCCGTATGTGGGGACGATCACCTGCGTATTGGCGATATAGAAGTTCATGTAGGATGCGGGCTTCACATGGCCCTCTTCATCCTCAACGCGGCCGACCGCAGGGATCGTCACCACCTCAATGCCGCGCTGGGTTTTCAACCGCGCCAGCGCATCGGCGTAGATATCGGCGTTCGGGTCGTCGTTACGCATCGCCTCGGGCACCGCCACCACGCCGGGCGCAACAAACCGGGCCAGGTTATCGATATGGCCGTCGGTGTGGTCATTGTGCAGACCGTCGCCCAGCCAGATGACCTGCGTTGCGCCCAGATGGTCACGCAGGTTGCGCTCGATCTGGGTACGACTAAGCCCCGGGTTACGGTTCGGGTCCAGCAGGCACTGCTCGGTGGTCAGCAGCCGCCCTGTGCCGTCGCTGTCGACTGAACCGCCTTCCAGCACCCAGGCATGGTGCAGCGTCACCAGGTCACTGCGCACCGAGACTGCCTCGGCAACATTGGTATCGTGCGGCAGAACATATTTGCCGCCCCAGCCATTGAACTGAAAGCAGGCCGCGCGAACCCCCCTGCTGTCTGCCACGAAAATCGGTCCAGTATCGCGCAGCCAGATATCGCCGAATGGCACTTCGTAGAGAAAAGCACCGATACCGCTCAGCGCCAGCTCGGCACTCTGCCGCGCCGCCTCGCCGTGTACCAGAATGTGCAAGCGCTCACCACGCGGCAGCTTGGTCGCCGGATCGATGTCGGCGATGGCATGGAACAGCGCCGCGACTTCCCGGCGTGCGGGCTCCAGATCATCTTGCCAGAGTTTTTCGTGCGACGGCCATGCCGACCAGACGCCCGAATGCGTGCGCCATTCCGCCGGTTGGATAATATCCATGCGGCAAGTCCCTTCCATGCGTCAGGCGCGCCAAATTCGCGCGTTTACTGCCTCATAGAATGGGGACAGGGTTTGGAAAAGAAAAGAGCTTAAGCGCTTGCCGTTTGCTGCGCGGGGAGCGAGGCGGCTGCCTTGGCTGCATTGCTCGCCTGCAGGGCCAGGCCATCCATGATCGCCTTGTTGACGTCGATAAGCGCGTCGATATCCGCTGGATTGCGGAAGACGTCTGACGTGAAGCGGTTGACCCAGAGTGCCAGCGAGATGATCTGCGCGCGCAATTCCTTGGGCAGGGAATTGCCCGGCAGGCCACAATCGGTCGAGAGTGTGGACCACAGCCGACGGTTCCAGTCGAGCGGCTCCATGAGGGCCGAACCGCTGAGCTGGCCGTCACGCGCACGCATGAGCGCCGAGGTCACCTGGGCGAACAACCGATATTCGGTCTGGCTCGGCGACTCAGCGGTCTGCTGAACTCGACGATAGGCTTCCAGGGACATGTCCGAGCACCTTTGCTTCGTAATCCAGGAGTTTGCGGCATCCCGTCAGGGCGCGATAATAATCCTGGTTCATCATATCGAGCGAAATCTGAACGCACAGTAAGCGGGCGTCCGGATTTTCGATGGCATTCATCAGATCCGTCATGCGCTCGACAAAGGACTGATAGTAATCCTTGGCGTTTGCGGTATCGAGATAGGCCAGCATGATCGGGAAGTAGACATGGCGCACCGGTGTGGTGACGTCGGCTTCCGAAATGATGTCCCGCTCCCGCAGGATCGACGCCTTGTTCTGGATGACGACCGTATTGCGCCGGTCGCCGTTCACCATCACTGCGCCGTTGACCACAAATTTCTCACCCGGCTTCAGGGATATCTTCAACGCCATGTTCGTGCCTTCTGCTCGATTACAAATCTGATCAAATCCTAACCGGCGATGGCAAACGAATAGTTAACGCCGTGCCACGCCGGTAAGGTTTAGCCCTGGAACAGCGACAGGATGGACTGCGGCTGCCGGTTGGCGATCGAGAGTGCCTGCGTGCCCAGCTGCTGCTTGACCTGCAGGGACTGCAGCCGTGCGGATTCGCGGGCGATATCGGCGTCGACCAGGTTACCAATGCCGGTCTCGATGGTGTCGGAGAGCTTGTCGATGAAGGTCCGCTGCTGTTCTGCTGACTTTTGTGCGGCGCCGAATACGGTCAGCGCCTGGCTGACGTTGCGGATCGAGTCGTCGATGTCTGCAATCAGCAGCTCCGCACTCTCGGCATCATTGAACGTGGACTGAGGGGTCAACTTGATAATGGTGCCGGATGGATAGGTCTGGGCGGCGGGTCGTTGCGGTGTGGTCGGCGCTGCCTCGCCAGTACCGGTGCCGGCGGCCGTAACCGTGATCGTGATGTTGGTCGCGGCCGACAAGGTGCCATCCGCGCGCTGCGCCTGATAGGTGAAGACCTCGTTGACCGTTGCCGGTGTTGCGAGCGCCTGGGTTTCTGCCCGCCCGTTGTCGAGCGTGTAGGTATAACTGCCGTCCGACTGCACGCGCAGCCAGCCGTAGGTGGTGCGGATCGCGTTGTTGACGTTGGCAGCCTGGCCATTGATCGTGCCGACAATATTCCCGGTGGCAGCGGTATCGTTGGCGAAGACATTGCCGGTGACCGTGTTGGTTGCGTTGTCTTCGGTAACACCGCCCGTATCCGCGACCAGTGCCGTCGGCAGTGCCGTTGCCGTCGCCTTCAGGGTATAGAGGCCCAGGTCCTGACGCGGCACCGAAATCTGACGGGTTGCATCGGGGCTGACGAGTGCCACCAGATTCGCCGGCTTGCCGTTGGCCGCATCGGTTGGGCCATCGATCAGGTTGGTGCCGTTGAAGGTGGCGTTGGAGGCGATTAGTGAAATCTGCTCGCGCAGACGCTCGAAATCCTGCTTCAGGGCGTCGCGGCTGCGCTGGTCAAGACCGGCGTCCGATGCGGCGACCACCTTCTCCTTGATCTGGATCAGCAGGTCCTGAATGGACTCGGCAGCAGCCGTGGTCACATCAAGCACCGAGCGGGCCCGGTCGAGCGAGTTCTTGACCGCATCCAGACCACGCTTGTCGGCGCGCAGGTTTTGCGCAATCGCGAATACGGCGGCATTGTCCTTGGCGGTCTTGACCTGCAGGCCCGTATTGATCCGCAGCTGCGTCTCATTCAGGTCGCTGGTCGTCCGGTTGAGGTTCTGAAGCGCGTTCAGCGCCGCGCCGTTGGTATTAATGGATAGCACTGACATGGCTTGCTCCGTTTGGTCCATCACGACAGGTGTGCGCCCGTTCGGCGCTCATCGTTAATTTAAGCAATTGCCATGCCAGTCTATCTACCCGTTTAATATGCTGTAATTATTATGTTTTATTCTATTGCCAGTTCAGCGCGGCAGGAATTGCCTGGTAATCATCAGCACCTACCCGGCAAGCTTTGCGTGATTTCTTGCGGTGCATGGCCCGAGCCCGCACAAAAAAAGAGGCCAGCGCAAGCGCTGGCCAAGGTGATCCACAAGGGCGGTGGATAACTGGTGATCGTGAACCTTAGCCCTGGAACAGGGAGAGTATGGATTGCGGCTGCCGGTTGGCGATCGAGAGTGCCTGTGTGCCCAGCTGCTGCTTGACCTGCAGCGACTGCAGCCGCGCGGACTCGCGGGCGATATCGGCGTCGACCAGGTTGCCGATCCCGGTCTCGACCGTATCGGAGAGCTTGTCGATGAACGTGCGTTGCTGTTCGGTGGATCTTTGTGCGGCCCCGAACACAGTCAGCGCCTGGCTGAGGTTGCGAATGCTGCTGTCCACCAGCGGGATCAACGCATTGGCGGTTGTGGCGTCGGTGAAGGTGCTGTCCTGCGCCAGTTGCAGAAACTGGCCCGTGTAGGACCCGTTCGGTTGCTGCACCGGGTCGGCCCAGACGGGCGCGGTCGCAGGCAAGGCCAGGTCCACACGGGTGACCGATATCTGGCGAGTGGCATCCGGACTCACGAGCGCGGTCAAAAACGCCGGCTTGCCGTTAGCCGCATCGGTTGGACCGTCGATGAGGTTCGTACCATTGAACGTCGCATTGCCGCCTATCAAGCTGATCTGCTCACGCAGACGCTCAAAGTCCTGCTTCAGGGCATCACGGCTACGCTGGTCGAGCCCGGCGTCGGACGCAGCGACGACCTTCTCCTTGATCTGGATGAGCACATCCTGGATCGACTCCACCGCTGCCGTCGTAATGTCGAGCACCGAGCGGGCCCGGTCGAGCGAGTTTTTGACGGCATCCAGACCGCGCTTGTCCGCACGCAGGTTCTGCGCAATCGCGAACACTGCGGCGTTGTCCTTGGCGGTCTTGACATTCAAGCCGGTATTGATGCGCAGCTGCGTCTCGTTGAGGTCGCTGCTGGTCCTGTTCAAGTTCTGCAGCGCATTCAGCGCAGCGCCATTGGTGTTGATCGAAAGCACCGACATGGGCTTGTCCTTCTGCTCATGCACGCTCGCCTGCCGGGTTTGGCCTGGAACGCGTCAGAAAGCATGCAGCAGAAGTCGTGCCAAACGTCAGGTCTGGATTATAACATTATAATATATAGGTTTTATTTTTTTCAGTCCGGAGTGGCATCAAGCCGCCCGGCAACGTCTGCCGAGCGGCTCCGGAATGTTCTGCCGGGTCAGAGCAATTTCCAAGCGAATGGGTACATCCGATGGTTCAGAAATCGCGCAAACCAAAGAGTTAGAGCGGCGACCAGATTCAATCAGATCGCGTGTCGCGCTAAGCCTGCCGGTCGACGGCCGCGCCGGAGACGGGTTGGTTATGCGCCTTGAGCAGCTTCAGCACCTGTTCGGTGGGAAACTGTGCGGTGACTTCACCGGTCTTCGGATCGAGAAACTCGTAGACGAAGCGGTTTGCGTCCTTGTCCAGACGAATGGAGAGTTTGGCGTTTTGCGGCAGAGAGTCGGCCAGTTCGCCCAGCAATGCGCGCAGGCGTTCTGTCGGTTGCTCTGTGTCGCTGCTACCGATCAGGCGAAGCTCCGGCCCAGCGGGCTCGGTGCGGGCATTCCCCTGAGCGTAGGTCACAGCGGCCGATGCGCCCCCCGGCGCCGGCGACTGGTTGTTTTGAGCCAGATTGGCCGGCGGGAGAGGCGGGACCGGCGCGATGCGAGAGGCATCGATCTTGTCCATCCTAATCACCCTTGTGTTTCACCCTGGCCAGAGCGTGAGCTCGTCTCTCGCGAACTCTTTGCGCCCGGCTGGGTCGCCGTCGCCACGACGGCCGGCTAGTGGTCTGCGCGTTCTGCGCGGGCCGGTCCGTCGTAGCGGCTGGTGCCGGGAGGGGTGCGTCCTGCACCGCCTCCCAGCGCCTGGAGCCGTTCTTACCGGAACAGCGAGACGACCGACTGCGGCGCCTGGTTGGCGATCGACAGGGCCTGCAGACCAAGCTGCTGCTTGACCTGAAGCGCCTGCAGACGTGCCGATTCCTTGGCGAGATCGGCGTCGACCAGGTTGCCGATACCCGAGTTGATCGAGTCGGTCAGCTTGGTTGCGAACTGCTGCTGAATGTCGATCTGACGCGAGGTCGAACCGAAAGACGCCAGTGTCGCGTTCACATTCGACTTGAAGTTGTCGACCACCGCGATCGCGGATGCACGATCCGAGAATTTGGTGAGGTCAACGCTGCTCAAGTTCTTGCTCAAAGCTTCCCCGACAATGTTGCCGCTGGACGCTGCCTTGAAGTCCTCAGCCGTCAGGCTCAGTGTCGAACCGTTCGAGAGGTTTGCCGAAGCCGTGAAGTTGAACGCTTGCGTACCAACCGTGATGGCGACGACACCCGTAGCTGCCGTGTAGTTGGTGCCGCCAGTCAGGGTTACCGTGAACTTGCCGCTGTCAGCATCAACGGCAAGACCGTTCGCACCGACACCTGCAGCATCCGCGATTTCCTTGGCAACGACACCGCCGTTATTGCCCGACAGCAGGCTGTTGAGCGATTGCCCGCTGGTTACCGCAACGTTCCCGGCCGCAACCGAGAGGGTGGCGCTGGTGCTGTTGGCGTTGAGGTTGACCCCCGACAGCGAAATGCGGTCGACGGTCGAGTTCTGCTTCACCGCGGTGATCGCCGAGATCGAGTCCGGCGACGCCTTGATGAGGTTGGTGCCGTTGAATTCGGCCTGGCTGACGACCGAGCCGATCTGGCTGACAATCGACTTGAAGTCGTTGTTCAAGGCGCTGCGACTGGTCGCGTCCAGGCCGCTGTCCGATGATGCAACCGCGATTTCACGCGCGCGGTTCAGCAGGTCGGAGATCGACTCACCCGCTTGTACCGCGACGTCGAGCGAAGACTTGGCGCGGTTGAGCGAGGTCTGCACCGCGGACAGACCGGCGACATCGCCGCGCAGATTTTGCGCAATCGAGTAGCTGGCGCTGTCGTCCTTGGCGGAGGAGACGCGCAGACCGGTGTTGACCCGGTTCTGCACTTCCTCAAGGCTGCGGTTGGTGGTCGAGAGGTTTTGCAGCGCGACGAACGCGCCGGTATTGGTATTGACTGAAAATGCCATTCTGGCCTCCTGTTTTTATAAGGTTTGCGAGCTTTCTGCTCCCGGGCCTTCTGGCCCGGACATGTCTTCGATTACCGGAACAGAGATACGACCGACTGCGGTGCCTGGTTGGCGATCGACAGGGCCTGCAGACCAAGCTGCTGCTTGACCTGAAGTGCCTGCAGACGCGCCGATTCCTTGGCGAGATCGGCATCAACCAGGTTACCGATGCCCGAATTGATCGAGTCGTTCAGTTTGGTTGCGAACTGCTGCTGAATATCGATCTGACGCGAGGTCGAACCGAAAGACGCCAGTGTTGCGTTCACATTCGCCTTGAAGTTGTCGACGACGGCCACGGCCAGCGAGCGGTCGGTGGCATTGGTCAGGTCGATTTCGCTCAGCGACGCAGCGTTGCCAGAAGCAGCACCCGTGGTTGTGTAGGTGAATGCACCACCACCGGCTGCAGCCGTTGACAGCGCGCTGACCGACAGCTGTACCTTACCGGTATTTGCGCTGTTGGCGACCGTGCCGGCAGCGCCTTCGTAAGTGCGGCCGCCAACAGTAATGTCGACTGCGCCGTCAGCCTGGGCGTTGATGACGCTCAGATCAACTTCAATGGTGTTCTCGTTGACGAAATCGATACCATTGGTGGTTTCGATGGTCGAGCGAACAAACGCTGAGTTGGACTTGTTGCCGCCTGCAGCAAGCGTCGTGGCAAGTGACTCACTGTTTGCAACAGTCTGGGTCGCAGCCGATGCACGCAGGGTTGCACTGGTACCGTTGGCGTTGAGGTCGACACCTGCCAGAGAGATGCGGTCTACAGTCGAGTTCTGCTTCACCGCGGTGATCGCCGAGATCGAGTCCGGAGTCGCCTTGATGAGGTTGGTGCCGTTGAACTCGGCCTGGCTGACAACCGACCCGACCTGGCTGACGATCGACTTGAAGTCGTTGTTCAGGGCGGTGCGGCTGGTAGCATCCAGACCGTTGTCCGATGCCGCAACGGCAATTTCACGTGCCCGGTTCAGCAGGTCGGAAATCGACTCGCCCGCTTGTACCGCGACGTCCAGCGACGACTTGGCACGGTTAAGCGAGGTTTGCACCGCCGACAGGCCGGCAACGTCACCACGGAGATTCTGTGCGATGGAGTAGCTGGCGCTGTCGTCCTTGGCGGAGGACACGCGCAGGCCGGTGTTTACCCGGTTCTGCACTTCCGCGAGGTCGCGGTTGGTGGAAGACAGGTTCTGCAGCGCAACAAATGCGCCGGTATTGGTGTTCACTGAAAATGCCATTTCTTGGCTCCTTCATTCTAAAGGCGTTATGAGCATTATGCTCTTCAACGGACTTTGCCGCAGGAATGAAGGAGCAAGGGTCGTGCCACCAATTTGGTTAATTCTGCGTCCACCATCACGCGCCGCAGCGGCGTTTGCGTAAAAGTTTTCCGGGTAGTCGCTGAATGGGGGCCTTAACCTTCTGCTAGGCATCTTTCGGCAGTCGCTACCCGGCAAAACCTGCCGGGTGCGGCAAAAATTGCCGGCTTTACGCATTAAAAAAGCCGCCGGACTAAGGCCCGGCGGCGTATTTCACACCAATGGAGGCAGATTAGAGTGCTACGTTTGTCTTGCTGTCGAGGTAGGCAATCCACAACTGTGCCAGCGCCTGCTCATTCGCACCGGCGATGGCAGCAAAGGTCGCCTTGGCGGCATCCACCTGACCAGCGGCTGCTTGCGCGGTGCCAAGGATGAGCTCGGCCTGGCTCTTGTTCGGGATCGCTTTCAGCTTGCCCGTAATGCCCTTGCTGAGGGCAAGATTGAGCAGTTCGATCGACTTCGCATAGTCACCATAGTTATAGTAGCTCTCGCCGATCACCGCAGCGAGGTCCCCTGTTGCGGCAGCGCGGGCCTGTTTCTCCTGAGCGGGAAGCCCTGCCTTATCCTCAGCCTGACCCTTCTTGGCCGAAGTGATGATTTCGTTGGCAATCGCCACGGTGCTACCCTGCATGGCACCGGCCTCTATCCCGCGCTGTGCCGCAGCGATAGCTTCAGCAAACATCGTGCGCTTGGCTGCTGTCTCGGCCATCTCCAGATAGTCGGCGGCCCCTTGCAGCGCATTGGCCTGCCACTGGAGGCGGTAGCTGGCGAGCACCAGCGGATCGCCCATGCCCTTGCGATCCCGCAAATAGACGACGCCGGCACGGATGTTCTTGTCGGACGGGTAGGCACGGATCAGGTCGCTTACGGTCTTGTTGATGCGAACGGGGTCACCGGCGCGGACGGCAGCATTCACCAGTGAACCATAGAGCCCTTCCTCAGCCTTGCTGCCGTTGGCCGCAGTGACGCTGATCGCCTTTTCGTAGTAGGTCATGGCCTCGGACTCCTGGTCCTGCTGCTGCAGCAACTGGCCCAGAACCACGTAGTGGGACGGCACATTCGGGGCGAGTGCAATCAATTCCCGGCCCCATTTCAAGGCAGTCGGCAGATCCTGCTTCTGGTAGGCGATGCTGCGCAGGGACTCGAGCAGCTTTGGCTTCAGGTCAGCCGGGGCACCGCCACTGCTGTACATGATCTCCAGGGCATCCCGGAGTAGATCCTGATCGTTGGTGGCCTGCGCCAAGGAGTACAGCAACTGGCCCTGGGTGAAGCTCTCAACCGGAGTCCGGTTCTGCACATTGGCGATCTCGCGTGTCTTTGCGATTGCCTCAGGCAGCTTGCCCTCCTTCTGCAGTTTTTGTGCCTCACCGACAATCTTGGAGACCTCTTTGCCGAGCTTGATCGGTGCTTCCTTCTTCTCCTCGGACTTCTTGTCCTTGGACTGGGCGAAGACCGGGCCGACAACCATGGGCATGCCAACGCTTACGACGGCTGCCAACAAAGCGACCCGAAGGCCAGAGGATTTGGAACGATGCCGCATGGGAGGATCTCCTTTTTCCGGGCATGAACGGACGAATACCAAAAGGCACAACAACTACTCTATAAATGTACAGCCACCCCGGCAATGGTCGGAAAGGGCGTAATGGTAGCGTGCCTTGCAGCCGTTGAACGCGGCATGAACCGCATAGTCAGAAAAGAAATGCCCGCCGAGGCGCTATAACCGACGGCGGGCAGTCCTGCAGGTTTGCGCGTATGTGTGATTAGTTGGCGTAGACTTCGTTGCCGACAAACCCGATCTTGGTGACCTGATTGCGTTGCGCTGCGGCCAGGACCGAGTTGACGGTCTCAAAACGTGTTTGCGCCTCGGGCCGCACGTGGAACTCAGGCTGATCGTCCTGTGCACCCGCACGCCGGAAGTAGGCATCCAGCGTGGCCATATCCACAAGGGTGCCGTCGAAGTAGATATTGTCAAGGAAGTCGATGGTGACCTTATGGATCACCGGTGGCTTCGGCGGTTCCGCCGGCTGCTGGTCGGTCTGCTGCGGCAGATCGAGTTTGACCGCATGAGTCTGCACCGGAATATTGATCAGAAAGATAATCAACAGCACCAGCATGACGTCAATCAGTGGCGTCGTGTTCATCTCTGGCGGAACATCGCCCCCAACAGGGCCGACACTCATACCCATGTGATATCCTTTCGTCGTCGCCGGTACCCTGCAGCACCGGCAGGCGTAGCGTGTTAGCGTGTGATGGCGAAACCTTCTGATGGCTCCGATATGAAGGCCACCTTGGGAATGCCGGCTGTCTGGATCTGGTATTGCGCGCCGCCGACATATTCGTACGGCGTATCCTTGTCGGCACGGATATGAACTTCCGGAACATCAAGCCCGCCTTTGACAGCAGCCACGACGGCCTCGACAACCTTCTCGCGCATTTCCTGCTTGCCGCCCTCGATCTTGGCGGCATTCCAGTAATAGTTGCCGTCCTTGTCGACGGAAATGTTAATGTTCTCCGGCTTGGTTGTGGTCGGGATGCTGGTTTCCTTCGCCAGGGTGATCGGTGCCGTCTGAATGGCAACCGGCACGGCGATGAGGAAGATGATCAGCAGCACCAACATGACGTCAACCAGCGGCGTCGTGTTGATCTCGCCGATCGTACCTTCGTCATCGGATTCGCCAACGCTCATACCCATGATGCGATACTCCTTGT
This sequence comes from uncultured Sphingomonadaceae bacterium, assembly GCA_964404985.1. GTDB lineage: Bacteria > Pseudomonadota > Alphaproteobacteria > Sphingomonadales > Sphingomonadaceae > Hankyongella. The sequence continues at coordinate 51,413 of CAYOMD010000010.1, forward strand.
GCGGGTCTACTCTTTAGTCTGGCGCCTTTCCGGCCATGATCGAACCTGTGGTTCAATCAACACCGGAAAGGCTATGGAGACGCTGGTCGATGCTTACTTCTTGGGAGCCGCTGCTGCAGGGGCACCTGCCGGCGCGGCAGGAGCTCTGCTGGCCATACGCGCACCGGACATCAGGTAGGCGTGCACGTCAGAGGCAAAGTGTCCGAGCTTCTCGGCAAGCGCTTTGTTGCGACGGGTCAGGCCGTTGTAGGCAAGCACGGCCGGCACGGCGACGGCGAGACCCAATGCGGTCATGATCAGCGCTTCACCGACCGGGCCGGCGACCTTGTCGATCGAGGCCTGGCCAGCGAGCGAGATATTGATCAGGGCGCGGTAGATGCCGACCACGGTCCCGAACAAGCCGATGAACGGCGCCGTTGAACCGGTCGAGGCGAGGAAGGCCAATCCGCCCTGCAGGCGGGAGGTGATGGCCGAGACCGAGCGCTCCAGCGACATCGTGATCCACTCGTGGGCGTCGATCTTGTCGGTCAGTTTGCCGTCGTGGTGGTCGGCGGCGCGCAGACCGTCTTCCACGATCTGGCGGAACGCGCTGTCTTTGTCGAGGCGGTTGGCCCCTTCGCGCAGGCTCGGCGCATTCCAGAACTTCTTCTCAAGTTCCTGGCTCTGGCTCATGATCTTGCGCTGGTCGAGGAATTTCGTGATCATGATGAACCAGGACCCAAGCGACATGAGGATCATGATCGCAAAAGTGCCCTGGGCGACAATACCGCCCTGTTCAAGGGCCGCCTTCAGGCCATAGGGGTTTTCGCCGGCGGCAACTACATCAGCCATTACAGTCTTCCTTCTACAATGAGCCGGCCGCGCCGGCGTCTTTTCCTACAGTATACCCATGGCCGGTCTTGCCAGTCATGGGCCTTGCCATGATTGCTTATTCGTTGAGCTCCCAGCGGAAACTGGAGGTGGCGCCAATCTGAACCGGCTTCCCGTCCTCCGTTGCCGGCGTGTACCGGAAACGGCGCTCCATGAGCTCGCAGGTCTTCTTGTCGAGACGCTCGAAACTGCTGCTCTTGGTAACGGTGCATGTGCCGGGAACAATCTTGCCATCAACACCGATCGTGAATCTCACAGCAACAGTCCCCGTCTCCTCGGCGCGAACCGATGCGGGCGGATAGTCGTCCCGGGATATAGCCTGGGAGTTGCGACTGCTGGGCTTGGGGCCAACCCGCACCACGGGCTTTGGTGCCGGCGCCGGTTGTGCCTCGACCTTCGGAGCCGTCGGCACATTAGCAGGAACCACGACCGTCTGACGAACTTCGGTCTGGGTCGTAATCGTAGCCTGCGGCGGTGGCGGCAACTCGATCGGCAGATCGGGCGGCGGCACGAAGGGGGGCGGATCCTCAAGCTCGGGCGGCGGGGGTGGCGGTTCCTCCTCCACCTTCGGCGGTTCGACGACTTCCACGACCTCGAATTCTTTCAGGACCTTGGTTGCCACAGTCGTGGCAAGGCCCGTCGCAAAGGCGTACCCAAGGAGTGCGTGGATCGCAACGACGATCCCGAAGGCTACCGACCGCTTATTGTTGCTGGCCTGGTCTAAGTAGGACATCGAAAGGTCTTCCTCCTGTCGTTGGCCGTGACAAAGCCAACGTTACAAATTTTCCTGCGCCGGCAGCTGTCCGACACAATCAAACAACCCAAACGCAGAAAACGCAAGAGCTATGCAAAAGTCTTATTGCATTTTGAAACGCATATCTCCGCAATGGCGTCCGTCTACCCAGCCTAGGCAAAGGCCGCAACAGGATATTGTGTATATATCGTATTTTTGCACCCAGAGTTCTTTATTACATCTTAAAATCAATGATTTGGCTCGCACATCCTACACTTTTTTGTGCGCCGCACACCAATGATGCATAGAGCATCAGCGGGCCTTAACCCATGGGGGCACCGAGATATTCGAGGCTGGCATCAGTAAAATCCGGCTCGGCACGCAGAACTTCCAGGACGGCCCGCAAATCCACATCTGCAGGGGTTTGTGGAGGTTTGCGGGAATAGTAACTCTCAGGACCGGCCAGAATCGAGGCGCTCACTGCAATGATTTTCTGGGCAACCGGCGGTGCAACGCCTGCACCCGGCAGCAGGATAGCCAGCAGGTCAAGGCGGCGGCAGGTCAGCAACCGACAGATGGCGCGCGCAGAGACATCCATCTGCTTGGCCAGTGCATACAGCCAGAGATCTGCTGCCCCCTGCGAGAGAAGTTCAAGCGACAAGGCGGTCATATCATCCCAGTTGCCAAGTTGCACAACGGCTGCACAGACCTGCTCGTAACGAGGTGCCGTGTCCCGGGCCTGCACCCAGCGCTCAACGAGGGGAGGCATCGCGTTATGGGCAAGCGGCTGGATGCGTCGTGGCACTTCAGTATGCAGCGCCGCGAGCACAGACCAGCAGAGCGCCCGCGCCTCGGCTGGCGGCAGATCGTCCGGCACCAGAACCGGGCTGTCGAAGCAGTCCCGGCGCACAGCCGTCACCTGACTGTATAGGTCGGCAATTTGCCGGCCAGCGGGGTTGTCCGCACTCAGCAAACGGGATCCGGCAGGGAGCGGCCTGTCGGCTGCCAGCGGTGACATCGCGTCGGCCAGGCCCATGCTCAGGGCATGGAGATCAACGCGCAGACGGAGCAGTTCTGCGACCGGCACTGTGCGCAGCGCCGTGCCATGTTCCACAATCGTCCACGCCAGCGCTTCATCGCGTGCCGCATCACTGGAAATCTGTGAGTAGCCGGGTTCCAGCTGGTGCCTGATCTCCCGGATGGCGGTCCGGACGAGTGCCGCGAGCGCCCCCTTCATCAAGGCACGCTCGCGATCGGTCAGGCGCAGGGCCGGCGGCGCGAACAGGTCCCCAACGAGCGCGTGCATGCGCGCCCGATGGGCTGTCGCCATCGCCTCATTTTCCTTCACCCTCGCGCCTCGCCACCCAAAGTTGCCCACTGCGCCTGCATACGGTTGCCCGACGCGATAAACCGGCTAATGTGCGCCCCGTTTCACTATACGTCATTACGGAGCGTCGACAATGCGATTGGCCGCGAATGCACGGGGGACCAAACCCGGTCTCAATGCCATTTCCATCGGCCTAGCTGCTATCCTTCTGGCGTCCTGCAGCAAGGAGCCACCGACCCCGTTCGTTCTGCCACCATCACCTGGCCTGCCTGTTCAGTATGCGGACCTTGTCGAGCTGACCCAGCAGGCGCCCGTCATCCTGCGCGGCCAGATTATTGCAGCCAAACGCCTGAAAGGGGATGATGCCGCAGACAATCCACCGCCCGGCTTGCGCCGTCTGGTCACACTCCGGGTGTCGGCAGCCCTCAAGGCGACCGATCTTACACCGCAAGATATTAAATATTTGGTGGACTGGGTTCCGGCTGATGGAGGCGACGAAGCACCGCCACTGCGGGGCGCAGAGGTGATCGTTTTTCTTACCCCCTCGCAGACGAGGGACGACTTCTACAGCCTGATAGAGCGTAGCGGCCAGGTTGGCGCGACCCCGAAGACCGAGACGGAAATTCGCGACATCATGAAAGACATGCAGGTTCCCCATGTGAGCAGCCTTTCGGTTACCGGCGTCGCGGGCACATTCGACTGGGGTGACCGCGTGCAATTCCTCCTCGACTCCGCCGATCGCCAGCGGCTCAGCCTCGACTCACGACCGGATGGCGCCCTGACCCTGGTGTTCGACGAAGCCGCCGGAGATCAGGCCGAAGTTCAACCCCGCACCTTGCTGTGGTACAAGCTGGCCTGTTCGCTTGCCCCCAAGCTGCCGCCGGCCGTCGTGCGTGACTATGCAACCAAAACCTTCAGGCCGGCGCAGGCTTACAGCGCGCTGCTCGAGAAACTGGGTCCCTGCCGGTGAGGCGTGCGGCACTCGTCACCGGCGGTGCGCATCGGATCGGCCGGGCGATCGTCGAGGGGCTGGCGCAGGACGGCTGGTCGGTTGCAATTCACGCCAACCGTTCGCTCGATGACGCGGAAAACCTGGCGGATATCTTGCGTTCACGCGGCGCAGTGGCATGGGTCGTCTCCGGTGACCTTGATGACCCCGGATGCCCGGCGGAACTCATGGCAGCAGCAACTCAGGGCGGCCCCCTGCATGCGCTTATCAACAATGCGTCGATCTTTGAACGAGACAGCCTTGAGGACCTGCAGCCAGCCGGTTTCGAGCAGCACATGCGGACCAACTGCCTTGTCCCCATGCTGCTGATCCAGGCGTTCGCGGCGCAGCTTCCAGCCGGTGCCGCCGGCTGTGTCGTCAACCTGCTCGACCAGCGGGTCTGGAAGCCGGTGCCGGATTTTCTCTCCTATGGGGTCTCGAAGGCCGCACTCTGGTGGCTAACCCGCACTCTCGCGCAGGCGCTTGCCCCGAGAATTCGGGTCAACGGTGTCGGGCCTGGCCCGGTCTTGCAGAGTGTCCACCAGACCGAGGAGCAGTTCGCGCGTCAAGCCTCCGCCGTGCCGCTGGCGCGGGCGGCCTCACCGGCGGAAATCTGGCAGGCAGTGCGCTTCCTGCTTGATGCGCCGAGCGTCACCGGGCAGATGATAGCCGTTGACGGCGGCCAGCATCTGGCCTGGGCAACTCCGGATGTCCTTGGCGTCGAATGAGGCGCTCAAAGTTGTGCACAGCCATGAAACCGTCATCGAATCAGGCATAGCACCCCGAATCTGCTGTGGTGTCATTTTTTCTTCACTATATTGACATAAACAGTTCTCAATATAATCAGTGGCTTAGTTGATTTGCCTGTTTTTTAGGCAACAAGCAGGCAATCAAGGCGGCCTGCGGGTTACAGCTCTGTGACAGACTATCCCGCACAGACTTATCCACAGCGTCCGGGGATAAGTCATAGCACGCCTGCTACCCCCTGATTCGCTGCACGCGATATTCCTGCCATTGGCGCGCCGCCCTGGCAGCGCTAGATAGGGCGCGATGTCCAAGACGCCGCCGTTCCTGCCTGATCGCCTGTCTGAGGAGCAATCCGCCTATGTGATCGCCGGGGCCGACGCGCCGGACCTGGAGCAGGGCGTCGCGGTGATCCGCAAAGTGCTGGATGGCCTGCCAACCCGCCCCGGCGTCTACCGGATGCTCAGTGCGATGGGCGATGTGCTCTATGTGGGGAAGGCCCGCAACCTGCGCGCGCGCGTCATCAACTATACGCAGGTCACGCGGCTGCCGAATCGCCTGCTGCGCATGGTGGCGCAAACCCGTTCCATGGTGATCGTCACCACCGAGACGGAGGCTGAGGCCCTGCTGCTGGAAGCCAACCTGATCAAGCAGACACGTGCGCCCTACAATGTGTTGCTGCGCGATGACAAAAGCTTTCCCTACATCACCCTGCGCCGGGATCACGCCTACGCACAGATTGCCAAGCACCGCGGCGCCCGCAAACCGGGCGCGGACTATTACGGGCCGTTCGCCTCCGGCACGGCGGTCAACCGCACCCTGAAGACCTTGCAGCGGGTGTTCCTGTTACGATCATGCACGGACAGTGTGTTCAACAACCGCACCCGCCCTTGTCTCCTGCATCAGATCAAGCGCTGCTCTGCCCCCTGCGTCGGCCGGATCAGCGATGAGCATTATGTGTCCCTTGTGGAGGACGCGCGGGCTTTCCTCTCCGGGAAGAGTGTGGAAATCCAGAAGCAGCTGGCCGACCAGATGCAGGCGGCGGCCGGGCAGCTCGACTTCGAGGCTGCGGCCGTCCTGCGTGATCGACTGCGCGCCTTGACCTACGTTCAGCAGTCGACCGGGCTGAACGCCGGCAGCACCGAGGATGCTGACGTGATAGCGGCTGCCCAGTCCGGGGGGATCACCTGTATCCAGGTGTTCTTCGTGCGTGGCGGCCAGAACTGGGGCAACCGCGCCTTCTTCCCGCGTCACGACCGTGCCGAGCCCGTGGATACGGTGCTTGCCGCTTTCCTGGGCCAGTTCTACGAATCGACGCCGCCTGCCCCGCGCGTGCTGCTGGACCGCCCTCTGGAGGAAATGACGCTTATCGCTGAGGCGCTCAGCGTGAAGGCCGGGCGGCGCATTGCGGTTGAGGCCCCGCAGCGCGGTGGTGCGCGGCCCCTGATCGAACTGGCACAGCGTAATGCCCAGGAAGCGCTGGACCAGAAGCTTGCCGAGTCCGCCAGCCAGGCCCGGCTGATCGCCCAGATTGCCCGGCTGTTCGACCTTGACCCCGATCTGAACCGCATCGAAATCTACGACAACAGCCATATTCAGGGCCGCCATGCCGTGGGCGTCATGGTGGTTGCCGGGCCGGAAGGGTTTCGCAAAGCGGCCTACCGTCGGTACAATTTCAAGGCGGGAGACCATGCGCCCGGCGACGACTTCGCCATGATGGCGGAGATGCTGCGCCGCCGTTTCCAGAACGCTTTGGACGACAGCGCGGACGCGGGCGAATGGCCGGACCTGTTGCTGATCGATGGCGGCAAGGGCCAGGTGAGCGCCGTGCGCGCAGCTCTCGAGGCGCTAGGTGTCGATGACGTGCCGATAGTCGGCGTTGCCAAGGGGCCGGATCGCAATGCCGGGCGCGAAGTATTTCACCTGGCCGACGGGCGGGAATTCACGCTTGAGCCGGGTGACCCCGCGCTGTTCTACCTCCAGCGCCTGCGCGACGAGGCACACCGCTTCGCCATCGGCAGCCACCGGGCAAAACGGGCAAAGGCACAAAATGAGAGCCCGCTCGATGGCGTCCCCGGTATCGGGCCCACCCGCAAGAAGGCCCTGCTGCTACACTTTGGTAGCGCCAGGGCCGTCACCAATGCCGGTGTCGCGGACCTCGGCAAGGTCACTGGAGTCTCGCAAACACTGGCGCAGGCCATTTACGATCATTTCCACGGGAGTTGACCTGATCGGGCCAAATGAGTCTCAATGCCCTATGCATCGTTACGACAAGAGACACTGGGTCCTCGCTGCCTGCCTGTCAGCGCTGGCCGGCTACATAGACGCGATCGGCTTCAGCCAGCTCGGCGGCTATTTCGTGTCCTTCATGAGTGGCAATACCACCCGCCTGGCGGTTGGCGCTGTTGAGGGCGGGACTGCCGCATCTATCGCCGGAGCGCTCATCCTGCTATTTGTACTGGGTGCCACTGCCGGTGCCCTCACGGCACATGTTGCCGGGATCAGACGAAAGCCCGCAGTGCTGATACTGGTCACACTGCTCCTGCTGTGTGCGGCGTCTGCGGGCAGCGCTGGATGGCCGCACCTGTGCGTTGGTGCGATGATCCTCGCGATGGGGGCCATCAACGCCGTGTTCCTGCGCGATGGCGAAGTCAGTATCGGCCTCACCTACATGACCGGTACGCTGGTGCGGCTCGGCCAGCGCCTGGCCATTGCGCTGACAGGCGGGGACCGCTGGTCCTGGCTCCCGCATCTTCTGCTCTGGCTTGGGCTGCTGGGTGGTGCAATGCTCGGCGCTTGGGTGTTCGCCCGGATTTCGCTGGCTGCGTTGTGGATCGCAGCAGCACTCGCCGGCTTTATCACCATCGGGGTGATGATCTTCCCGCCATTTCAGGCCAAGTCGTGACGCTTGGCCTGTTGAGCGATCACTCCCTTTACCCTAGAGCGATTCCATGCTGACTCATCTGCCCAACCTGCTGACGCTGTCGCGGATCGCCGCTGTCCCCTTGCTTGTTCTTCTGCTGTGGGACAATGGTTGGCTCGGCTCGCTGCTGGCGTTCATCCTGTTCGTGATCGCCGGGATCACCGACTTCTTCGACGGCTATCTGGCGCGCGCGCAGGGCACGGTCTCGAAGCTCGGGCAGTTCCTGGATCCGATCGCGGACAAGATGATGGTGGTTGCGGTTCTGGTGATGCTGGTCGCGACCGGCGCGATCGACGATATCCATGTGATCGCAGCGCTGATTATCGTGCTGCGGGAGATCGCCGTCTCCGGCCTGCGGGAAGTGCTGGCCGAACTGCGTGTCTCGCTGCCGGTCAGCCTGCTCGCCAAATGGAAGACCACGGCCCAGATGATCGCGCTGGGGGCGCTCATCCTGTCCGGGGCATCGCCGGCGCTGTTCCCCGCCCTGCCCGCCTTCACGATCGGCATGAGCCTGTTGTGGATCGCCGCCCTGCTGACCCTGGTCACTGGCTGGGATTATCTGCGCTCGGGGATCAAGCACCTTGCCTGACCTGGTGATCCGCCCGGCCACTGCGGAGGACTTTTCAGCCCTCTGGAAGATTCTGGAGCCGGTGATCCGCGCCGGGGAGACCTTTGCCCTGTCGCGTACCATGACGGAAGCAGACGCACGCGCCGCCTGGTGCGCACCGGAGCGGCAGGTGTTCGTTGCGCAGGATGCTGGTGACGTTGTCGGCACCTACTATCTCAAACCCAACCATCCTGGCGGTGGTGCCCATGTGGCGAATGCCGGGTATATGGTTGCAGAGACTGCCAGCGGGCGCGGCATCGCCCGGACCATGGGCCTGCACTCGCTCAAGACGGCGCGCGCACAGGGCTACCGCGCAGTGCAGTTCAATTTTGTGGTCTCGACCAATGCGCCAGCCGTGCATCTGTGGCAGAGTATCGGCTTCACCATCGTCGGCCGGGTGCCGGGGGCCTATCATCACGCCACGCTTGGCTATGTGGATGTTTTTGTGATGCACCAGAGCCTCTTATGATCACCCTGCTCTACTTTGCCTGGGTCCGCGAACGCATCGGCATGGCGGAAGAACGGCTGGCGGTGCCGGCGGGCATTACACACGTCGCAGCTCTGCTGGACTGGCTGGCGCTGCGCAGTGCCGGCCATGCGGCAGCCCTGGCAGACCGCGCGGCGCTCCGGGTAGCGGTCAACCAGGCGCACGTACGCCTGGACCATGCTATCCATGATGGGGACGAAGTGGCGCTATTCCCGCCGGTGACCGGCGGATGATCGTGGTCCGCGTCCAGTCGGGGGATTTCGACTATGCGGCCGAGATGGCGGCGCTGCGGTCCCGCGCGGCGGGTGCCGGCGCGCTGGTCGGCTTCACCGGACTGATGCGCGCGCACCACGAGGGCGAGCACTTGAGCGCCATGACCCTCGAACACTACCCCGGCATGGCAGAGCGAGAACTGACCGCACTGGCCGAGGATGCGATGCGGCGCTGGCCGTTGCTCGGGCTGACTATCATCCACCGTTACGGTCGCCTGATGCCGGGGGACCAGATCGTGCTGGCTGCCACCGCCAGCGCCCACCGGCAGCCCGCGTTCGAGGCCGCGCAGTTCCTCATGGACTGGCTGAAAACCAAAGCCCCGTTCTGGAAGCTGGAGCAAACGGGCGGCGGCAGCCGCTGGGTCGCCGCCCGCACTACGGATGACGCCGCAGCAGAGCGCTGGAACTGGGAGTAGCGTCAAGCCCGCCACACTTACAGCAGTTCTATGAAAGTGTCTCCCCGCCCCAGCGCTTCCAGAAGCGGGGGCCACCGAGGCTCAAGCCAAGACTCAAGCGCACGAGTACTGCTATTACCGGAGCGCAACCATACAAAACGGAATGGCATAATCTTTTGAATCAGGAAAAAATCACTGTCTTTTGAGACCAGTATATAATCATGCGTATAGCAATATTTGGCAACACTGTGATCGCTTGCCGCGGGATTGAGCACTTCCGCAACACACTGCGCGATATGCCCTCTCTCTTCAAACCACATGACAAGGCGAACCGGCAAATGAGCATCAAGCAGGAATTTCACTCAGCCGCCATAATCACAGGGTGGTCGCCGCCCTCGGCTGCGTAAGTCAGGACCGCGCGAATATCGTCGACTTGCAGGTCTTGATATTCATCTAGGATCTCTGCCTCGGTCATGCCTGTACCCATCATATTGAGGATATCCGCAACCCTGATGCGGGTACCGGTGATCCTTGGTCGACCGAAACAGGTATCCATATCGACACTGATCCGGGGATGGCGGGGCAAAGGCGGCATTTCTTTCTCCTGCAGGGATCATAGACGAAAACCGGCCCGAGTGGCACCCCTAACCTAGGCCGCTTGTGAGAGATCTTGTCGCCATTGTCCTGCAAAGATGCCAAGATGCATTGGCGTACTAAAGCATCGCGCCCTCAATTTGACCCACATCTGGGAAAAGCGATTTGTCACATTTAAGGGGCAAAGATGCTTTAGATTTTTGGGTTCATAGAGCAACTTTGGGCTTAAAATCCGCGTTTGAGCCTGCCACCCGGCTGATGCGGATTTAAAGCCCGTTGCTCTACACCAGCACTTCACCGATCAATGTGTCGACACAATGGCCCGCTATATCGACGCGCGCGCCGTAGTCCCGGCACCAGAGCCGGCCCAGCCGGCTGGATATCTGCTCGGCATAGAGATCGGTCTTGCCCAAGCGCTCGGCCCAGTAAGGGATGAGGCGGCAGTGCGCGGACCCGGTAACCGCATCCTCGTCCACACCATGGGCGGGCGCAAAGAAGCGGGAGACGAAGTCAGCCGTGTCACCGGGCGCGGTTGCGATCACCATCTGCCCGAGCGCCTTGATGGCCCGGAGGTCCGGGGTGAGTGCGGCAATCTCTGCCTGGCTGGCGTAGACCGCCATGCACCAGATCCCGCCTGCGAGCAGTATCTCTGGCGCACCACCCAGCGCGGCGGCCAGCGCCGGCGCGTCAACAGGGGACAGGCGATAGGCAGGGAAGTCGAGTGCCAGCTTGCCGTCTGCCTGGCGCACGACGCGCAGGATGCCGGACTCGCGGGTGCGAAACGTGATGACGTCTCCTATAAAGCCCAGATGCGTCCAGAGCACATGCGCGCTGGCAAGTGTTGCGTGTCCGCACAGCGCCACCTCAACCGTCGGGGTGAACCAGCGCAGTTCATAATCGGCAGCACCGGTGGTATCGGCAACGAAATAGGCGGTCTCGGCCAGGTTGTTCTCGGCAGCGATCGCTTGCAGCAGCGCATCGTCCAGCCAGTGGTCAAGCGGCATGACCGCCGCCGGATTGCCCCGGAACGGCTGGTCAGTGAAAGCGTCGACACGCATGATAGGCAATCTCATCCTGGGCTCCTCAAGCGGCTGGCGGCAGACATGGGGTCAAGCAACTGGTGGTCGGGGTCGCGCTCGCCCTGTTCGATGATCCCCGCCGGATCGACGTGGATCAGTACCTCGACATCGGGAAAGAGCGCACGCACCCTCCCCTCCACCTCATCAACGATGCGATGCGCGCGTTTGACCGGCAACTCCGGATCGAGCCAAATATGAAACTGCACAAAGCTGTCGAGACCGCTGGTCCGGGTGCGCAGTTCGTGGATGCCGCGCACATCCGGATGAGCAGTCACGGCAGCCACAATCTGTGTGCGCCGTGCCTCGTCCCACTCCCGGTCCATCAGCATGTCGATGGCGCGACGTGCAGATTTTTGTGCGCCCCAGATAAGATATGCGGCGATACCGACCCCGAATGCCGCATCGGCTCCGGTAAAGCGGAACCAGCTTTCCAGCGCCAGTGCTGCGATCACCGCGCAATTCAGCGCCAGATCGCTTTCATAGTGGAGCCGGTCGGTATCGACCGCGAGTGAACCAGTCATACGCACCACCTGCCGCTGATAGACAACCAGCGCCAGCGTCGCGACGATGGCGACCAAGGATACCCCAATGCCGACATCCGGCGCCGTGACCGCATGCGGGTGCAGCAGCCGGTTGCCTGCCGCCAGGATCAGCGCGAGGCCAGACCCGATGATCAGGCTGGTCTGGAACAGGGCGGCAATTGCCTCTGCCTTGCCATGGCCGAACCGGTGGTCTTCGTCGGCGGGCTGGGTCGCGACTCGAACGGCGAACAGCGTCACCAGAGACGCTATCACATCCAGCAGGGTATCGAGCAGCGAACCCAGGACCGAGAGCGCACCGGTCTGTACCACAGCATAAATCTTCAGGCCGGCCAGGGTCAGCGCCACCGCGACCGAGGCCATGCTGGCACGCTGCATTGCCCGTGCTGCGGCAAGTGGCGCGCTCACGGGTAAAGCAGCCCTTCCCGCCAGCCCTCGCCGTCCTTGGTAAAGGTCGTGCGCTCGTGCAGGCGGAAGCGCTGGTCCCGCCAGAACTCGAAATAGACGGGGTCCACCCGGAAACCGGACCAGTGTGGCGGGCGCGTGACCACACCCACCCCGAAGCGTGCCGTCTGCACGGCGATGCGCTTCAGGAATTCTGCCCGCCCTTCCATCGGGCGAGACTGATCGGACGCCCAGGCACCGATCTGCGAATCGCGCGGCCGGCTGGCGAAATAGGCATCCGCCTCCTCGTCAGACACAACCGACACCGGCCCCTCGATCCGCACCTGCCGGCGCAGCGACTTCCAGTGGAACAGCAGCGCTGCCCGCGGGTGTGCTTGCAACTCATGGCCCTTGCGGCTCTCGAAATTGGTGTAGAAGACAAAACCATCCGTCCCCCAATCCTTCAGCAGCACCATGCGCAGCGACGGCTGACCGTCCGGCCCGACGGTAGCCAGCGCCATGCCGTTCGGATCGTTCGGCTCGCTCTGCGCAGCCTCGGCGAACCAGTCGCCGAACAGGGAAAATGGGTCAGTCATGAGGAACCTTTCGTCCGCAACAGCTAGTCTTTCGTATAACGGGGGGCAAGGCACGCGTTAGCACTTGCAGAACGCCACATGTTGCAATAATACAACACTCAAGGAGAGGTACGTGGCGCAAAATCCCTATGAAGTACTCGGTGTGCCGCGCACGGCCAGCGACGAAGACATCAAGAAGGCCTATCGCACGCTCGCCAAGGAGCTGCACCCGGACCGCAACACGGACAATCCGGCCAATACAGAGCGGTTCAAGCGTGTGTCCGCCGCTTACGCCCTGCTGGGCGACGAGGCCAAACGGAGCCAGTTCGACCGCGGCGAGATTGACGCGGACGGCAACCCGCGCGGCTTCAGCGGCGCGCACGCGCACGGCTACAAACCCCACGCCCGCAGTGCCGGGTTCGAGGGCGATCCGTTCGAGATGTTTACGGACCTGTTCAGCGGCGGCGCCCGTCCGGGCGGCCGCCCGTTCGGCGCGGAATTCGGCGGGCAACGCACACAGGCCCGCAGCGCGCGCGGCCAGACGATAAATTATGGCCTCGATATTCCCTTCGACCAGGCGGCGCGCGGTCTGCCACAGCGCCTGACCTTGCGCGGTGGCAAGACCATCGAGATCAAGCTGCCCGCAGGCCTGACCGATGGCCAGCAAATCCGCCTGACCGGCCAGGGCGCACCCGGCCCGGGCGGTGTCGGTGACGCTTTGGTCACCCTGCGGATCCAGCCGCACCCGCACCTGAAGCGGGACGGCGAGACCGTAATCCTCGACCTGCCAATCAGCCTGAGTGAGGCGGTGCGCGGGGCGAGCATTCGGGTGCCGACGGTGGACGGCCCGGTGATGCTGGCCGTGCCTGCCGGCTCCACCAGCGGGCGGCAGCTACGACTGCGAAGCCGCGGCTTTGTCCGCAAGGATGGCGGGCGCGGCGACCAGATGGTGCGGCTGCTGGTCGACCTGCCGTCCGCAGACGATGCCCTGCGCGCCTTCGTTGACAGCTGGCCCGGAGCAGGCCCGGCGAAGCGCGGGTTCAGCGAGGACGCATGAGGTCTGCTTGACCACCCGCTTGCGGCTCGTCACAAAAGCGCGGCGTGTTGCACATTGCATAAGGAGCATTCATGTCAGACCTCATGCGCGGCAAGCGCGGCCTCATCATGGGCCTCGCCAACGAGAAATCTCTGGCCTGGGGCATTACCAAAGCCCTGCATGCACAAGGCGCGGAGCTTGCCTTCACCTATGTCGGTGACGCACTGGAAAAGCGGGTGCGCCCGCTGGCGGCCGAAGTCGGCTCCACCATTGTTACCCCGTGCGATGCCGGCGACATGGAGTCGCTGGACGCGGCGTTCGCCGAGATCGCCCGGCATTGGGAGACACTGGACTTCGTGGTCCATGCGATCGGCTTTTCCAACAAGGACGAGCTGCGCGGCCGCTATGTCGATACCAGCCTCGACAACTTCCTGATGACCATGAACATCAGCGTTTATTCCTTTACGGCGGTCGCCAAACGGGCTGAGGCCATGATGCCGAATGGCGGATCGCTGCTGACCCTGACCTACTACGGCGCGGAAAAAGTGGTGCCGCACTATAACGTCATGGGCCTTGCCAAGTCGGCGCTGGAGACCAGCGTGAAGTATCTCGCCGCCGACATGGGGCCGCGCGGAATCCGGGTGAACGCCATCTCCGCCGGGCCGATCAAGACGCTGGCCGCATCCGGCATCGGCGATTTCCGCTACATCCTGAAATGGAACGAGCTGAACGCGCCGCTGCGCCGCAATGTGACCATCGAGGATGTCGGCGGTGCCGGCCTCTACCTGCTGTCGGACCTTGCCTCTGGCGTGACCGGGGAAATCCATCATGTCGACGCCGGCTACAATGTCATCGGCATGAAGGCCGAGGACGCCCCCGACATCGCACTCGGCTAGTCGCAATCTCTGCTCACCCCTGAAGGGAGAGGGTCATGAGCAGCCACCCCCCCTCTCCCCTTGGGGGAGAGGGTCGGGGTGAGGGGTGCAGAGGATGATGTCCTGGAAGATGCACGATGAAGCAGCCCGACCATGGCGTGGATCGCGCCCGCAGCATGCGCAAGAATATGTCACCCGCCGAGACCTTGCTCTGGCGGGCGGTTCGCAGTCGTCAGCTGTGCGGCCTGAAGTTTCGTCGGCAGGTGTGGATCGGCAATTACATCACCGACTTTGTGGCACTTGACGCGAAAATAGTGATCGAAATTGATGGCGACAGCCATGCTGGCCGTGAAGCGCATGATGCTCGGCGCACGGCCTACCTCGAGTCTCAGGATTTCCGGGTGTTGCGCTTTACCAACAGCGATGTACTGACCAACCTTGAGGGTGTTCTGTTGGTGATCACAGCGGCAATACCCTCACCCGGCGCGGTTCCCGCGCCACCCTCTCCCCTGAAGGGAGAGGGTCATGAGCAGCCATCCCCCTCTCCCCTTGGGGGAGAGGGTCGGGGTGAGGGGTGCCCCTCCAACGACTGCGGCATAACTGCGGCATAAAGGACCAGATCGCCCATGAGCCACAACAGTTTCGGCCACCTGTTCCGCATCACCACCTGGGGCGAGAGCCACGGCCCGGCGCTCGGCGTGGTGGTCGATGGCTGCCCGCCGCGCCTGCCGCTCAGTGAGGCCATCATCCAGCCCTATCTCGACAAGCGCCGCCCCGGCCAGTCGCGCTTCACCACCCAGCGGCAGGAGCCGGACGCCGTGCGCATCCTCTCCGGGGTTTTCGAGGGCCAGACCACCGGCACGCCCATCAGCCTGCTGATCGAGAATACCGACCAGCGCTCGAAGGACTATGGCGACATCGCTGCGCAGTGGCGCCCCGGCCACGCTGACTACACCTATGATGCCAAATACGGCATCCGCGACTATCGGGGCGGCGGGCGATCATCCGCCCGGGAAACGGCGGCCCGGGTCGCCGCCGGGGCAGTTGCGCGCGTGGTTCTGGGCCAAGATGTCACCATCCATGGCTACCTTGTCGAGCTGGGCGGCATCGCCATCGACCGCACCCGCGCCGATCTTGCGGCGATTGATACCAACCCGTTCTTCTCGCCGGACCCCGGCATTGTCGACACCTGGGCCAATGCGGTCGATACGGCTCGCAAGAACGGCAATTCGCTGGGTGCCGTCGTTGAGGTGACCGCGACCGGCGTGCCCGCCGGCTGGGGCGCACCGCTTTACGGCAAGCTCGATGCGGACCTGGCCAGCGCGCTGATGTCCATAAATGCGGTCAAGGGCGTCGAGATCGGCGACGGCTTTGCCGCAGCACGCCTGACCGGTGTCGAGAATGCTGATCGCATGCGGCGTGGCGAAGACGGCGCAGCACAGTTTCTTGCCAACCATTCAGGCGGTATACTCGGGGGCATCTCCTCAGGTCAGCCGCTGGTGGTGCGGATGGCGGTGAAGCCCACGTCCTCGATCCTGACGCCGGTTGAGAGCCTCAGCCGTGACGGCGCAGAGATCGATGTGGTCACCAAGGGCCGCCATGACCCGTGTGTGGGGATACGCGCAGCCCCGGTCGCCGAGGCGATGGTGGCACTGGTGCTCGCCGACCATATGCTGCGCCACCGGGGCCAAATCCGTTGAACGATATCCGCCAGGCTGCCTCCCTGGTCGTTGTGCGGGACAGCACTGACGGGCTTGAAGTGCTTATGGTCACCCGCAGCCGCACGATGGTCTTTGCTGGCGGCGCCATGGTGTTTCCCGGCGGCGCGGTCGACTCCGCCGACCATGCCTGGGCAGCGCAACGGGACCACCCGGCAGAATACGCCCACCGCCATGCTGCCATCCGCGAGGCCCATGAGGAAGTCGGCGTGACCGTGGCGGTCGAGCACCTGGTCCCGCTCTCGCGCTGGCTCCCGCCGCTGCATATTCCGCGCCGGTTCGATACCCGCTTTTATCTGGCGGCACTGGAGGGCGATCCGCCGCTGACCCCGGATGGAAAGGAAGTCGTCGCAGCGCAGTGGATAAGGCCGCAGGCCGCTCTGGAGGCATCCGGTGTGCGCCTGCTGTTCCCGACCCTCATGCACCTGCACCGCCTGGCAACCTACACCACTGCGCAGCAAGCCTTGGCACACACGCGCGCACATCCGCCCCGGCCGATTACGCCGCATGTTGAGCCGCATGACGGCATCGACCATCTGTGCATCCCGGACGACCTGGGTTTTCCGGTCACAAGCCTGCCGCTGGCACACGCAGACCGGGGCTAGTGACGTCTATTGCGGATATTTGGTGTTCATCCAGGCCAGCGAACGCAGGATCATTCGCTCAAGGACTGCAAGATCAATGTCCGCGAGCCTGGTGATGTACAGGCAGCTTTTGCCCGTTTTATGCTTGCCCAGTTGCTCAAGGTCAGCTGCATGCTCTGCATAGCCATCGAGCATGTAGATGACCAGATTGGCCTTGCGCGGCGAGAAGCCTATGCGGCACATCTCGCCTTCCCGACCGCTGTCGTAGCGATAGCAATAGCGGCCGAAGCCGATGATGCTTGGACCCCACATCACCGGCGGCTCTCCTGAGAGTCGGGAGAAAAGATCGCACAGCACGCGGGCATCCGTCCGCTTGCGCTCCGGCTCCACGGCATCAAGAAATGCACCGATTGCGGCATCATGCGCCTTGGTCTTGTTCTCTTTCATACGAACAGGGATAACCGGCTGTACCATGTATGCAAGCCTTCTTGAGAAGGCTGCTTGCTGACCCATGTAACCCGTTATCGCACGCTTGCTCATTCTGAACAAATATGGAACAAGACCGTTCATGCTGACTCATATCTCCGTGCGCGGCGCGCGCGAGCACAACCTCAAGAACGTGAGCGTTGACATCCCGCGGGACCGGCTGGTGGTGGTCACCGGCCTGTCCGGCTCCGGCAAGTCGAGCCTGGCGTTCGATACCATCTATGCCGAGGGCCAGCGCCGCTATGTCGAGTCTCTCTCGGCCTATGCGCGCCAGTTCCTGGAGCTGATGCAGAAGCCGGATGTCGACCAGATCGACGGCCTGTCGCCGGCCATCTCGATTGAGCAGAAAACCACTTCCAAGAATCCGCGCTCGACCGTTGCGACTGTCACCGAGATCTACGACTACATGCGCCTGCTCTGGGCGCGGGTTGGTGTCCCCTATTCCCCGGCAACCGGCCTGCCGATCGAGGCGCAAACCATCAGCCAGATGGTCGACCGCATCCTCGCCCTGCCGGAGGGCACGCGCCTGTACCTGCTCGCGCCCATCGTGCGCGGCCGCAAAGGCGAGTACCGCAAGGAACTGCTGGAGCTGAAGCGTCAGGGCTATCAGCGGGTCAAGATCAACGGGGCCTTCCACGAAATTGACGACGCGCCGGCCCTCAACAAAAAGCTGAAGCACGATATCGAAGTGGTGGTGGACCGGGTAGTGGTGCGGCCCGATCTGGCAGGCCGACTCGCAGACTCGATGGAGCAGGCGCTCAAGCTTGCCGAGGGTCTGGCCATCGCCGAGTTTGCCGATACGGCTGATGGCGCGAAGGAACCCGAACGCATCCTGTTCTCGGAGAAGTTTGCCTGCCCCGTCTCCGGCTTCACCATCGCCGAGATCGAACCGCGGCTGTTCTCCTTCAACAGCCCGCATGGTGCCTGCCCGGCCTGTGATGGTCTTGGCCAGAAGCTCTACTTCGATCCCGCACTGGTGGTGCCGGATGAAAGCCTGTCCCTGATCGATGGCGCCGTACAGCCCTGGTCCAAGGCTAACCCGCCCTCGCCCTATTACATGCAGGTTCTGGAAAGCATCGCCCGGCACTACAGCGTGTCCATGCGCGCGCCCTGGGCGGAGCTGCCGGAGACTGCCCGCGATGCGATCCTTCACGGCACCCGCGGCGTCGAAATCCCGCTGCAGTTCGAGGATGGCCGCCGCCGTTTTGAGACCAATAAAGCGTTTGAAGGGGTGATCGGCAATCTCGACCGCCGCTGGAAGGAGACCGAGTCGGCCTGGATGCGGGAGGAACTGTCCCGCTATCAGTCGTCTGCCCCGTGCGAGAGCTGCCATGGTGCCCGGCTCAAGCCCGAAGCCCTGGCCGTCAAGATTGGCGGCCTCACCATCTCCGACGCGACCGCCAAATCGGTGGCCGAAGCGCTGGCCTGGTTCTCCGGATTAGGGCCGGGCCTCAGTGAGAAACAGGCGGCGATTGCCGAGAAAGTGCTGAAAGAGATCGTCGAGCGGCTGGGCTTCCTCAACAATGTCGGGCTGGATTACCTGCACCTCAGCCGGAACTCAGGCACCCTGTCCGGCGGCGAGAGCCAGCGCATCCGCCTGGCCAGCCAGATCGGCTCGGGGCTGACCGGCGTGCTCTACGTGCTCGACGAGCCGTCAATCGGCCTGCACCAGAAGGACAATGACCGGCTGCTGGAGACGCTGAAACGCCTGCGTGACCTCGGCAACAGCGTGCTGGTGGTCGAGCATGACGAGGATGCGATCCTGGCAGCAGACCATGTGATCGACATGGGGCCGGGGGCCGGTGTCCATGGCGGTGCCATCATTGCGCAGGGGACGCCTGCCGCAGTCATGGCGCACACTGAGAGCTTGACCGGGCAATATCTCTCCGGCGTGCGCAGTGTCCCGGTGCCCGCCAAGCGTCGCACCGGCACGGGTCAGTGGCTGCAGATCAGCGGCGCGCGCGCCAATAACCTGAAAGGTGTGACCGCGAGGCTGCCGGTCGGCACCTTCACCTGTATCACCGGCGTCTCCGGCTCCGGCAAGTCGACGCTGACGCTCGATACGCTCTACACGGCAGCGGCCAAGCGGCTGATGGGCGCGCGCGGTGTGCCCGGTGCGCACGACTCCATCGAGGGGCTGGAGTATTTCGACAAGGTCATCGACATTGACCAGTCGCCGATCGGCCGCACCCCGCGCTCCAACCCTGCGACCTACACCGGGGCCTTCACCCCGATCCGAGACTGGTTCGCCGGCCTGCCGGAAGCGCTGGTGCGCGGTTACAAGCCCGGCCGGTTCAGCTTCAACGTCAAGGGCGGCCGCTGCGAGGCTTGCCAGGGCGACGGCGTGCTGAAAATCGAGATGCACTTCCTGCCGGACGTCTATGTCACTTGCGACGTCTGCAAGGGCGCGCGCTACAACCGCGAGACGCTGGAGGTCCGCTTCAAGGGTCAGTCAGTCGCCGATGTACTGGACATGACCATCGAGGACGGGCTGGCGTTCTTCCAGGCGGTGCCCTCGATCCGCGACAAGCTGGCGATGCTGAACGAGGTCGGGCTCGGCTACATCAAGATCGGCCAGCAGGCGACGACGCTCTCGGGCGGTGAAGCACAACGGGTCAAGCTCGCCAAGGAGCTCAGCCGGCGGGCGACCGGGCAGACGCTCTACATCCTGGACGAGCCGACCACCGGCCTGCATTTCGAGGATGTGCGCAAGCTGATGGAAGTGCTGCACGCGCTGGTCGACACCGGCAACACGGTGGTCGTTATCGAGCACAACCTCGAGGTCATCAAAACCGCGGACTGGATCGTGGACCTGGGACCGGACGGCGGCGACAAGGGCGGCGAGATCGTTGCCACCGGCACGCCGGAGGAGGTGGCAGCAGCGCCAGCCTCCCACACCGGGCGCTATCTCGCACCCTTGCTTGCCAAGGCACGGCAGGCTGCGTGAGTGGTAAGACCATCCGATGACAGATGCGTTTTCACATCACAAACTTGATACTGACCGTTCCAAGTTGAATCAGTTTGACCAAGCCAATTCAAACCGAAAGCCGAAAGTCACGGCGTTGCTTGCCAACGGGTCAAGACCCGGGTTGATGATGTATTGCAGATCTGGCTGAAGTGTCAGCCAGTCAGTGATCGGTGCCCGCCAGGTCAGTTCCAATGACGTTTCTGCGTGCTCGATTTCCGATCCTGAAACAGTTGCCACGGTCCGCGCTGGCTGCCCAGCCACTGCACGGGCTACAGAAATGCCAAGCTGGTCGTCCGGGCGGGCAGCAGATAAGCCAGTCGCCACCAGCCCGACGCCATAGAAGCGGCTAAACTCGTTGTAGCGGCGATCAGCAAAACCGACCCGCGCAAAGCCGGAAAGCGTGCGCCCTTGCCTAGCCGGGTCGCGCCACATGGTCCATTCGCCGCGCAGATAGCCCCCGCGATTGCCACCTGGACCACCAACCTCCTCGCCGGCTGCCTCCGATGCAACGAGATCCACCGCCTGCGCGGTATAGCCCCAGCCGCCAGCGATTATCCGCCAGTCACCACGTTGATAATCCGCTTCCCCGATTAGTAGTACACCGTCCTCACCGGAAAGGCGGACTGTTGTGCGTCGTGGCCGGTCTGGGTCGCCGGGCACGCCGTCGAGCACGGCAAGGCGAAGGATCAGTCCTTCAACAGGCGAGACCGAAAGTCGCGCTGCAAGCGATGTCGAGGGGAAGATGGATGGGCCATTTATTCCGGACTGTGCGATATCTGGCCCGATACCATGAGAGGCATTCAGAAACAGATTGGCGACCTCTAGGACATCGAACTCACTGTTCAAGTCGTAGAGTCCGAACCTTATGCTTGCCCTCTCCCCGAATAGCTGCTGTTCGGCCCAGGCCTCATACAGCCGGACGGCGCGTACCCCGGTCTCGATATTGGAGCTGAC
Organism: uncultured Sphingomonadaceae bacterium; assembly: GCA_964404985.1. Taxonomy (GTDB): domain Bacteria; phylum Pseudomonadota; class Alphaproteobacteria; order Sphingomonadales; family Sphingomonadaceae; genus Hankyongella. The sequence goes on from CAYOMD010000010.1 coordinate 72,551, forward strand.
CTGGACATCGCCGACATCACCGCTGAAGCTGACACCGTTGTTGTAAAGACCATAGGCAAACAGGGTAAGGCCACGCGCGCCGACCAGAGAGTCCATATCCAACGCAAGCGTCAGATCGAGATTGTCGAGGTAGCGCGTCTGACGGTCTCTGCCCCCAGAGAGCAAGGATTGGGACTCACCCGTGTAGATGGCTTCAAGCACAACCGGCTTGGCAGACCCGGCCTCAGTTTCAATTGGGAATTATATACGTGAGTGACGATTTTTCTGGACAGGCCCAGATTGATCGTAT